>SDZD01000128.1 GCA_004172935.1 bacterium | reverse complement strand
ACATCCTGTTCGGGGAGATGAACCTGCCCGGCGGCAAGAAGACCGCCAGCGGCCAGTGGGGCACCGAGGCCTCGGTCCTCGAGGAACTGGCCCTGACCCACGACCTGCCGCGCGTCCTGCTGGACTGGCGCCAGCTGGCCAAGCTGAAGGGCACCTATACCGACGCCCTGATCGAGGCCGCCGACGACAAAACCGACCGGGTCCACACCAGCTACCAGCTGGCCGCCGCCACCACCGGCCGCCTGGCCTCCAGCGACCCCAACCTGCAGAACATCCCGATCCGCACGGCCACCGGCCGTCAGATCCGCCAGGCCTTCATCGCCGGCCCCGGCAATGTCCTGATCAGCGCCGACTACAGCCAGATCGAGCTGCGCCTGCTGGCCCATATCGGCGACATTCCGGAGCTGAAACGCGCCTTCAGGGCGGGCCTGGACATCCACGCGGCCACGGCCAGCGAGATGTTCAACGTGCCGCTGGAGCAGATGGATTCCGAGACGCGGCGCCGCGCCAAGGCGATCAATTTCGGCATCGTCTACGGCATTTCCGCCTTCGGCCTCGCCGCCCAGCTGGGCATCGACCAGGGCGAGGCCGGCGCCTACATCAAGACCTATTTCGAGCGCTTCCCCGGCATCCGCACCTATATGGACGCGACCAAGGCCCAGGTGCGCGAGACGGGCACGGTCTCGACCGTCTTCGGCCGCCGCATCCACATCCCGGCCATCCATTCCAAGAGCGGCGCCGAGCGCCAGTTCGGCGAACGCGCCGCCATCAACGCCCCCATCCAGGGCGCGGCGGCCGACATCATCCGCCGCGCGATGATGCGGATGCCCGCGGCCCTGGCGGCGGCGGGCCTGTCAGAGGTGAAGATGCTGCTGCAGGTGCACGACGAACTGGTGTTCGAGTGTCCGGAGGGGCTCGCTGATCGGGCGATCGTGGAGATCAAGCGGGTGATGGAGGGGGCGGCGGAGCCCGCCGTGGCGCTGACCGTGCCGTTGGTGGTGGAGGCGCGGGCGGCCCTCAACTGGGATGAGGCGCACTAGGGGGGGCACTCGAAATAGTTGTGCCTGTGACTGGACTCTTAGCTCGAGGGTAGGTCAATCTGAACCAGCTTTTGGGAGGGGTCCTTGCTTACTCGGTGGTCTGTTCAAAACTTCAAATCGCTCTCGCGAACCGAACTGGCATTGTCAGCGATCAACGTATTTGCTGGCGCAAACAGCAGTGGCAAAAGCAGTTTGATTCAGAGTATTTTGCTTATTAAACAAACACTTCAGTATGCGCCCCAACAAAGAGCGATCGCTCTCAACGGTCCCATTGTCAAACTGGGCGGGTTTGATGATGTAAAAAATACCTTCGCGCCGGACCAGTTCATCTCGATGGGGTGGTCGATCGACGGCCCGGCATTAGGCCGCGCCCCGAGAGCACTGGGGCATTGGGGCAGACCCTCCATCCGTGCAGTGGACTGCGAATGCTTTTGGGATGTTCCGCCGCCCAAAAAGAACTCTCGGGGCATCAGCCCCAGTGACGAAGTGGCCAAGCTCCAACCGAAGCTTTTGAAGACAATGTTAACGGTCCATCGACGTGAGATAGATCGAAAACCAGCACAGTTGAACATAGAACGGAATCAGCCTTCGGAGGAAAAGCTTACGGTTGAATCGCCGGAAACTGCGGAAACTGCCGCGTTCGGACCTAGGCTGAACTCTGACTACACAATTGAAGCAATCGACGACGTATCTCGGCGTGAACTTCTACAGGCTCGGGCCGATGCATCTTTTGTTGGTGTTTTATTTTCTCATTTCCAACCCAGTCAAATCGCTGTCCGATTTGATGCGGGTAAAGACCGGGCGCACCGTATCGCTGAGGCAATATTTGCTGATCCTAGCCCGTTTGATGATGATCAAGATTGGGAAGACGAACTTGTTTCTGACGATGTCTTAACGACAGTAAAAAACTGGCTGAGGCCGACTTACTCTCTGGAAGAGGTCACACAGTATTTTGGCGATATATATCCGAACGAGGACGGAGAATGCATCGTTCAGGAAATTGTTCAGGCTTCTAGATATTTCAAGAGCCAAGTATCTGCAACGAGCTCAGATGATAGATACATTACGCTCGATTATCCCGAAGTAAGATCAAAAATTGTCGAGATAATTTATAACGGGCCTAGCTGGAGTTACGATCTTGAAATACCGAGATTGATTAGTGTTACTAATGATCTTTCGCGATCTTTTTTCGTAAACTTGGTCCGCTACCTCGGGCCGCTTCGAGACGAGCCACGACATGTCTACCCTCTAGAAGCGCTCGCCAATCCCACGGATGTGGGCTACCGGGGGGAACACACCGCAGCCGTTCTTGAACTAAATGGAGACACTTCCATTGAGCACGTGCGGCCTTTGAATTTCGACAAACCATCGGCTAGATGGTCCGATAAGTCACGAACTTCGCTTGTGAACGCGGTAGTGGAGTGGCTTCAATACGTCGGGGTCGCACGACAGGTAAAAACTGAAGAGAAAGGTGTTTTTGGCCACCAGCTTCAGGTTAAAACAAACAATGACAACAACTACCATGACCTAACTAATGTCGGCGTGGGAGTAAGCCAAGTTTTACCAATTATCGTCAGTGCACTTCTAGCTCCTGCTGGTAGCTTATTGATATTTGAACAGCCGGAACTGCACCTCCATCCCAGAGTTCAGGCGCGCTTGGCGGATTTTTTCATAGCAATGAAATTTCTTGGCAAGCAATGCGTCTTAGAAACCCACAGTGAGTATCTGGTAGACAGGCTCCGCCTCCGAATTGCTCAATCGGAGTCCGAAGACCTTCTAAAAAGTGTGAATATATACTTCACAAAGATGACCGATGGCGTGACAGAGTGCAAGCCAGTAGAAATTACAGAATACGGGGCAATATTAGATTGGCCTGATGATTTCTTTGATCAATCTCAAGCCGAGATTGAGGCTATCGTACGGGCAGCCCGGATCAAGAGGGCTAAGAACGCTGACGTCGAGCGTGGTCCCAAAGCCTGATGTTGACACTTCACCTCGACCCCGGCCTCTTGGCTGCGCCAAATTTTGCCCAGAATTCTGATGAAGCTGAGCTCTTGATAGCCCGCATACAGGAGTGGTCATCCAGAATTGCAAAAAATCAAATCACCGTGACACGGTCAGCTGATAGTGACGATATACTATCGGCAGCGAATGCTTATCCAGCATTCGTACCAATTAAAGACATGCTTGACCTATTCTCTATTCAGCACGTGTATGCCGCTCGAGATGTTTCAAGGATGGTAAATACGATTGTTGACCGATCGCAAATTGCTATAGACGTCCTAGGCTCGGAGATTTCGGCGCTATCCATTTGCGACCTACAGCCAGCGGTGCTCGAGGGTCTCTCGCCCGTCGACCTTCTCTCTGGATCACAGCGTGCCCATGCAACCGTGGCCCACCTTCACGGTTCGCCCATATTTCTCTCATCTGCGACCTGCCACCCACGCGCGTTCCAGGTCCGTGTGGTCGCCGAAGGGAAACTCAGCACGTTTGTTGGCGGCGAGAAACACGAAGCCGACGTCAAAATTGACAGAGCCATTTTCCCTCTCGATTGCTTGGAGGGGGCCGTAGGCACGATCTCCGCAGATGATCTCTACAGGCATGCCGCTAGCGCGAGGGATGTGCACTTGGCGGTGGCAGTGCGGGCGGCAGAAATTAGCGGCGCGAAGTTGGCGTCGCTCCCCGGATTCTCGATAGGAAGTGAGTTCCTCAGGACCGCGGTCGATGCCCAAGCTGGCCCCGGAGGCGGGTTCGCCGCCGTTGCTCTCGAGTGTTGTGCTCGTATAGTTATCGACGACCCGAAGAACGAGCTGAGCGCTTTCAAGACCCGTGAGGGTGACCATAAGTCAAGAACATCTGACAGCTCTCTAGGGTATCGCTCCCACATCACTAAATCTAAAGCTGCACTCCGGCTCATGTTGTGGAAGAAGGGTGGCAAGATAGAATTTGCTAATGTCGGGGAAAAACAGGAACTAGAGATCGAGAATGGTTCTGCAGATGGGACATATACGACAGACTATGAGGCATAAACTTCTGCGCCATTAACCGCCGGAACATCCCCCCGCCCCCGGCGGTTGCCTCTCCATCACAAGGAGATCGCCATGACCGACGCCGCCAACAGCCCTGATCCCGTGCCGACCGACGACGACACCGCCTGGCCTGAGCCGGCGGGGGGGGAGCGGCCGTCGAAGGAGGAGCCGGAGACGGAGGTCGACAAGGTGATAGAGGAAGGGACGGCGGTGCTGGGGACGCCGGACTGACCCTGCTTCGCCGGAGGCTTCGCAGGGGTCCCCCCTGCCCCGGGGCTGCCCCTGACGGGGAGGGGGAAGAGCCCCTCCGTCTC
>SDZD01000088.1 GCA_004172935.1 bacterium | reverse complement strand
ACTGAACTTCTCCCAGTTGCGAGGCGGCATAAAATTACCAAATACCACCCACTTATCAAGAGAGAAATCACCCTGTAGGGACATGGCCTGCCGTGTCCGTGAGAGAATGCCGCGCCATCGGTGAGTGGTCCCTCTCCACGCAGTGGGGAGGTTAGGAGGGGTAAAACGAGAGAATATTTTGATTCGGTGAGTCCCGTAGGGACATGGCCTGCCGTGTCCGCGCGAGAATGCCGCGCCATCGGTAAGCGCTCCCTCTCCCACTGAGTTGCCGAGCCTCAAAGATTAAAAACCCCGCCACTTCCCAGGGAAGTAGCGGGGTTTTTATTGACAGCAACAACAGTTACGAAACGGCTGCTGCTACATCCTGCTCCAGTGGCGTCAATTCCGTCCCCGCTCCCAACGATTCGCCGGGAGCCGAAGGTGGCAACAACACGATATTGAGAGCATCTCTCACATCAGAAACGAAATGAAATTTCAGTTGCTTGCGAGCCTCTTCCGAAATTTCCGCGACATCGGGGCGGTTGCGTTCTGGCAAAACGATGGTCGTGATACCGGCCTGACGCGCCGCCAACACCTTCTCCTTCACACCACCAACAGGCAGCACGCGACCCGTCAACGTCACTTCGCCCGTCATCGAAACGTCGTGACGTGCTGCCCGACCAGTAAACAGCGAAGCCAGAGCGACAGTCATCGCCACACCCGCCGAAGGCCCGTCTTTGGGAATGGCGCCCGCCGGAACGTGAACGTGAACGCCCATATCCTCAACGACTTCCATATCCAATTCATGCTGGTGCGAGCGCAAGTAATCGAAGGCGATTTGCGCCGACTCCTTCATCACGTCGCCCAGTTGTCCCGTCAGCGTCAAACCGCGTCCCGGCATTTTTACGGTTTCGATGAACAGAATCTCGCCGCCCATCGGAGTCCACGCCATGCCCGTCGATACGCCGATTTGCGCCTCACGGTTGCCCATTTCGGGCTGGAACCGCTGTGGCCCCAGATAGTTCTCGACTGACGAACTCAATATGCGCTTGCGGGCCGCTTCGCGCTTGCGAGGCCGACGCTTCGACTCGTCCTTCACCGGACGATGAGCGCGCTTGGCATCCTTCGCCGCGATCTCTTCCGAAATCTTGCGCGCCACCTTACGGCAAATCGTGCCCAACTCGCGCTCCAAACTGCGCACGCCCGCCTCGCGAGTCCATCCGCGCACAATCTGGCCGAGCGTGTCATCGGTGATGAACAGGTCGTCTTCCTGAAGTCCGTTCTCCTTTTTCTGGCGAGGCAGCAGGTAACGTCGAGCAATCGCCACCTTCTCCGACTCGGTGTAACCGCTGATACGCACAATTTCCATGCGGTCGCGCAGTGGCCCCGGAATCGTTTCCAGCACGTTCGCTGTCGTGATGAACATCACTTTCGACAAATCAATCGGCACTTCCAGATAGTGGTCGCGAAACGCATTGTTCTGCTGTGGGTCGAGAACTTCCAGCAAGGCCGAGGTTGGGTCGCCGCGATAATCGCTGCCCAACTTGTCGATTTCGTCCAGAATCATCACCGGGTTATTGGTGCCTGCATCACGCAGTCCCTGAACGATGCGTCCCGGCATTGCGCCTATGTAGGTGCGACGGTGACCGCGAATTTCGGCTTCATCGCGCACGCCGCCCAACGCCATCCGCACGAACTTGCGCCCCAGAGCGTTCGCCACCGAATGCGCCAGAGAGGTCTTACCCACACCGGGAGGGCCAACGAGGCACAAAATTGGGCCTTTGTTGTCTGGCTTCAAGCGCCGCACCGCGAGGTACTCCAGAACGCGCTCTTTAACATCGTCCAACCCGAAATGCTCGTCGTCCAAAACACGCGCTGCGTTGCGGATGTCGAGGTTATCCGGCGTGGCTTTGCTCCACGGCACTCCAAGCAAATAGTCGAGGTAGTTGCGTGCCACCGAATACTCCGGCGAGGCCGAAGGAATGCGCCGCAACCGCTCCAATTCACGAGTCGCCGCTTTCAGAGCCACTTCCGGCATGTTCGCCGCCTCGACCTGCGCTTGCAGTTCGTCGATTTCGGCTCCGGTGTCATCGTCTTCGCCGAGTTGCTTTTGGATTTCGCGCAATTGCTGGCGCAAAATGTACTCGCGCTGGCCCTTGTCCAATTCTTTGCGCGTTTCGGTCTGGATTTTGTTGGTTAGCTCCAACACCGAAATTTCGCTGCCGCACAATTCGGCGACGCGCTGCATCCGCGTTTTCACGTCGAGTTCGGCCAGCAACTCCTGGCGTATACTCGACTCGATGTTCAGCACCGCCGCCACGAAGTCGGCCAGTTTGCCCGGCTCTTCCTGAGACTTAGCCGCCGATACCGCCTCTTCGGGCAGCACTGGCGAAAGTTCCACGATGCGCTCGAAATCGCGTATCAGCGAATTGGATAGCGCCTGAATTTCGGGCGAAGTCTCGGTCGAATCGTGCAACTGCTCGATTCGCGCCGTCAAAATGCCATCTTGCTCCTCGAAATCGCTGAGGCGTAAGCGAACCAGACCTTGAATCACCACTTGCGCGGTTTCTTCGGGAGTCCGCATCATGCGAAGCACCTGAGCCGCGCAAGCGACGGTATAAAGCTCGTCGGTTGTTGGTGTTTCGATGCCCTCGTCGTGTTGCAGCGTCACCGCGACCAGACGGTCGGCAGAAAGCGCCGCGTCAAGCGCTCGCATGGAGGCCGGACGACCGACCGACAGCGGCGCGAGCATAAATGGAAAAAGAACTAAATTAGTCGTCGCCAAAACGGGCAACCGTTCTGGCAAGCGGGGTGTGTTTTCTGGCATGGCGGTTGGTAATTAGTCGTTGGTTTTTAGTTGTTAGTGGTTAGGAGAATGTGTTAGTCGGAGGTATTGGCTCACTACCATCTATCTTGATGTCGCAGCGCGCCATAATAAAAAACTAACCACTAACAACTAAAAACTAATCACTGGTTAAGAAATCTCGATGCGTCGGCGTTCGGGGGCATGGGCGCGGCGCGGAACCAGAATTTGCAGGATTCCGGCGTCATAAGAAGCGCGAATGTCATCGCCGCGTGCGTCGTCGGGCAGGGGAATGCGCCGCGAGAACGCGCCATAAATCATCTCGACACGCGCAGCACGCATCGGCGCAGGTAGGGGTGGACGCAAGCGAACGCCCTCGACGCGCAGTTCGCCGCGCTCGAAGTGCAGTTCCAGATCATCCATTTGCAAACCGGGCACCTCAACTTGAATGAGCAAGCGGTCATCCAGTTCGTAAATATCAACAGGCGGTTGCCACTGCGGCGTCTCGAAAGGCGAGCGCGTCGAAAAAGTCGAGATTGGCCCCAAAAGAAGGTGGGCCTGAATGCGGGAAGCCATAGCTTTATGGCCCTCATCGCGGATGGGATGCCGAATTACGTCTGCTCTGTCCGCATCCACTCGTCGGCGATAAGCGCGGCGATTTGCGGAATCGAGTGTTCGTCTGTCTGGATTTCGAAGGAAGCGCACTCACGGTAAAACTCCTGACGCGCTTCCATCAATTCCTCGACACGCCTGCGCGTCGCCTCAAAATCCAGTGTTCCCCCCCCATCAATCAAAGGGCGTTTTCCCGGTTGTCGGCGAATGCGTTCGGCTAAAGTTTGCGATTGGGCTGCTAAATACACGACCAGCGAACCTTTGCGTGCCGCCATTTGTAACATCTCACGGTTCTTTTTACGTGTTGGCACCCCGCCACCCAGCGAAACCACCACATTTTCCGTCTCAACGTCCTCTAAAACGCGAGTTTCTACCTCTCGGAACGCTTCTTCGCCCTCGCACGAGAAGAAATAGGCGATAGATGTGCCTATTTCCTGCTCAATACGTGTGTCAAGGTCGATAAGTGGCAAATCTAATTGACGCGCAAGCGCGCGGGCAACGGCACTTTTGCCGCTTCCCATAAAGCCGAGGAGAAAAATAGCCGACATAACCGCCTCGCTTTAGCGAATCTGCCCGTCACCGCGCACGATGTACTTGGTCGAAGTGAGCGCCTCCAATCCCATTGGTCCTCGCGAGTGCAATTTCTGAGTCGAAATCCCCACCTCAGCACCTAGTCCAAACTCGAACCCATCGGTAAAGCGAGTCGAGGCGTTCACATAAACCGCCGCCGAATCGACCTCGTTCACAAAGCGCTGCGCATTGGCAAACGAGGTCGTCACAATCGAATCCGAATGGTGCGTGCCATATTTGCCGATATGCGCGATAGCCTCATCCAGCGAATCGACGACGCGAACAGCCAGCGTCAAATCCAGATACTCCGCCGCCCAATCTTCTTCGGTCGCTTCCTGCATCGAGCTATCCAGACTACGTGCCCGCTCATCGCCCTTCAACACTACATGTTGCTCGCCCAATTTCTTCGAGGCCAGCGGCACGAACTGTTCGGCAACCTGCCGATGCACCAGCAACGTCTCCAACGAATTGCATACGCCCGGATTCGATACCTTGGCGTTCACCGCGATATTCGCCGCCATCTCCAAATCGGCGCTCTGGTCAACATACACATGGCAAACGCCCCCCGCCGCGAAGATAACGGGTACCGTCGCCACGCTCATCAAAGCTTTCTTCAGTCCTTCGCCCCCGCGTGGAATAATCAAGTCGATATGGCTCGAAAGCGTCGCCAACTGCGAACTCGCCGCCCTGTCGCTGCTCTCGATAAATCCAATCGCACCTTCTGGCACGCCGCTCTGTGTCGCCGCTTCCGAAATAATGCGAGCGAGTAGGGCATTGGTCTCCAAAGCCTCCGACCCGCCGCGCAAAATCACCGAGTTACCCGCCTTAAGCGCCAGAATGGCGGCATCAACAGTCACATTCGGGCGCGACTCAAAAATCACGGCGACCACGCCGAGCGGCACCCGCACCTGTTCGATTTGCAAGCCATTGGGCCGACGTTCTCCCGAAATCACGCGACCAACTGGGTCAGGAAGCGCCGCCACCTGGCGGCATCCTTCCGCCATCGCCAGCACTTTTTTCTCGTTCAACTTCAACCGCGAAAGCAACGCCCCTGTCAACCCGCGCTCTTCGGCTCTGGCGACATCGCGCGCATTGGTCTCAAAGATTTCGTCCTGACGCGCCACCAGCGCCTCCGCCATCGCGTTCAAGGCCGCGTTCTTCGTTGCAGTCGAAAGCGTGCGCAGCGCCACCGAGGCAATCTTGGCCCGCTCCGCCAAATCGAAAACGTACTCTTGCGTGGTCATAACGAGAAGTTAAACAAACGATTAACCAATACGACCCATTTCAACACAAAAATGCGCCTATTCCCCCGATAACATGACTACCTGTGAGGGCTATAATCTCATCGGCTCAAGGTGTCCAACACAAAATCATGAAGACACAGCGAATAACTATTGCTCAGGCCGAATCCGCAATGGTGCAAGGAGTCGGTGCAAATTACAATCTGAACGAAGATTGGGTGAAGCTAATAGAGCGAATCCAACCCGGCGACGAATTAGCCTTCTATTCCGACATTGACGTTTTCCTCGGCCTATGCAGCGGCGACAAAGGCATCGCCTTGCTAAGAAACCAAAAGGTCATCGCTAAAATCGTCCTCGCCGTCGTCGGCTAATCCTCACTCAGCCTATACCCACCCCTAAATCCCAGTTGAACTTTACTTGTGTGTTCATATCGGAGGGGTAAATCCTATATTCGCCCTCTAATAATTCCCTGTTGCAAACAGATTAAAGTTGATAATTCCAACAAGCCCTTTGGACAGCACACGAATCTAAAGCCACGGCACGATGCAAGGTAACAACAGCGTCGTCATCCTGAGCCTGCGAAGGATCTACACCACAACATCGGATATAGTAGGGCATTTCGTGACCTTTTTCCTTCAACTCCGTGTTTCTCTCGGATTCATGTTACACCCGTCGTAGAGCTGTGCATTGGCGAATACAAAAGAGCGCAAAACTGCACCATCCCTATGAGCCAACCATCAGATAACTTGCCCACTTCACCTCAAATATCTTGCTTGCGCTGTGGAAGCCTGCGCGTACTTGTCGGGCGCGGATCAGGAAGACTTGACCGTACCGACTTCAAGGAATTTGCTTGGTCTTTTGAGTCAGATGTAATTGGTCTAAATAACGCACCTATTCATGTCTGTCTCGACTGTGGTTTGTTCACAGGGCAGGTCGATGTAGATAAAACAAATCGAATTTTTGAAGCTTGGGCAACCGATAGATTAAAGAAGAAAATCCCACCCAAACGTTCAAATTGATACTTGTCAAATCGTTATATACCATCCAACTGCGCGTACCTCTCCTTCTTCTCCCACCTCATGAAAAAGAAATTCCGCATTGTCGTCCGACTGCTAATTTTCATTCTCTTACTCCCTATTATCCTGCCTCTTCATTTATTGATGTTTCTGTTGGCAGGGATATTCATGAAGGTAATCAGGGAGCACCGCCACCTCTGGAAAAGCTACCTACAATTCGCCACAAAGCTCCGCATAAAGCGGGTGATGGGCACCGCGACAGCCCTTTGGCTGGCCCTCGAACAAAAAGATGGCTGGCATAAAACCTCGTCTTGGATTGAAAAAATCAAATCCGACAAAACGCGCATGGAAGTCGCCGGAGGATTCGCCACCTTTTATCTTTGGAACGGAAAACTCACCGACGCCCGCGAAGCCACCGACTACTGGCTACAACTCGCGACTGAGTGGATACAGGCACACCCCACCGAAGCCATGCAAGCCGCCAGAATCCACCAGCATTCGGCCTTTTGGTATCCGTATGGCTTCCCCAACCTCGTTTCCGCCGAAGTTCAGGAACGTAACACCCCCATCTCATTCACCAAAGGCGAAACAAAATTAGCATGGCAAGCTCTCCAACTGGACCAAGGTATTGTGGTGGAATGGCGCGATGCCCGCTTAGTCAGCGAACTAGTCGATTGGATGATGGGCAAAAGCCTGTTAGGTGAACCCATTTGGAAACACCCCCCGCGAAAAGAAGAAACCGCTCCCATTACCATGAGCTACGACTCCGTCCACTTCCCCCGCTTCTTCGTAGCCGCCGCCGGAATCCCCCACAGCGACTTCAAACGCATGTGGCGCAAAGCCAGCAACCTGGAAGACCTCCAGCAAATAAAACAGGAGCATGGTACAGGTTTATAAATATCACTTCCCTGATTCTCATCCAGCGCGCGTAGCGCCCCTGCTGTTCCCTCGAAGGAGGGAAGTACGCCGCAGGCATATAGCGCGGACTTTAGTCCTGCGACCCGTCCAGCCGCGCGAAGCGCACCTGCCAATGTGTTTGTTCCCGGACTCACGTAATTACCCCGTAGAGACGTGCCTTGGCGCGTCTTAAAAATAGGCATTCCTACTTTCTTTGACTTATTGTGCGGCGCCCACTGGCGCTATCTGTCGGCGAAGGTCGACTACTTTGCTGGCTGCGGTTTCACACCGCCTTTACTCCTATATCCCAACTACTCCCCCTATTGTGCGGCCCTAACTGGCGCCGGTCGGCGAAGGCCGACTACTTTGGTGGCGGCGATTTTATATCGCTCTCACCGCCCAAGCTCAAAAAAAGCCGCGACCCCAGAGGAGTCGCGGCTTTTAATTGAATGATGAGGCTTAGTTTGCTGTTGGGCCAGGTGCCTTGGGCGAAAGCGTGTCCACGAAGGCGCGCATCGCTTTGAAACGCGGTGCGTTCTTCAGCAGTAAGATGCCCAGAGGACGCTCGATTTTGATGTCCTTCAGGTCGATCATGCGCAGACCCGCTTCGCGGTCGGCCTGAGTGAGCGAGTTGCGTGGCAACACGGCGATGCCGTAGCCAATCTCGATCATCTGTTTCAGCACTTCGATGTTGTCGCACTCGGTACGAACGTTCACCGTGATGCCATGTTCGGCCAAAACGGCGTCAGTGGCGCGACGGGTCGGGGTTTCTTCCGTGAATTGCACGAAGTTCTGTCCGGCCAGTTCAGCGATCTCGACAGTCTTCTTCTTGGCAAAGATGTGGTCTTTGGGACACACGACTGCAAGGTCATCGGTGGCGAACGGACGAGTCTCGATGCGGCTCATCTCGGTGGGGTAAGCCACGATACCGACATCGATGTCTCCGGCCAAAAGTTCGCGGTAAATATCATCCGATGTGCGATATTCGATGCGAAGGTTGACGCCGGGAAACTTCTGCAAGAACTTCTTGATATAGCTGGGAAGTTCGTACAGACCCACGGAGTGCACCGAAGCGACGCGCACGAGGCCCGATACTTCGGTTTTGGTTTCGCGAACGATCTCTTTGGCCTCATCCGAGAGCCGGAGCATCTGTGTCGCATAAGGAAGCAATTTTTGGCCGGCTTCTAGCAAAGTGACTGCGCGCGTGGTGCGATGGAACAGGGGAACCCCTAATTCCGATTCCAATTTGCGGATTTGCAGCGTGACGGCGGCTTGTGTGACGTAATTTTCGTTGGCGACCTGCGTGAAGTTCTTCTTTTCGGCCAGGTCAACGAACAGTTTGAGTTGATACAGTTCCATTAGCGGCCTCGATTCTTGACAGCGCCCAAGGGGTAACTTGGCGCATATTCTATCCAATTCTACCCCATGCGCGTGAATTTGTCGCGCCGGGGCCGTGTGGGGAAACGAAAAAACGCTACTTTTTCTGCTAACCTTTAGCGAAGTTCCCGCTCTAATTCAGGCCGCCCTTTCGGGTTGTGAACCGGAGGGCAGGGAACATCTGTTTCCCTTATTAAGAAGGATTTGCTGAATGGCGTTTTCCCGATCTCTATTCCTTGGGCTTTTGATGCTAGTCGGCGCACGCGCGGGCTTCGCTCAAAATGCACCCACACCTAAAGCACCTGCGTCGCCAGTGCCACCACCGTCTCCAGCGGTGGGTGCGACCTCTACGACCCCCGCTGCGGCACCCGTCGATGCGGGTTTGCAGGGGCGCTTGCAAAAAGATATTGCGGCCCTCACCGCATTTCCTTCGCGTGTTCCCGGTACTCAAGGCAACATTGCTGCCTCTGAATATGTGCTTAAGCGGTTTAAACAAATTGGATTAAGCAATGTTAAAGCCGACGATTACAACGTCACGGCCCCAGTCACCCGCCAGCCAGCGACCCTCGACCTGAACGGCCAGACCCTCCCGGTCTATCCCGTCTATCCCAACCAGGTCATCGGCTCTACCACGCCCGAAAAGGGTTTGTCCGGCCCGCTCGTCTACGCTGGAATGGGGCGCCCCTCCGATTACAACGGCCAGAAAATCGAAGGTTCAATCGTCGCGCTCGACTTCAACTGCGGCATGAACTGGATTACCGCCGCTGACCTGGGCGCCAATGCCATCATCTTTTTGGCACCCACTGGCACCGACCGGGCACAGGCCGAACGTAAATTCACGATTCTTCCCGTCGAGCTACCGCGCTTCTATATTCAGGGCGCCGATGCTGAGGCCATAAAAATCGCGACCGGACAAAGCGCCACGCTCAAATCCCTCGTCACCTGGGAGCCAGTTACCACTCGTAACATCCTCGGTTTCTTGCCTGGCACCAACCCTCCGGCCAAGGGCAAAGCCAACACCGTCATCCTGTCGGCCTACTACGATTCGATGTCGGTTATTCCCGACATCGCGCCGGGTGCCGAAGCGGCGGGCAACATGGCCTCAATGCTCGAATTAGCCGCTCGCCTCAAGAAGAATCCGCCCGCCTACAACATCTTGTTCGTCGCCAACGGCGCCCACCACATGGCGTTGGCCGGTGTCCGCAACTTCTTGGCAATGCACGCCGTTGATCGCGATGGTACAGGCGGCGACAAGCTCAAAGAAGAAATCGCCACCTACCGCGCCTTCGTGGGCCTCGACCTCACCTCGCGCACCAGTACGGTCGGCATGTTCGCTAAAGCCTGGTTCTACAACCAGATGGGCACGGGCAGCGAGAACATCCTGCTCAACCAGTTCGGCGCCCTCGCCAAAGCCATTGGCCGCTACGCCGCCGATCAGGCAGCCACCAAAAAGCAAAATCCCGACGAATTTTTCGTCGATGGCGTCACAGGTAAGGATGGTCGCACATGGCGTTCTTACTTGCCGTCTCAAATCGCACTCGATTCAGAAGCCGCCACATTGGCTCAAATCCCCGGAATTTCGTTCGCAACTGCCAACGACGCGCGCTTGCAGCAGGACACTCCCTTCGACACCCTGCAAAACATGAATCTGCCCAATTTGGCCTCTCAGGTCGATAGGGTCGACTCGCTGTTGCGCCAATCGCTCACCGAAGTTGCGAACGGCGACGCCAAATCCACCCCGGTTTTGCCCGACCCATCGCAGCTTTCCAAGGTCTTCGGCTTCGAAGTGGGCCGCGCCATCTACCGCGATGTCGCCAAAGCCAACTCCTTCCTGCCCGACACCCCGCTCCCCGACGAGAAATTCGACCCCAAAGAAGCCAAAGGTATTCAGGCTGTTGGTGTCGCTGTCTCTGATCGCGGCGGCAACCCCAACGAGCAGAAGTCCTACTCCGGCGTTCGCGGTCTCATGATTGAGCGCGCCAACTTCTCCAAACCAGTTAACGGCCAACCTGCCGTCGCTCAGTTCCTCTTCACTGGCCCCCGCGTCGGCGACCCCAAAGGCGGCGGCACTCCCGGTTACGAGTTCGAGGCTTTCTCCATCAACCGCGATGGACACATCATCTTCGCTCCTGACCGTGGCAGCGACCGTCAGCGCTTCTCGCCCGGCTTCAACAAAGCTCAAGGCTCCCTGACCGTCAAAGACGCCAAGGCCAACCAGTTCAACGCCGACGTTTCGCTCATCTGCTTCCGTTGCCGCGCCGCGACCGTCTTCGATACTCTCGACCAGCGCTACTTCACCGTCTTGCGCGAAATGTCGGTTCTCGACGCCAAAACCGACGCCGAACCCGTCGTGGTCGGCTACTTGCGCCCAGCAGCACCTCCCGGCGTCTCCGAAATCGAACCCATCGGCATCGTCTTCTCCGACACTGGTCAGCGCTTCAAGCTCATCATGGCGCAGGGCCTTCTCGGTAAGCGCCTCGTCTTGCTGCAAAGCTCCGGCGACCCCAAAGATGTCGGCACCACTGCCTTCGAAGGCGAAGGTTTCGAGGTCGCTGATGGCCCCGATGCCAACCGCATCAACCGCATTTCCTACCAGACCGCCAACGACCTGTGGACGCTCGATCAACAGCGCGTCCGCTTGCTCAAGGGCTTCGGTATCAACAACGAGCGCGTCGACAAACTACATGGCGAAGCCGGTTGCCCCTCGAACGCCAAAGGCAACTTCGACTGCCCCACCGATTCCATCGCCACCCCCAACGGCGGCTCGTTGCTCAAAGCTAAAGAAGCTCTCGCGGCTTTCCAATACGACACCTTCTACTCCGAAGCGCGCCGCGCCTTCGGTCTGGAATCGCGCGCCTACCCCGACGTTGAAGCCACCTCTCAGGACGTTCTGAAGGGCATCATCTTCTACCTTGCGTTACTGCTGCCTTTCGCTTACTTCATGGAGCGAATGCTGTTCGGCTTCCCCGACGTTCGCAAGCAAATCGTCGGCACCTCGCTCGTCTTCTTGGCGGTCTTCGCGGCTATCCGCTTCGTTCACCCCGCTTTCGAGTTGGCAGCCACGCCGTTCATCATCCTATTGGCGTTCGTCATCTTGGCGCTCACCGTCATCGTGACCGCCTTCTTGCAATCGAAATTCGAGCAAGAAATCAAGCGACTCAAACAGGGAGTCCACTACGCCGACATGGGCCGTCTTTCGGCTCTGGGCGCCGCAGTCGGTTTGGGTATCGCGAACATGCGTCGCCGCCCGACTCGCACCGCTCTCACTTGCACCACGCTTATCCTGCTGACCTTCACGGTGTTGTCTTTCACCTCGGTTACAGCCAACATCACCAACTTCGCCCGTCCCTACGGTGATGGCGATAAGCCCCCCGCCTATCAGGGATTCTTGGTTCGCGACGCCGCATGGTCGGCCATGCCCGACCGTTCGGTCGATTCCATCACCAACGAAATCCGTTCCAGCAAACTCGGCGAACCCGCCCTGCGCGCATGGTACCTGTCGCGCGATCAAGGCGAACCCCTCCAGTTGCGCGTCCAGAACATCAACGACCCCAGCAAGTTCTTCTATTCGCCCGCTCTGCTCGGCATGAGCGCCGAAGAAAAGACCATTGGCTCCCCGCTCCCCGGCACCATCCTCAAAGGCCGTTGGTTCGAACCCGGCGATAAAGATGTTTGCTTGCTGCCTCGCGACATCCTGCTTGACGACGCCACCCGCGCCAGCGAGAAGGCCGCCAAACAGGAGAAGGAAGGCGGAGAAGCCGCCGCCGACACCACGGCTACCGACGAACCCACAGGCCCGCCTCTCGGCCTCACCCTCGATAACGCCGTTGGCTCCAAGATTCAGGTCTCCGGCAAGACCCTCGAAGTCGTCGGCGTCTTCGACGACCGCCAGTGGTACGGCCCACAGGCCAAAGACAACTTGCGCGACATCGATAACGAAGAGTTCTCGCCTGTTGACTACTCCAACGACCAGACCAAGACCTCGCAAACCGCGCAGTCGCAGTCGTCCGCTCAGGGCAACGAAGTCTCCGTTCAGCGCTACGAGCACATGCAGGCCAACGCTCTGCTCGTGCTGCCCTACCAGACGGCTATGGACATGGGCGCCACCACGCGCTCCATCGCTGTCGGCATCAAAGACCCGAAAGTCGCCATCGGCGAACTCAACGACTTGATGAACCGCGCCGCACTGGGTATCTTCGGCGCCACCCCCGACCTCAACGAGAAAGGCGAACCCGTTGGCCCTCCAATCGCGCGCTTGTACTCGTCGGTCGAAGCCGCTTCCTATGAAGGCTTCGCCTCGCTCGCCATCCCGATTCTGATTGCGGCGATGATTATCGCCAACACCATGCTCGGTTCGGTCTACGAGCGCACTCGCGAAATCGGCATTTACTCGTCCATCGGTTTGGCCCCCATCCATATCGCCGCGCTCTTCATCGCTGAAGCTATCGTGTACGCCGTGTTGGGTTCCATTTCGGGCTACCTCATAGCGCAGGTCACCGCGAAAATCATCACGGCGACCAACGCTCTGCCCGGCATCACCCTCAACTACTCGTCCTCTTCGGCGGTTCTGGCAACCCTCATCGTCATGGCGACCGTGTTGCTCTCCACGCTTTATCCGGCGTGGGCCGCATCGCGCCTCTCGCAACCCGACGAGCGCAAAGCCGAACTCGGCGAACCGATGGGCGACCTGTGGCGCTTGCAATTCCCCTTCACCGTGTCGGGTCTGCAATCGCTTGGTATGGCCCAGTTCTTGGCCGACTACTTCGACTCGCACACCGACACTTCGGTCGGAAAGTTCTACACCGACAAAATCTACTTCTCGGCGCTTTCTCTGCGCGAAGCCGTCGATCTGCTCAACGAGGGTGTGCCACTTCCCGGCTCCGCCGAGGCCAAGGCTCACGCCCAAACCAACAGCAATGCTGAAGCTGGCGGCGGAATGCTGAAGAAGTTCCCGCTCAAGAAGATGCCCAAAATCGACGAGACCGCTTCAGGTGGTGCCCCTGCGCCGTTGCAAAACGCGCCCAAGGGTGGCTACATCGAACTCGACTCGATTACCGAATCGCCCGATACCCAGGTGTTCTTGCTGCACATGCGCACATGGTTGGCGCCATTCGACATGGGTGTTTCTCAGGACACCGACATCATCCTGCTGCCTTCCAACGAACCCGGCCTCTACGAGATGCAACTGCGCCTCGAACGCCGCTCCGGCGAAATCGCAGCCTGGAAGCGTGTCAACCGCGAGTTCATGACCGAGCTACGCAAACAGCTCTTGGTCTGGCGCACCGTCAAACCAGCGATGCAACACGAATACATCTTGCGCGGACGCGCCCATATTTCCGGCCAGACCATCCCAACCGAAGAACCCGGAGCGGTGGTTGCCTAACAGTTAGTAATTAGTTCTTAGTTTCTAGTGGTTAGTCGCTGTAATCAGCGCCACAGAAATAGCGTTTCCGCGACTCTGTACTAACCACTAAAAACTAACCACTAAAAACTCCAATGTCACTTCTTCCTAACTCCGAAGCCGAAAAGCAAAAAAGCCCAACTGGGCCGCTCGCCGTCGATGCGGTGTCTCTTGCTCCCGGCGATGACATCACTGCTGTTGAAGAAGAAGAGTACATAGACGGGTTTTCCTGGAAAACCGTCATTGGTGCTCTCTTCATCGGCTTCATCATGATGCCGGGTTCCATCTACCTCGGCCTCATCGCGGGCCAAGGCATGGGACCTGCCGCCGAGTGGGTCACGATCATCCTCTTCATGGAGATCGCGCGCCGCTCCTACCAAACTCTCAAAAAGCAGGAAATCTACCTGCTCTATTACATCGGCGCCGCTCTTACTTCGACTAGTGCCGGTGTCGCTCTGGCTGGTGGTCCGTTCGCGGGTCTCATCTGGAACTCCTATGTTGTCCATACCCCTATCGCGCAAGCTTTAGGAATTACGCAAGGCTTGGCAAATGCCCCGTGGGTTTCGCCGGCTCCCAACTCACCCGCTCTATTAGGGCGCACCTTCTTCCACGTCGATTGGTTACCCGCCATTGGCCTTCTCATGTTCGGTCAGCTGTTTGGCCGCATGACAAGCTGGGGCTTGGGCTACGCTCTGTTCCGCATCACTTCCGACGTTGAGCGCTTGCCGTTCCCTCTGGCTCCAATCGCGGCTGAAGGCGCCACAGCTCTGGCCGAATCGAGCGCACAGAAAGAAGGTTGGCGCTGGCGCATCTTCTCCATCGGTGCCATGATGGGCGTTGGCTGGGGTTCGCTCTACATCTTGTTGCCTTCGGTAACGGGCCTCATCTTCTCGCAGCCCATCACGCTGGTTTCGATTCCCTTCATCGACTACACCCAGAACACTCAGAAAATCCTGCCTGCCGCCCTGACGGGTATAGGCACCGATCCGGGCCAAATCCTCATCGGCTTTCTGCTGCCATTCGCGGTTGTCATCGGTATGTTCGTGGCCTCCATCGGTTGCCACATCGTCGCCAACCCATTCCTGCAAAAAGCGGGCATCCTCAAGAACTGGGTGTCGGGTACCGACATGTTGCAATCGCAGCTTGTCAACTCCATCGACTTCTGGTTGTCCTTCGGTATCGGCACTTCGGCTGTCGTTGCCATCATCGGTATCGCGTCGGTTATCCGCGCTCTGACCAAAGCAAACAGCCAAAAGCAGGACGGCGTCGCCGCCCCGCAACTCCGTGTCCCCAAAGGACGTGGCGATATTCCCATCTGGATAGCGCTCCTTGTCTTTGCTATCGGTACAGCGGCCTACATCATCATGTGCCATGCGCTGGTGCCTAACTTCCCGCTCTGGCTGCTCATCTTCTTCGGCTTCGTCTGGACACCAATCTTCTCCTACATCAACGCGCGTATGTCGGGCTTGGCTGGTCAATCGGTCTCCATCCCCTACGTTCGTGAAGCCTCGTTCATGCTATCCCACTATCAGGCCGTTGACATCTGGTTCGCCCCGATTCCTCTCGCCGATCACGGTGGCATGGCGCAGCACTTCAAAACCGTCGAACTGACACGCACCAAGTTCACCTCCATCATCAAGGCCGAAGCGCTGATGCTGCCCATTATGCTCGGCTGCTCGCTATTGTTCTGGAGCTTCATCTGGAAATTGTCGCCCATCCCGGCGGCTCAATACCCGTTCGCGGCCAAATTCTGGCCCGTCAACGCCCAGTCGTCCGCCCTCTGGATGACCGCTAACAAATCTGGCGGCGACAACTTCCTGTTGCGCTCCATTAACCCAACATATATCGGCTATGGTGCGGGCGCTTCGGTCCTCGCCTATGGTGCCACCATTTTGGGCGGATTGCCAGTTCTGTTCTTCTACGGTCTGGTGTCGGGAACCCACGTCCTGCCCGCCTACGCATTGCCCCAGTTCATCGGCGCTATGCTGGGCCGCTACTACTTCCAGAAGCGCTACGGCGTCGAAAACTGGAAAGCCTTCACCCCGGTCCTGGTCGCTGGCTACTACTGCGGAATGGGCCTCATCGGTATGGCCGCCGTCGCTCTCGCCCTACTCAGCAAAAGCGTCTCGCGATTACCTTTCTAACCCACAATCAAACAAACAGAAGGCCGCTCCAAATTCGGAGCGGCCTTCTTGTTTTTATAACTCAATAACTGACGCCCATTTGGCACAGATAAACAGACGAAAAAACAGGCGCTCGTCACCCCGTAGAGACGTGCCTTGGCGCGTCTTGATAATTAGCGACGGCACGGAATGGCAATTCAACCAGAGTCATACTTGCGTCGTCATCTTGAGTCCGCGAAGGATCTAAATCCTCACTTCGGACACAATCGCACTAACCTCTTATCATCTCAATTGAATGTCGCTCTATTCACACGAGAGGGTATCACTGGCCAACCATAGGGACCGGGTACCCACTCGTGGGTGCTGCCGTGTCCGCGCGCGATTTTCGTGCCCTCTCGCGATGATTGCTGTGTTAGAATGCGCCTAAATGTGAGCTACTCTCGATTCGTGAAAACTCACCCCATGAATCCTCTAATTCCTCCCATTGCTGACCCCCACTCCACAGCACCACCCAAGAAAAAATGGCGTCGTCTAACCACAAAAGAGGTTCTGCTAATTGCCTCCCCCTTCCCACTACTCTGGCTTTATCTGGGTTTGATTGTCCATCCCATCGTATTCACCCCGTGGGATGCGAACCAACAGATAGGCCCCCTCGCCAGAATATCTCTGTTCTGTGTTCCTCTAGGCTTCACCTTCTTCTACGCAGTCGGTATCTACGCTTCCTACAGGTCGCGCAAAGCTATTGGCATTCCAACTGTCCTTAGTTGGTCAATATTTTCTTTCGTAGTCGCAAACATGTTAACCCCAATACCGTAACTCCTGAGCAAGAATAGTCAGACAACAAAAATCGAATTATTCGAGTGCTCCAACCCCCTGTAGGAGCGAACCTTGTGTTCGCCCTCAAACAGTTCTCTGCAACTCGCGAAAAGAGAAAACCTTGTAGGGGCTTATGACAATAAACCCACCCTTCGCAGACGCTATCCTCATCCACTATGCCAAATCTCGAAGCTACTCACCCCCACGAAGAATTAACCGAAATAACCATCGCTCAGCTTCAGGCCAAGATGCAAAGTGGCGAGGAAACCGCGAAATCGCTAGTCGAAAAATACCTCGACCGCATCCGCACAATCGACCCCCAAATCAGCTCCGTCATCGAGCTAAACCCCGATGCCCACATCATCGCGCTTAATCTCGACCGAGAGCGTAAAGAAGGCAATTTGCGCGGTCCCCTCCACGGCATCCCGGTGCTAATAAAAGACAACATTGACACCCACGATAAAATGCATACAACCGCCGGAAGTCTCGCGCTCCTCGAAGCGCCAACTCCCGCGCAAGATGCTTTCATTGTCCAATTACTCCGCAATGCGGGCGCTGTTATTATTGGTAAAACCAACCTCTCTGAGTGGGCCAATTTCCGCTCCACCAAATCTATCAGCGGTTGGTCGGGCAGGGGAGGCCAAACCAATAATCCCTATATTCTCGACCGAAACCCCTGCGGCTCATCGTCCGGCACAGGTGCCGCCATTTCCGCCAATCTCGCCGCAGTCGGCGTCGGCACCGAAACCAACGGCTCCATTATTTGCCCCTCTCTCAAATGCGGTTTGGTCGGGATCAAGCCAACGCTGGGGTTAGTCTCCCGCAGTGGTATCATCCCCATCGCCCACACCCAGGACACCGCTGGCCCCATGACGCGCACTGTCACCGATGCCGCCATCCTTCTCGGCGCCCTTGTCGGCAACGACCCTGCCGACCCAATCACCGCCCACAGCATAAGCGGCCACACCGACTACACCCAGTTCCTGAACGCCGATGGCTTAAACGGCGCCCGAATCGGCATCGCCCGCCAATTCTTCGGCGACAACGAGCAAGTCAACGCCCTCCTCGAATCTCATCTGCAACTGCTTGTGAATGCTGGCGCCACTCTAATAGACGTTACATTCACCATCCCCGACAACTTCTGGGACGACGAACACGAAGTCTTGCTCTGTGAATTCAAAGCCGACTTGAACCAATACCTCGCCGCCCGCCATGCCCCCTATAAAAACTTGGCCGAAGTAATCCAATTCAACGAAGACAACAAAGACCGCGAAATGCCCCTCTTCGAGCAGGAGCTATTCCAACAGGCCCAACAAAAAGCCGACCTGCAAAACGACGCCTACCGCCAAGCTCTCCATCGCTTAAAACTCGCCACCCAAGAGCAAGGCATCGACGCCATTATGGCTAACCACAACCTCAACGCCATTGTCTCCCTCTCAGGCGGCGGCACTTGGTCATTGTCCGCAATCGCGGGCTACCCCCACATCACCGTCCCCGCTGGCTTCTCCGAAGGTCTCCCCATCGGCCTTGGCTTCTTTGGCCGAGCCTTCTCCGAACCCCAGCTCATAAAATACGCCTATGCCTTCGAGCTAA
>SDZD01000030.1 GCA_004172935.1 bacterium | reverse complement strand
TAAAGATAGAGAGTTACAAATCAAGCTCGAAAAGTCGGCGCCGCAACTGCTCAACCTCTCGAAAACACTGGCGCTATCCCTCGACAAGAAAGGCTTGAAGGACATTGTTGCGCGCGTGGCTCTGGTTCTCGATGCCTCCGGCTCGATGACTCATCAGTACGAATGCGGCAATGTTCAGGGCGTCGTCGATAGAATCGCGACTCTGGCGATGCGCCTGGACGACGACGGCGAGTTGGACACCTGGGGATTCGCCTCGCGCCACGAAAAACTACCGTCCGTTTCGATGACAAATGTCAACGGCTACGTCAAACAAATCACCAAAAAGCACTCGTGGATGTCCATCATCGGCAAATTGGGCGTCAACAACAACGAACCCCCGGTGATGCGCGAGATCGTCCAGACCTACTACAACTCGACTCTGCCCGCCTTCGTGGTCTTCATTTCCGATGGCGGCGTCGGCTCTAGTGAGGAAATCAAAAAGGTACTCGTCGAATCTTCGCGCTATCCCATCTTCTGGCAATTCGTTGGGCTGGGCGGCTCCGATTACGGCATCCTCGAAGACCTTGATACCATGCGCGGGCGCGTCATCGACAACGCCAATTTCTTCCAGATCGACGACTGGAGAAAGATTTCCGACGCGGTTCTGTATGACCGCCTACTCAACGAATTCCCCCAATGGATTAGCGCCGCCAAAAGCGCCGGAATCTTGAGGTAATTTCACTCTATGCCCACTTTAACACGCGGACAAAAAATTCCGCTAGACACTTCCCTCACCCACTTACAGGCAGCCTTCGCATTGCAAGCGCCGGGGTTAACACTCGATTTCTCGTGTTTTGGCATTGATGCCAACGGAAAATTAAGCGATGATCGCTACTTCGTTTTCTACAACCAGAAAGAAGCACCGCAAGCCGCAGTTCGCCTTGTAGGCGATTCCAGCTTTGAACTCGATTTAGATCGCCTTCCCGCCAGCATTCAAAAGTTGGTCTTCGTTATCACCGTTGATGGCAACGGCGAAATGCAACAGGTCAATAGCGGCTCGTTTACTCTGGGGACAAGTGGCAGCGAAGTCGCGCGTTTCGAATTCAAAGGCTCTGATTTTGGCCGCGAAAAGGCCGTCATGATCGCCGAAATCTACCGTCGCGATGGATGGCGTCTGGCCGCAGTGGGTCAGGGATTCGACGGGGGCCTGAGCGCGCTTCTCAAACATTTCGGCGGTGAGGAAGTCGAAGAGGCACCAGCCACACCAACACCTGCGGCTCCGCCGAAAGTCTCTCTCGACAAAGATAAAGAGCTGCAAGCCAAACTCGAAAGGTCGGCGCCGCAACTGGTGAACCTCTCGAAAACTCTTGCCGTATCGCTCGATAAAAAGGGATTGAAGGAAACCGTCGCGAGGGTCGCCCTGGTTCTCGATGCCTCCGGCTCGATGACGCAGCAATACCGAAGCGGTCACGTTCAAGGCGTCGTCGATAGAATCGCCACGTTGGCGATGCGCTTAGATGATGACGGCGAACTCGACACCTGGGTATTCGCCACCCGCCACGAAAAGTTGGCCTCCGTGACACTCAATAATGTTCAAGGCTACATCAAAGAACTGCTCAAACGCTCATCCAAACAGGCGATAGTTCGAGAACTGGCTGGCTCCAACAACGAGCCGCCAGTGATGCGCGAAATCCTCGATTTCTACCGAGACTCATCCCTGCCCGCCCTCGTGGTCTTCATTTCCGATGGTGGTATAAAAGCACAGCAAGAAATCAAGGACATCCTGACCGAAGCCTCTAATCATCCTATTTTCTGGCAGTTCATCGGGTTGGGCGGAGCCAACTATGGCGTATTAAAAAACCTCGACACAATGGAAGGCCGCACTGTCGATAACGCCAACTTTTTCCAAATCGACGACTGGCGCAGCGTCTCCGACTCCGAACTGTATGACCGCCTATTAAACGAATTCCCGCAGTGGCTTCAAGAAGCCAGACGAGCCGGAATTCTGAGGTAACTTCTTCCCATGCCCACCTTAACACGCGGCCAGAAAATCCGATTGGCGGAACTCACTCCAGCCACTCAACTTCAAGTTCGCCTCGATTTCAAGGCGACTCAGGATTTTGATTTCTCGTGTTTTGGTTTGGACGATAACGGCACCCTTTCCGACGACCGTTACTTCGTCTTTTACAATCAAAAGCAGTCGCCACAACACGAGATTCGATTGCTTTCCTTCGACGCTCGCTCGGCGACATTTTCGCTTGATCTCACCCGCTTGCCTCCCTCGGTTCGGCACCTCGTTTTTGTGGCGACGGTGGATGGTGACGGCGATATGCGCGGGGTAGAATCTGGGAGCCTGAGTATCAGCGACGGTAAGAATGCAGTCGCCGATTTTGCGTTCACGGGGCGCGATTTCTCCGAAGAAAAAGCTGTCATGATCGCCGAAATTTATTTCAAAGGCGAGTGGCGCGTTGCTGCCAATGGGCAAGGCTTCAAGGAAGGGCTTAGTGCAATTCTCAAGCATTTCGGCGGGCAAGAGGTCGAGGAGAATGCGCCCGCCACACCTGCTCCAGTTACCCAACCAATGACAGCCCCTGCCACGCCAATCGAAACTGCGCCGCAGTTAGTGACACTGAAAAAGGCAGATAGCACGTTCAAGATCGATTTGGGCAAATCGGCGGACGAAATCATCGCGACTGCCCAATGGGTAGATAACGGCGATAAACGGAGCGATAATGACGACCTCGATTTACGCGCGGGTATCTTGTTCCACGATGGTCGAATGAGTTTCGTCACCTACACATATTCCGGTTCGCTACAAAAAGCCCCCTATGTGCTCCACATGGGCGATGTGCAAAACGCCTCACGCGCCCAACCGGGGCGCGAACAGATGAAAGTCAACCCGAAAATTGCTCAACTGCATGGCGGCAAAGTCGCGATTGTCTTCAGCATCTACTCGGCTATTTCCAACGGTGCGGTTTCCATTGCCTCCCTCAAGCCTATCATCGAACTCCAGTACGGCAACCAAATCATAAAATGCGACTTGGATTTCTCATTGGCAAAAGCAGCCAGGGAGAAATATGTCTACACCTATGTCATCGGGCTGGCGATTATCGACGGCCAACACATAGAGATTACCCCCGGCGGACAGGTTTCTTCGCCCGGTAGTGAGGCGACTCCTTGGCTTACCTGGAACAAAGATGGGGGTGTTACCGTCACCTTCGACGGCCCAGAAGTCTTCAAAGACGAGGACATAAGCGACTGGTTTTGCGAGGACAGTTCCAAGCGCTATATTTAACAGCGTTTTGTAAAATTGGGGACACAAGATGGGGGCGCTTGCCCTTCACGTCTTGTTCCGTGAATTGCTAGAATCGACCGTACCGAGCTTGCCATGAAAACTTTAACGCGCGGTCAAAAACTCCGACTGGCGGAACTCACCTCCGCCACTCAACTTCAGGTTCGCCTCGAATTTAAAGCGGGGCAAAGTTTCGATTTTTCATGCTTCGGCCTGGATGATGGCGCCACTCTTTCCGACGACCGCTATTTCATCTTCTACAACCAGAAGCAGTCACCGCAACACGAACTCCAACTGCTTTCCTTCGACGCTCGCTCGGCGGCTTTTTCTCTTAATCTTGCTCAACTACCCTCTACAGTGCGTCGCCTCGTGTTCGTGGCGACCATCGACGGAAACGGCGATATGAGAGGACTGGAAACCGGAAAAATCATATTGAGCGATAGCAGCAGTGTGGTCGCCGAATTCTCGTTCGCGGGCAGCGACTTCATATCGGAGAAAGCTATCATGGTCGCCGAGATTTATTTCAAAGGCGAGTGGCGAGTCGCGGCCAACGGACAGGGCTTCAAGGAAGGACTCAGCGCGGTGCTACGACACTTCGGCGGGCAGGAAGTCGAGGAATCTCCGCAGCAACAGTCCGCGCTGAAACCCAAAATGCCAGTCGCGCCCGTTGCCGTGGCGCCTTCGCCACCACCGCGTCCGGTGCCACCGACTGCCTACACGCCCCCGCCAGTTCAAAACTCTGGCGGGGGAGTGCCTCTATCGAAAATCAGCCTTCAGAAAAATCAAACTATCTCGCTTTCCAAGATGGTGCCCGCAGGACTCAGGCGCATCAAAATGGGATTGGGATGGGACCCGGCGGCTCAGGGCCGTAGCGTCGATTTGGATGGAAGTTGCATCGCCTTCGATGCGAATAAGAAAGTGGTGGAAACCATCTGGTTCGGGCACCTGCAAAGCCGCGATGGCACCATCCAGCACTCAGGCGATAACCTGACAGGTGATGGCGCAGGAGACGACGAGACTATCAGCATCGAATTGGAGCGGCTTGCGCCCAACATCCAAACGCTGGTGTTCACCATCAACAGCTTCACCGGCCAGAAATTCAGCGCCCTTAAAAATGCCTTCTGCCGCGTCGTCGATACACAATCCAACCAAGAACTGGCACGCTACGATTTGTGGCAATCAGGTAATGTAACGGGCATGATTATGGCAAAAATCACCCGCGAAGGTAACGAGTGGAAAATGACCGCCATCGGCGAGCCAGCGGGCGGCATCACCGTTCATTTTCTGGTTAAGAAAGTCAAAAACTTCATTTGAGTCACACTTCAGTCGAAGTTTTTTCACAGTAAGGAAACAACCTATGGCAATTTCACTGGCAAAAGGCCAAAAAATCAGTCTGGATAAAGAAGCGGGCGCCACTCTCACGCGCATCACAATGGGCCTGGGATGGGATGTCGCCGCCAAGAAAGGCTTTCTCGGCTTTGGCGGAGGCAGCGGTTCGGTCGACCTCGATGCCTCGTGCGTTTTGTTCGACGATGCCAACAATCAAGTCGATGCAGTGTGGTTCCAGCAACTGCGCTCCAAAGATGGCTCTATTCAACATACCGGCGACAACCTGACCGGGGCGGGCGATGGCGACGACGAACAAATCACCGTCGATTTGTCGCGCGTGCCAGCGAACGTGAAATCGCTCATGTTCGTCGTTAACTCGTTCACCGGTCAGAACTTCTCGCAAATAGAGAACGCCTTCTGCCGCGTTATAAACGGGCAGAACAACCAGGAAATCGCACGCTACAACCTGTCGGCCCAGGGCGCACATACCGCGCAAATCATGGCCAAACTCTATCGCCACAACGGCGAGTGGAAAATGCACGCCATCGGCGAAATCGCTTCGGGCCGTACTTTTCACGACTTGATGGGCGCCATGCGCGCTGCTCTCTAAACACCACCACCAAGTGCACCCCTGCCTGCTCACCAGTAGGGGCGCACTGAACGAGAGATCCTTTTATGTTTCCCATAGCCCCACCACAGGCACATCCGGCGACGCGCCTGTGGCAGGTCGAGCGCGATGGTAACCCTCTTCGCCGCTTTGGTCACGTTTCGCCTTTCATCGGCAAATTAGGACCGCTCGACGCCCGTTCGCTCGACCAAATCGGTCTACTGGTGCGCGCAGCACTGCCCGATTTGCCCGAACCGACGCTGGTAATCGGCATGACCGAATCGTCGCTTCTGCTCGCGTTCTTTATGGCGCGTTGGCAGCAGAAGCCGGTCGACCTCAAATTCACGACGCGCAAAATACGTCAAAGCGAAACCAAAATCGCTTTCCGCGAACCGCACTCGCACGGGCCACAGCACTTTCTGGCCCTCGAACCGGGCAGAGAATACGCACAAATCGTTGTCATCGAAGATGAACTCACGACGGGCGCCACGCTTCGCAACCTGTTGCTGGCATTGGAACACGTTTCCAAGCGCGTATTCGTGGCGACACTGCGCGATTTACGCCCCGAATCAATGCGCGACGACCTGACCAACGAGTTGGGACAGCGCGGCATAGAACTCGAAACCCTCGCCCTCGAAACCCTCGACGTGGTGCTGGACGAGACCATCAAGCCTCTCTGCCCTCTATTCAACCCTTTTGGGCGCATGGAAAATGATCGACTCGGAGCGTTGCAAGCACTAGAAAACGAGTACACCGCCTTCCAGCCATCAGCGATTTATATGATCGGTGAATGCGTCGATGTCGCGCTTCAATTCGCTCTACTCATGCCCGAAGAGGAGCGCCCCGAACTACGCCAGGTTACGCGCAGCCCGTGGAAAGTAGATGGCGAACACGTGCATAACGCCCAGGCATTTCAAGCCGAGGGCATCGGTTCGCGCTACTTCTTCTACAACTTTGCTGCTCCATCAAATAACCGCGCGCTGTGGCTTTGCGAAGCCTCCAACGCTGCTATCGGCGAACAAGTCCAGAAGTTCCTTGAGTCGCAAGGCGTTGAATCGCGCGGGATTCTTGTCGCGGGCAGCTGACCTTTCGCTCTTAGCCAAACAATGCACCCAATTCACAGCCCCTGGCCCAATCTGCGACTTTACGCCCAAAATTGCGGCGAAGTGAATCCCTACGATTCTCAGAACGCCCAACTGTTTCGCGGCGAAGAAGCCTTCGCCTCCGATATTGTCGGCTGGAAGCGTTGGTCGAAACCCTCGCCCGAACCGCGCCTCGATGCCGGATTCCAGTCGGTGTTGCTCGAATCCATAAAGGCCAACGCTTCGCAAATCAACGTCTTGGCGCGCGAACTGGCGCAGCGCATCGGCACTTCCTTCGACAAGGCTCCAATTTTAGTAGCGGTGCTACGCGCGGGCGTGCCCATCTGTGCCCTACTCGCACCACTTCTGGAAAAGCACTACGGCGAGGAAATTCCGGTGTGCGCGTTCTCACTGTTCTACGGTTTGGGCTGGGACGAAGCGGCACTGGAGCAAATTCTCGCCGATTTCCCCGACCGTCCTGTTCTGTTCGTGGATGGCTGGACGAGCGGCGGCGGCGTCGCCACCCAACTCAATCAGTCGTTCCGCGACTGGCGAGCCAAGGGGCGCCCCGACTTCACAGATGGGCGCGGCCCGCAGTTCGCCGTGCTGTGCGACCCGCGTGGCAAAGCCACGATGTCGGCGGTTCACGGCGACTTTTTTGTGCCCTCTGCAGCCTTCACCGCGCCCGAAACTCTCGGATTCTCGCGCGGTTTTGCCTTCGAGAGCGGCGAACTGTTTGGTGTGTACGGCTTTCCGGGCGGCTTTCAGAAGCCAACATGGATTAACGCATGGATGGAGATTTTAAACGCTCCTTCCATGCCGCTTCCTGCGGGCAGTGGCACCAAACACAAAACCGCCCCAGTCGGTCTGCGCGTCGATTTGAACGAAGTCACGCGCGCACTCATCAACCGCGACCCGCTGGAAATCTGGTTGCGCGCCGATGAAGCCAGCGCTCAGCGAGCGCTGGCGCCACTTCTCTACCTTGCGCAACTGCGCAACGTCCCAGTCCAGTTTTCTCGCTACGAATTAGACGAATGGAACACAGCAGCTCTCGCCCGCATGAACTAACACGGCGCCGTCGCCCCCCTGTTTGGAGTATTAACCGACTCCTGATAGCACTTATCGGCTTCTATCAGCGGCGTATTTCGCCGCGCAAAGGCTGGCGCTGCGCTTACTCCGTTCTCCACGGCGGTACAGGTTGCTCCGGTTACGCTCACGAAGCTATCGAAACCTACGGCTGGCGAGTAGCGATTCCTTTGGTGCGCCAGCGCTTTCGTGACTGCCATAGCGCCGCACAGACCATGCGTGCCCGCCGCCTTCAGCTGTCCGCTGGCGATGGCTCAGGTGGACTCGGCCCAGGACCGGGGCCAGGTCCTGGCCCCGGTCGCCGCAATCGAGCCGCCCAGGGAGGCGACGGTAGCGACCCAGCCTGTGATGCGTGTGGCTTTGTGGAAGATTTGCCCTTCTGCGGTGGGGATAATAGCTCCAGTTCCAGTTCCTGTCACATGCCCGATTTCAGCGGCTGTCATATCGGCGGTTGCGATAGCTGCAACTGCGATGGATGCGACGGCTGTGATAGTTGCAACTGTGGTAATTAAAATTCTTCTCCCTCGAACCCTATGCCAACCAATCGTCGCCCGTTAATCCTCGACCTCGATTTCACACTTCTCCATCTCGAATATATGCCGGGAGCACTCGAAGTTCCGGGCCGCACGCGCTCGGCGTGGATTGCGCCCAAAACTATCGAATTGCTCGCAGCGCTGCAAACCCATTACGCCATCATTGTGGCGACAGCCCGCTCGTGGGATGGCACCCACTGGGTCAGCGATGGCTTAGCCCTGCGTGGAGTCATCGTTTCTGGTGTCGTTCTCGAAGATGGGGCCTTGTTGGGTCAGGTAGGAGAAGTTGGCCCATACGATTCCTCTTTCGATGTCACAACCTTACGCGCGCGCGTTGAGGCCGATAGAACCGAGGAGTGGCCCGCCTTCGAGTGGCAATTCGATTTTAAAGCGTGCTTAGTAGCTCGCTGCGAAACGCGCGACGAGGCCGCGAAAATCAGCGACATTTTCACGCATCTTTACGCCACAGACAGCGACTATCGGGTTTATCGCGACGGACGCAAAACCTACATCCTGCCGCGCACTGCCGACAAATGGAGCGCTCTGCAGCGCCTGCTCGGCGATAAAGCCAACCAGGCAGCAGGCATAGGCGATGGCATCAACGACGTAGTTTGGCTACCGCGCGTAGCGTATCCATCTACCTTCTCGCGTGCCGAAGCACGCCTTGTCGAAGCCGTTCAACAGCGTGGCGGCTATATCTCGTCGCTCGATGGTCACGAAGGCATCGCCGATATTCTGTGTGCCCTCAGCACGCCCCCGAAAAGCAACTAACCTTTCGGGAGCGCACCAAACACATTTACACGTCGAAATCGCTGGGCGGAATGTTCACAGCCAAACAGGCATCGCGCACTGCTTTTTTCTCATGCGCGTCGAAGTTACCATCGGAGCCGCCGATGATAATGCCGATTTGAATCACGGCGCGCGCCTGATCGGGCTTCGACTTCAGTTTGCCGATGGCTTGAATCGCTTCAATGCGTCCAAAATCGAAATCAGACGACAGCTTGTTGCAATAGAAATCGAACTTGGTTTTGAGTTCGTCAGGTGTAAAGATTTTCAGCGTCTCATTCGAAAGAATCAGACCCGTTGTCTTCTGACGCTCGACGGCGTCAATCGAGCCATCCGCCGCTGCAATCAAAGCGCACATCGCCATCGAACCTTCGGCGAACTCTTTATTTTTGAATTTGGCGGCGGATGTTTGCAGGTTGGCAGACATCTGCGAAGCCTGTGTTTTGAGTTGATCAAAGAATCCCATAATAATTTCGTGTTCTCAGGGTTAATTGTCCTGGGCTACGAACCCTGAAGATGCGGCGAGGGTTCCGGCTACAGTCCACTACAATTTTGCCCCAAATTTGTGCCACGTTATCAACTCTCTACAATTGTTAGCGCCAGCCACAGAAATACCAACGGGGCGTCAGGTCTCTTGCGGGCAGTCGCGTTAACGTATCCCTTTCATACTGGGGGCACGTCTATGGCATTAAAACACGAAATCGTAGCGTTGGATAAATGGAAGAAGAATCTGGCCGTCTCCAACGAGGTCTGCGAATTATTGATCACGCTCGACGTTGGGCCACGCATTTTGTCGTTCGCATCGCGCAATGGGCGCAACGTCTTCAAAATTTTCGACGACCATCTGGGCGGCACGGGCGAAGACCTGTGGCAAAGCCGTGGCGGTCATCGCCTGTGGTTGGCCCCCGAAGCCTACCCTTTCTCGTACTACCCCGATAACACCCCTGTCGAACACACACTGCATCCCAATGGCGCCGTGACTCTGGTCGCCGAAGACGAGATGCCACAGGGCTTCTCGAAGCAGATGGACGTTTCGCTGCATCCAACCAAAGCTCAGGTCCGCATCGTGCATCGTTTGGTTAACGTCGTCGATGAAGAACAGACAATCGCTCCCTGGATGCTTTCGGTGATGGATGTCGGCGGCACCGCCATCATCCCGCAACCAGAACCTCGCAACCACCCCGGCATGGGTCCCGGCGACTTCACTCCGAACCGCTCGCTCATCCTGTGGCCCTTCACCGACCTTAGCGATCCCCGCTTCTATTTGGGCCAGCGTTACTGGACGGTACAACAGCGCGCGGGCAGCCAAGCCACCAAAATCGGCCTCAACTCGCCCGTCGAATGGGCGGCTTATTTCCTGGATGGCACCCTGTTCGTCAAGCGTTGGTCGTTCGACAAAAAAGCGAGCTACCCCGACAAAAACTCGGCGTTCGAGCTTTACACCGACAGCAACATCCTCGAACTCGAAACCTTGGCTCCTCTCGCTTCTCTCAAACCCGGTGGCGTAGTCGAGGCCATCGAAGAATGGGAACTGTTCGAAGATGTCCCTGAGTTCGACCCACGCGACGAAGAATCCATAGCCGACATCCTTCAGAGCGTCGGCTTGTAAGAAAGAACATTAGAAAGGAGGGGCGAAACTTAGTTTTCGTCCCTCCTTTTCGTTTTCTATGAAGGAGTACGTTGTCTTAAGCGTGTCTAAAGTGCTCAAGGTGTCTTGAGTTAAAGGCGAGAGTTCCTTATCAACAGGTTTTGAACAAGGGGCGTCAGAGGGTGTAGATCATGAAAACGCTCGCTTTGAAGACGCATATGCGAGCTAATTAAATATCCCAGGCGATATGCCTGTCACTATATAAACCCGATAGCCCGCACTCATTGAGTGCGGGCTATCGGGTTTAGCTTTTGCGGTGTTATCTTTTGGATGTAGAGAAGTTGACCTGAGGGGCAGTAGGGACAAATTCTCGCGGGGTTTTATGGAAGCGGTCGCGGCACCCCATCGAGCAGAAGAAAAAGAGGCGGTCGTGATACATTTCGGAGAGCGAACTGCTGGAAGAAACCAGGCGGCGACACACGGGGTCGCGAGTCATGCGAGCGGCGTGCAGGGCAGTGACGTTCCACTCATAGATGGCACAGTCGGGACACATGCCGTTATCGTAATTCTCGACCTCGAAATCCTTGAGTTCCTGGGCAAGGTCCATGCTTTCTATGAAGCCAACGATAATGGTTCCGTTTGCGTTGTGGGCTTCGGAAACGTTGGGCCAATAGCCCGTTTTGAGCATGGAGACCGCTGGCAAAACGAACCAGTTGCCTGTTTTTGTGCCCTGAATTTTGTTCACGAGTGGATCGGAGTGTTTGTCACAAGCCAGAATGACGACGGCTCGCATCGTTTCACTTAAAAACATGGAATGTCACGTCCTTTAATTAATTGAAGTTACGACTGTATTTCTATTATGTGCAATATACGTGCGTTCTGCACGTATATTGCGTAATAACAAGAGATTCACAAAATCAAGCGTTTCCCCTGATTCGGGAACTGAAACACCACATTTTCGTAAAACTTCCGTGACATCTTTCAAAGAAGAAAAAAAATCTTTCTTTTTAACAGGTTTCACCTGTGAATGGTGGTGAATTTTGCTACAGTTTGGGGGTATGAATGAGGCCCATCAGCTTTACCCTGTTTTGCTAGACGCTAGCAGAGCAGCTTTCGCGGGCCATTTATTTAGCACGGCGTACCATTCTCTATCGGGTGCGATGTACTGCGCGGTGCAGTTGAAAGACGGCAGCAAATTGAAAGAGATCGAGCAATTAGCGCGCGAACAATATGATGCTCTGCGCACCAGCTCCCACGAACCTGCTGTAACAAAAGAACCTATCGAACTGAGCCTGTATATCTCGTTGCTTCAGATCGTCAGAACGCGAATTATTCTCGTCCCGAAGTGAGCTAGACACTCCACAATCATGAACAACAAACCAAATAAGACGCTATAAACCTCAGATAATGAGAATGCCCTGACGTTGCTGGGCATCCCGCTTTCGCCATTGGTCGCTGAAAGGTAGACGTACGCGGTTTATTGTCTCCTTCGAAAGAGAGGCAGAGTGAAAACTAAACTGATGGGCGTTGATGTTGGGGCTGGCCCGACATGGGGTAACGCGATTTCATTTATGGTTTCCACTCGGCGCTCATTTCTACTCGCGACAGCGGGGCTTGTGTTGTTAGCTCAGTCGCCTTTATGGGCGGTTGAGCGGGATAGTCCTTCAGCGGCGCGGGCACAACTGGGGCAGTTAGAAAAGAGGTTTGGCGGGCGTATTAGGGTGTTCGCGTTGAACACGGCTGATGGTTCGGGCTTGAGTTATCGCGCCGATGAGCGCTTTCCGGTTTGTAGCACATTCAAAGTTCTGGCGGCGGCTGCCCTACTGCGAAAAAGTGGGCGGGTGCCCGGTTTGATGCAGCAACGCATTAAATATCAGCAGGGCAATTTGGTGAGTCATTCGCCGATTACAGAGAAGCATGTGAGTGGAGGCATGACAGTGGCAGAGCTTTGCGCAGCGGCCATTCAGTACAGCGACAACACAGCGGGAAACCTCATGTTGAGGATGCTGGGTGGCCCAAGCGCGCTGACGGCTTTTTCTCGGTCGATTGGCGACTCGCAGTTTCGGTTAGATCGGTGGGAAACAGCACTGAATACCGCCATTCCAGGCGATTCGCGCGATACCTCGACTCCCAGAGCGATGGCATTGAACCTTGAACGCCTGGTGTTAGGGGATGCGTTGAAATCGCAACAACGAAAGCAACTTCGCGAGTGGATGTTGGGCAACACGACAGGGACCAAGCGCATCAAAGCGGGCCTGCCCGCCAACTGGCTCATTGGTGATAAAACTGGGGGTGGGGATTATGGCACAGCTAATGATGTTGGCGTGTTGTGGCCTCCTCATCGCAAACCAATCATTGTCGCCATTTACACCACACAACCGAAAAAAGACGCAACGGCACAAAATGAAGTTATCGCCGACGTGGCACGAATCGTTGTGAAGTGGGTTGGTTAGCGCTCGATAGTTACGTGGGCCAGCCTATGATTACCATGAACCGCTTTGAATCGGCATTGACTTTAGGTGTTGCGATGACACTTGGCGGTGCGTTGCCCGCTGGGGCACAGGAGATTACTGCCAGCCCCTCTGGAATCCAAACGCTGCGCTATGGCGAAACGGCATTCAACTGGATTCGGCCCAAGGTCAAATCGACTTCCGTGTATGGCGACGTAACCCTCAGGGCAACTCTCACGCGAGGCGATGGCAGCAGCTCCGATTCCGAGGCCCCCAAACGCACGGCAGTAGAAGGGGGCAATGATGCGACATATAAGTGGGGCACAGTTCGAACACGAGTATCGACTACGATGGGGCGGGTAACATGGCGGGTTCGCGTAGAAAATACCTCGAACGACACGCTTTCCATCAAGGAAGTGAGGCTTATAGAACTCATGTTTCCGGGCGGTTATCAAGGATTCACGAACAACGCAAACGGAGATGGGGTGGACTCGCCCGCATTTTTGCTGGGGGCGTGGCCTGAAACCACACAAGAAGGTGGCCCGACTCAAAAGGCGGGGAAGATTGCCTTTGTCTTAGAACAAGGGACAGGGAAACTGGTTATTGGCACACGCTACTATGGAGCGTTCCCGCTCAAATTCATTCCCACATCGGCCATTGAACCCGGCGAAAGCCGCCTTTACAGCGTGTCGCTGCGCTTTGGCGCCGCCGATGCGACTCCCATCCAGTTCATTCCCGATGCATTGCAAAGGGCACGGCAGAGTCAGCCTTTCATCATTAAATGGGCGGATAGGCGCCCGCTAGGGCGGTGGTTTCTGGCCTCAAGTGGCAAACACCCGGCAACTAATGTGCGCGGCTGGTTCAACAACGACGCCAAGACGGATATTACCACCGAAGCGGGGCGGGCAGCTTTTGCGCAGAGGATGCTTACGACGGCGGGGGAGATTGCAAAGCGCAATACCGCAATGAACGGACAGGGCGTTGTATTGTGGGATGTTGAGGGGCAGCAATTCGGGCATCCGATTTCTTATCTGGGTTTGCCATTGATTCGCGACCTGGATGGCAAAGTGAAAAGTGCTTCTTTACCCCCCGAAATGGAAGAACCTGTGCTTTATGGAGGGACGACTAAGCCGCTTATCGACCATGTGTTCGACATTCTACGCATGTCGGGCAAATTGGGAATTTGCATCCGGCCCACGAACGCGCTCACCTCAGCTTTCTCGAAACCCATTTTCCCTTCTCACTATTTAGAGGCCGATTGGGCGCAAACTCTAATCGATAAAATCAGCTATGCCAAGGCACGATGGGGATGCTCAATTTTTTATATCGACTCCAATTTGCCCGATGCGAGCCAACTTCGTAAGGTCGCGATGGCACACCCCGATGTGCTTTTGATTCCCGAATGGAGCAGCCCCTTTACACAGGCATCGGGAGCCTCGTACCGCAGCGCTGAAAATTTGGGGCAGATCGAGCCGCTTTCACTGGGGCGCCAACTTTACCCTCAATCGTTTGGGGTAATTGCCGCAGGTGCAAAAAATTTCGCCAACAATCGCGTTCGGTTAGCAGCGGAGTTGAGGAAGGGTAGCATCTTGTTCTACAATGCGTGGTTCGACGATAAAAGCATCAATGTGCCCGTGAAGTCACTGTACGACGAGGCGCACTAGCGCCGGGAAACGAACGAAATTAGTGGCGAAAAGCTGGGTAGAGCCGCATTTCTTCCATCTCTGGTAGCCATGCGGCTTTTAGCACTGCTTCAAGTTGACGCGCCGAGGCTCCTAAAACGGGGAAGCATTGCCAGCGCTCGGTGGCGCGGGCCAAAGCGTCCAGACGCACTAACACCCTCTGTCGATTGGTGGCGATTCCCCACTCGTCGTCTTGCTCCAATAAGCCGGGCATCCCCCATCTTATTGTCAAAAAGAGGGCACAGGCACAGCCTGCCACGTTGGCCATTCCAAATTGCTTGTCGTCGGCGGCTTGCGGACAGCCGCGTGTTAACTCTGTCCGATAAATGGCCTCTACTTTTTCGACCATTTGCTGCGGGATGCGATTGACACACCAACATGTCGGGAAATGGCTGCGGACGTAGGCGCCATCCCATAATGCCAGCCCAAATTGGCTGAGTTCGAAATCGAGTAGTCGCACGCCCTGGCTGGTGACCAAACAGTTATCGGGGCATGGGTCGCAGTGGATTAAAGCCGCAAATGGGCCGGGGTCAAGCACCATCTGGACACACGCATCCAACTCGGCTTCTAGCTGCGGATGGGGTTCGAGTCCTAGCAGTTGCAACGTGTTTTTAAAGCTGTTGGCGTAATCGGCCATCTTGTCCACGATGCCGGGCTGCGTTGCCCCCAGTGCTTCGCGCAATTGTCGATAGCGTGAGGCTTTGCCAATGGAAACTGCGTGCATACGCCCCAGAACCTGAAACAGTCCCTCTAAAGCGTTCTCTGCTGCCGTGGCATCATCGGCACGTAGCAGAACATCAAGCCCCTTTTCAGCTCCCAAATCTTGCATGACGAAGACTCCGGCTTCTTTATCGCCACCATAAAAGCGGGGGATAGGCGACTGTTCGCCGAAACACTCGCTCAGAAATTGAAGGCTGGCCCATTCGTTGAAAAGCCGCATAGCGGGGCCTTCATTGGAATTGGGGTCGTATGTCTCGTCTTGCTGAGATAAAGCGCGTTTGACCACCACGGAATCGGGGCAGTTGGGCGGGCCTTGCAGCACACGACAACGAACAACGTGTGAGCGGTTGCTGCCTCGCAGAGTGGCTCCGGCTTCGAGCGTGACCGCCCCATAAAAGTGCTGCGAGAGGATGCGCTGTGCAACCTCAATGGAGTCTTGCTGCGGCTGTTCGTTGGGCATAAAGATTTAACCTCTCCGAGAGACAGCGGGAATATACAAAATCGAGAGCAATCAACAGGGGCTTTTTACTCAAGGTTTAGGGCGCGAATAACTTGATCGCGGCTTTGTTCGGGATTTCCTATGGTGCCCGCACATCCGGCATTGGCTGCTGTCTCTGTGCCTACAACCAAAATTCTCGCAATTATCTCCGTAACTGCCAAAGGCATACCTGAGGTGCCGTATCCATTTGCTTTGCAAATCTTCCGATTTTTGTGCATGGGGTATGAACCAATCTTCAGGCTCAGTAAAGCCAAACATTGGCCTACGAAATCTTCTTGAGGGCCGTATAAATGGTTACTCAGCCTTAACCGCGCTTCGAGCCGTGTGGTCGATAATCAATTAGTTCCACCTTCTGGACATCGAGAGGAGAATTTCAGATGATAACAACCCACTTTCAGCGCATCTTTTTGGTCGGTACTTTCTGTGTGTTCGCAGGTGCAGCGTTTGGCCAGAGCACCAACAACCGCAACGGCGGCAATCGCCAGAACATGGCCCAGACGAACACACAACGCGAGACGATGCGCGCCACAATGCGCGAGAATCAAATACGCACCTCGCTCACCAATGCCGGGTTTACCGACACCACGATACAAGACCCTATCGTCGCACTGGCGAAGATGGAGCAAGCAGCCTCGCAGGGCCTGCTTCCCAAAATCAATGCGTTGCGAACCGCGCTGAACAACAACGCTCAAAACAACGCCGGGGGCAACAATACCCAGGGCAACAACATGAACGGCAGGTCAGTCGCGGATATTTTTGCCGACTATCGGAGCGCTGTGGCCGATATGCAAGAGGCTCGCGCAACGGCCATCATCAATTTGGACAAAACCGTCTCTTTCTCAACCAATCCCACTCTCGAAGCACTATTGACGATGCTGGGCATCATCGGCGATGAAACGGGCTTCGTATCTAATTTGGCCGGACAAGCCCAACTTCCAGGAGCCAGCAATGGCGGCGGCCCCAATGGGGGAGGTCCGAACGGTGGGGGGCAGAATGGAGGAGGCATGGGTAACGGCCCTGGCGGCATGAATGGAGGAGGTATGAACGGTGGTATGGGTGGAGGATTCGGCGGTATGAACGGTGGCATGGGCGGAGGATTCGGTGGCGGCATGATGCCACCACCACCACCCGATGAGAACTAATGCTGGCTCTGACATATCGTAACGGCTTCAAACATTAATCACGAACGAAACATAAGCCTTCAACCCCACCAATCAAAAGACTCCCGCACTCAATGAGTGCGGGAGCCTTTTGACGTGGTTAGTCCGCCGGAGATTGTGTGAGGTTTGACATTCGCGTCTTGGCGGAGTCCCCTTCTCCACTCACAGCGATGCTTTTCGGGCTTCAACAGCCTCAATGCGCGCCCTCAATTCATCCATATCCTCTTGCTTGAGTTTGAACGCCGGAAAAAGGGCTTTGAACTTGTTCTCACTGATTCTCAACTCTTCAAGAACAGAGCCGAGTTCATTCTTTTCCTCTGGCTCATGGCAAAGGGCCAACAGGCTTTCTGCCCGACTCTTAAGTTGCTTGACTGTTTCGAGTTGCTCCGTAGGACTGCTCATAACTCAAGTATCAAAGCATATCGTCAGAATTACTAGAACATTGCTCCTTACTTTTACCATCACGACATTCACCGTTCGTGCTCGAATTCTTTTTGGTAACTGTCCGTAATTTTTTTGCGAGCTGTCGTAATAAGGTCGTATGCGTTGGCTTCCAAAGTAAACCAACCACCAAAACGCCTCTACGCTGAAACCACAAAGGGCCGCACTGGAAAAGTGCGCTGGCCTCTTGTATGGTATTTTCTATCATCAAGTGATTCGGCTCAGCTGGATAGAGCGGCTGACTACGGATCAGCAGGTCGGAGGTTCGAATCCTTCCGGGCACATTCTAAATTCCACCGAAGTTTTTCAACTTCGGTAGCATCGAAAAAAGGGCCGCTGTTTGTTCTGTCATCAGGTCATTGCAGGATATTTTCGGCGTCAGAAAAAGCCAAATCAACACATGAGCGTTGTATTATGGAGAATCAAATATGATTGGGGGGACGCTAAAAGCAATATACGAACAGGGGTAGCGAATACGATTTTCGGCTTAATAAAACAAAACCCCATCTCGGATTAACCGAAACGGGGTTCTAGAATGTGCCCGGAAGGATTCGAACCTCCGACCTGCTGATCCGTAGTCAGCCGCTCTATCCAGCTGAGCTACGGGCACTTTCGCTGGACGCCTTCTCCCGAAGGCCCGACAAATATTACCGAAAACTCCGAGGGTTGTCAACTAATTATTCCCCAAATGCGTTATTTCTGTTTTTACTACTGATTATTGATTCGCAACTCTGAGATGAAAAGGGGTTCTTGTTGATGGGATGATTGCGCCTTCATTTCTTGCTTCTATGGTGTTGGGGTGGACTTTGGGCTGCTGCTCGATTTATGCGTTGCTACGGTGGGCCAACGTCCATTTCGCTCCGGCGGTTCGGAGTGCGGGGGCTTGGGCACTAGTGATATGGGTACCTTTTTATATGAGCGTGGGGATGTGGTACTGGAACTTATGGAAATCGCCTCAGCCCGATTCTTTAGGTTTGTTCGTGGGAAAACTTGTGGCTTTTGTGGGGGCGTTCTTGGTGGGGAGCCTTTTACTACGATTTCTGCCACATCAAGGCGAGTTGTGGTGGCATGATGTGTTGTTCTGCGCTGTTTATTTTGGGTGTGCTTATGTGTGTAGATATGCCCTACTCATCTCATGGCCCACAAACGAGGGGCCGCTGTATGAAATCATGCAATGGAATGGTGGAGTGCGGGATGCCCACCTACTAACGCTAAGTGCGTGGCTGTTTCCGCTGGGGGCACCATTGATGGAATTACTGGGGCGCAATTTGTTGAAGGTCGATGGGGAGTTCGCTTCTTACAGTTTGCCTTGGAAGCGCTGATGGTTTATAAAAACAACCGGGCGCCTTCGCATGAAGGCGCCCGGTTTGAGTAGAGTTGGGTTATCGTGTGCCCATGATGACTTCGAGGGTGAGTTGTTCGAGTCGCTCGTAAGGCAGCGAGCGCTGGGCGAGGACATCGGCATCAAGAGGTTGCTCTTTGAGTTGCTGGCCGACTTCTTTGGAATAGCCAGCGGCGGCGAGAGAATCGCCTGTGCCGTTGAGTTCGCGGAATAAGCCTTGAATCTCGGCGTCAGCGTTCCACTGTTGGGCTTTCTCTTTGAGAATGAGGTAGGTTCTCATGCAACCACGAGCGAAGGCCCAGACATCCTCGCGGTCGCTGGTGCGCAGTGCGTGAGCATCGAAGTGCTTGGGGCCGGTGTAGGCGTTGTCTTCGAGAAGCTTGACGAGGTAGAAATTGCCCTTAAGGTCTTCGGCGCCGAAACGCAAATCCTGGTCGAAACGGCCTGGCTTCTGTCCATTCAAGTCGATGTGGAACAGTTTCTTCGCATCCAGCGCCTGAGCGATGTTGTGGGTGAAGTTGAGGCCCGCGATGGTGTCATGGGCGAATTCGGGATTGACACCGACGTTCTCTGGATGGTCAAGGGTTTCGATGAAGGCCAGAGCGTGTCCAGTGGTGGCGAGATAGATGTCGCCGCGCGGCTCGTTGGGCTTAGGCTCAATCGCCAACTTGTAGTTGTAGCCCTGATCCTGCTGATAAGCGTTGAGGAAGTTGAGAGCTTCGCGCATCCATTTCAGGGTGTCGAGCGGGTTCTTAGCACCATCGACTTCGGCGCCTTCGCGTCCACCCCAGAAAACATAGGTGTGGGCGCCGAACTCGGCTCCCAAGTCCATCGCTTTCATGGTTTTTTGGATGGCGTAATTGCGCACTTTAGAATCGGACGAGGTGAAGGCACCATCTTTGAAGACGGGGTGGGCGAAGAGATTGGTCGTCGCCATTGGCACTTTCATGCCTGTCTCGTCGAGTGTCTTCTTGAACTGGGAAACGATGGCATCTTGTTCGGCGGCAGTCGAGCCGAAAGGAACCAAATCGTTGTCATGGAAGTTGACGCCGTGGGCGCCCAGTTCGGCCAGTTTGCGCACGCTATCGTTCGGGTCGATGGCTTCGCGCACGGCGTCGCCGAAGGGGTCGCGGCCGACATTGCCTACTGTCCACAGACCAAAGGTAAATAAATCTTCCGATTTCGGTTGGTAGTTGCTCATGGTGGTTGGAAACAGGGGGAATTTAACCCTCTACTGGAAAGGCGTCAAACTGGATTTTCACATAATGCGACTCCTTCCTTATGCACTATCGTTAGCTCTCACCGTTTTTTCGGTGGCAGTTCCAGCGTTCTCTCAAAATTCGATACAGGTGGGCGAATTACGACTCGAAGGGCGAGTGGTAATGATTGAGCCGGGGCGCATCACAATCACGGCGAATGCTTTCGTGAACAGCAGTGGCAAAAGGGGTCAAATCGAGCCGCCAAAAACCAAAGTGGTGTTGCTCCCGACACAGGACACACTGCCCGATTTAAAGGTGGGAGAAAGCATAGTAGCGACTGGACGCGACGGAGGAACAGGCCAACCACTGATAGCCCGCGAGGTTACGCGCTTACAAGCGGAAGGGACGATTCAAAATACTCCCCCCACAACGCCCCAACAAGCCGTTAATCCTGCGCAGGCAAACAATGTTTTAGAGTTCAAGGGCGGCCTCACGCCGGGATGGAAAGCCGGGGCCTTGGATGTAAGGGTCGAGAAGGCAGGATTCGACTACACGACTCGTTTTTTACCCTCTAGCATTGGGACGTTGGATAAAACCCCGGTCTTCTACTCAATCTTTCAGATACGGGGGTTGGCAGCACAAAACGAGGTCAAAAGGCGACTCATCATTCGGCGCCTGTTGGGGCCGCACAGCGAATATGTTAAGCCAAGTGGTTTGAACGTTGCCGAATTACGCGCCAAAGATGGGGCGGCGCGTGTGGTGTTTTGGAGTGCCCAGATCGACCCGACATGGGAGTTCGCCGACATGGACATCGACACCAATTTCAATGAGAAGTTGGCCGATTGGCAGGGAGCCGAAATGGTGTTCGACACCTTACCATTGCCCAAAGAAGGCGAAGTCGCGTTACAGAAAGAGGCGATTAGCAGTTTTGGAACTCGCTACAAGGCGCTGAAAATTAAAAAATTTAGAGGTGGTGATTGGCAGTTGGTGGTATCGCACGAACGCCCAGAAAAGCCTCTCGACTTGGAAATCACTGGATTCTCGTATCAGGCAGGAGTGACTTCGGGAGTGGGCGGACTATTCAATCGTAACGCGATGCGCGCCGAACACGAATTGTTGCTGTCGCAGCCCGCAACAGCAACAGAAGTCAAGAACATCGTATTTCGCTTCAACGAACTATCGCGCTCAATGGCGAAGCGGGATTCAATCACACGGCGGCGCGTGCGTTTCCCTCTGAGCGACCTCTTGCAGCAAGCACCGCCCGCCCCACTCGACACATCGGAAACGGTTTTGGCTCAGGCAACCGAAGGACCAGTGACAGCCCAACTGGAAAGCCAGGGGTTGCGCTGGGGACAAGATAATGCGGGAGCCTTGCTTTTCATGAAAGCTACCCCCAGTGATGCGAAAAGGGGCGTACAGTGGACGATCCAAAAGGGGACGCAAACACAGCCGGGACAACAGGATGGGAAAAACATCCACATGTTGGAGCCGAATTTCAACGCCCTGTGGCACGCCGACGCGACGCCCAAAACTGCCGCTGAGAACGTTCAGGGAATGCTGTTGCAAGTCAACCCAAACAATCCGAAGGCCGACACCGAATTTCAGCTGGAAGGACGCCCAGTTCTGACAACGTTCTTTGAGCGGAGCATCGAAATACCACTCAAAGTGGGAGAAGTTGAGGCTCAGGATGATGGCGAGGGAACTCTGATACTGCGCAAAGTTCATCGCTTCGCGCGCCCCGAAGAGTTGAAGAAATACTCCAACACTCTGCGCTCAAACTGGCCCTCTTCAGGCATTGCCCTACTCTTCGAAGCCAACCCACTGCTAGGCGATGCGGCCTTCACTCCACTCTGCGTCGAGGCGGAAGACGATCTGGGGCGTTCGCTACAAATCAGCAGCCAATATAAGGGAATCATGGACAGAGTCGATGGTAACGGTGCGGGAGCAATGTACTTGTTGGGCCTTGGAGAACCTGCACCCGATGCCAAGTCAATAAAAATTTGGTTTTCGACCGAAGAGAAAGGAAACAGCATCCGCAAACAAACAATTCGACTCAAAGATGTACCACTCATTCTGCCGAAATAAAGTCGATGAATCATTTTCAGCACATACCCAGTCCAACTCGCGTTTAAGATATTGAAATGAAACCGCTCATTCCTCTGGTGTGTTCGCTGGCGCTTTTCGGTTGTTTGGCCAATGCACAAACTCAAACGTTGCCCCCTAATGCGGCGGTTGCGGCGACGGCGCTGAAAACTGGCGAAATCGCTCTGGAAGGCGAGATAAAGGCCATCAATGGTGCGACTGGCGAAATCACCATTCTGGCGACCGCATTCGCGACGCCCAATGGCAGTAAGACGCTTGCAGAGGCCAAATCGAAAACTCTGATTACAACGGCGAGTACGCTCTTCGTAGATAGGCGATTGGGAAGCGCTTATTCAATTTCGGATTTGGAAAGCGGCCTCAAGGTGCGCGTGGTGGGACGCGATGGGGGAACGGGCCAACCCATGCGAGCGCGCATATTGGAGTGGTTATCGAAGGAATCGCCCTTTCCCGCTGATCCAGATAGCCCCACGACCTTGAATGGGCTACTGCCGCCGCCTCAGGATTTCAGGGGTGTGGAGTTACGTGTTATCGATGGTGGTTTTCAACCGGAAAATCATATTTTCGATTGGAGCAAAAACAGACGCCCTGTCTTTTTCATAAAGTACCGTGTGTCTGCCCCTCCTACCGTCAAAAAGGAGAGGCCATTATATGAGTGGGGAAATTTGAAAGAAGTCAAGGCTCCCGATGGCACGTCGATTTATTCCAGCGGCGCCGGGAGCAACACTACCGCTGCGGGTGAAAGCTATACCCGCTCATTTCCTCGTGTCAATCCACAATGGAAAAGCGTGACAACTATGTGGGAAGTTACCTCTCCCGAAGCAGGCCCCAACTCGAATGGACGCTTCAAAGGCCAGTTTCAACTGGCGGGCGATCTGCCAACACGCGAGAAGCCGACATCAGAGCCAAAAACTCGCCTCGAAACCCCGCATGGCACGGTATTCACGCTTCAATCCATCACCTGCGATTGGGAAAAGAAAATTTCGACTTATGTGCTATCGGTTGAAAAACCAGATGATGTGTCCTCTCCAAGAGTCGATACGATGCTCGCTGGCCTCACGGATGAGAAAAATAGGAACTTGAAACCGGGGCCAAGCAGACAACACGCGACAGAAACGCAGGTCACTTTTTCTATTCCTGCTGTGCCCGAAGAAGGAGCCAAAGAAGCCCACCTGAGCCTGGATGTCACGGAACAAGCCGAGGCATGGAAGCAAAAAGATGCCTACAAAACGGTGGAGATGGAACTGCCCGTCGCGGCTCTACTGAAAGCCAACCCTCCGGCTTCTGTGAGCGAAACCGAATTGGAAGGGACATTGCCTTCATGGACGGCGCAAAATGAAATGTTTTCAGCGCGCATCGAAGAAACACAACCGGGAGATTCGTTGTTGGGCCTCCTCTGGGTCGCGCCTCGCCTGAAGCCCGATACAGACGAAGTACGCACGCTTGTTGAGACTATCGCGGTTCCTGTCGGGCTGAGTGCCTTAAACGCGGATGGGCAAAAGCGTGAGGTCATTTTTGCGGGCGCGGAATCGGATGAGAATTTTTTCCATTCCGATGGAAGCCAGCCGACAGTGGGCGAAACCGTCCGCCATTTCAATTCGGATGCGGGCCAGACATTTGGCGACGAGACGGCGTTTTCGCTATCGGTGCAGTCATTCAAGCGCTTGAAGTCGGATGTCAACTTGAAAAATCTCGTGGTGGCCGCTGGCAAGGAGCGGATTGTGGATGAGCCGACTGGCAACGGAAACTTGCTGTTGAAAAAGGTGGCGTTGGTGGATGAGGACGCGACAGCAAAGCTGCTAGAGCGCGCAAAGGGAATGCTGCACTTCGGGGGCAAAAAGTGCCTCGTCCTCGTCTTTAATCGCACTCCGATTGCCCGTGATGCAAAGGTTGTCGTCGATTCGGTGACTTTACGCGACGATAAGGGCACGACACAGACAAATCAATGGAACACATGCCTATGGCAAGGTGATGCGCTCACAGGGGCTGCCAATGATTCGCTCACAGTGGTACTCCCCACTCCCAGCGAAGGCACCAAATCAGTTGATGTTCGCGTGCGCTTCACAGAATCCGGCCCAGTCGAAAATGAATCGACATTAGAATTTCCAGCGATTAAGTGGCAGAAATATAAGCAGTGATACTTTATCGACTCAGACTCAAGTCGCAACAGGGGTTTCAGCTTTAATCCAGACGCTGTTTTCGTCAAATGCCCCCTCGATGGCGGAGACGGGTTGGCCTCTCCACTCGGCGACAATGGCATTGGCGCGCGAGTTCATCTGAGATTCGCGTATCCACTTCATCGGCCACATCAAGCCCCATGTCATGAGATAGGCGCCTTTCCATGTCGGTTGGAAACGGGAGCCTTTATCGCTGAAACGCCCGAATTGGACCTGCTCCCGAAAACTTTCACGCCAAATACGGCGCATATAGGTCTCGGCGTCCTTCATATCGTAGACCACTTTGCGGCCCGAAGGATTGTGCTTACGAATGACGAAGCGGTGTAAGGCCCACAGTTCGGGGGCTTCTGTTAGCTGAGGCACCTGAGTTTTAATATCCATCGGGCCACGTTTGAAAGAACTCAGAGCCTTCGAGTTCATAGTGTCGAAGCAGTACCCATCCTCAAAGCGAGTCGAAAACTCGGTGTAGAGAGTGCCCAGAGTCCAAACACCATTGGCATTACTCCAAATAGCGGTAATCATCGCCTTATCGCCGCTTTTGTAGTTGACCAACATCGTCAGCAGGGTATCGGTGTTGGGAACGGCATTGGAAAGACGAAAACGCGCGACGATGGAGAAGCCCACCGCATATAAATCGTGTTCGACACGGCTCATGGTTTGGGCAATGTTGGGCGGCCACTGAGCCGGATCAATAAAGGTGAGTGTAGGCTCGGCGTTCATGCCTTCGCCGAATTTGATGAGAAGTGGGACGCCGAGATAAATGGCTGCGGGGATGGCAGCAAGCAAAATACTCATGAGAAAAGAAACCCGAAAATTACGACTCGCGCGGCACTTTATCACAAAGAAATTATGCTTTCAACTTTCGTGTTACGTGCCAACGCCTGCCCAACTCAGACGAAAAAGGCCCGCTTCTTGTGTAAGAAACGGGCGATTGATTTATCTGAGGGAGAGAAGCAACCGAGGCTTAACCGTGGGCGCCGTTGAGGCTTAACCGTGGGCGCCGTTCAGGTGGACTTTGGGTTCGGGTGCTTCTTCGGCAAATGGGTCGTCGGCGACTTCGATAGGGGCTTCTTTCATGCGGAAGCCACAAGTCGGCTCTTCGGTGCCAACATGACCGCAGACCCAGCCCGCGCCGCTCTTGCCGCGCACATATTTGGCGGGGATGCCGCAATCGCAGTGGACAGCGTCCACATCATCAGCCTCGAAATCATCTTCGGCTTCGACAGGGGCCGGAGCGGGCGCTGGTTTAGCTGCCTTGGGTTGAGGCTTAGGAGCCTCGGCACGTGGTTCAGCGCGTGGGGCATCGACCTGAGCGCCATCGGTGAGCCAGTTCTTCAAGGTGCGCGCCACTTCGCGGCCAGCGCGGTTAACAACAGCACCAGACAGTTGAGGACAACGAGTTTTGCCGACGATGAAGTTGTTATCGGCGTCGAGGTCGGCAACTACGTCGAACTCATACTCCAAACCGTCGCGCTGGATGGGAGCCATGCCGACTTTGCGAATGGTGGTGCGTCCCGATTTGGGGTCTTTCTCCTGCACGTATTCAGTCTTGGCGCGCATGGTGCCAATAATATGCATTTTGCTGGAGATCATGGCATCGACCATCGCGTTGTGTTGAGGGGTAACATCGCGCCATGCACCAAAGTTGTTGCCCGACTGAGTGCGGCGGGCCGCTTTATCGACCTGTTCCAAAGCGCCGTCTTTACCAACCCAGGCGTGAGAGAGGGAGTCGATAACGAGGACATCGTAGCCCGCTTCTTCGGCGGCTTCCATCGCTTCGATGTAGGTCTTGGGAGAATAAGTCTCGATTTCGAGAACGTCGAAGTCGAACTGATCCGAATATTTGGAAGCCGAGCCACGCTCGGTATCAATAACGGCGATTTTTTCGCCCAAATGCTGAGCGATGGAGAGAGCCGTATAAGTTTTTCCGGCACCGGCGACGCCGATGAGGGCCATGCGAAGTCTCGCGCTTTTTTTAGTCGCTCTTTGAAATGAAAGGGCCATTGCTGCTACTCCAGGGCTTCGGCGTTTAGGGCCTCGGCGCGAATTACTGACTAGTGTAACCACTTCACTCAAACAAGTGAAGTCACTGGGCAAGATTTTTTTTGCGTTTTTAAGCAATCAGTAAAAAATTGATGGGAATAGCTCCACTTATTCGCCTATTATTATGGAGATTTTGTCGTAAATATTGGTCCATAACTTGAGCTTTACCGGAAGTACAAAGAGGAATCTCTACCCCTAAAATGCCAGACCTTGTCGAACAGCTGCGCCAGCTTTCGGAATTACACACAAACGGAAGCTTGAGCGATTCGGAATTTGAAAGAGCCAAAGAACGGTTACTGAGCGGAAATGGCGCTGTCGAAAATAGCGCACCATCTTCAGCCTCGATTTCGTTGCTTGCGCTGCAAAACGAATTAGCGGCATTAGACAGGCAATGGAGCCTTGAGCGCGACAATTACCGCGTTCGTAGTCGTTATGGCTCGTCAATTCCCAAACAGGGGGACGGACAAAAAGCAGGCACGGTCATCGCTATTTTTGGCGGAGTATGGACTATCGGTGCTTTAACGATGGCTATTGCAGCGACAAAAGATGGAGTGCCGGGACCAATGGCGCTATTCATCTGGATTTTTCCTGTCTTTGGGGTTTTCTTCATTGTTACCGGACTTTCGCAAGGCGCAGAAATGAACCGCAAAGCAGACTCCTATCAAATTGCCGAAGCCACCTACAAAACCAAGCGGGCGGCACTCGAAGCCCGTATCCTCGCCCATTTATAGTCACTTGTCTTGGCCTGCGAGTGGTTTGATGTCCAACTTGCGATAACGAGTCCAATCAGCAATTTGGGGGAGCAGTTGGATTTGCGTAATTCCCTTAATAGCAGGAAAAAGTCGTGCTGGATTCGAACCATCGGCATTGGCCCGAAAAATCTGGTTGTCGCTTATGTTTTGAGCGTTGGTGCTGCCTCGCACCCAGAAAATCTGCTTGCCATCAAGCGACCATTGAGGCGAGAAATCGTCTTTGCTACCAGTGGAAAAGGGCGTCATTTGCCGCTTGTTCAAATCGTAAATGAAAAGGTTAACGGCTGGATCCGTAGCCGAAACAGGACCAGCAAACACAAATTTCTTTTGAGTAGGGTGCCAGGCGAACTGCGGCATGAGAACTCGAATTGCGCGATCTAGGCTTGAGCCGTTAGTCGTTATGGTCATTCGTTCAACGGAAAATTGATCATCCAACGATGCCAAGATTTGCGCCCGTTTGTGCCTCAAGTCGAGATGGACTAGTTGAGTTGGAGGAACAACAGATTCTTTCGTATAGAGTTCGGACAGTGAATCGCCATCATCCGGCGTAGCGAAGCAGACCAAATCGTTGCCGTCAGGGGAAAGCGCAGCATATTTAAGCAAGGAGGCTGAGAGTAATTTCTGCGTTTCGTTGTGAGGTAGAGTAGCCACGAAGGTTCGTGAGTCAAAAGTACGTCGTCGCGTTTTAATGTCGTAGATGGAAACCCATGCAGGACTGGGGTCTTCCATGAATTGCCCTATCGCACGTTCATCGACGACAACTTTCTGACCATTGGCGGTGAAATGGGGAAAGCTGTAACTCGGCCTCTCATCTTCATATATTGCGCGGCGTCCATAAGCAGCTGCCAAAACTCTGGGGCGTCCGTTGAATGGGGTTAAAAACAAATACTCGCGATAAGCCCCAGCATCGAAAAAGTCCACGTCGCCCGGAGCCCCTGTGAAAGCCAATTGTCGTCCATTGGGAGAGAAGTTCCACGAAGGCATGTCAAAAACTATCTCATCAGACGCAAGGAAGCGGTCGCGCAGGACAGCGACCTTTCCTCCATTCAATCTGGCACCTTCCAGTTTGTTACCTCTATGCCAGACCAGAGTCGTTACATTATGAGAGAGCGGTGCCTTGGCTCTCAGCTTTTTAGGAACCGCTATGCATTGCCCGGCAACAGCAGCCATCAATACAGCACTCATAATATGAATTTTCATAGTAGCAAGCGTACCACTGTTATTGATGCGGGGCAAACAAAATGAAAAAGCGCGCACTCCATAAAGGAATGCGCGCTTGTATATTTGGACGAGTCGGACGGACTAGAAAAATTTAGCCGAGTACGTTGTCGACTTTCGAAGACAGGGCGCCTTCAGCGACGTAGCCGACGCTTTGATCCACAACCTGACCGTCTTTGAAGAACAGGATGTTAGGGATGGTCGAAACGCCGTATTTGCCAGCGGTTTCGGGGTTCTCATCAACGTCTACTTTATAGAACGAGGCTTTGCCTTCGTATTTTTCGGAGACGCGATCTAGAACTGGTGCCAACATTTTGCAGGGTGGGCACCAGGTAGCTGTGAAGTCAACAACGACAACGCCAGAGGCGTTTTCGACAGCAGTTGCAAAATTGTCACTCGTCAAAGCGGGAACTTTAGCCATTTTTATTACTCCTTACCTTAAGGAACAGCGGCGAAAGAGCGAATTACGCGCCGCACATTGTTCGATATTTTTAGAACAACGGAAACTCGTAGGGTTCCCGTAAATTTTAAGATAAGGGTAAGACGAGCAAGACGCCGGGAAGCGTCTCATCAATTTTAGAAGGAGAGGAATTAATGCGAGAACTTCATCATCCGCCGCGTGAGTGCCTGGAATTAACGCAGGTACTTCATGCGCTGAGCGACCCCATTCGTCTGTGCATCGTGCGGCAGTTAGCACTGGGCGAAGCATTGGCGTGCGGTACATTTTGCGAGACGGCACCCAAATCAACAATGTCGCATCATTTTAAGGTGTTGCGACTGTCGGGTGTCATTCATCAGCGAAGCGAGGGGACTTCTTGTTTTAATACCCTGCGCCGTGGCGATCTGGACGCGCGTTTTCCTGGTCTTCTCGATGCCATCGTGCGCGAGGAAGTAGGCGCTTGTGGCAACTCTGTGTGGGAGGAAGATAGTCGATGAACTTAATTGGTTTGAATACGAGCGATCTTGAGTCGCATTTAAAGGAAAGAGGCGAGGCAGCCTTTCGAGGGCGCCAAATCGCGGACTGGATCTATAAAAAAGGTGCGGCAGATTTTTCGGAGATGAAGAATCTGAGTGGAGCGCTACGCGAAAAATTGGTGGCCGAAGATTCGCTCGACTTCGCGCGCATTTCAAAGCGCACCGTCGCGGGTGACGGGACGACGAAATTGTTGTTGGAAATGGAAGACGGTGAACGCATCGAAACGGTGCGACTGCCCTACCCCGACCGATTGAGCGTGTGCGTTTCAAGCCAAGCCGGATGCGCGATGGCGTGTCAGTTCTGCGCGACAGGTTTGGGCGGCTTTCGCCGCAATCTATCAACAGCCGAAATCATCGGACAGATTTTGCAGGTGAAGCGCGAAGGCTTACAAAAGGAGACGCCGACGCACGTCGTGTTTATGGGCATGGGCGAACCACTGCTTAATACCAATAACGTATTTCGCACCGTGGAACTGATGCATGATGAGATGGGCATTCCGATGCGAAACATCACGGTTTCGACAGTAGGCATTTTGAGTGGCATCGAGAAACTGGCGCAAAAAAAGTGGCAACTGACGCTGGCAGTTTCACTACATGCCCCCGAAGACGCGCTACGCCACGAACTCATCCCCACATCGCGCAAAACGAGCGTAAACGACATTATTGAGACCTCAAAGAATTACGTAGCGCAAACGGGACGGCGCGTGACATTTGAATATGTGGTGTTGGGCGGGGTCAACGATTCGCCGAAGTTGGCGCGCGAGTTGGCGCGACTGTGCAAGGGCTGGCCATGCCACGTGAACCTGATTCCCTGGAACGATGTGCCAGGGGCACAGTTCGCGGGAGTAAAACCGGAAGCGCTGCGCGAATTTCGCGCGACTTTGGAAAGAGCGGGAATTTCGGTAACACAGCGCGTGCAACGAGGAGCAGATGTAGCGGCGGCCTGTGGCCAACTGCGGGCGCTTAATGAACCCACAACACGCGAAGGCATCATCCCATTGAGCGTGGCTTGAACATACCTGTGACTTATTATGTAAGCGTTAGTTTTTCTGAATTTATTGGGTTATCGTCGTGTATTTTCCGTAATGGCCATGGAAGCGCGTTGCAGTCGCCCATAAGATTCTGAAAAATCACTCGACCGTGACAGGAAAAACCATTGCACGCCAACAGCAAATAGCTGTGTATTATATAAGTATTGAATCGAGTGCGCAGAATGCTTGCCAACTCGAATTTAAAGGTTAATCACCTTTTGGCATTGAGCCAGCTCTCTCCTGGCCATAATTAATCCTTTTTCTAGTAACGAAGTCTACATTTGCTCCCCCTACTCGCTTATATAAGCAAAGCAAAACAGCACTTTTCCGCTACGCAGGTGCGTTATTAACACACAGTATTTGTGTTGAATCACCACTTTTCGCTTATTCCGGGGTCGAATGGTTACTGCATTGAGGGAACTTGAGGGATTTTTCCGCCTTTCAATAGGTCAAACTAGGCAACAAAGCTCAGTATCGCCAATAAAAGGCAATTATCTTTCTATTGCTCCCTCTATTGCCGTTACATATACCTGAGAGGAACTTCAACTCCTAAAGGTAGGCAAGCGGATTTAGGAGGACATTATTGATTAAGTAAATCAATAAGTGAAATTGAAGTCTCTGTGATAATTTTTTTACATTTGACGTGCAGTGGTAACAAACTTTTTGGGCCGCTTGGTTATAATGCATGACGGAATTATTTTCGGACGAATAATTTCCACTCTCTGGACGGGCAGGAAACTATGAAATTGAACAAATCTTTTGGGACATTGATGCTGGGGGGCGCGCTTGCCGTCTCAAGCCAGCTAGTGGCTATCAAGCCAGCCAATGCCGCGCTGTTGGCGAGTTATAACTTCAACGGCAGCACCTCGATCAACTCGGCGCCTATAAGCTCCCAGTATTCCGTCACTCGCTTCTTACCCAGCACTGTGCCAGGTTCGAATATGAGTTCGCAGGCATTTAGCGCACAGACAAATACAGGCACAGGGCGCAGCCGCTACATTACATTCGGCAATTTGACATCAGTCAATAAAGCGGATGCAATCGCGAAGGGTACCTACAACTCGTTTACCCTGACACCACATGCTACAGGCCAGGGTCTTAAATTCTCCAGCCTGTCGTTTACAACTGACGTTGGTGCTTCCGCATCCGCCAGCAACGTGGGCGGCTTCTTCTTGCGTGTCAATGCAGCACCCGGCGGCGGGTTTATCGATTACGGCTCGGTCATTGAACAAAACAGCACCACCGCTCCACGCGTTGGCAATACATTCCCGACCACTCTGCATACCATCAACCTGTCGGGCCTAACAGCTCCAGGCACAGGCGTATTCACTTATCCAGTCACGTTCCAACTTTACATGTATGACAACACCGGCAACGGTATCACTCCTGTAACTGGCTCTACTGGCGGTATTCATATTGATGATGTTCAACTCAACGGCCAAATCGCTCCAGTTCCCGAACTGTCGACAGGTATGCTCGTTGCGTTGGCGATGGGTGCTTTGGCCATCGTTGGTTTGCGTCGTAAAAAGGGCGCAGGCGCACCGATGAATATGGCTTTCTAATTCTTTAAAAAGGATAAAGTTCACGAGAGCATTAACCAGATTTTAAAGAGTCTGGTTAATGCTCTTCTTTTTAGTGGATTAGTCTGACATTATCCATAACTATCTACTCCTCTACCTACTATTCAAGTTCTAACTGCCGAAGGCAGAAATCTTGTTAAGGGCAACAAGTACATGAAAGTTTGTCTAATTAGTGAATACTTTTATCCAGATAATGCCGGAGGTACAGGAACCGTACTTTCAAGTTTGGTTCGTCAGTTAAAAGATACGTATCAAGATTTAGAGATCGAAGTCATCACCAGTTGCAATGTGTATCGTGGTGAGCAGGAAAAGCTCGCGTCTGTTGAAAATTGGGACGGCGTCAATATCCATCGAGTCAACGTTCCCAAAGCGCATCCATCTTCAATTAAGAAACGCTTAATCACTAATTTCCAATTCACTTTTTTAGTATTTAAGAAGATGTTGCGTCGAGGAGGCTATGATCTGGTTCTGGTTTCGACAGCCCCACCCTCTATGCCGATGGCAGCCAAGGCATTCAAACAACTGACGGGCACACCATACGTCTATATTGTTTACGATCTCTATCCTGATATTGCTGTTGCACTTGACGTTTTAGAGCCTCAATCTAAACCGGCACGAGTGTTCCGTAAGTTGCAAAAAGGCTGGCTTCACGGGGCAAGCCGAACGGTCGTTCTGGGGCGCTGCATGGCAGATTACCTCCACAAAAAGTACGACCTGCCCACCGAAAAAACGCGCGTCATTGCCGTGGGAGCCGACACCAAAAAAGTCGTGCCTTCGCCCAAGAACAGCAATTTTCGCAAGGTGAATGGGTTAAATGGCTTCGTCGTTCTCTGGGCCGGAAACTTCGGTTTCTATCAGGACTTCGATTCTATTCTTGATTCGGCAAAAGTGCTGCAAGAAACTCATCCTGACATCACCTTTGCTTTTGTTGGAGATGGGGCCAAGCGCAGCTACATCGTCGACCGAATTAAAACGGAAGGGATCACCAACGCACGCCTGTTTCCCTTCGTGCCGGAAGAAGATTTTTCCGACATGCTGGCCTCAGCAGACGTTTCTCTCGTGGCCTTGGAGCCTGGGTCCGAAGGTCTGGGTGTTCCAAGCAAGTTCTATAACATTCTCGCGTCGGGACGACCCGTTGTAGCTTTGGTTGATCCTCTCTCAGAGGTATCACGTGTCATTGATGAAAGTGGATGCGGCGTGCGAAGCGAACGAGATGGCAACCTGTTGGCCGAGACACTCGTTAATTTGCGCGACAATCCTGACAAAGTTGAAGCGATGGGACATAATGCTCGCGAAGTTTGCGAGAAGAAGTATTCAATCGACCACGTTTGTCACCATTTCTACAACGTAATTCAATCCGTGCCTTTGGGCTTGCGTGCTTCGCGCCCAATTTTGAGAATGCATTATGGACTCCAGAGAAAAAGCGACAAGCCTGAATCCCTCATTTAGTGTTTCTACGGTTGCCCCATCGGAATTAAAGCAGCAAACAGCTGGCATCAATTCCGATGGGGGGCTGTCATCCCGTTCCTGGCTTGTGGGTTTGCTTGCTCTTGCAGGTGCTTTTCTCTGGCTTTACTGGTCGACATTAGTGCAGTTGGGTATCTCGTGGAGTGGAGATGAATATTATTCCCACGGTCCACTCCTACCACTCATCTCCGCCTATCTCATATGGCAGTTGCGCGACGCCCTACGGCAAGCCTGGAACCCCAATAGCAAAACATTCTGGGGATTCGCTATTCTGTTGTTGGGCCTGGGAGTCGCGTTTTTTGGCTTTCTGGTCGACATTAACTTCGTCAGGGCGTTTTCTATTCCCCTCGTATTGCTGGGCATTGCACGCATTTGTGGCGGCGGAAAATTTGAATGCCTACTTCGCTTCCCAATCTTGCTGTTTGCCGCAGGCGTCCCTATTTCGCGCGTCGTCGTCCAAACCTTTAGCGTACCGTTGCAAAAATTGGCGGCGGGCTGTGCCAGCTTGTTGCTAGGTGTGATGGGCCTTTCCGTCGAAAGCGACGGCGTGAACATCTTCACGCCCCAATATAACTTTGTGGTTGATGTGCCTTGCAGTGGCCTAAAAACGGTCACTGCCCTACTCACAGTCGGGTTAGTTGTGGCTTACATGCTCAAGGGCCTATCGATTTGGTCGCGCATATTGTTGGCCTCTTCGAGCGTGTTGGTAGCGATTGTGACGAACGTCATTCGCATCATCATCATTATCATGATAGGCATTTACTACGGAAAAGAAGCCGCCGAAGGATTTTTGCACGGCTTCTCCAACGTCGTGACTATGGTGCTATCTCTGGTGTTGCTGTTGCTATTCGGCAGCTTTTTACAGCAACGAGGGGAAACGGATGATGACGAAACAGACGAGGATTCTCCCCAATCGACAGCAACTCCCACCCCGCAGGTTGCTCCTCCCTCTCCAGCTGCCCCCTCATTGCGCGCATTGAGTTCGCCCTCATTCAAAGTGCTGTTAACGATGGCAGTGCTTCTGGTCGCAACCCAACTTTTGGGAGCCTCGGCGATTGTGCCACAAAATGGTGGCCCAGATCGTCGTGTAGTTGCCCAATTGAAGTTACCGGCCAAGTCGGGGCCATGGGCAGGAAAATCAGTGGAAGTTGAACCTGCAGTCTTTGAAATGCTGCGTCCCGATGCTGCCGTACAAAAGCGCTATACCCTGAGCAGCAATTCTAAAAACGGAACATCACTTCCTCTCGGCTCTCAAGTGGATGTGATCGTCATCTACAGCAGCGATTCCCGTGGCTTTCATGCTCCCGAAATTTGTCTGCGCGCTGGGGGCTGGACAATTAACGAGCGCGACACTCGCATCGCTTCTAACAGCAAGCAAAGCATCGCGATGACAACAGTTACTGGCGAGCGCAAAAGAAGCCGCACGCATTTGGCGTATTTCTTCGGCGATACACAAAGCCAGGCGAGTGGTTGGGTATCAATGCTCACTCAGGAGGCGCTGGGACGTGTAACACGTAAGCGCACAGGTAGCCTCGAAGTTCAGTTCGCTTTTGGGCCGGGGGCACTCAAACCCAACGGCGATTTCAAGCCAGAACTTTCCGCACTCATGCTCGATGTAGCCGATAGTGTTCGTGGCCAACTCGCACAGGCTCAATCCGCTAAACGCTGATAATTAATAAAAAATGCCATATATCGGGCCAGCACGCCTTAATTCCGTGCCGTCGTGCCCGATATATGGTTGCCTAAAGTAGCTCACACTTGAATTGAAGTTAGAATCACCCACAGCATACTCCTCTATCCCCAAAATGTCGGAAATTCTTACTTTATTGCCACATTAATCCTCTTCCATATTAAAGTGCCAATTAACTCCAAAAACCTCTTCTAAAAATTGAATTAATTAACGATGGCGCAATCACCAACACCTTCACCTTCATCCTCTCCCACCACGACTCCTAATCCGAGCGTCCCCACTCCTCGTGGTTTAGCAGCACTACGTTCCCGGTTTTCTCCTTCAGGTGCCCTAAATCGCTACCGCAATGGATTGGCTCTCTTCCTGTGTACGCTGGTTACCCTTTTGGTTGCGGTGATGTTGTTTCGTCTCTATCGCCAACCGCTTTCAACGGAAGCGATGGACTACGCTCAAGTAGCACGTAACATCGCACAGGGAAAAGGCTTCACCACCTCGGTAATCTATCCTTTCGCGGCTCCTCTGAGCGCGAATAAAGGATTTTTTCCAGACCTACTTCACGAACCTCTATTCCCCTTGTTGGCATCGGTGGCATTCGTGGCAACTTCGCCCGGCGACTCAGTGATGACCATTTTATCACTGCTGTTTTTCGTGGTGAGCGTCTCACTTTTGTTCTCACTCGCAACACGTTTGTCGGGGGGAAATCTGGCTGTCGCCTCTACAACCGCCGCCATTTACACCCTGTCGTCATCGGTGTTGGGTCTGGCAACTTCGGGCACTCCTGCCACGCTTAGTACCGCCCTTCTCCTCCTCTTACTACTGATTCTCACCCCGCGTTTACCCCGCGTGGAAACACCTGCTACTGCGACTGCGACATCCGATAAACCAGCTAAAAAGAAGAAAAAGGCCAAACAGCGTAGTTCCCAATCTCTGGCTGCGCGCCGCTTCTTTTGGGCGGGAATTGTGCTGGGCTTGTGCTTCCTCTCCAACTACATGCTCATCCTTCCAGCAACGGTGCTGGCATGGTTCTGGGTAGCAGATCAGTTGGAAGGCTGGAATCGCGACACGATACGTAGTTTCGCTCTTGGCTTCGCGTTGGCATCTCTGCCGTGGTTGATCCGTAACTTTCGCCTCACTGGCAACCCGTTTTACACCCTGCAATGGTTTGAACTCGCGATGCAAACCAAAGCATTTCCGGGTCAATCGCTTCTGAGCGACTTCGATCAAGGTAGAAGCGGTTCTCTGGTTTCTTTTGGACCAGGTTTTGGCGAAGTGCTTCGTAAGACTCTGCGTGGACTACAGGACTATTTCCACTCATTGCCAGAAGTCCCTAATCCCTATTTGATGCCGTTCGTGCTGGTTGCATTGGGACTTCGCTCGCGCTTTTTGCAAGTGGAACGTTGCCGTGTAAAAGCGGGGCTTTTCACATCGCTCTTTGTCTTCATCGTTATTCTGAGTGTGTTAGGCCGACGCGACACAACATATATCGCTCCTTTCGTCCCCCTACTGACATTTATCGGAGCCTCGGCACTAGTAGAGTTATTCACGCTATGGAGTGAACAAGGACTCAATCCACGCTCTGCGGATGGGCGTATATGGTGGAGCCTTTCGGGCGCAGCCGCCTTTAACCGCGCACGTGTCTTAGCCATTGCGGTGTTGCTATTCTTGCTCATCTTTCCTCTGGCCCCCATTGTTTCTTCGCTTGCATCAGGCAACAGTGGTGCCGCGACACGCGCAGCCGCCTTAAAGAAGATGGGCGAAGCACTACCAGCCAAACGTGCGGTCATCTCCGACATACCCGAAGAAATCGCATGGTACTCGAATCGCCCCTCATTACTGGTACCCGCCGAAGTAAAACAATTGAGTGAACTCAACCAGTCACAAGCCATTTCGTCAGTGTTTTTATCACGCGGCGTGGTGGCGCCCGGAAGTGTGACCCCCGATGTGTGGAAGCAAATTTACAATGGCAAAACCGAACTGAAGGGTTATGTCCAGAGCCTCATATCGCAGCAAGGCGATCAAATATTCCTCAAGAATCCAACTATCGCAGAAGCCCAAAGCACAGTCAAACGAAAGCCCAAAGATGCGGAAGCACAACTGGCTTTAGGCTATGCGTTACTTGAGGCTAATCGTATAGCTCCAGCTCGCCAGGCCTTCGTTCAAGCATCGCGTTTAAACCCGAACTGGCCGCAAGCGTTTCTGGCACGCGGTGAAAGTGCGCTCAAACTGGGGCAATTCGATACAGCGCTGAGCGATTTCTCCTCTGCACTGGCACTGGCACCTCGCTCATTATCGGCACAATTGGGAAGGGGCGATGCACTTTTGGCCAAAGGACGAGGATTGGAGGCCATCACAGCGTATGAAAAAGTGCTGGCCGATTATCCCGAACAGCTCACAGCAGTGAATAACCTCGCCTACCTCTATGCACAACAGGGGAAAAACCTGAATCGGGCGCTGGAAATGGGACGCAGAGCAGTACAATTGAGTCCTGGAAATGCCGAAGTCATCGATACATTAGGCTGGACATGCACGCTCTCAGGACGCCATCAAGAAGCTGTCGCCCTCCTCACTCAAGCCGTAAGCATGATGCCAAACAATGGTCTGACGCTCTATCATCTGGGCAAAGCACAGTTGGCGTTGGGGCAAAAACAGGATGGCTATGGCTCATTACAAAAGGCGTTGACGTTGACATTACCGCCTTCCGAAAAAGCAGACGCACAACGTGTCGTTGCCGCGCGCTAGGAGAGAGGAACGTAACACAAACAGAAAGGGGCGTCTGGAACATTCCAGACGCCCCTTTCTGTTTAATGCCAACTCTCTATTTTTCTTACACAACACGCGGCTCAACTATTCACGGGAACTGCTTCTTCGAGCAAATCGGCGTAGTGGTTGAGAGAAAAGTCGGCGCTTCGCAATTTCGCCGCGTGTGACATCGCCTGTAATTTCATTCGGTCTTCGTCGAGTGCCAATATTGCCTCGGCTAACGCGGCCCCATCCCCCGGCGGAACGACGAACCCATTAATTCCACTCGTGACGACTTCTCCACAACGCGGAGTCGTTATGACGGGCAACCCATTCGCCATCGCCTCCAATTGGGTGATGGCGAAACCATCTGATATGGTAGGAAGCACGAAGACATCGGCCTTTTTATAAAGTTTGGCTGCATCGGCGCGGTCAACTCTCCCCATGAAATTCATGTTGACGGGGGCTGCCGCCACAACAGATTCGGAGATTTCCAGCGGCCCCGCCACGAGAAACTGAATCGAAGTACGTTCCAATAATCGAGCCGCCTCCACCAAGTAGGCAATCCCCTTACGCAGATTAACTGTCCCCAACCATAAAACCAGAAGAGGCTCCGATTCATTGAGCGCTTTTAACCTCTCCGCCTCCTGCACAGTTGGCTCAAAGGCCAATGGCACCACAAGAAGTTTTTCCTCCGGCACGCCTTGCTGTGCCAAAGCCTGCGCCGCCCACGGAGAATTGACCAGAACACGCGAAGCCAACTCCCATTCGGCACGCATTCGCTCGTGGTAAGCAGCGGGGATGCGTCCCGTTTGAGCTTCCCAGCCCGGCCATTTCTCGCGCTCCATAAGCACCAAATCCTCTTCGACAGACCCCGGATCAATTTGGTCAACAACGGAGAATATGCCCTGTTCGCGCAGCCATCCGAGCGTTTCCAGACAGCCCGTGTTGTAACCGAAAAACGCATGTTCGCCAGAAACGAGATTCTGTTTTTTCAGGTGCCCCAGTAAGCGCTGCGAAAAATCGACTCCTGTGCGAATGTACTCGGAGTACGTTGCGTCACTGCTCGTTCGCCCCACCGGATGTTGACTAAAGCGCCGTCCCAGAAAACCGCTCAATTCATGGCTCAGAGTAGAAGCAGAAAATGCGACCACTTTCTTGGAAGGTATCGAAGGATGTTGGCGTCCGGCGAGAGATTTAAGCGGCTGAGGAGCATAGCGCAACGACTTCAGTGCGGGGCCACACCAGAAATCGGTGTACAGCCGCTCCAGATGCCCGCGACTATGGAGCGAGCGAGCGACAGCATAATGTTCGCGCGCCCCGATTTGTGCGACAATCCAGCGGATTGAATGGGAAGAGACCAGCGACATAGCGACTAGGAGAGCCGTCCTTCGATTTCTTGGAGGGCAACAGCACCACGGCGCTTGAGTTCGCGGCTTAAACGGTAGCACACGCGCGAAACCGGGCGGCGGCGTGGTAGTTCATGCAACGAGGCGCCCCACCCTCTCGCAATTCCTTTGACGCCCAGCCAGGGGTGGCGAATTTTCAGGGTGTGGGCGAAGGCCCGCCAGCTCGTTATTAGCATGTGCGGCACAACGTCGGGAAAAGGGACGTTGTAGGCGGCATATAACACATGATTGCGAGGCCCCAATTCATGCAGTCGCTTGGATTCGCGAATAGGCGATTCATGGTGATGAATTGGCTCGGCCACTCCAAGTCGCACGATGAACCCGTTGCTCAACAAACGCAAACTCAGGTCGGGTTCTTCGACGTGCATAAAGTAGTAGGTACGATAGCCTCCCAAGCGTAAGAACACGTCGCGCTTAAACGCCACCATACCACCATAAAAATCATACGTGGCGTAAATGGAAGCAGAATCGGGGGCTGCCGAAATCAGCGTCTTATCCTTTAAGACGTTGATGAATGGGATAGTGACAGCCCCGACACGCGGATGATCGAAGGCGGCAAGGGTTTGAGCGAACGTGTCGGGACAAGGCAAAGTACAATCATCATCAATGGTGAAAATCACTTCGCCCTGTGCTTTTTCAGCCCCTTCGTTACGCCTGATGGTTGGCCCTTGAGAAATGGGAGAGCGATGAACTTGCACACGTGGCTCAGAACCAAATTCGTCCTGCAACATTTGCGAAGTTCCATCAGTCGAACCGTCGTCCATTATCAACAGCTCGACCGGAATACTTTGCGCCAATATAGAGGCTACAGTCTCGCGCAAAATGTCTTTGCGGTTTTTGGTCGGGATAATAACTGTCGCTCGGTATTGTAGCGCGGAAGAAGTCATAGAAGCGGACGTGAACCAGCAAGAGTTCAATCCTTTATTCTACAATTTGGTTTCTCTATGGCTGCTTACGCTTCTGAGATAAATTCCTTCATCCGACAGATAACTATGGGTCCACAACATGAAGTGAATAACGGCACATACCCTCCAATTTCTGTGTCTTCAAGCCACAAAGAGACCAACCGTTACTATCGAGAAATTAAATCGAAACGCAGAATGTGTAGATGTTTACAAAGGAGAATTGTAGGTTGAGCGATAAAAAATCGCGCGAACATAAGATGCTATTTCAAATCAGGTGTTACGAGAAAATAGCAATCGTGCGACTCAAACGAAGGGAGTATCGTATTAGGGGAGCCAGTGATATGAATTTTCGGCTCCCCTGAAGCTCATTATGTCAATGGTTAGCGCCTTTCGTCGAGCAAAGAACACATCTTCGTTGATTGAGAAGATGAAATTCTACAGAATGAACAAACTAGACGCAGGCTATCACGAGTCAAATCTAACAGCGTTCGAGGGAGCATTTCGGCACGAGACAAGGACGGGGCATATGTATGTGCATGAAAATCTTTATGTCTCGAAGACTTAGGCGCAAAGATGGTGTGTGTGCGCGGTGTGAGTGTCATGGTGTATTTCCTCTATGAAATCCCTCTGAAAGTTGCCCGATGACATAGGACTACCAGGGATTATTAATTACTTAATTACCCAACGGAGATTTTACACATTACAGCAATTTGAATGCCCCACAATTTGGAAATACCATTGCACTCAGTTGTCAGTGCCAGTATTCATCAGGCTATTCAGCGGCCAGAACGTCGTTTCAGGCGTAAGAACTCGCCTTCATTACTAATAGCTACCATGTATTCGTCACATAAAAATCAGGTTACCCCTGCAATCATTTCATCTGTCAAGTCTGGTAGTGCTGTGCATTGGAGCGTGAAGATAAAGCAAAGAGGGTTTAGGGGGGCAGACTTGGCACGGAAAAAAACGGATAATTTAGGTGTGTTAGCAGTCTGTAACAGCAACACTTCTGTTTGCCTTAAAGACCATGCTGAACAAGAAGTAGTTACAAGACAAATATCTGTTCGTCGTCTTCAGGGCATCCCTGATACTTTTGAAGTAGTATTTATGCGAAGTATTCATTTTCTCAGCGTTCTACCGGGATTTTGCGCTCTTATTGCGCTTAATTCAATGCCCGCTCATGCGCAAAGCCCGGCCAAAGCCGGTGCGGCAACGGCAAAAACGGCCCCCTCCAAAACTGCACCAAAAACTACACAGGATTATCGCTTGGAGGCCAATGATGTCTTACAAGTCACGGTATTAGGCGAACCTACGCTTAGCACTCCACGTATCAAAGTGGATTCCTCTGGGAAAATCCGCTTACCAATGGTCGGAGCGATCACGGTCACAGGAAAAACCATTGGCCAGGTCACCAGAGAAATCACCTCTGTTCTGGATAAGGAACTGCTGCATCCCGATGTCACTGTGACATTGCTGGAAGCCCGTCCGGTTCCGATCTCACGTGTCGTGGTATCGGGAGCAGTACTCAAGCCAGGACTTTATGATTTGACCAACGGTTGGCGTATCAGCGAGGTACTGGCGGCAGCTGGCGGACTCTCAACACGCCCCGAATTGGTCAGAGCCACTTTAGGACGTGGCAAAGAACCAGTTCTCCCGCTTGACCTCGAAGCAATTCTGCGCGACCCAAGCACACCTGCCAACATACGTTTGAAGGCGGGCGACACCATTCGTATTGCCGAAACAACTTTCCCGATTCGCGTTGCGGGTCAGGTGAAAATCGTCGGCGTTTATGATGTTCCCATTGGCTCATCATTGGACGATGCCATTGCTCTGGCTGGCGGTCTGGGACCACGCGCGGCAGCACGTAAAGTCACCATCACACACACAGACGGCACAGTCGTCCCGGTCGATCTCACTCCCGGTAAGGACACCGCCCGCACCGTTAAGCTGCAAACCGGCGACTTGATTCTCGTCCCTGAATCGAATGACCGTGTGGCGTTGCTGGGGGCTGTAGCCCGTCCCGGCTACTTCGATATTGATGCTGGAGCGACGATGCGCGTATCTCAGGCACTTGTTCTGGCCGGAGGTGTCACCCCCAAGGCCGCCCTCACACGCGCCAATCTGGTGCGTAGCGATGGCACAATTATAAACCTGGATTTGTTTGGCCTATTAATCCGTGGCGACCAGACGCGCAATGTCACCATCGAACCCGGCGACATCATCACCGTGCCCGAAGGCAGCGGCGTCGCTGTCTATGGAGCCGTAAAAACCTCTGGCACATATAACATCGAAGAGGGCCGTATTCCAGTCTTGTCCGATATTCTAACTCTGGCCGGTGGCTTAAGCGCTCCTCCAGAAGATGTATCAGTACGTATTACCCGCCGTACACCAACAGTGGATGCAACAACAACTGTCGCCACCACAACAACAGCTGCCCCCACTGTAATCTCACTACAAAACGCCAGCAGCCGCGAAGTGCTGGATACGCGCATCTACGATGGCGACTCCATCATTGTCGAGGCGCTCAAAACACAGTTGGTTCTGGTAACTGGCGAAGTAAAAAGCCCAGGCTCGTTCGAGATCAAGGAAGGAACCAGTTTGGTCGAGGCAATTAACCGAGCAGGTGGCCCTACCGACAAAGCCGCTCTAACAAAAGTAACCGTCCGTCACAAAGACTCGACAAGCCAGCAACTAGACATACGGGCGTCTCTTAAGGAAGGAGCCGCTGAACCACCATTCATTTTGAAATCGGGCGACTACATAGTCATTCCTGAGAACAAAAGGCAGGTTTATGTCATGGAGGCAGTCAACCAACCCGGCTATGTTCCGGTTCCAGAAACAGGAGGTTTGACTGTAGGCGATGCACTGACTAAGGCAGGTGGCCCCAAAGACCGAGCCAAACTTCGGCAAGTGGCCATTTTCCACCAAAACCCGAAAGGCGAAACAACACAAAACATCTTGAACTTGCAAGAGGCGAAGAGCGCGATTGACGCCCTCAACACACAACTGCAACCCGGTGATATTTTGTATGTTCCACAGGGTAGTCAAAGCCAAGGCTTCTTCCGAACCCTGACTCAATCAGCAGGCCTCTTGAACATCTTCCGGTTGTTCTAAACGCTCCATTTTCCCATCTAATGACACCAACTTCCTTTTCTGAGGGCAAGAGTCTTCCACCGGGCAACCAGACACGAGCGCTGGCCTCGGTGGATTCAGCTCCTCCTTTATTCGCGCCACCTCTAATTACGGGAAGTGCCGCCACACATGCCAAAAAGTCTGGCCTGCGCCACAACCTGGAAATTCTCTATCGCCACCGCAGAATTGCCATCACCGCATTTATAGCGGTGATGGGCTTCACGGTTATCACGACATGGTCGACTCGGCGCGTGTACCAAGCAACAGCCACCATGCTGGTTAATACAACGCCACTGGGAGGAGGAACAAACCGTAATCCCAGCGAATCGTCCATTGGTGCCGATGTCGAAGGTGTCAACCAGACCCGCAAACTCGAAACTCAGATGGAAATTTTGCGGACATCTGCGGTTATGAAAGGGGCGACGGCTAAATTAGGTGCGGAAGATAAAAATGTGCTGGGGGAATTTTCTGGAGTGGAAATCACCCCGGTTCGCAACACGGATTTGCTAGCGGTATCGGTAAAATCGTATTCAGCGGAAGCAAGTTCGAATCTGGCGAACGCGATTTGCAGTTCTTACATCGAAAAGAGTCAAGAAGCCAACCGTGGTGAAGTCGTTGCAGCCGCCAACTACGTTAAAAATCAGCGGCAAACCGTAAAAATCAATTTGGAAAAAGCGCGCACAACCCTCAAAGACTTTGAGGAGCGCAACGGCATTAGTGACATGGCAGCCCAGGCAACCGCAGTCACAGGCGAATTGAGCCAAATTAAAACGGATTTGCGTCAGGCCCGCACCGAACGCGCCTCAACAGCAGCGCAGATAGCCGTGCTGCAAGCAGCTGCATCAAGCATTCCAAAGGAAGTCGTTACAGAAACGACAAGCCAACGCTCTTCATTCAACACACTTAACGCCCGCTTGACCAAGTTGCAGATCGAACGCGCAACGGCACTGGCCAAATACCGCCCCACAAGCCAGACGGTTCGCGATATTGATTCCCAAATCGCTCGTATCCAGGCAAGTTTGGCGGCTGAACCCAGAAGCGAAATCACGGGCAACCAAAAATCTCCTAACCCGGCACGCGCAGCAGTAGAGGAACAGTTGGCTAACGCACAGGCTCAGGTACGCGCACTTGATGCCCGTGCCCGCACCTTAGAGGGTTCTCTGGCACGTGCCAACAACGAACTGGCTCTTCTCCCCGGCAAGACCTCACGCTTTGGACAACTCAGCAGCGAAGTCGCATCGTTGGCAGAAAACTATCGTCAGTTGGATCAGAAATATCAGGCCCTGCGTATCAACGAGGAAGCCCGACTGGCCAACGCTCGCACGGTTTCGCCAGCCCAGCCACCCAACGCCCCTACAGGCACTTCGCGCACTCGCGCACTGATGATGGCAGCTGTGTTAGGAGCAGCATTGGCTTATGGTCTGGCACTTCTGCTTGAGCGCTTGGACGAGAAGGTTCACTCCTCGGAAGACGCTGAAAATGCGGCTCAACTGCCAGTGATGATTGATGTTCCTTACATCAAACATCGCGAGAATCAACTCATTCTGACTCAGGGCGGCTCAAGTCATGCTCTGCGCGAAAGCTTCGAGATGCTGAAAACGCAACTTCGCCTTCTTTCGCGTACAGCGCCACTTCGTACTGTAGCGGTCACAAGTAGCTTGCCAGGAGAAGGCAAAAGCATGAGCAGTGTCAACCTTGCAACTGCCGCCGCCCTGTCGGGCCAGCGAGTTGTATTGGTCGACTGCGATATGCGCCAGCCATCTATCCACTCGTTCTTCCAAGTCTCCAATGAACGTGGTCTTTCCGATGTCATCACAGGAACGCTCCCGCTACGCGAGGCCTTGCAAACGACCAGCGTTCCCAACTTGTATCTGCTGACGAGTGGCACCTTCACCGACAACGCTCTGGGCCTACTCGGCTCACCTCGTATGCAAGCGTGCATAGATTCACTGAGCGGCTTCGCCGACTTAGTGGTTATCGACACCCCGCCTGCCCTACTCATTGCCGATGCCGCACTGATTTCCACCATGACGGATGCAACGCTTCTCGTCGTGTCGTGCAACGAAGTCGGACAACCCGAAGTCCACCAGACAGCGCAATCGCTGATGCAAACCGGCGCTTACTTGCCTGGTATCATCCTGACGAAAGTCGCTCCTGTACCGGGGCTGCATCGCGGTTACGGCTACAGTGGCTATGCTTCGCCACGCAACGGCCAGACCAATGGCATCCACGCGGATGCGCATCAAAACAAACCTGCTATCAGCGCTCCTTCCTCCGATTCGGCTTCGCGGCCACAGGGAGATTCTGATTCCGTTGTGGCTTCGACTCAAAGCGATGGTTCAAAACAGAAGCGCGCCTAAAAAACGCGCTTCTTGAGGATGCTGTGACCGAACTTTTACTCCTACTCATTGTTGTAGTGCCGGTTTTCTCGCTTTACAAAGAGTGGAAAGATCGGGGCGGCTGGTACTTTCTTAATCCCATCAACTCGTTTTGGCTCACCTTCATCTATGCAGGTGCAGTGCAACCAGCACTGGCGCGCGCCGATTGGGTGTCATTCTACAGCGAAGAAGTTCTCAACTTGACGTTGGGGATGTTTTTGGTGTTGGGTCTTGCAGTCCATGTGGGTTATCATAGTGCGACTGGGCCGCAGTGGTCAACGCGCATCCCCAACCTGAAAACTCCCGATCTCAAGAAGGTGTTTTGGTGCGGCTTAATCCTTCTGGGAATCGGCCTCATCGGCTACGCCCTTGTTATTCAGGCATCGGGTGGCTGGGCACGTTGGAGCGCCTCACCACGCCGATTCACCGACTACAGCCTATCGGGCTACATCTACACCATGCCGCGCGTAGCCACGCTCGGTATCATGGTGCTGCTTTGCTACGCCTTCGCGCAAGAAAAACGACTTCCGCTCAAAATCAGCGTCTTGGCCCTTGGAGTAGTCAACCTGTTCTGGCAGATATATAGCGGCACACGCGAAGGCACTATCGTAATGCTCATCATTTTGGTGGGTTCCATTTATGGTGCCCGCCGCCGCAATCCCCCCTGGATAGCACTGTTCGCCACATTCGCAGCGACCTTCTTCTTCTTCGGATTCATCCCCACCTATCGCGGCGAATTTCGCAACCTGAGCTTTAACGTCGAAGAATCGCCGGACGAAGTAGTCGAACGCAGCTTTTCATTCTTTAGCGGCGATGACACTAAGCCTCACCCAGATTTGTGGACCGACTTCGGCATGGCTATTTCGGTGGCCTACTATGTCCCTTCTCGTCTCGACTACGACTATGGACAGATGCTGCTTGAGATTTTCACCCGCCCCATCCCACGTGCCCTCTGGCCCACGAAAAGTTACCCAGAGGGAGAAGCATGGGATCGCTTTCACCGTGTTTCTGGGGTCAGTACCATTACTAACGGCGCCGGACTTCTTTCAGGCCCATCGCCGAGTATGGTCGGCAAATACTATTACATCGGCGGCTGGCTTGGCTTAGTCATAGGTGGTTATCTGGTTGGCGTTATCTTTCGCGCCTTGTGGGAGTTTTTGCAGCGCAACGTACATACCGTCATCGGCGCGACCTTCTCAGTGGCCACAGCAGGACTGGGGGCGATGGAAATGATTCACCCCTTGTCGTGGTCAGTGAACTTCTGGCTACCTACAATCGCGTTCCCCTTCTTCGTGATGTCCTACCTTGTACGCCAAACAGAACCAGCAAAAGACTCCCAGAAATCTCCCCCAGAGCGGCAAGAGCCAACATCGCGCCCTATGCCTCACGCCAACTAAAAGTGTTCGATTCTCAATGAAATCTGCGATTTTGTTTCCCAACTATGGGCCGTATCACTTCACGCGCTTACGCGCCGCGACGAACCATGGTGGTTTCAGCGAGTGCGTGGGGTTAGAGATTGCGGCACAGGAAGACTTATACCCCTGGCGCACCGAGCGCGAGAACCTGGATGTTAAGCTGGAAACGCTTTATGACGGTTCGCTGGAAAGTGCCGCCCCCAAGCAGTTGTGCCATCTGCTAGAAGCATCATTGGATAAGCACCAACCCGATGTCGTCGCCATTTCCGGCTATAGCCGCCCCGAAATGCGCGCCGCGTTGGATTGGTGCAAGCGTCAGAAAAAAATTGCGGTTTTGATGTCGGAAAGCAAGCACGACGACGCACCGCGCCAGTGGCTAAAAGAGGCGCTAAAATCTCGTTTGGTGCGCCGCTTCGATGCCGGCTTAGTCGGTGGACGACCCCACAAAGAATACCTATGCACACTGGGTATTCCCGCCAATCGCATTTTTGCGGGCTACGACATCGTCGATAACGAAGGCTTCTGGAATCGAGCGCAACAGGCGCGGCACACCAGCCAATCCCCTGTCGAGCGTCCTTACTTTCTCACGGTTAATCGCTTCATCGAACGTAAAAATTTAAAGCGTGTGATTGAAGCGTACGCTCTCTATCGCGCCAACATCGCCCCTTCGCAACAGCCGTGGGATTTAGTGCTGTGCGGCAGCGGAGAAGAAGAAGCCAATTTGCGCGAAGCAGCGCGCGCGACGGGCCTGGAAGGCATTCACTTTCCCGGATTTTTACAGCAAGACGACATCAATCGCTATATGGCCTTTGCCGGGGTATTCATCCATTCCAGCCTTGTCGAGCAATGGGGCTTAGTCGTGAACGAAGCGATGGCGTGCGGCCTACCGATTTTAGTGTCACGCACCTGTGGTAGCGCGAGCGAACTGCTTCACGAAGGCGAAAACGGCTTCGGCTTCGATCCGAACCAGACGGAGCAATTGGCGGCCAAAATGGGAGAGATGGCTCACCCCGATGCGAAGCGAGAACAATGGGGCCAATCATCGCGTGCAATCATTGCGCAGTGGGGGCCAGAGCGCTTCGGGCAGGGACTCTATGAAGCCGCCAAAAGCGTACAGACAGCGAAGTAATTGGTACAGCGGCAACAAAGAACAACTGACCCATGCGAGTTTTATTTTTAGCGAGCTTTTTCCCTAAGCCAACCAACCCGCTCATGGGCGTCTGGGCCATGCAACAGGCGCGCGCCCTCGCGCGACAGCCAGATGTAGAATTGCGGGTGGTTTCGTTTTCCTCGTGGATGCCGCGTCTGGCCGGACGCTTTAGCGCTGGTGCGCGCGCTTACTCCCATTGCCCTCCGACCTGGGACTGGGACGGGCTTTGCGTAGAGTACCCCCGCTGGCTTCTCTGCCCGGTGGGGCCACTCAAAAAAATGGCCTTCAAAAGCCCCGAACCGCAAATGGCTCTGGCCTTCCTCTCTGCCCGGCCTTTCTTGGAGAAAGTGGTTCGCGAATGGAAACCGGATGTCATCTTCGCCCACCACACGATGGCCAATGGCTATCTCAGCGAGAAAGTTACTCGCGAACATAACATCCCCTTCGTGACGCTCGACCACGATTTCGGCGAAATTTCCGACTGTGAGCATCTGCCCGCAAGACGCCAAATTTTCGAAAGAGTCGCCGGACGAGCCTCACGTGTGCTGGGAGTTTCCAGCCGAATGCAGAACAGCCTCCATCGCTTATTCCCTCAGGCACAGGTCGGAACACAGCACAATGGCGTGGAGCCAATCCCAGAATCTCTGAAAACCCCCCCCCGCCCCGCCGAAATTGAGGGAAAAGCGATAGTTCTGGGCGCAGGCATGTTCTACGAACGCAAGGGATTTCCCCTATTAGTCGAAGCCTTCGCCCGCGTCGCGGCAAAACATCCCGATGCAGTGCTGCGTTTGGTGGGCGATGGAGAAACCAGTGCAACAGTAGACGCAGCCATTGCAAAACATGGTTTGGAGCAGCGTGTCCAGCGTCTGGGCTATTTGCCTAACACCGCCTTACTACAGGAAATGGTGTGGGCAGATGTTTTTGCATCTCCTGGTTGGGACGAACCATTTGCGACGGTCTTTCTCGAAGCAGCGGCAGCACAATGCGCGATTCTTTGGGCCAGCGATGGTGGAATTAGCGATGTATTAAAAAATAATGTACACGGAATTTCTGTTGCTCCCCGCGACGTGGACTCCGCAGCCCAAGCATTAGACTTTTTACTTTCTAACCCAGAGCAACGCGAAGAGATGGCCCGTAATGCTCTTCATCTCTATAACAATCAACTCAATTCTGATGCAGTAGCCGCATCGCTAGTGACTCTGTTCCGCAGCATCATACAAGACTCGCGCGCAATGACTTAATAACTGAAGTAAGAATTCAGACCAACCTTTGTAGCCTGTATTTTATCTGACTCTGTCAAAATGAGATAACGGCTCTGCTACCATCAGCCCTAATTCAACACTATGAACCAAGCGAAGCCGGACACTCTCGATAACTACTCCGCGACAGACGGAAGCACGGAAACGCAACGGGGACAGGAGAATTCCTCCTCATCCGCATCGTCCGCATTTTCGACAGCTCTCGAACCGGAGCGGGGTTGGCAGCGTGTCGACCTCAAAGAATTATGGCGTTACCGCGAATTGCTGTGGTTCATGGCCATGCGCGATGTGCAAGTACGCTACAAACAAACTGTTCTAGGCGCGGCCTGGGCCATCATTCAACCAGTGATGTCCATGATCGTGTTCAGTATATTTTTTGGAAAATTCGGAAAAATTCCATCGGATGGATTGCCTTATCCTGTGTTCGCCTACACCGCGCTTTTGCCGTGGCAACTGTTCGCGAACACTCTCGGACAGGCATCCAACTCTCTGATAAGCAACACCAACCTGCTGACGAAGGTCTATTTCCCCCGACTCATCATTCCACTGTCAGCAGCTCTATCCGGCCTCGTCGACTTCTGTATCGCCTTCGTCGTGCTACTAGGATTGATGGCCTATTTTCACATCGTTCCAGGCTGGGGCATTGTGTTTCTGCCATTACTACTCCTCTTTGCCATCACGGCAGCATTAGCAATTGGCTTTTGGCTGTGCGCCTTGAACGTGCAATATCGCGATGTCCGCTATGTCGTGCCGTTTTTAACCCAACTCTGGATGTTTGCAACCCCTGTTGCCTACCCCGCGAGCATGGTTCCTGAAAAATACCGCCTTTTCTACGCTCTCAACCCCATGACCGGGGTCGTCGAAGGCTTTCGGTGGGCACTGCTTGGAGGCAAAGGCATCTCTCTACCTATTATGGGCATGTCTCTATTAGCGACGCTCTTATTGTTAGTTGGCGGTCTATTCTATTTCCGGAGGTTCGAGGCTTCGTTCGCTGACCTCGCGTAATTACCATGAACGACATCGCTATCAGCATCGACCATCTCAGCAAGTTATATCGTATCGGTGCGAACGAAAGACCCACGACATTTCGCGAGTCCATCACGAATGCAGCGAGCGCCCCCCTACGTCGCATTCGCGAAAGGCGCGCACCGACCGATGGAGGCGAGAACACTTTCTGGGCATTGAAAGACATCTCCTTTGATGTCAGACAGGGCGAAGTGGTGGGCATCGTCGGACGTAACGGTGCGGGCAAATCCACTCTGCTCAAAGTGCTGTCCCGTATTACTGGGCTAACCGAAGGTCGGGCACAAATTAACGGTCGTGTAGGATCACTCCTCGAAGTGGGAACTGGATTCCATCCCGAACTGACGGGCCGGGAAAACATTTTCATGAACGGTGCCATCCTGGGAATGAGCCGTAATGAAATCCGTAGCAAGTTCGATGAAATCGTCGAATTTTCGGAAGTCGGAAAGTTCATTGATACGCCGGTCAAACGCTACTCCAGCGGCATGTATACGCGCCTCGCGTTTTCGGTCGCGGCCCACCTCGAACCCGAAATTATGATCGTCGACGAGGTATTAGCCGTGGGCGACATGGCCTTCCAACAGAAGTGCCTGGGCAAAATGAACCAGGTCGCAGGGGCAGGACGCACCGTGCTGTTCGTCTCGCACAACATGGCCGCTGTCGAATCGCTTTGCTCACGAGTGGTGCTTCTCAATGCGGGAACCGTCGAATTCGATGGCAGCACACTGGAAGGTATCCGCCGCTATTATGATGTGGGCCGCGAGGGTGACAAAGAAGGTTTATATCTGGCAGATACAAATGCCCTTGCCAAGACCGAAACACACATAAGAAAGGCCCAGGTCATCACGACAGAAAGGGAGGATGGGGTTTCTATCGAGGGCAGCTTTGCCATCGGTGCGCCTCTTATCTTTGAAGTGGAATGCTATGCCCCCACACAGGGGACGCGCCCCACTTTGGGCATCGCGATGGAAAATGCTCGTGGTATTCGAGTCACATCGTTCCACACCAAATGTGCGCCAGAGTTGACCACACGTTCAGTGCAGGGTACTTTCGTACTCCGCTGCGAAGTAGACGATTTAGCACTGGCACCGGGACGCTATGCGGTCAGCCTTGGCCTCGACCATAACGGAACCCAACTGCAAAACATACAACATGCATTTGCTTTCACAATTCTGCCAACCGACTTCTTCAACAACTCTGGTAAGCGCGTAGGCGGTGTCGTCTATAGTCGGCAGAAGTGGTCGTTGCAGGGAGGCGCCCGCTGAGCCTAAATCATGATAAAGACGTTGCAGCGAGTCAGAGATAAAGCCGTACTGAAGCTATATCATTTGCTCAAAATAACTGAAGGCCGCGAACGTGAACGCCATGTCAATGAGCTAATCGCAACCTTTAAAAAGTGCGGCAAGGACGTGCATATTGAAAGCCCGATTCGCTTGAGCGGGGGAAAGCACCTAGAAATTGGCGACAACGTTCACATCGGCGAAAATGCCTTCATTCGGGCCGATGGCGGTCTGACGATTGGTGATAACACCATGATTAGCCGTAATCTGCTGCTCTACAGTGTCAACCACAACGCGGCAGGTGAACGTCTCCCCTATGATGCGGTCTATCTAAAGAAACCCGTTGTAATTGGGCGCAACGTCTGGATTGGTATGAACGTATGCATCGCCCCCGGCACAGTCATTGGCGATGGGGCCATTATTGGCATGGGCACGACAGTGTCCGGTGTCGTCCCACCCGGAGCAATTATCGGCAGCCAGAAATGGCGCATCATCGGACAACGTGATCCCGAACATTACAATCAACTGGAAGAGGCACGATTATATAGCAATCATCGTGGCCAACCATTTGAATCATCTTCTTCATGACACCCTTAGTAAGCGTTTGCATTCCTTGCTTTAACACAGAGAAATTTGTGGCCGAGGCAATCGAAAGTGTGTTCAACCAAACTCACTCGAACGTCGAGGTTGTGGTCGTAGATGATGGTTCCACGGATGGAAGCGTCGATGTACTAAAAAGCTTCGGAGATAAAATCATCTTCGAGGCGAACCCAAATCGCGGCGCCTGTGCAACACGCAACCGCGCATTCGAGTTGTCGAGTGGAAAGTACATTCAATTTCTCGACGCCGATGACCGACTAGTCCCCACAAAATTTGAACGCCAACTTCCGTTTTTGGAAAGCGGCGAGGCCGATTTAGTGTTCTGCCACGGATTCTTGTTCGGCGATGACCGCCCGATGCGCCCTAAAAAGGCCAAGGTCATGTCGCCTGTTGGCGTTGACTCAGGTGTTTACTGTTTGAGGCAAGGGCTTAGCACCGAGGGGCCACTGCACCGCCGCGAGTGCATAGAGCGCGTTGGAGGATTCCGCGAAGGCGTCAAACGTGCCCAGGAATACGACCTGCATGTTCGGATTGGGGCAACGAACATCAAAATTCACTACATTGACGACTACCTGTGCGAACACCGCAACCACGATGGCCCTCGCATCACCCGTAGCGTCCAACCTGCCGGTCACATGGTCGAACTACTGCTCGAGTTGAGCCAAATTTTGGAGAAGCCGCCTTACGATTTCACTCAAGAGCGCCGCTTGGCCCTCGCAGGAAGACTATTCCAGCACTCTATTTACGCCTACCGCAATGGAGCAAATCAAGTAGCGGAAAAAGGATTCAAGCGAGCCAATGAACTAGCTGCAGGGCAACCAATCGAATACGAGGAGCGTAATGCCTACAAAATGCTCGCTCGTGCAGTAGGCCCATTTCGTGTTGAACAAGCTCTCGCGACAGCAAGGCGTACCGCCTCCCTGATTAAGAGAAAATGACACACCTCGGTTTCTTGGTTACTTCGCAGTAAAGGGTGTATTGACCGAAGACGAGGTATGGCTTAAAGCAAGCCTACGCATACTAGACGCGCCGACCTGTTGGGGGCAAATAGCAACAATCTGCCTGTACCATTTCCGAACCTAATTATCACTAAGAGGCAACTCAAGTAGTGACTCTACGACAAAAACGATAACTAATTAAACCGCATGAGAATTTGTTTTGTTTCACCTGAATATGTAACCGAGCCAAATTTTTCGGGCGGTCTAGCTAATTATTTGGGCCGCGTTTCTGTTGCCCTCGCAGAGCGTGGGCATGATGTCCATGTCATGACGCGCGCCAAAGAAAACGGCACGATTGATTATCGTGGCGTCACGGTTCACCGTGTTCTTCCGGTGTGGGACAAGCATTTCTTCTTCGATCACATCGACCCATTAGTGCCGCGCCAATATTACGGCGTCTACCAGGACATCAAAGCAGCTTGGTGCTTATCGCGTCGCTGGAAGCAGATTTCACGCAAAGAGAAGTTCGACTTGGTACAAGTCGCCAACGTGAGTTCGGTCGGTTTGTTCTTCAAGAAAGAAAAGCGTGTTCCCGTTGTAACACGCCTCTCTAGCTATCGTCCCGTGTGGGATAAAATCGCGGGCGTCAAAGAAACCAAAGGCGTTCGTGCGCGCTGGAAACTGGAAAAGCGCGCCATCAAGGGCACACGCTGGATTTATGGCCCCACGCGCTATGTCGCGAAATTTGTCGAAGACGACTACAAAGTCAAAGTCAAAGTCGTAGAAACTCCCTTCTTCTCCGAGGAGCCTTCCCCCGATCCCTCGCTTTACAACGAAACATGCGCCGGAAGCGACTATGCCTTGTTCTTTGGGCGCATGACCCAGATGAAGGGCGTCCATATCTTGGCGCAAGCGCTACCCGCCGTGCTTCGAGCCGTGCCCGATTTGAAGATGGTCTTCGTCGGTCCAGACGCAAAGGCGCCAGATGGCAAACCCATGAGCGAATGGATTAGCGCACAACTAAAAACCGCCGACCCTGATGGCAGCGAGAAATTAGCTGACAGAGTCATGGTTCTGGGTTCAACACGCCATGATCGCCTGTATCCGCTGATTGAAAACGCTCGTGTTGTGGTACTACCTTCACTGGTCGATAACCTCCCCAATACCTGCCTGGAATCAATGGGCGTCAACCGCGTGGTCGTGGCAACCACTGGCTCGTGCTTCGAGGCACTTATAGATGATGGGAAATCAGGTTTTCTGGTGGAACCCGGCAATCCAGAAGCATTGAGTAAGGCCATCATTCGCGCGTGGCAACTTTCTCCTGAAGAGCGAGATAAAATGGGGGGTTTTGCTCACCAGAGAATCGCTAAGTTACATCCCGATCATGCAATTCCTGAACTGCTGGACTACTATGCCCTAGTACAGAAAGAGTTCAAGGCGCGTTGATAACGCCAGAAAAGCTCAAAACCTGCAAATTACTATTTATGTCAATTGGAAGCCTTCTGTATCATACGCGAGTTAAGTTCAAGCATGGATTGCGCACCGCCTATTATCGCGATGTAGTCCGCCCACGTATTCTTCAAACTCGCCCTGTCACGGACACCAGCGACTTAAGTTGCGAAATTCACGTCCTCACTTCCGCTTCCGATTGGCTGAATCTCCTGTGGGCATTGAAGTCGTTCTACCACTACTCCAAACGCCACTATGCTCTGTGCATTCACGACGATGGCTCGCTGACAGATGACATCCGCGCAACCCTACTCAAGCATTTCCCACAGGCTCGCCTTGTCAAAAGGGCCGATGCCGATCAACACGCTTACGAACGCCTCGAAAATTATCCTCGTAGCCTTGAGTTCCGCAAGAAAAATCTGTTGGCCCCCAAAATATTCGACTTTCCAGCTGAGGCAAAGAGTAAGCGAATGCTGTTGCTCGATTCCGATGTACTTTTCTTCGCCGAACCCACAACTCTGTTAGAGCGTATCGAAGATCCAAATTACCAGTTGAATACGGTTAATCGTGATGCCAAAGAAGCCTCGCTCGTTGATCCAAAAACAGTCAAACAGCAGACCGGTGTCAATTGTGTCGAATGCTTCAATTCGGGACTGGGCTTAATTTTCATTGATTCTCTCCGATTAGATTGGATCGAAGAATTTTTAAAGATACCGAATATCAACGAACATTTCTGGCGCATCGAACAAACGCTCTATATGCTGTGTTCAGCACGGTTCGGCTGCGAAATTCTACCAGAATCCTACAACGTGCATCTTACCCCCGGCTCTCTCTATCAAAGCCGACATTATGTAGGTTCTATACGGCATTTAATGTATAGTGAAGGAATAAAGCGCTTAGTACGCGATAATTTCTTGTCCTTAAAATAGAAATAAATGTTTTGTTTCGTTATGGCTTTGAAGAGCCAATCGGTTTCCAGCAACTGGGAAAGTGTATGCCGCATATTGGAAAAAACTCTTCGTTCGGTATGCGCTCAAACAGATTCGAACCTGCGCGTGTTCGTGGTATGCCATGAAATCCCACAACTGGCTGGATTTTCCGATCCTCGCGTCGAATTTTTGAGCGTCGATTTCCCGGCACCCGACCTATCTCAAAAAAAATCCCGACAGGAAGATAAATTCAAAAAGCTCGCAGTTGGTTTAAGCCGAGCACGAGATTTCAATCCCGATTTCCTGATGCTCATGGACGCGGATGATTTAGTGAGTCGTCGTCTCGTGGAATATGCTCACGCTCATCCCAACGCCAATGGCTGGGCTTTCGAAAAAGGCTATACCTACGACGCGGGATCGCCGTGGCTATTCCTCCGTAACGACTTATATAAGGTGTGTGGCACCAGCGCCGTCATAAATGCTCGACTGGTCGAGTTGCCCGAAGACCCAGTGCGCGACTTTGAAGAGTGTGTCATTCTCCGGTATGGTCACACAGCAATTCGCGGCCAACTTGACTCGCGCGGTACTCCTCTAGAACCACTGCCATTCCCAGGCGCTATTTACGTACTCAGCCACGGTGAAAACAATGCCTCACATCTGAGGCAACCCTCTGGCATAAAACAGCCAACAACACTATTGGATCACGTTCGCCAGATACTGGGCAATCAGCGGCGATTCATAACCACTTTGCCGCAACGAAAATTGGCTACTTCAGCACTACGCCGAGAATTTTCTCTCACAAAATGAAAACCCTTAAAGTCGTTCATTTGCCGTTTTATGAAGACAATTTGTACCAAACCGAACTGATGGACGCTTTGGGAAAATTGGAGGTCGAAACACTGCCCGGTGGTGGCGGTGGCACATTCTTTCGCTCGGCACTGAAACGCTGGAATGCCGACATCTTGCACTTCCACTGGCTGCACCCCTACATGGTGCGCCCATCGGCCCCCAAAACCGTCGCCCTGTCACTGTCCTTGATCGCACAGATTCTCGTGCTAAAGGCACGCGGCATCAAAATCGTTTGGACAGCCCACAATATCCAGTCGCACGAAAGCCCCTTCCCTACTCTGGAGCGTCGCCTCCAACGCCATTTCTTGCGCCACTGCGACGCGGTTATCGCGCACTGCGAGTGCGCGAAAACCGAAGTGGCACGCTCTTTCCACTTGCCATCCAGAAAGGTGCATGTCGTCCCGCACGGTAACTACGTCGCATCCTATCCCAATACCATATCCCACGAACAGGCAAGGGCCAAACTCAACTTGCCCCAGGAGGCCTTGGTTTTTGCTTTCGTCGGCCAAATCCGCCCCTATAAAGGCGTGCTGGACTTGATAAAAGCCTTCCATCAAATCGCGGAGGAGGTAGATGAGGCCAGCAAACCGTTCCTTCTCATAGCGGGCAAACCCAGCGGCGAAGGAACGGTAGAGCAAATTCAGCAAGCCATTGGTAACAACAGTCACATTCGCTTCGCTCCCGGCTTCGTCCCCGACGAAGAGTTGCAAACCTACATGAACGCCGCTGATGCCGTGGTATTCCCCTACCGCGACATTCTCACTTCCGGCGCAGTTCTGCTCGCGATGTCATTTGGACGCGCCTGCATCGCGCCGCGCCGGGGTTGTATAGGCGAAACTCTCGATGACAAAGGCGGATTCCTCTACGACCCCGACGATAAAGATGGCTTGCTCAAATCTCTGCGCTCTGCCCTCAATAAAAGCAGCGATTTAAACGCAATGGGCTATCATAATTTCGAATGCGTCCAAAAATGGAGTTGGGAATCCGTCGCAAAGCAAACCCTTGAGGTCTATCGTCGCGCGCTCAAAAAATAATTATGCAGATTTCCGTCATTATGCCCTGCCACAATGCCGCCCGCTGGATAGAGGCAGCACTGCAAAGCGCGGCCAAACAAACGTTTCAGCCTCTGGAAATCATCGTCATCAACGATTCCTCGACCGATGATTCCGTCCAAATCATCGAGCGAAGCGGCGTGCCAGTTCGACTTATCGAGGCCAATGTGCGTAACGCAGCAGCGGCGCGCAATCTGGGAATCGAGGCAGCGCACGGCGATTGGATTGCCTTTTTAGACGCGGACGACATCTGGTGTCCTAACCATTTGGAAAAAGCAGCAAAGCTACTCGAAAACGGCGACGATGTCGCCTACATGGCAAACCATCTCCTGTTGCGCGAAGACGGCAACACAGAAGAGCTTTCCGACTATTTGCGTCACGATCTGCCCACTGCCACCAACTTAAAGCCCGAACTCTTTGTCGAGTGCTGTGCGCGTGGATTCCACTTCGGCCATTCGACGGTACTTTTCCAGCGCCAACGCCTGCTCGATGTCGGCTGCTTCGATGTCAAACAGAAACGCCGCCACGACCTCGACCTTTGGCTGCGCGTAACACGCGACAAGTCATGGGCCTATGAAAGCGAAGTCGCGGCTCTCTACCGCGTCGACACCCCCGGCAGCATCTCGAAAAACGTCGTTGAATGCGAATACTTCTACTTAAAAGCTCTGCTCAAAAACCGAAAAGGCTTCGATACCCCCGGAATGACGCAAATGATAGTCTCGTCAGCTCGGCGCCTCATGAGCCTGTCTTTCGTAGATGGACAAGCTAAAGACTTTAGAGAAGCACGCAGGTTGGCCTGGCCTCATCTGGGGGCAAAACTGCGTGTGTTCTATAGCCTCGCCCCTTCCGCCCGCCCATTATTTCAGGCGGGTATCCGACTGAAACGCCGCTGGGTATGGCGAAACCATCCCCAACCAGGCGCCGCAACCCAATAAACCATGCCTCGCTTTTCTGTCGTGATGCCAGTGCATAATCGCGCCACATTAGTAGGTATGGCAATCGAATCAGTCATCAATCAATCGAGCGAAAACTGCGAACTCATCGTCGTAGATGACGGCTCAACCGATGGCACCGTCGAGGCTGTAGCCCGCTTCGGCAATCGAGTTCATCTGCTCCAGCAAAAGAACGCTGGCCCCGGCGCCGCACGCAACACAGGTATCGCAGCGGCCAAGGGCGACTACATCGCCTTCCTCGACTCGGACGATTTATGGATGCCATGGACACTGGCAACTTACAGCCAGATTATCGACCAAAATAACTCCCCATCATTGTTGATGGCCAGAGAGTTTTCGTTCGAGAGCGAGGACATGCTCCAAGATTTCAAACCCGAACCAGAGCAAACCCTGCGCTTCAAGGACTATCTGGCATCGAGCCAACAAGACCTCTCTTTCGGTGCCAGTTCACTGGTGGTTCGCACCGAAGCGCTCCGTAAAGTGGGCGGCTTTGAAAAACGTTGGATCAACGCCGAAGATTTAGATTTGTGCCTGAAGTTGGGGGATTCCCCCCAATTTATACGCATCGAATCCCCCAGAACCTTCGCGTATCGTAAGCATGATAACAGCGCAGTCTCCAATATCAAGCGCACACTCGATGGACTCCATCATCTGATCGCTCAAGAACGAGCCGGACTTTATCCTGGTGGAAAAGCACGACAGCGAGAGCGATTAGAAATTATTACACGTCATATTCGCCCCGTTACATTAGAATGTTTGCGGCGTGGTTATAAGAATGAAGCGTGGCATCTATACAGCCAGACATTTCGTTGGCACGCCTTTCTTGGGCGCGCTAAGTTTTTAGGAGCATTTCCTATATTAGCGATGAAGTCACGTGGTAGTGAGAGTTGAAATAAAAGAACTTATATGAAACCATTCAAAATTCACACGATCTGCGTCGTTAAGAATGAGGGCGACATTATCGAAGAGTGCTTGCGCGCAGCCACGAAATGGTCGGATTATATCTATATTTATGATGGACAAAGCACGGACGGCACATGGGAAAAAGTGCTGGCGATGCAGAATGAGCAAATAGTACCCTGGAAGCAAGACGGCAAGACTTTCCAGGAGTCGCTGCGCGCCGAGGTCTACAACACATTTAAAGACCGCGCTCAAGACGGAGACTGGTGGTGCCACTTGGATGCGGACGAATTCTGCGTCCAAAATCCGAAAGAATTCCTTGCCAAAATCCCCTCGGCCTACCATGTGGTTTGGGCGGCAATGGTCGAATACTACCTGACGCAACTGGAAGTAGACACGCTCGATTTCGATGTTCCAATGGCCCAATTACTACCGCAATTGCGTCGTTACAAAGCCGAAAACGCCGAGCCTCGCTTTGTGAAACACCGCAATAAAATGGTATGGCTGGAAACCGAGGGCTGGCCGCGCCATATGGGCTTGGTCTACCCACAACGCATTCTCTACAAGCACTATAAATATCGCTCGCCCCTGCAGATTCAAACTCGATTGGATACACGCCGCAAGAATATCGAAGGCGGCTTTACAGGTTGGGAACACGCACGCCAGGGCACCTGGCAAGAAACACTCGCCGACGCCTCCAAACTGCATATTGACAATGGCGATGGGAACTACATTCTCAACGAAGAGCGTCTTCCTCAACATGTTGAGCCACTGCCCCAACGACTGGTGAAACGCATCATGCATGGCATAGGCGTATGGCCCTGATAGAAAAGTCTCCTCCCCGTAAACCCCAACACTGGGCATGACACGCAAAACGCTCATGCCCAGCCTCGCATAGCTTTAATGCGGCTACTCCATTACCCAATCCGGCTTATCAGCTTGCCCGCAACACCACTCATAGACTACCTTCATCTTATGAGCGGCGCTTTCCCATGTATAGTCGCGCTCGACCAAAGCACGGCCTCGGATACCCATATTTTCGAGTTGAGAAGATGAAAGCGCAAATAGTTGTTGCAACCCCTCGAAAGTCGCCTCTTCGGTGGGGTCAACCGATAGCGCCGCCCCAGCCTGTACGGCTTCGGGGAAGTTGCACCCCGGCGTAATCAGAAGCGGCAGACTGGCCCCCATCGCTTCCAGTAACGACATAGAGAAGCCCTCCGAATGGGAAGGCAACACAAACGCGGAAGCCGCCCCAAACGCAGCGCGCTTGGCCTCGCCCTGCAAAAGCCCCACAAACGAAACGCTCGATTCAAGTCCGAGAGATTTGACCAATTCCACTAGCTCGGCATGATGCCCCCCCTCATCTGGGCCAGCCACCACAAAATGCCAGTCTTTAGCACCGGGCAATTCGAGCGCCCGCTTCCACGCCGGAAGAAAATGCGGCAAGCCTTTTTTCGGATGCAGACGCGCCAAAAACAACAGGATTTTGCGGTCTTTGGCAACTGGCAAACTCGCGTCGAAAACCGAGCGCGATGGCAGATTCTCCATCGAACTTAAATCGACGCCGTTTGGCACCAGCGCAATAGGATTACGCCAACCGAGTTGGCGAATATCCTCGGCCTCTTTGGGAACAAGCGCGTGAATGACGCGCGCCTCGCGCAAAGCGCGGCTTTGAAATAACTTCTCGGCCACCGCTTTCTTGCGGCGCGAAGTGAGCCAGGCATAAGGCTCCATCATGCCATGAATTGAGATGATGTGTGGCCTATTGCGTTTTCTCGCGACCTTCGCGGAAACGAAATCGAGGTAACGCCATTGTCCATGCGAATGAACGATGTCATCCTGACGAGCCAGTGACTCGAACAATTCGTATAAACCGGGGGCAAACCCAATTGATTCCGGGCCTTTACCCGATGCCAGATGAAGGCTCGGCGAATCAAGAGGAGACTGCGAACGTGCCTCGCCGCGAGCCTCAAGAGCGATCATGTCGCAACCGACGCCTTGCTTTTCCAGAGCTGGCATAAGACAAGATAAGGCCGCCACAATGCCGCCGTGTGATGAAGAGATGTTGGAATGGGCGTGGAGAACGCGCATGAGCACTAGTTTGAGCAAGTCAGACTAACTCGTATAATCATGGGGAACTTTATGGTGCCAAACTTCCGCTCCACTCCCTCCACCAAAGTCGACTTAGCCAGGCCACGAACAAGGGCATGCTTTGAGGGCTTTCTGTGCGGCATTTTGACTTGGTTCATAACCAATGATCTCAACCTCCTCGAATTGCTTCCCTTGCTGCGCGGCACGAACATGACTCTCATACTCGCGGGCACACTGGGCGCACTTCTGGGCTTAACGCGCGCTATTTGGCTTTGTCGCATCAGTGCAGTCGCCCTGCTTGGCCTGTGGATTGTCGTCGCCTTTACTCCGTTCTCTTCGAGTCTGGCCCTCCCCCTCAAGCTAGATCAGTCCCCCGAAAAGACACAAGCAATCGTGGTCTTGCAAGCGGGCGTTCAAAGAGATAACGATTTAGGGATGCCCACCTTGGAACGCACCCTTCATGCCATCGAGCTATTGCAACAAGGGTTTGCCCCGCGCCTCATCGTAACCGAAGTGCCCGGCGAAGGCTCTCACATCAAGGCGGCGAAAAGACTAATGAAGAATTTGGGCATCAATGGCGATGTCTTGGCGGTAGGCCCGGTACACACCACACACGACGAAGCAGTCCTCGTCAGCCAATTGATGGGTAAGCATGGTTGGAAGAAAATTCTGCTCGTCACCTCCCCCACCCATTCGCTGCGCTCATCGCTCACTTTCCAAAAAACTGGTCTGCAAGTCGTCTCAACACCCTGCCGCGAAAGCCTATTCGACCTGGAACACTTGAATGAGCCATCCGAGCGCGTTCGCGCCTTTGGCTCGGCGATGCGCGAAATCATCGGCATTCGCACATATCGCTCGCGCGGTTGGCTTTAAGCGGCTACAGGAAGCGGCCCGCCAACAATCCAAGCCCTATTCCCAACAGCGCCGAAAGCGAGACCTGATAGCCAAAATGGGCCTTGACGTTCCAACGCGCCCAACCGATAAGAGCAGCCCCAAAATACCACGCCCACAGATGCGGATGAACTTGCCAGATGAGGGTGGCCAACAAAAATGCGGGCAAGGTGTGACCGGACGGAAAACCTGAGTGGGGGCGGCGTCCCCAGCAGAAAACGTTCGTTGTGTTGGGACGCGGAATGTAGCAAATATGCTTGAAGCCCTGTACTAGAACCAAATCGCCGAACATCGCGCCAATCAGCCACACAGCACGGTTACCAATAGGCCAGTCGTTGACACTAAATGGCACGAACACGAGCAAAACGCACGATATGAGGACGTAAACGAAGTTGAAGGAGCGTGATACGAACTGGCCGAAGTCGAAGCGACGTTTTTGATCGGGCATATCGTCTTGCACGGCAGAAAGAGGCGGGTTCATAATTACCGCAACCGAAAGGCGGCGATAACCGCAACGGGCTTATTCAATTTTGGCGTAACTTCGCTCTGCGCGCAAAAACCTCTTGACAGTAGAGGGGTTTTTTCCAGTGATAGTAGATTCGGCACAAACAAGGGTATGATTGGAACGTACCTCCATCAAAGCTGCCTTTTCTAAGGGCTATCGTGCGTTTATTTCCACTTTTTTCCTTGACTGCCACCCTGTTTGGGGCAAGCTCTCTCTCTGCGCAAACTACGCCTCCTGTAAACCCTAATCCAATGCATATCGCGCCCGCTCCTCTTTACCGCGACCCCATGACCGATGGGCCAGCCGACCCGCTCATCATCTACAACACGCAAAAGAAAGAGTGGTGGATGTTCTACTCGCAGCGTCGCGCCCAACTCGAACTCCCCAACGTGTCCTTCTGCTACGGCACCGATGTTGGCATCGCCACCTCACGCGACAACGGGAAAACCTGGGTCTATAAAGGAACACCCAAACTCGCCATCGAAGAGGGCACCAACACCTTCTGGGCGCCCGAAGTGCTGTTCGATGGCAAGGAATACCACATGTTCGTCACCTACATTCAGGGCGTCCGCTCCGATTGGGGCGGCGCGTCGCGCACCGCACACCATACCAGTAGCGACCTGTGGAACTGGAAGTTTCAGGACTTCGCCAGCTTCGATTCGCCAGAAGTCATCGACATCTCCATCATCCAGATGCCCGATAAAACGTGGCGCGTTTGGTACAAAGACCAACAAAATGGCGGCTCGATTTCGACCAGTACCTCGCCCGACCTGATTCATTGGAAACGCGACGCCAAACCCGCCATCCCCGGTGGCGCGCAGGAAGGCCCCAACGTCTTTCGCTTCAACAACCACTACTGGATGATTACCGACGAGTGGCGTGGCCAACGGGTATTCCGCTCCGATGACGCCATCAACTGGGAGAAACAGGGCCTCGTCCTCGATGTCCCCGGCACACGCCCACAAGATACGCCACAAGGCGCCCATGCCGATGTCGAGGTCGCCAACGGTCATGCCTACATCTTCTATTTCACCCATCCAGGCCGTAAATCGCACTTCGACGCCACTATGGGCGCCAACGGTGTCTATCCCTACGATCATCGCCGCTCATTAATCCAGGTCGCCGACTTACGCGAGGAAAACGGCACCCTCACCTGCGACCGCAACGCCCCCTTCGACTTCTACCTACCCAATAAATAAATTAGGCCCCATTAGAAAAATACCCAACTCCCCCATTGGAGCCTATGTCAGTAAGCCCTCTTTATACGCTGCTCTATAAAATCATCAGTGGAAAAGAAATTTAAATAACCCCTAAGAATAGACTTAATCCAGCAAATAAAGCGAGAAGATAAAAGTCCTCCCTCCCGGCTATTGCCAAAATCCAATAGATCCTTGAAGGCCGCCTAACCCCGTCTGGCATCAATTACGTCCACGTATTGAATCAAACCTGCCGCATTACACAGGTGAGTGGCAGGGATGTGTTCCTACAGTTCAAATTCAGTCATCATAGACAACCAAAGGATTCTCTGAAAATTCTCATATTATCCTCAGAATACTCACAGAATATTCTCAGATTGGAGGCTCAAAATCCAAAGCGCTCCATAGTCTCTAGGACGGACGGAGCCAATTCCTAAGCTATGCGAACTGCCTTAATTGCCTTCACACCACTCCTTCTCGCAGTTGCCGCTCCTGCCATCGCGCAAGACACGGCTCCCAACCCTATTACCCAAACCTATTCGGTACGCGCCGTGGCCGAACCGGTAAAAGACGTTCTAACCCGGCTTTTCGAAGAAGCAAAAGTCCAGTACCGCATAGGGGATGGAGTCATAGGCACAGTGACTCTCGACGCGCAGGGGCTTTCGCTGGCCGACGCGCTTGACCGTGTGGCGAAGACCAGCACGCCAACTGTTACCATCCGCCGTGAGGGCGACACCTACGTCGTCTCTCAAGTAACCACAATACTGGGAGAAGAAAACGTCCCCGAATACTTCCGAGCGCGCCGCATCTCCGACGCCGACTTCGACAAAAAGAAAGAGGGGCAGTTTTTCACGTTCCTCCCCGACTTTTCATCCGACCCTGTGTATGGCAACGGCACCGGAGCGCGTGCAAACATCTTCTGGAACGGCAAAAAGGAAGATCCCCGCTTCCGCTACACCCCATATGTCGCCAAGCTCTCGCTCAACGCCTTCGTCACCGACAAGGATGCCCAGGAGTTCGCGGCGTCACTGGACATGCCCTATTTCAAGAATTCCCGCTTCCGCCTGAAGGCAGACCTTAAAATCAGCGACAATCCTAACAATATCTACTTCGGCATCACAGAGCGCACACTGGGCAAGTTGACGCTGCCCGATGGCCGAACCTTCGATAAGTACACCGACTTCGACAAAGCCCGTAGTGAGGTGCGTCCTGGCGGCCCCGGTGAAGCACCGCTCGTCACCGACTCGCTCTCAAACCGCTTCCGCGAAAAGGAAGCCATGCTCAACCTCAAAGCGGACTATGCGCTCGGCAAAGGTAAGTTGAAATTAATGGGTGGCTACGAACTCCAGAAACTGAACTATTCGACATTCACAGGGCGCCTCAACGCCAACGGCGTGCCTAATGGTCAGTCGGTTCTGGAACGAGACGCCCAACTAGGAATCGCGAAGGGAATCGAAGGAGGAATGGTGTCGATTCTCCAGCAAGCGCTCATCTACGACACCCGCGACTTCGAGCCAGACCCCACCAAGGGACTGTATCTGGAACTGGCCAACGAATATTCCAGCCCAACTATCGGTTCAGACTTCTCATTCGACAAGCTGTTCGCCCAGGCCCGCTTCTATCATAAGTTGCCATTCGGCCAGCGCACCGTCTTTGCCGGACGCCTCGCAACAGGCAACATTTTTGGCCGTAACGCCCCCTTCTTCGAATATCAGGACCAGTGGAGTCCCGATGGTAGCATCAACTCCCTGGGTGGCTCCGACTCGCTCCGTGGCTACGTCGCCAACCGCTACTTGGCGCGCGCAGTGTTCTTCGCCAACGCCGAACTTCGCTACCGTGTTGGCGAAACGAAATTGCTGGGCCAGCGCTTCAGCCTGAACGTTTCACCATTCCTTGATCTGGGCACAGTGCGCGACAATTGGTTTGACATCAACTTCAAGAATATGAAGGTTTCATACGGCACAGGTATTCGCATTGGCTGGAACCAGTCAACGATGATCAGCGCCGACTTCGGATTCTCCAAAGAAGGCAAACAATTCTTCCTAGGCATAGGCCAGCAGTTCTAAAACAGATGACTCAAAAGGTGAGGGGCCGCCCCGCCAATAAACTGCGCAGACGGCCCCTCACCCTTGAGCCGAAAATTCACCAATCAAGCTGAAATTTCCTCCCAGAACACCTTTATTGGCCCCCAAACGCTTTAGAGCAGTCGTCCAATGAAGAGATAGCCCAACTGGGGATATAGTGGCGGCGTCATCCTGAACCTGCGAAGCATCCATCCCCAAATGCAGACACTATCACGTCATAAGGACTAGCATTTCAATAGAAATATGCTTTAAATGGCTGCCTGAAAAGTCGCTTCCCTCCTCGACTAAAGCCACAAATCTCTAAGCGGCACAAAGTACCTGAGGAAAGCTGCGTAGCGGTTACCAACTCTAACGAGAGCCAAACCCTACCACAGTTTCTCTCTAGCAAAGCTGTGGCTCCCGGCGAACTCCTGAGGAGACAAAAACACCAGATTCCCCCAAAATGGCCTCGACTGTTCTCTCTGAGGCAACTCTACCTCTTTTCAACACGCGAAGGTCATTGAAATTCCGATGACAAAGTTGCTCTCCACCTCCCTTTTTGGTATAATTTCATTGTGTTTTTTGAAATGAAACACAGCAATTCAGGCGAACAGATTGAAAAAAGATTGATTAATCAATCTTTGACTAACTTTAAACACTTAAACCTAATCAATTGCATCTCACAATCAATATTTCAAATTGATTTAACCCCCAAAAACGATTGATTACGCCCCATATTCGAGCCTTTTTCACCTTTTTTCAATCTTGCATTGCTATTAGGCACGAACTCTCCCTTTCCCTTCGCGCGGCGTTTAAACAGCGACGCGCAAAAACACCTCGATTATTCAGGTGGTCTGCTCCAAACTGAAGCAAATTTTTATGGCCGTATCCTCTGGTTCTCGCGACAATCAACTTGCGAACGCGCGCGCGCGTAGCAAGCGTGATTTCAGCTCCCTTATTCCTTCTTTGTTAACGTGGGGCCTTGCCCTGCTCTTCCTTGGCCCCTTCCTGATTCGCCCCGTCGTGACCGTGCTACTGAGCGCGATTACGGTAGCCGACCCAGTGACGGGAGCGCGTGCGCTCAACTTCGCCCTGTTGCTGCTCCCTCTGCAAAACGAGTTGGCCCGCCAAAGCATTATCAACTCATTCTATCTGGGCATTTTGACGACGATAGTCTCGTCGATCATTGCCCTACCCCTCGCCTACGCATCTGCAAGGCTGAAATTCGCGGGCAAAGGGCTGCTAACGGGTCTGCTGCTCATTCCCCTGTTGCTCCCGCCTCTGGTGGGTGCAGTGGGCCTGAAACAGATGCTGGCCCGCGAAGGCTTCATCAACACCCTGTTGGGGCGCAACCAAAACCCGATTGACTTTCTCGGTTCGCGCTTTCTCGGCGGCAACGGCCCGCTACTCATGGTAGTGCTAGTGGCGGCGCTTCACCTGTACCCGCTGGTCTATTTAAACCTATCGGCAGCGTGGGCCAACGTCGACTCATCGCTCGAAGAGGCCGCCGAAAACTTGGGGGCCTCCCCGGCTCAGGTGTTTCGCTCGGTAACTCTGCCCTTGCTGTTGCCCGGCTTTCTGAGTGGTGCGCTCATCGTCTTCATTTTCGCGTTCACCGACTTGGGTACCCCGCTCGTGTTCGGCTACGACCGAGTCGCCGCCGTGCAAATCTTCAGAACTAAAGACGCCCTCAGCGACCCCACAGGCTATGTGCTGGCGTTCTATCTGGTGGTATTGGCGGGTGTGGTCTTTTGGGTGTCACGGCGCTATTTGGATGGCGGCAAGATAGCCACATTGGCAAGAGGAACACGACGTGCCCGCGAAGCCCAGCCCTCGCCATTGGTTTCGATTCTGGTCTATCTGTTGTTCTTCGTAGTCATCGGTTTGTCACTGCTGCCACACATCGGAGTCATTATGGCCTCCTTCGCGAGCGACTGGACGAGCCGTTTGTGGCCAGCCTGGACTCTCGATAACTATGTCCACGTCTTTACCGACCCCACCATCCCAGCCCGCGATTCCATCAAGCTATCGTTGCTGTGTGCCTCGGCGTCCATGATAATAGACGTATTGGCAGGTTTCGCCCTCGCCTATGCTCTGGTGCGAGGCAAAATCTGGGCGCGCGGTCTCCTCGACACACTCGCCATGTTGCCCTTAGCGTTACCGGGACTCATCCTTGCCTTTGGTCTATTGATCTCCTATCGCTATACGGCCCTCGACCCCTTCGAAAACCCGATTCCCCTACTCATCATCTCCTACGCTGTGCGCCGCTTGCCGTATGCTCTCCGTAGCGTGTCAGCGGGCTTGCAGCAGATGAGCGTCACCCTGGAAGAAGCCAGCTTGAACATGGGCGCCACTCCCCTGCAAACCGTGTGGAATGTCACCCGTCCTTTGGTAACGGCGAACCTGATTGCGGCAGGCTTATTGACCTTCGCCTTCGCCGTACTGGAAGTCTCGGATTCGCTGATTCTGGCGGCTTCGTCCAGCCAGGTTCCCATTGCCCAAGCGATCTACCAACTTGTCACCGCCGCCAAAATGTACCCGGCGTGCGCGCTGGGCGTCATTGGAATGTTGTTGCTAAGTGCCACCTTCCTCATAGTCAACCGCTTGCTGGGCAAGCAAATGGGTTCTTTGTTCAAAGCCTAAACACTTCATCGGGGAAAAGCTCCCCAATGCACCTACAGGCTCGAAGCACTCCCCCTTCGGGTCTATGGCAAGTGCGACCTGAGAACTGTTGTCAGGTCGGCATAAACCTTGAAAGGTACACTAGCCAGTGATTCTCTTTCAAGGCGAGGTATTGTGCTGTGGCAGATGAGTTTGTTGATTTTTACGAAGCGCTAAAATTGCCGCTGGAAGCGGATCGAACAGAAGTACGCAAGCGCATTAACGAGGTGTATGTCGATGCGCAACGCAACCTCGACCACCGCAACTTTCAAACGCGCGTCAAACATCAGGAGATGTTTGAAGTCGTGTTACCGCGCGCCCGCTATATCCTGCTCGATGAGGGCCGGCGCGATGAGTACGACCGCTTGGTAAGGGCTTTTCGTGCGGCAAGCGCTCCCGCGCCTCAGGTAACTCCTCCACCGAAACCACCTCAAGAAAAGTCTTTCGGTAGCGGCGATGCCTCAGGATTTCGACTGGCCGAAGTCGAAGAACCCGCAGGTAAAGCACCTACCGTCGAGGCACTTCCTGATACACAACTCGATCCAGCGCAGATGGCCGTCCAACGCGACGAAATGTGGGCCAAATGGAAACAGGGCCTCGAATCAGCGATACCACATGAGGAAGACGCTCCCAAACCTGTCAAGCCTTCACCAATCCGGGCATCCTCACCTATCGTCTCTACCCAGACAGCGCCATCACCTGCATCAGCACAGGTACAGGAAAACACCGAACCACAACGCCGCCCTCGCCCTCAAGCGGCCCCAATTTCGTTCAACTTCGAGAACGGCTCCAATGCGCCCAGTCCCGATGATGACGAAGACACGATAAAGGCCAAGAAGGCCGAACTTGAACGCCAAAAGGTCGAGCGCAAGCGCGTCGTGATGCTAGAGATATTGGACGGCATTAGCCTCAAAGGGACTATCATAGGTGCCCTCGGAGCCGCAATCCCTCTCGGCACCCTGCTTATCTTCCTGATGGGGCGCTACTATCCGCGTGAAGGCGGCCCCCAGTTACCGCTTCCATCGACAGCAGCATGGGTTCTGGGCTTAATCATCGTCGTGGGAGCAGCCGTTGTTGCAGCCATACAGCTCTCCAAAACCATGCGCAACCAAGCCGCGCTGCAATTATCGATGCTCCCTCTCGAAGAACTGCTCCGCAAAGTGGGCCGCACCTACTAAAAACAAATTTTCCCGATTGATTCGAATCAATCGGGAATTTCGCATTAGGGTTTCAGAATGATTTTGCCGCGCGAACCAGGGGCAACAACTGCTTCATGAGCATCGGGGGCCTGCGACAATTCGAATATTTTGTCGATTTGTGGCTTAAGTTCACCGCGCTCCAAACCTTCGACAAGCGAGTTATAAATTTCGCGTAAGCCCTCAGGTCGAACGTTGAACAGCGTCATGCCATAGATGGTGGCCTCGCGGCTCATCCAGTCGCGAGGATTGACCTCGACCGTACCACGATTACCAATGACCACGATGCGACCATAGGGAGCCAGTGCTTCGGGGTCAGTCCCTAAGTTCTGGTTGGCCAACATTTCGAGAATGATGTCAAAACCACGCCCGCAAGTCATACCGATGACATCGGACATGTAGTTGGGAGCATTGTGATTGGTGGTGTATTTGAGGCCAAGCGAAGCAAGAAAACGCTCGCCGCTGGGGCTTCCCGCACTACCGCCTACAGTAAGTCCGGCTGCGCGCGCCAACTGAATGGCCGCAACGCCCACTCCACCAGTCGCTCCGTGAATGAAAACCGATTCACCTTTTTTCGCTCCCGCTTTGCCGAAAAGGGCGCGGTGAGCAGTAGCATAAGGCACGCCAAGCGCCGCCCCTTGCTCGAAGCTGATGTGGTCGGGCAGACAGAAGACCATATCGGCAGAACAGAGAGTGAACTCGGCATAAGAACCCGAAATGGAACGCCCGGTGAAAACACGGTCACCCACATTCCAATTCTCGACGCCTTCGCCAACAGCCGCGATTGTTCCCGCTGCGTCGGAACCGGGGGTATATGGTAACGGCGCTTTCTGGGGGTACTTGCCCGAACGTACGTAGGTTTCGACTGGGTTGACACCAGCAGCCTCTACTTTAATGACGACTTGCCCAGCACCGGGCTGTAAGTCGGCGACTTCTTCCAATTGCAACACGTCTGGCTCGCCCGTGTGATGAACGCGAATGGCTTTCATGAACCTTAAAGAGGGCCGCTCCTTTTACGGCGTTCTCATCTTTCTCTTTTTGAGTTTTTGAGCGGGGTTTCCTGTGTAAATCCAACCCGCTTCAGCATCGCGGGCCAGCAATGCTCCGGCTCCCACGATAGCATTACGCCCGACGGTAACACCCGACATGACGGTGGCGCGTGCACAAATCCACGCCCCCTCTTCGACAACAATGCCGCCGGAGGTGTAACTCATCGCCGGATCACTCCAATCATGGTTGCCCGTACACAGGTAAGCCCCCTGCGAGATACAAACATTGGCGCCGATGGTGATTGGTTCGAGATTATCGAGCCAAACTCCTTCGCCAATCCAGCAATCATCGCCAATTTCGAGAAGCCAAGGATGCTTTATGTTGATCCCCGGCTTCAAGAAAACGCCTTTCCCAATGTTGGCGCCAAAGGCACGTAGAACGACTTTCTTTATCGCCGAACTGGGGTTAGCGGGGTTCTGCAACACATAAGCGTTGACAAGAAACCAGATAGCACGCACCCAAAACGGGCGACCGGGATTATAGTCGCCCGTTGAAAAACGCGCCAACTCAACTTTAGCTTCAGGAGAGTCGGCTTCGACAATAGCCGACGTTTTTTCGGGTGCGAGCGCCATTTAGAGTCCTAGTTTTTCGCGCAACAAGCCGATAACGTCGCTCGGCAAATCGGCGACAGGCACATTTGCAGCGGTGAAAGCGTCGATTTTCGACTGGGCGCTGCCCGCGCTGCCGCTGATGATAGCTCCGGCGTGGCCCATCTGCTTGCCTGGAGGCGCTGTTTTACCAGCGATGAAGGCGACAACAGGCTTGGTCATGTGGTTTTTGATGAAGTCGGCGGCCATTTCTTCGTCGTTACCACCGATTTCACCGGACAGAACGACGGCTTTGGTCGCGGGGTCTTTCTCGAACCAACCGAGAACGTCCACGAACGAGCTACCGATGATGGGGTCGCCACCGATACCAACGCAGGTGGTCTGGCCCATGCCGTTGCGGGTCAGCTCGTCCACGATCTCGTAGGTCAAAGTGCCGGAGCGCGATACCACGCCGATGTCGCCCTTCGAGAAGATGTGGGCGGGCATGATGCCGATTTTGCACTCGCCGGGAGTAATGAGGCCGGGGCAGTTCGGTCCAATCATCCAACCATCGCGCTCTTTAACGAAGCGGTAGGTTTTCATCATGTCCTGAATGGGAATACCTTCGGTGATACAGACGATGCCGCGCACACCTGCATCAACGGCTTCCAAAACGGCATCGGAACCGAATGGGGGTGGAACAAAGATGATGGAAACATCGGCCTGAGTTGCCTCAGCAGCTTCTTTCACCGTGTTGAAAACCGGAACCGATTTGCCAGCATGTTCGATGGTTTGCCCACCTTTACCGGGAGTAACACCTGCGACGACATTGGTGCCATATTCCAGCATCTGCTGGGTGTGAAATAGACCTTCACGGCCTGTCGCGCCTTGAACCAAGACGCGAGTATCTTTATTAATGAGAATGCTCATGATTTATTCGTTTAGTCCAGCATCTTCGCGAACGCACTCAACTACAAATGCTGATTGAAGAATTCGCACACGATTCAACCGATAGCACGATTCTTTCGTGCACGAAATTCCTTATACCGATTAGCTAAATCTTCGCCGTAGTGGCGGCGAACCCATTCGATGCGAAGTTCCTGAGGCGATAAATGCGGAAAATCGCGGCGAAGGTTACTCCACAATGCGTTGAAACCTTCATCCACAATTTGTGAACCGTATTTTAGCCGTCCGTTAAGCCCTAACTTTCGAAAATAGGCGCTTTGCCGCTCTTCGATAGCTCGGCTGGTGTCGCTCGATTGGGTGCGGTAGGGCATGATTTTTAGTCGTCCTCTTCGCGGCTGCCGAATTCTCGTTCGAGGACGCGGCGGTCGCGTTTGGTGGGACGACCTAATCCTCGGTCGCGGACGGGCGAACCCATCGCGGACTCGAAAGCCGACTTGCGTTCAGGTTGCGGGCCACTTTCGTCACGCATTACCAATTTCGCTCCCTCTTTCGAGAGTTGCTTGAGTGGCACTTCCAAGATGACGAATTTGCGCTCCCAGTCGCCGCGTCGAAACTCGATGGTATCTCCCGCTTTGACCGTTGTCGCTGCCTTGGTCCGATTGCCATTAAGCCGCACCTTGCCACCGTTGCAATCTTCGGTCGCTTCGGAACGGGCTTTGTATAAGCAAACGTGTTTAAGAAAAAGGTCGATACGGCTCATGTCTAGTGATTAGTTTTTAGTTGTCAGTGGTTAGTTTGCAGCGATTGGGACCAAGATTTTCATCCGACACAGAGCCAGAAACTAACCACCGCCAACCTCGAACTAAAGACCGAGTTTTTTGATGTTCTCGAAGCAACGCTTCACGCACTCTTTGGGCGTGAGCGGTTCGGGGTAGCGCTCTTGTTCCACGATGTAGAATTTGGTGGAGCCACCTTCGAGTGCTTTGAAGACTTCAGGCCAGGGCGTGTCGTCTTCGCCTAGGAAGTAGCGCGAGAAGTCCTGTGTCCAGGGCTTCAGGTGTACGGTCTGGGCGCGGTCTTTGAATTTGGCGAGCAGAGGGATGGCGTTGCCGCCGCCGTCCTGCGCGTTGCCAGTGTCGGCCTGAAAAACAACTTCGGCGGGCGTGTTGTCGAAGACAACTTCCATTGGGGTCTGACCGCTTGGAAGCGCCTCAAATTCCCATGCGTGGTTGTGATAACCAACGTAAGAACCGTATTTTTTGGCTTCCTCGGCGATTCCGGCCAAGGTTTGCGCCAGTTTCAAAGCGCCATCTTCGCCTCCGAAGGTATCGGGCGAAACGTAGGGCACGACCAGATACGGGCTGCCGAGGGTATGCACAAACTCGGCAGTTTTGGCGAGTTCATCGCCCTGTACGGTGGGAAGTGCGGTGTGAACGCCCGCGCACTGCAGACCGACCTCGTCGAGACGCTTGCGGATGGTTTGGGCATCGTGGCCGAAATAACCCGCGAACTCAACGGCCTGATAACCCATAGCGGCGACCTCGCCGAGAGTACCGAGCAGGTCTTTAGCACAGTCGTCGCGCAACGAGTAGAGTTGCAAAGCGATAGGAATGTTGGACATGATGGTCGAAACTTGTGAACTAAATTACGGAACAAGACGCCAGTCCGACGGCATTTCGTCGTCGGGGGTGTTGGTAATCTGGCGCATTTTACCGGTGCTTAGGTTGATGAGATAAATATCGTGCGCCCCACCGTTTCCTTTGGAAACTCCGACCGCCAAAAAGCGGCCATCAGGACTCCAAATGGGATCGGAATATCCCACTGGTCGCGAAGCGTCCGACACGCGGCGCGATTTGGCCCCTGCTATAAGAGTGGGCATGACGAAAATCTGATCGTCTCGCACAAAGGCGATCTGTCTTCCGTCAGGACTAATCTTCGCGTCGGTGTACGGGCCGCCTTCGCTTTGCGGCTGACCGTAGTACGTCGGAAAGTTGGCAAGGCGGCGGCGCGAATACCCCTGTGCGTCGCACAGACAGACCCCGCTTTTTTCGAACGAAATCAGCCCATTACGCTCTGAAGGCGAACCGCAGTTCTCGGAGGCTCCCGTAACGTAGCGCACATTGGAGCCATCGCCGTTCATGCGCGCAATGCGGTTGCCCGTTTCAAAAAGCAGGTCGCCGTTGGAAGCGTAATAAGGCGTGAAGTCGGAGACCAGTTCGCTTTCGCCCGAATAGTCGATGCGCTCGCGTTGAAGCAAGCGCGCGTTGGTGCCATCGAGATTGCTCAGATAGAGCGCGATCTGGTCGCCTTTGAACTTACCGCTGGTTACAGTGCGGGTGCGTGCAAAGCACATCTGTCGTGTGTTTGGATCGAAGGTGATGCCATAGCAATCGACTCCCACCAATTCAAGACCACCCGGCACCGAAGTCCGGGTGATTTGCGCATTGAAGTTGCGACCTGGGGCCACATTAATCCAATTGTTGTTGCGATTATAGAACTGGTAAAAGAGCGTGCCCTGTGGGAGTTGATTTTGGGCGTAAGCTCCAGTTGTCCCACATAACAGACCTAGAGCAAGGCACACGACAGATTTGAACATGAAATTCAGGCGGCTTTCTGCTGATTAACAAGCGCCACGATCTTCTGGGCACCTTCCTGCATGGTAGCGGCGGGCGTGAGCGCGCTGCCTTCCAGCAATGCCAAACCTTCTTCGGCGCGGGTTCCGGTGAGACGAACCACGATGGGCACCTGAATGTTCATGGTGGCGATGGCTTCGAGCATACCCTTGGCCACTTCGTCACCGCGCGTGATGCCGCCGAAGATGTTGAAGAAGATGCCCTTCACATTTTTGTCCAGCAAAACAGTGTCGATAGCTTTGGTGACGACTTCGGCTTTAGCGCCGCCGCCGATGTCGAGGAAGTTGGCCGGAGTGCCGCCTTCGCGCTTCACAACGTCGAGGGTCGTCATAACGAGGCCAGCGCCGTTGCCGATGATACCGATGTCGCCTTCAAGACGGACATAGGTGAGGCCGCGCTTGTGAGCTTCGGCTTCGATGGGGTCATCTTCCTGCTCTTCCTGATACTGCGCGAGTTCGGGATGGCGGAACAGGGCGTTGTCGTCGAGGTTGACTTTGGCATCTGCCGCGATGAGCTTACCGTCGCCAGTGAGAACAAGCGGGTTGATTTCGGCCAGTGAGCAGTCGTAGTCGAGATAAACGCGGTAGAGCGCTTTCAAGAATGCGCCCATACCTTTGAGGGCGAGGGGCGGGAGTTTGGCCTCGAAGCCGAGTTGGCGGATTTGGAAATCCTGCAAACCGATGGCTGGGTCGAGGTGCAACTTGGCGATGGCATCTGGGTTTTCTTCGGCGACGATTTCGATTTCGATGCCGCCTTCTTTGGAAACCATCACGATGTTGCGGCGAGCCGCGCGGTCGGTGGTGATGCCCAGATAATATTCCTCTTTGATGTCGGCGGCTTCTTCGACGAGGACTTTTTCAACGGTCAGGCCCTTGATGTCCATGCCGAGAATTTGCTCGGCGACGGCTTTAGCCTCTTCGGGCGTTTTGCCGAGCTTGATGCCGCCAGCTTTGCCGCGTCCTCCGACGTGGACCTGGGCTTTGACAACAACGGGTACGCCCAACTCGCGGGCGATGGTTTCTACTTCATCAGGCGTTGAGGCTACGCGCCCCTTTGGAACCGGAACGCCATATTTGGCGAGGATTTCTTTGCCTTGGTACTCGTGAATTTTCATGGTGACTCAAGAACGTGCAAAGGCCAGTTAAGCACAAAGACGGGGCCAAACCCGATGGTTTAACCCCGTCTTTACCTCTTCTTTAGCCTTTGCTTCTTTTAACAGTATTAGCCTTCGCTTAACCTACGCACTTCATAGGAGAATTTCACACTGTCCTCGACGAAGTGAGAGATGTTCGCTTCTTCCTCAAGGGCTTCGATGTGAATGTCGATTTCGTCCAGCTGTTTTTGCAAGGTGTCGCGCTCGTACTCATGAGCTTCCTGCAAATCGCGTGACAAACGCTCGCGCCGCAGTTCGAGCGCAGAGGCGAGTTGATGCCAATCTTGCGCGCGCAAAACCTCGCCATCGAGTGCTTCGGTAACGGCTCCTTCCAGTGCCTCAGAGTTATCTTCGGGGCGATGCAACATGAAAGAGAAGTTTTACATCAGAAGCCCTTAGTTGCCTGAAATATCGCCCGTTTCTCGGTTAATTTTCGCGAATTTCGTCGTAAGTGGACTGTTCTTATTATTCGAGTGAAAAGCCAGCGATATTATGTTGCCTTCGAAATCTTGCAAGGCTCTTAAGGAATGCCACTAAAAACGAATATGCCTTCGAAAACAAAGGTTTTCGAAGGCATATTCGCGGCGCAGAAAGCGCCAAATACTTCACCAGTTGCTTAAATCTCCAATTCTTTTTCGATGGTGGCCAATTTATGGCGAGCCATTGCCAAGTTGCTGTTCGACTTGTTCAAGACGAGATAAATAAACAGCGTCTTAGCGCTCGATAGCGGGCGAATCAGGTGATATTGATCGTCCAGAGTGATCAGGATGTCATGAATAAAGCCTTTGATACCCAAATTATTCATGACCTTGAGTTTCGACTTGACAACTTCGCTGTTACCCGCAGCGGCGACATCGAGGTTGAGGGTAGCGCTACCACCTGCGTCTCCCAGCGACATTCCGCTTTCAGTGTCAACAATTGCGGCGGCTAAGGCGCCGTCAATCTTCATGAGTTCATCTAATGTTACTTTAACGTTTGCCATGATTTTCTTTGTTATCTATACGAAATTTAATGCACTCATACATTTTCAGTAAGCAAGCGTTGGAAATGAGGTCGGTGCATTAGAGTAACGATGATGAAGCACCAATTCTGCCAAAAAACTTATTTTATGCTCACATAATATCTCAATGTCGCGGACATCTATGGTAGACCCTGAAACATCGCGGAAGGTCAATCAATTGTACTAATGCAGCGCCGATGAAATTCAATTCGCGCGCGTCTCGCACCCTGGAATCCCGTGCCTCGGAACTCCGTATATCGGGGCTTCGTTCAACGACTTCTATTGACTCAGAACCGGTGTCCCCAACACCTCCCGAAGCGCCTCAACCCAATAAGGGGCAACTGCTGCTATCTATGATGGAGGACATTCAAAAAGAAATGAAAGCCTCCCGCGAAGAGATAGTTGTACTGCGGAACGAATTCCGTGATGTCGCCGAGCAACAGGGCGTCCAGCATAAAATATTCGATGCCCTACACACCGAACTGGGCGACTACAAAAATGACTTCGTAAGCGCCCGCATGAAGCCCATGTTGAGCGCAATGCTGTTCCTTTATGATGCCATCAGCGACTTCAAAGGAGAACTGGACGCCTATGTCGATCCGCCGGATTGGTTGGGCGAGCGCGTCTTGAAAAAAGAGCTTATCAAGATGAACTTAAGCTATTTCCAAGAGCAATTTGATGAAGTGTTGCGAATGTGCGAACTTCAGCCGATTGCCCCAGAAATGGGGGAAGTCGCGGAACCCAAAGTGCAGAATATTGTTTCCACCGAAACAACCGAGGACGTAGATTTGAACAATCACATTCAAAAAGTAGTTCGTATCGGCTGGACTCAAGGCGAAAAGATATTCCGCCCGGCAGATGTTATTATTTGGAAGACGGCAGCCTAAACTGCCTCTTCCAATTGTCTTTCATCGGACTTTTGTGACATCCATCGTTACTGCCCGCAACGCGGCGGGCAAGGCCTGTTTTCGCTTCCCCCCAATATATCGACTCCCAAACGAACGCTGGTAAGCATCGAATATTACACGCCTTATGAGCATTTTCGGGCGCTCTGTTTGAGGGGTAGCACTAACCGCCACGGCGCACCATCCACTGTGTGCGGCCAATGCGGATGGTTTCGCCGCCGCCCAAGGCAATAGCGACGTTGGGGGCCATTTGTTGACCGTTGATAAAGGTGCCGTTGGTTGAGCCGAGATCGGTAATCGCCAGTCCTTCGTAGGTGCGCTCAAGGCGGGCGTGACGGCTGGAAGTGCCGTCGTCGCTGATTTGCCAGTCGTTGCCTGTGGCCCGCCCGACTGTAGCAGCACCCGTTTCGGGGCTGAGGCGGAAGCCGGTTTGGGCGTTACCGATGGCAGGTGAAAAAGTCCAGGCGATTGGAGTTGCCGCTACGGGCGCAGGAGCCACGGAGGCGTGAGTGGGCATCGGGGCGGTTTGGGCCGCGTAGGGTGCTTGTGTAGAGGGATAAATGATCGGTGGGGCCAGAGGGTCGCGCGGGGCGGATTTGGAGCGGTCGTTGAAACGGAACAGGGTAGAGCCGATTTGCAAACGGGAACCGGGCTGAAGCGGGGCGTTGTTTTGGGGAACGCCGTTAATAACGATGGTTTCGCCCTGCCACCACCACTGACTGCCCTGAAAAACGAGCGCGCCCAGTTGCGGGGCGAGGGTTTCGTCGCGGAAGAGGGATAGATCGCAGTTACTGCCACGCCCAACTGTGAGGCGGTTTTTGCCGAGCGGGTACTCTTTGCCCTCGTAGGGGCCAGTTGAGATGCCCAGAAGCCACGCCGACTTGAGGGTTTCCTGTACCAAACGGGTGGCACCACCCAAGAATGCACCAAGCAGTACAACGCCGACGAAGCGAGGGATGGAATCGGAGGTGCTGGAACCTAGAACTGCACCGATGAAGTTGAACAGAGTGCCGCCCAGGAATCCGCCGATAGCGCCGCCGAGGGCACCGCGCATAATCTGGCCTTTATCGCCACGCAGGATGCCGATGGAGGCACCGACGCCCGCCCCAAAGAGCGCCCAACCAATACCACGCACGAACGAGGAGGCCACGAGCGTCGCGCCGCCCATTTCGAATTGGCCGGAACGCATTTGGCTGGCGAACATGACAGCCATGCCAACCGAGTAAAGGATTTGCGCCGCTGCGCCTGAAACCAACCCCAAAAATGCGAAGAGGGGAACACCCGGCGCCATGTCGCGATGCCACTGGCCGCGAAGCGAGGAGGCGTTTTCCCATGCGAGTAGAATGACGCCCATCGCTAAAGCGATGATGCCAACCCAGGCGGAGGAAGTTGCTAATGTGCGCGTGATACTGCCGCTCTGCTGAACGGCTGACTGATTGATGAACTCGCCCAGTACAAACCCCACGACTCCGGCAAGGGCGCCGATTCCGACTGTTTTCCAGAGGGAGGGCGAGGCGAAGGCCTGAAAAATCGCGGGAGTGGTGGAGGATGGTGGAGAAGCCGGAGCGTTCATCGGAAAAGAGTTTGACCCGCTGTGTGTCAGGGGTTTGAAGAGATTGTTGCATTTTCCTCGCCCGATTGGAAGTGGAGACCGTAAGGAGGAGAGAGCTACCGCAAACGGTGTTGGCGTTTCAAATAGTTGTAGTCGATGCGCCACATGTTGCGCTCCCCGTCGGCGCGTACCAATGCGTTGAAGGCGCTGGCCATATCGGAGGCGCTGGAGGAGCGGGACATTTGCTGGAGGGCCGCTAACTTGTCGGTTTCGGCATCAATCAGTTGGTCGCGCGAGAAGAGGGCATCATTCGAACTGGGATTGATGGCGCGCAGTTGTCCGACAACCCGTTGCTGTTGGGGCAAGACACTGGCAGCACTCCACGAATTGAGCGAACCAGCGGGCGCCAAGCTATTCAATTTGCCCTGTAACTGATTGGATTGCACCAGTACGGGGCTTAAACGGGCGTCGAAGGCTTGCAAATCGCCGCGTACGGGATCAAAGAAGAGCCAGAAGCACAGCAGAAAAAGCGGGGTAGCAATTAACAAACACCAAAACCATGTCGGGATGCGGGCTTCAGGGGGGATTTCGATGACATCGCTATCGGGATAGGCGGTGGTGTGAACGGGAGCAGGGCGAGGCGGCAAGTAGGGCGGGAGTTGCGTGGGGATGTTCGGCCCAGCAGGGAATGCGGGCGTGGGGATATAGGGTTCGGGGGGCGCGTAGGGTGTCGCAGCGGGCGGCATCGTTTGCGGGGAGGAAGGCGGGATAAAAACGGGTTGAGGGGGGATGACAACCTGCGGGACAGGAAGAGGCTGTTGGGATTCGCGCAGTGAGTCGAGCCAAGCGTCCACGGTTTGGGGGCGTTTGGGGACAGAGACTTCTAGAGCGGTCTGGATAGCGTCAGCGAGGCGAGGCGAGACTCTGGGGTTGAGTTCGTCGAGGGGGCGCAGTTCGACGCCCGCTGCCCGGTCGGGAGAGGGAGGTGGAGCCACACCGCTGAGGGCATGGTAAAGGGTAGCGGCGAGGGCATAGACATCGGTGAAGGGGCCGAATCGAGCGCGGCGACCATATTGTTCGAGCGGGGCGTAGCCGGGGGTGAGCAACTGGGTCATCGGTGTGGTCTGGTCGGCGGCGAACTCGCGCGCGGTGCCAAAGTCGATGAGGACGGCGCGACCATCACAGAGGAGGATGTTGTCGGGTTTGATGTCGCGATGCAGCAAGCCCGCTTCGTGAACGCGGGCGAGGGCTTCGCCGATGGTTTCGATGATGGAGAGCGCTTCGTCTACGGGCAGAGGTTTGCCACTATCGAGGCGTTTTTGGAGGGACTGGCCGCGCAGGAACTCCATAGCGAAATAGGCAGTTCCGCCTTCGGCCCAGACGGCGTAGGCACGCACGATGGCGGGGTGGGAGAAACGGGCGAGGGTAAGGGCTTCATCGCGGAAGGCACCCAGTTCGTGGCGCCACGATTCGGCGGTGACAGTGGATGGAGGAACGACCAGTCCGTTTTGGCGGGTGGAGCCGTAAGGGAAAAATTCTTTGACGGCGACTTCGCGGCCCAGACCGCTTTCGCGGGCGCGGTAGGTGAGGCCAAAGCCGCCCGCGCCGAGCAACTCTTCGATGATGAAGGCGCCATCACGGAGCGAGGTGCGGGGTTTCAGGATGAAGGATTCGGGCGCGGCTTCAACGGCGGGGAGCGGGGAGCCACAAGTCGTGCAAAAGCGCGCATCTTCGGGATTGGGAGATTGGCAGACGGGGCAGAGCATTACTTTAGTTAGAAATTTGGAATTTCTCGCGAAGGCGAAGGGGCGCGAGTTGGGGATTAGGAACGAAAATAATCAATGTTTTGAGGGCATAAATCAATCATTTTCGGGATTCAATCAATCTTTTTCATTGATTAATGGGCGATTTTATACAACTTTAAACACTTAAAAACAACCAAAAGATTGATTAATCAAAGTTTTTTCAATCTTTGAGGCCTTTGCCCATCAACCATTAAAAGTATGCCTCAGGGGGATGTAACATCGTAAGTTACGTTTTCTAGTTTTTAGTAGCTAGTGGTTAGTTTTTAGTTTCCGCTCACCGAATTGGAGGCACCCTCTTTTTGGCCCTACGGTCGCTTTACCTCCGGTTATTTCCCATGCCGCAGGATAAATCCTTCGCAAGCTCAGAGGGTGTATCAAAAGTATTTCTTGAGTCTGTTGAGCATGAGGCCAATGAATGCGATAGTAATCCACGCCTCGCTGGATTTGGGATTGAACTCGTAGTCGCGGGTAAGTCGCCT
>SDZD01000087.1 GCA_004172935.1 bacterium | reverse complement strand
CGCTAATCCCCTTGCGCGCACGGACCTCCCCCCTCCACCGCGAGAGAGATTTATGCAATGCCTATGGCCCTCCTAGAAACACGGTTTGAAGACGTAATGTGCGACTCTTTTTATCTCTCTGGTGGCTACTATGGCAAACGCAAGAGACTTCCAGCAAAAATCTGTGAAAATCTGCGTCCATCTGCAGTTAAAAATCACCAACTAACAACTCCACACTCTCCCACCAGAGCTACGAAAACTCCTCTCAAACCCTCTGCGTCTCCGCGCCTCTGCGGTTCATTTCCCTCTTCTGCGTCTTTGCGCCTTCGCGAGAACCACCCCTCAAAATCCCTCTGTGCCTCCGTGTCTCTGTGGTGAATTTCTCAATAAGAAGGAAGATTTGAAAAAAGATTGAACAATCAATTTTTTCAATTCACTATTCCTTAAAAACTCCAACTATATCCCCGTTTTCTTCACAAACGACGAATCGAAAGCATTGATAAAAGGCCCCTAAAAATTGAATAAAGCCCCGAAATCAATCTTTTCGGGGCTTTATTCAATTCTCATTAAGAGAGCCAATAACGAAAAATGTCTGTCGCTCAGGGGATTTCGATGGAGAGGATGTCGTCTTCCGACAGCGTCCCAATGAGTTCGGCACGGCGTGAGAAGCGGCTCAAACGTGCCGAATATAGTGGGTGCCCGGTGCGCGGCGAATAGAACGACGCGATGCGCTTGAAGTCTTTCGCGCTCATGGCGTAAATTTCGGCGCTATCGGTCTGAGTAAGGAAAACACCCCAGACAACGTGAACGCGCTCCAAAACAGGCCCAGAAACCGTAATAGGCGGGGTTTTCGACTTGGCGCAGCGAATAGCTACGCGCCGGCCATCGAGCAAACCTTCCGAGAGGTTGCGGTTCGCTTCCATTTGCACGCCCCATTTGCGTGCGACCAGACGAGCGAGACGACGGTGCCAAAGCGTGGGGGCATCAGGGTTAACTGGTTTTCGAGACGTAGTGAGAGGTTGCAGTTCTGGCATCGTCGCCTTCTAATTATGAGGGTTTTGAGTCCCCAGCGGGCTTTTCAAAGTGATGGAAATCTTTAAGGGTTGTCCACCGTCCGCCCCAAATCCAACCACAGTGTTCCAAAAATGTGACAGCTGTTGATTCAGGAGTGAGCGTTCCAGGCATTTCCAAATCGTACTGTGCGCCCTCAGGCAACACAAGTTCACCGCGAATATACGGATTTTGACGCGGGTTAATATCAAGAGCGCGCCCAGTGGCATGGGCCGACAATTCGTTTTTCCCCACCTTCACACGGTAGTTAAAAGCCGAGCAATTATTGGCCTCCATCGAAAGATCATCGCTCCAATCGAATGCCACAACGGGAATCATCCCGCCGATGGGAAATCGTTCGACAAGAAGTAGGCGAAACAGCTCAGCAATCTCAGCAGCCAAATCACGATGAACAACCAATTGCCCGACCTGAGTTTCGCCAGCGAAATCAACGAAGGGCACCGAAAGCAGCGTTTGCGTCGCCAGAATCTCAACTGGCGCGGGCGAACCCGCCAAGGCTTGTTCAAGGGTCATAGCACGAATTTTCCAGCCACAAACGGCGATTCAAGAGCGAACCCACCGTGTCAAGGTGATGGTGTCACTCAGAACAAAACGTGGCGTGTCGTCGCCTTGCTCTCACTCATCCACCAACGGCCTCACTCCGCATTCAATGTTGTCGGATTGATAGCCTCTTCTCCCAGAGTGGCAGTTTGTTCGAGCCAGCCGAGTGCCATAGTCGCAGCCGCTTCTTCGGCGACTTTCTTCGATTTCCCTTCGCCCTGCCCACGCACTTCATCACTGAGGGCGACGCTGGAATCGAACCACTGAATCTTTGGCTTCGGTTGGGTGGTGATGTAGCGAGGCACGCCTAGCCCCATAGCCTGAGTGCGCTCCTGAAGGCGATTCTTGGCCGGAATGAGCGTAGCCGGGTCTTTATGCAGCTCTTCGTTCAGAGCCAGCAAAATCCAATCGCGCGTCACAACCCAATCGTTCGACAGGAAAATCGCTGCAATCAGCGCTTCAAAAGCATCGCTCAGGTTCGAATGGCGCTCACGCCCCCCGGCCACATCCTCGCCACGTCCAAACGTGAGGTAATCCCCCAGATGAAGGCGTTTGGCAGCGGAAGCTAAGGCATCCTTGCGGACTGCCGAAATTTTGCGGTTAGTCAGGGCGCCTTCGGGCGATTGCGGTTCGGAGCGAAAGAAATACTCGGCGCAAACCGCGCCAACCAGCGAGTCACCCAGAAATTCGAGTCGTTGGTTGGATAGAAGTGTGCGCTCAATGCCCTCGCCTACCGCCGAGGGATGCGTCATAGCGAGCGCCAATAGCTCGTCGGTGATGTGAACGCCCAGACGGGCGCGAAGCTCGTCCAGCGAGCGCGTCTTAGTGGCAGGATGAGGCACCGCATCGCCCTTTGGAGGCGAAGCGGCGCTCTGTGCTTCTACTCGCTCCATTTGCGGAACAGAATCGCCGCGTAGTGACCGCCAAATCCCGTCGCGTTGTTCAGCGCGATGTTAATATCGGCGCGGCGTGAGGCGTTGGGCACATAGTCGAGGTCACAGTCGGCATCAGGCTCGAAGTGGTTGATGGTCGGCGGTAAAATGCCCTCTCGGAGAGCCATGATACACGCGATAGATTCGACAGCCGAGCCACCGCCGAGCAAATGCCCGATCTGTGATTTGGTCGAACTAACGGGGACTTTGTAGGCCCGTTCGCCGAGAATTTCTTTAAGCGCGCGTGTTTCGACAGGATCGTTAGTCGGTGTCGATGTGCCGTGCGCGTTGACGTAATCGATCTGATCTGCCGAGATGCCCGACTTTTTCAAAGCCAGTTCAATGGCTTTCGAATAACCACTGCCATCTTCGCGCATACCCGTCATGTGGTAAGCGTCGCCCGCCCAGCCATGCCCAAGCATTTCGGCATAGATATGGGCACCACGAGCTTTGGCCGAGGTCAGCGATTCAAGAACGAGCGTGGCAGCGCCTTCGCCCATCACGAAACCGTCGCGATCTTTATCAAAAGGACGCGAGGCAGTCTTATAATCGTCGTTGCGGCGCGACAGAGCGCGCATATTTCCAAATCCCGCGACACCGCAATTGGAAATCGGTGCTTCGGTTCCGCCCGCCAACATGGCGTCAGCTTCGCCGCGCTGGATGAAGTCGAACGCGACGCCAATAGCGTGAGCCGACGACGTGCAAGCCGATACGACTGCCGTGTTGGGACCACGAGCGCCTGTACGGATGGAAACGTGTCCCGCCGCCATGTTCACGATCATCATAGGGATGAGGAATGGCGAAACCCGGTCGGGGCCACCTTTCATGAACTTGGTGTATTCGGTTTCCCACGTTTGCAGACCGCCCACGCCACAACCGATGATAACTCCGATGCGGTCGCGGTTCTCGTCGGTGATTTTCAAGCCCGAATGGGCGAGCGCTTCATCCGAGGCGACAGCCGAGAATTGGACGAAGCGATCCATACGCTTCGCTTCCCGCTTTTCAATGTACTTATGCGGGTCGAATTCGGAGATTTCTCCCGCGAACTTGACGATATGAGGTTCGGCATCAATCAGCGTAATGGGTTTGATTCCATTTTGCGCCTCGACGACACCGTTCCAAAACGCGGGCACACCAATGCCAATTGGGGTAACGGCACCTAGACCTGTAACAACGACTCTTTCCATCTCTTAAACGCGGAACGCGGAAGTTAGAACAGGAAAAAGAAGAGATTTGATGTCACGAAAGGAATTCCGTGATTCGGTTTTTCTTCTATTTTCCGCGTTCCGACCTCCGCGTTCCAATTTTAAATTACGCTCCGGTTTTGCCTTCGATATAACTGACGGCATCGCCAACAGTGGCAATTTTCTCAGCGTCTTCATCGGGAATTTCAATTTCAAATTCTTCTTCGAAGCGCATCACGAGTTCAACAACATCGAGAGAATCGGCGCCCAGATCTTCGACGAATCGGGCCTGGTTGGTCACGATGCTCTCATCTGCCGACAATTCGTCGGCTACAATTTCTTTGACTTTATCAGCAACAGCAGCCATGATTTTGGTTTAAATCTCCACTCGCACACATTGGTACGAGACTCAAAAGGTGTGCGGCTTAACTTTACACGTCACGCGCGCTCAGTTCAACCACTGCCAACTTATTCCATCACCAAACCGCCATCCACATTGAAGGTTTGGCCGGTGATATAACGGGCTTTCCCCGACGCCAAAAACAGCGCCAGCTCAGCAACGTCTTCCGTTTCTCCGAGTTTCCCAAGCGGGATTTGTGCCATCAAAGCGCTCTTGGCTTCTTCGGGCAGTTCATCCGTCATGTCGGTCACGATAAAGCCCGGAGCGATGGCATTCACAGTGATACCTCTCGATCCGAGTTCTTTGGCAACCGACTTGGTCAGGCCCAGCAAGCCCGCCTTGGAAGCGGCGTAGTTGGCCTGTCCGGCATTGCCCATCTGTCCGATGACGGACGAAATATTGATGATGCGTCCTCCCTCGTTTTTGAGCATCGGACGGGCCGCCGCCTTGATGCAAAAGAAGGCGCCCGACAAGTTAACGTCGATAACCTGACGCCACTGCTCCAACTTCATGCGAATGAGGAGATTGTCTTGAGTGACACCCGCATTGTTGACCAGAATATCGAGGCCACCCATTTCTTTAATGGCAGCTTTAAAGGTGGCATCTACCGCGTCTGGATCAGACACGTCGAGGGCCACTGGCAAAGCACGGCGCCCTAACGCGCGAATTTCCCCGGCGAGTTCATCGGGAGCCGAGCGGGCTACAAGAATACAGTCGGCACCGTGTTGCGCGAACTTAAGCGCGATGGCGCGCCCAATGCCACGTCGCGCGCCCGTGATAACAGCAATTTTTCCTTCGAGTTCCATATCTAAAGTTTCGCGCTCTCAGGCGTTCTCAATCGCCACCTTTTTATCGATACGCTTAATGAGGCCAGTCAACACGTTTCCTGTTCCCAGTTCCACGAATTGAATGGAGCCATCGGCGATCATATTAGTCACCGACTGCGACCAGTTGACCGCTCCGGTCATTTGCGGCACCAGCGCCGATTTAAGGTCGGATGCAGCCGTCGCGGCCTGAGCCGTGGTGTTGGAGTAGACCGGCACACGGGCATCGCGAAATGGCGCCGCTTCGATGAGCGAAGCCATCTCTTCGCCTGCTTCTTTCATGAGCGGCGAATGAAAAGCCCCCGATACGGGCAATTTGACGGCAATTTTGGCGCCCTGCGCCTTAGCAGCGCTCATGGCGGCCTCAACGGCGGCAGGCTCGCCCGACACGACAATTTGGCCCGGTGAGTTGAAGTTTGCAGCCACGACCACGCCCTGTTCGCGAGCGCTGGTCAGCACATCATCAAGTTTTTCATCGGCCAAGCCGATGAGCGCAGCCATTGCGCCTGACGGTGCATGGCTCATAAGCTCAGCGCGGCGTTTAACGAGGCGCAGAGCGTCTTCAAATTCGAGGGCACCCGCAGCAACGAGGGCGGTATATTCGCCCAGCGAATGGCCCGCGACCATATCGTATTCGCGGCCCTCTTCGCACGCACGCAGGAAATGCAGGTAGCCCACCGTTAGCAATGCAGGTTGAGCGTGTAGCGTGTTTTTGAGGTCTTCTTCGGGACCATCAAAACACAACGCCTGTAGGTCATAGCCTAATACAGCGTTGGCCAGAGACCAGACGGCCCCCGCGCTACTCAAAGATTCGGACACATCGGCACCCATGCCGACTTTCTGACTGCCCTGTCCGGGAAAAACAAATGCGGTTTTCATCATTACCAAAGGAGGCGCGCGAGTTTAGCTTCTACCTCGCGCCACGTTATTTATGGGCGATGATGACGTAGTGGTAAGGACCAACTTCGCCAATACTTTGAACGGAAAAACCGGCACCTTCGAGCAAATCGCGAGTGGTTTGAACTTCGAGTCGGCGCGTGTTTGGTGGGCCGGGCTGCGATTCCTCGTCGGCCCAGTTCCATTCGATGACGACGATGCGGCCACCATCTTTAATCACACGATACGCCTCTTTGAGATGAAGAGCGGGGGTTTCGCATTCGTGCAAAACGTTGGCGTGGAAAACCACATCGACTTCGCTATCGTCCAATTCGAAGTCGTTTTCACCGCAAGGCAACGTCAAGATGCGCTCGTAATTCTGGCGTTTGGTTTCCAGAATTTGCAACATCGTGGGCAGCTTATCGAGCGCGTAGACCATGCCACGCGGGCGGGTGGCGTGCTCCAATTCGAACGAGAACCAGCCAGTACCGCAGCCGATTTCGGCGATGCGGGCACCGGGGCGAATTTGTGCTGCCGCCACGATTTCGTGGGGGTTGTTCCATGTCAGCCGTTCGCTGTTATCCAAAAAATCGACGGTGTTCATTGCAGTGTCAGCCTTTGAGAGGGGAGCATTATTTTTCGGGTCAACAACCCAATTTATTTCCACTTGAGAACGGCACTCGCCCACGTTAAGCCAGCGCCAAAACCAACCAGAACGACGGTGTCTCCACTGTTAATTCGGTTGCTCTTGGTGGCTTCCGAAAGGGCGATGGGAATGGTCGCGGACGAGGTGTTGCCGTACTTTTGGAGATTGACGAACACTTTATCCATTGGCATTTTCAGGCGCTTGGCGGCGCTTTGGATGATGCGAATGTTGGCTTGATGCGGCACCAGCAAATCGACATCTTCGCCAGTCAGACCGCAGCTTTCGAGGCCGCGCACCGCGCTGGCGCCCATTTGCTCGACAGCAAATTTGTAGACCTCGCGACCGCTTTGATAGATTTTGGCGTTGTTGACTTCGTTGGGAAGCACTGCGCAGCGCAGCAGTTCGCCGCCGCTTCCATCGGCACCCAAATCGAAGCCAAGAAGCCCAAAACCATTATCGACAGCCGAGACGACTGCAGCTCCAGCACCATCGCCGAACAAAACGCAGGTGTTGCGATCAGTCCAGTCAACGTAGCGCGACATGACTTCGCCACCGATGACGAGGACATTTTTCATTGCACCCGTTGCAATGAACTGTGATGCGCAAATGAGGGCATAAACAAAGCCCGAACAAGCGGCTTCGAGGTCGAAAGCACCACAGCGGGCGCCCAGTGCATTCTGCACCTGTGCCGCTGTGGAGGGAAAAAGATTTTCGGGCGTACAGGTCGCCACGATAATGAGGTCAATATCAAGAACGCTCAGCTTTGCGTCTTCCAGAGCAGAGCGCGCGGCGGCTTCACAGAGATGAGCGAGGGTTTCTCCAGGTGCGACAATACGGCGTTCTTCAATACCCGTACGGTCGCGAATCCATTCATCGCTTGTATCAACAAGTGTTTCCAATTCAGAATTGGGCACAATGCGGTCAGGAACACGATGTCCAAGACCAGTAATTCCAGCCTGAACAAGCGCTTTAGAAGTGATTTGACCGTTGCCTGCGACAGCGGCATTGGGAACAAGAACATTCATGCGGCAGGCGGAGTATGGACGCGATTTTCGCCACCTCGCAATTGATTGTGATTATAGCGGCGTTATTTTTGATTTTCAAAGTTTATTTAAGAGAATGCTCTCATTTTACTTGCAGGTTATGTTGCAAGATTTTAAAATCATTGTTGAATCCAACGGAAAACCATATGCGTTTCTATCATCGCCGTCAATTCGAGCGTTACCAGCGCTGTCTTGATTTCATCAACCAACACCAGAAAGAGTTCGGTCCAAAATCGCAAGCTATTACACTGAAAGATCAGTTACAGAGCGTTGTAGACGAACTTTCTAAATCGTCGCAGTCGACACCAAAAGCGCCACGCGCTACCAGTTCACAAAAGCAGAAAGCTAATAATGATCTTCGTGCTGCCCTCAATCGCATTGCTCGTACAGCCAGTGCTATTGCCGCCCACGATGACAGTTTTAAGAATACCTTTGCGTTGCCAGATAAACGTCGCAAAGATGAACTGGCAGGTGCAGCACGCAAGTTTTTGAAAGACGGAGAGAAATCACGTGCAGCATTTGAGTCTTTCGATATGCCAGAAGAATTCCTTAGTGAATTGAAAGCCAAACTTGATGCTTATGAATCGGCTCAGGGTTCTATTAAACCCGCCCCTAAAGCCAAAGCTAATCCCGAAGGGGACAGTGCAACTATCGCCAAAGGCTCTCGTATCATGGAATCGCTCGATACATTGATGGACAACAAATTCCACAATAACGATGCCATGTTGAACGAATGGCACAATTCCTCGGATGTCGAAATCATCAAGCGTGGCTCACGCAAAAAGAAAGAATCCTAAGCAACTAAGCTAAATCTTAGGCACCAAGAGGGCAACATTTTTTCAAATGTTGCCCTCTTTTCATTGCAGTATTGACTCGTGATTTCTACATGAGGATGAGTAACAAAGGTCCCTCATGCATTATTTTAGACACTAAATGCTTACAGGAAATATGGGATTCTACTCAGCAATATCTGTATCAAGGGAAATTCAGTTCAAACGTACGCCAGCGTGAGCGTTACATACCAATCCGTTCATTGACTACGAATCTCCTCTAAATACATTCGCGACAAGAGCGCAAAATACTTGTTAGTTACTGCCCATAAAAAAGCCGCAGCATTCGCTGCGGCTTTTTTATGGGGTTGCCGTTTTATGGCAAAGTGACTGTCTGAGTAATCAAGTTGCCTGCGGCATCGCGGAGGCGCACTTCGATTTTCGTCCCGCTGCGTAGTGGGACGGGGAGCGGATTGGGAGCAAAGACGGGGTCAATACGCCCGACGATCTGCTCGCGCGGCGAATCGAACAGCCCATCAGTTGTGCTGAGCGCCACCCACGCAGAGGGCTTTTTGACTTCTGGTTTGGGGGCTGGCTCCACGTCGGGGTCTTCGCCCTCACCATCGTTTTTAGCTTTGGTTTTAGGGGCAGGAGCCGAAACAGGGGCAACAACGGGCGCTGGAGCGGTGAGTACACGCCATTCGGCTCCAGCGAGGGGCGATGTGGCGTCGATACCAGTAGCGGCTAAAGTCCATGTCGCGCCGTCTTTTTGCAGAGCTAAGCCCTGAAGTGCCGGGGCGGCATTATCAATGGTGAAGGTGAACGATGTCTGCGTTGCATCGCGTGGGTCGTCGGGGTTGCGAGTGGCGTCCGAAGCACGCACGCGCAAACGGGTTGGGCCGTCAGGATATTTGCTGGTATCGAGTTCGAGGGTGTTCTGTGTTGGGTTGGTCAACTCGATAGGTGCAAACGCGCCATTTTTCTCGATTTCGAGCGAGTAACGCAGAGCGTCACCATCGGGGTCGGTGCCCATCCATGTCAGGGTTTTCTTGCCGCTGAGATATTCGCCACCCGCAGGAGTCGTCCAAACAAGGCGCGGGGCGCGGTTGGGAGCGCGATAGAAGGTTTCAACGCGATCTAGCTCGCCGTACTGGGTGATTCGGGCGCGGTATTGCAAATAGCGCGATGAAGGAGAAATGATTTTGCTGTCCGAGGCCAGAGGCTCGAAGGCGCTCCATGTGGCGTCGGGGTCAACAGTTTGGCCGGAACGGGTTTCAATAGAGAAGCCGTCGCCCAAGGTGCGAAGAACGCCCCAGCGCACGGTTGAACCAGCATCGAATACATTCGAGGTGTACTGGCCCGAATCGGTGCCAGAAGCAAGCGACCAAAGCGCGGCGTTGTTACCAGTTCCAGCCAGAATGCTACCATCGGCAGTGAGGGCCAACGCAGAAATCTGATTTTGAGGGCTGTCGAGAAGACGGGCGACATCGAAGGTGCCATCACCGCGCGGGGTCAGGCGAAAAAGTTCGCCACCTTCGCCAGTCCCCGCATAAAGTACGCCAGTGGTATCGGCACGAAGCGAGTAGATGGCGCGGCCAGTGGTTTTGGCGGCTTCTTCTACGCCACGAGCGCGCGTCCAGCGGTAGATGCTGCCGTTGGTGAGAGTGGCAAAATAAATAGCATCGCCCACGGGAGCAACGCCTGTGATTTCGCTACTGCGGGGGCCACTATCGACTGACGAGACGCCGAGAGCCGCTAGAATCGCCGAGGTCTGCGCGGCACTCTGAGCGGAGTTAGCTTCATTAGCTGTGGTCGTCGTCGAGACAGCGGCACCTTCAGGTAGCGGCAACGAAGTAACGGCGCCTTCGCGGGCTTCGTAGAGGGTTTCGGTTTGGCCCGTGTTCGAGATGCGAACCAAAGTCGCGTCATCGGTGGTGCCGACATAAATCGAATCGCCAGAAACCGCGATAGCGCGGATGTGCTTGGCGGATGTGGTGGCAAACGGCGCAGGCTTCACCTGAATTGCAGCGGTGGCTGGGCTTTCGATGCGGTAGACAGCTCCACGTTCACCACCAGTTGCAACCAACAGACGACCAGAGGAATCGAGAGTAAGGGCGCTCACAAATTCTTCGGAGGCCTGAAGGACGGTGGATTTAGTGCCATCGGGGGCAAAACGGTAGACGCGGCCACCAGGCGAAACGCCAGCGTACAAGTTGTTCTGGGCGTCGCAGACAAGGGCTGTAACCGCGACTTCGGGGCCTTCGTAGAGGACGCGCGAAACGCCGTTCTGAACCTTGAAGAGACGGGCGTTGTTACCAGTACCGATGTAGGTCGTTCCGTCGGAGGCACCTGCAACGCTCCATGCCACAGCTTCGGGAGTGGAGGCTATGAGTTTGGAGCTAGGCCCGACGACAAGGGTGCCATCGGAGCGCACGAGAGAACCGGAAAATTCGCCGCGCGCGAAGTCGGTGGCGGTATTCTGTACCCACTTACCCGCAGGGCGAGCGATGTTGATGGCGCTTGCGTCGGGGGTAGCAGTTGGTGTCGGGGCTGGAGTCGCGGTAGGCACAACCTCGGCAGCTTTTTCGACCTTGCGGCCTTTGACGCGGGGCAGGGTCTGCAAATTCAGAGCATTGATACCTGAAATGCCGAACATGAGGCGGGGCCAACGCGGCTGGAAGGTAGAGAAATCGCGCGCTCCCGCACCGTAGCGGTAGGAAACATCGGTGGCTTCGGGAGTGGCTCCATCGGCAGCGGGAAGTGTTTCGCCATCGGCGGTAGTGGCACTCGCCGCCGCTTCAGTCGCGGCGTCGGGAGCTTCGCGAGCAGAGTGGCGCGTGGAATCGACGGTCAGGTTCAGTGTTTCGATGCCGTCCAACACGTACTCGGTTTGTTGGTGGGCTTCGAGGGTTTCGTTGAAAGAGCCGATGGAAGACGCCGATTGGCCACCAATAAGGCGATTCCACGAAGCGGGCGGGTTGTCGACGCGCTTACGGTCGATGAGCAAAAAGCGGCGAGGTGTAGAGACTTGCAACAGCAAATCGTCGGTGCGCCCGATGCGCTCATAGGCAGTGACGAGTTCCTTCAGGTTGCCGGGACGTGGTGGGGCACCGCCAACGCGCCCACGAGCCGACCAGAAGAGGTCAGCGGGCGAGACAACGATGCGAAGCATACCGTCGGGAGCATCGGCGGGAACTTGAACGGCGAAGGTTTTGGTGACGAGGGTGTCGGGCTGATTGAAAGGCTGAAGCGCGACAGATAGATTGATGGTCTCGCCTGCTTTGACGCGGTTGCGGTCGGCGAGAAGGCGGCGAATGGTGGCGGTTTTGTGGCCGGGTACAACTTCGGCTTCGATGTCGACACTTTGCAATGCGGCTTTTCCGAAGGGGTTCTGCTGACTGAGGTTGAGCGCTTCGGAGAATTCGGCGAGAGCAGCACCAAACACCGGGTCATCGGAGTAAGTGATGTTGGAGCGGATGATGGGGGGCAGACCACGCAAACGCATGGTGAGCGAAGTACGCACAGTTTTGCCCGCATCAAGCCCCAGTTCGCCCTGCACTGCTTCGGTGGCAACCTGAGTAGCGAGTTGGGGGGTAAACATCGGGTCCTGGATGAGGTTGATTTTGAAGAGACGGTTGATGTGCTTGAGGTCGTCACGCACGCGAATCGTCATGGGAATGGTTTGTGCCTTGCGGCCCACAGTTCCGCCGATGGCGAAGGCGGTGTCCTGCTGGAGTTCGCCGACTGGGGCGATAGGGGAAGCCAACTTAAAGCTGGTGTCGTAGGAGGGAAAAATGTCGTGGACGTAGGCCGTCGTCATCGGCATGGAGACGGCACCCAGACCGAACATGGGGTGGCCGAAAGCCAAGACTCGTGGCCCCAGACGATAGGTGACGGTGCCGACGCCGGAAACGTCGATGTCGCCGGATGCGAGTTGAACACCGATGCCAGCACCGGGGGCCAACGAGGCAACCACGCCGGTTTTACGCGAAGATGGACCAAAGACCTGACGAGTGCCGGAACGCATGGCACCGCCGCCGAGAACGGGGGTGACATCGTAAGGGGCAAACATCTTTTGCCATGAAGCAAAGTTGCGCGGGGCGACGCCTGACAGCAACACGTAGTTGGTGCAGGGGCGCATCCGCATGGTAGAGCCATCGAGAGCCGCTAAACGGGGGTTGCGCGTCACTTCGACGCGGCTAATTTTGCGGCCTGCAATGGTGATTGGGGTTTTGGTTTTATAGATAGAACCCGCCATAGCCGGCTTGAGGGTCGCAGGATTGGCGGTGGTGGTTTTAAGATCGGGATTGGGGCGGGGGGCGGTATCGGCTGGCAGGGCGCCCTCGATCATCTGGGTGATGGGGGTGACTCCGCCGATGGGTTCTTTGGGGAAGCCGAAACCGATAGCGATGGCGCCAAGCAGCTTGCCGTTGATGTAGACGGGGGAACCGCTCATGCCCTGGATGATGCCTGAATTGCGCTCGACGACGGGGCCGTCGAGAACGCGGATCATGACGAGGTCGCCGCCGCTTTGAACCCGTTCGAGGGTGCCCAGCACTTCGATGTTAAAGCGCTCGATTTTGGTGCCCTGAAAGACGCTCAGCGCGTAGCCTCGTTGGCCGCGCCTGGCTTCGCTGGAACGCATAATTTTGCCTTCACGCAAAAGCTGCGACACCAGCTGTTGAGACTCAGGTTTCGATTCGAGCGGCGTGGTTTTCTGGGGTTGCGTCGCGGCAAAACTGCGAGCCGCGAGCGCGAGAGAGAATAAAAATAGCGAAGTCGCGCGCATGAACAGCAGAGTATGGCAGGGGCGCCATGTCCCTTTGGAAAGCAATTGAGAAGCATGGCAACATTAACAGTCTTTTAATGCAAGTTGAAGGAATTGAATAATCCGCGAAATCAATTTATTTCAGGTGTTAATCAATCTTTTTGGTGTTTTAATCAATGTTTTGGGGCCAAAAAAATTGATTAAATGAGGGAACTGTCTGAGATTTGAGCGTAAAATAGGGGCAAAGATTGATTAATCAAACTTTATTCAATTCACCGGAGAGACACGGAGGCACAGAGAGGTTTAAGAAGGGAATAAATCGCGGAGGCGCAGAGAGGGATGAGATAGACACAACGGTTTGAGGGGTGGGGATGAAATGCCTACTTTGATTTCATCATCGTCAGTATAGACAAAAATGCTGTTTTTAGCAAGAGGGACTAATTACCATAGAGAGGTTTGCAAATGAAGTGATAGTACATGCCGCGCTAGAAAATCTGAACTGGGGGCTACATCCTTCGCTGGCTCAGGATGACGACGCTGGGATACCTGCACTTAACCTATCACTTCATTTGATGGTTGCTTTAAGCCCCTACAGGTATTTCTCACTGCATAACGAGAGGGGCTAGTGACCTGCGCCACTAGCCCCTCTCGTTATCGTTATTTATTTTTATTTGGTGGTGCTATTGCCTTCGTCGAAGTAGGTGGTTTCGCCTACTTTTTTCCAGTTGATGTACTGTTTGTAGGAGTGGCCCTGGATGGTGGTCTGGGCTTCCCACTTGCCGGATGTGACTTTGGCGGGTTTGGTTTCGGGCTTGCGGAGGGCTTCACTTAACACGCGGCCACTCATCGGAGTGGGAGCAGTTAGGCCGAGCAGATGGAGTATTGTAGGAGCTACGTCGAGGTTGCCTGATGGGGTTTTGTCGGTGAAGCCGCGTTTGAAGTCGGGGCCGTTGGCGATGAGGGTGTTGTGCAAGTCGAAGGGGCTGAGGCTGGCGTGGCTCCCCTGCCCGACCTTGCGTTTGAAATCGGCGGTGATGTTTCCCTTGATACCGAAAGAGTTGGGCTTGCTATCCCAGCGGAAAGACATGGCCACATCGGGGGCAGCGTTGGAGTTGATGCCGACTTTGTCGAGATCGAATGTGCCGGGAGCGGGCTTACGGGTCATGAGGACACCGCAATAATCGCTGGATTGCAGGAACTCGACTAAACGACGGGTGACGGCTTCATCATGTCCGCCAACATAGAAGTAGACACTGCCGCCCAGACCATTGATGAGGATTTCGCCCTGCTTTAGAGGCTCCTGTAGTTTGGAGTAGGCGGCGAAGCCCGCAGCTTTCAGCTGGGTTTCGATGTCGATGGCACGGCCAATGGTGGAGAAGCCGTGATCGGAAACCACGAAAACAGAAGTGGTGTCACGGACGCCTTTGGCCTGAAGAGCGCTGAGGACTGTGGCAAGTTGGGCATCGCAGCTTTTGAGGGCCGCGAGTGCGATGGGAGCGCCGGGAGCGGTTTCGTGCTGGCTGTAGTCGACATCGCTGAGCCAGAGAACCGAGAACTTGGGCACATCGGTTTTCCACAGGGTTTGTGTGAGTGCGCTGGTCGTCCACGAATCCTGTTTGGTGTTGGGGTATTCGACCTTTGCGGGGAACTCGCCGTGGGATTCGATGACAGCGCTATGGGCGCTGGCGGGGGCGGTTTCGCCTTCAAAGATGTCGGTGGAAGATTGAGCGGCGGGCGATGTGCGCTCTTCGGAGCGGTCGGCGAGAAGGGCAACGGGCTTCGTTCCGGCGACAGAGGTGCGTCCCCCGGCTTTCTGCACAATTTCGGCGACAGTGGCCGAAGAGAGATAGTTGCCGTTGGCGTCGCCTTTACGGACGACTTTGAGTTCTTCCATCGCCACTGGTTTGAGCGGGTCGATTTCAGGTCGATATTCCTTGTTGCCGATGATGCCACCACGAGCCGGAATCATTCCGGTCGCCAGAGCGGTGCCGTTGACTTCGGTGGAGGTGGGATAGACCGAATGGTGACGGGAGAAGGTGACGCCCTCGTGGGCTAACTGGAACAGGGTGGGCGTGTTCTGGCGGGTAACGCTATCGGGGCGCAAGCCATCCCACACGATCATGACGACGTGTTCAGTGGCTTTTTTGGATATTTTGGTTTGAGCGTGCGTCGCGGGAGCAAGACCAAGCAACGACAGGGCGCAGGGAACTAGAAACCGATGAGATGGTTTTACGAAATAATTCATGGCAGACGGACTGTATCAGGCAGTAGAAAGCCCGGATGTTTTGGCATCCGGGCTTTGTTGGTTGGTTAGAAGCTGTTTTTAGCGGCTGGAGCGCTCAAGGCCCGACGTGTTGCAGGAGCCATCGCCGAAGGACGCAGCGAAGTTGCCGCTGGGGTCGTTGGCGCGGGCTGGCGAAGCGGTGGGACCATCGCAATAGGAATCGTATTGCTGCTTGGAGATGACAGTCTTCACGTGTCCATCAACGAAAGCGATGATGTTGGCGGAATCGTGGAAGACATTTTCTTTGCCGCTTGCAATAGGTGCTTCCCAAGGTGCAACGAAACAACGCATCATGCGGGTTTCTGCGGGACGCGCGAAGAAGGCGACTGACATGGGGTAAGGCGGCTGCTGATTGAAAGGACCGCCGGGAGGGCCAAGCAAGCCATCTGGGCTTTTGGCTGTGTTGTATTTATAGGGAGCCGCAAATGTGCTTGTTGAAGGCGCCATCGACAGGTTCTCTTTGGTGAACTTATAGGAGGTTCCGTAGGCTTCCCAGACTCTGGCGCCGCCGGGGATGGTCTGACCGCCAGCTTTCGGTGTGCCACCGTTGAAGCCGTTGTCATCGGGGCACTGGAAGACCTGCTGGCTCTTGACGTAGGGCTGAAGGAAATAGGCCACGCTGAACTGCTGGGTGATGCCACCAACGCCGACCATCGCGGGGCCGACTTGATCGTTACCGCTGATGGAGAGAGGCAACTTCTCGTCGTAATCCTGCGTGTATTGAGTAATGGCAAGCATGAACTGCTTCAAGTTGCTCTGGCAGCTGGCCTGACGAGCCTTTTCACGAGCGCGTGCAAAGACAGGGAACAGGATGGCAGCCAAAATCGCGATGATAGCGATAACTACTAAGAGTTCTATAAGAGTGAACGCATTCTTGCGCTGCATGGAAATTTGATGAGACATTTTCGTTCCGAATTAAATAATCATCAATATGATGTGGGAGTTTGTTTAAGAACATGTTGTGTTTTGTTTAAGGGAATCTGTATGTGGGCTTAGTTGGTAGAAGGCTTCAGAGATTCACAGATTGACAGGTGGAATTGGGGCAGGGAAAGGAGATTGGCCCCTGTTCCCCTAATAAATTTGGGGGCTACAAGTCCATAAAGAGGGCAGCTGTTCGCCTACGCGCCCCCTTAACCCCTCCTAACCTTCCCACATGGGGACCACTCACCGAAGGCGCGGCTGTTGCTCGTAATTTTGAGGGAATTTGGTGCAGGTGCTAATTTAAGACGCGCCGAGGCACGTCTCTACAATTTGGCGCTCCGAAAATGATAGGGCCGCGAGAGGTTTCTCTCGCGGCCCTATTGGTTTTATGTTTGGTTGTTTTAGTGGACGCCAGCGCCGGAGGCGGCTTGATGATCGCGCTCCCAGTCGGCTTTCAATCTGGTGTAGGTGGCCCAGTCTTCAGCGCCGCAGGTGTTGAGTTGGCCTTGAACCCATTCGCGGGTTATGGTTTGGCCATCGAAGGTGGTTAGTGGGTAATAACCCCCGTTCATGCCGACCGTCGAGTTGCCGACATAGTGGCAGATGAAGGCGCGGCGGAAGCGGTCTGTAGAGATGTTGGGGGTGGAACCGTGAATCATGGAGCCGTTGAAGAACAGCACATCGCCCGCTTTCATGCGGGCGGGGACAGCTTCGTGGCCTTCGGGGACGGCAACCTGTTCGGTGGTAAAGCTTTGCGTCATGTCGGCCATGCCGGGGCATTGTACGCCGAGTTTGTGGCTGCCGGGGACGACGCTCATGCCACCGTTTTCTTCGTCAGCGTCGTCAATGGCGAGCCATGCGGCGATGCAGGTTCCCGGCTTGACGTTGAGATAGAAGTTGTCCTGGTGGAGAGCCTGACCGCGAGCGCCCATTGGCTTGAAGTAGAACATGCTCTGGGCGGCCAGGGGGTCTTCGCCGAAAAGATCGCGGAGGACGTTTTCGAGACGACTATCGAGCATCTGACGCATGGAAAGTTCGTCCCACTTGTGGGGATGCATGACGCGCGGGAATTCCTTGAGGATGTCGCCGTTCGCCTGTTCGTGAGAAAGCGGGGCGTATTTCTGGCGAATCGGTGAATCGGGGTTTTGAGCCTCGCGTTGGATAGCCATGAAGTGGTCGCGGATGCGGGCGACTTCATCGGCGTCGAAGATGCCGGATACCAGCAAGAAGCCGTTCTCTTCCCAGAAGCTGAGTTGTTCGGGCGACAAGATTGAAGTGGTAGTCATAGCGAAAGCCGGACTTTTCCGGCGCCTTGTTACTTCTAGTTGTGGCTTTTTGCTTTCGATTAACCAATAGGGGTGGGGCGATGAAATGGGATATTTCCGATGCAGCTTCTGGATTGACCGATTTTTTTCAGCGTTGTCCTAATGTATGTATCGAAGGAGGAAATATTTCAGGTATGCGACATAAGCGCTGTTATCTGGGTTTTCTATGGGACATAGACTGCGAGCATGAAACGGAAAGCCGTTTGGTTGATATTACCGCTATTTCTCTTCGCATCGGCATGGGGTGTAAAGTGGCGGGCGGAACATCCAACACCGACTAAAGGGGATTTGGAAATGCGTGCATTCCTATCGAAAGCCTCTGATGGAGAATTCACCCATTATTCCCCCTCTCGCAACCGAAATGAAGGCAGATATTACATAGCTGCTCTTTCAAAAAACGATTTGGATCTACTGATTAAGAATTTCTACTTATCACGAAAAACCGAGAAATCAACGCCATTAAGACCAGGTAAAAATGGGGTGATTACGGTTCATTTCCATTATGCAGACCGTAAAAGTAGAGGAGAATTCGAATCTCAGTTTCAAATTAACTTGGATGACAGTACAGGGGGAATAGTGGCAGGAGATCGACTAGGCTCGTTTCAAGAAGAACAAATGCTGCATCAGGAACAAATGCTGCATCAGGCCACTGTAAAACATTGGAAACAATTTTTTCTGGCCCATCCCCATATTGGCCCCAAACTTCGCGAGCGCTTAGGGTATTAAGCGGGCAACGGCTAACCATTCGCGGGGGGAAAGGTTGGTTTGGCGTTTGAAGACGCGGGAGAAGTGGGAGGGGTCATCGAAGCCACAGCGGGCGGCGACTTCGCGGGTGCTGAGTTCGCCGTAGCGGAGCAGTTCCTGGGCGCGGCGGATGCGGGCGCTGGTTTGGATTTCGAGCGGCGAGGTGTCGAGGACTGCGCGGAACATG
>SDZD01000029.1 GCA_004172935.1 bacterium | reverse complement strand
ATCGCCTCATACACCTCACGACTCACACCCACTAAACGCACAAACTCCCACTCACGCAGACGAGACACTCCTTCTTTTCGCATCTTTAGCAGATTACGACTTATGAAAGACGTCTATTAGTTGGAGATGTTTATGAAGCCGCGATTATTCTTGTTCTCTTCTTTGTTGATGTTGCAATGTGTGTCGTGGTCGGCAGAGCCTCCGACGCGGGCAGTTGGAGACATTGGTGGCATTCTTAATCGTCTGAAGAGCGAGTGCGATAACCCAAAAGTCTCGAATGATGCGCAGTGGATTTCTTACTGTTCAGAAACCGAACTGAAGCGTATGCAGTGCATCGCGACTTTGAAGTCGGCTGGTACAACTGGCGAGACGCAGGTGCGGCAGGAACTTGGCGGTGCTAAGGGCGAATACCTGCAGATGTTAGTGGTCACTCTCGCTGCTATGGGAGATAACGACTCGATTTGGCAAGCGGGGCAACTTATGCTCAGGGCCAAGTTGCCAGCGGTGCGAGTGTGTGCCGCACTTGAATTGAGTCGGTTAAAGGACAAGAGATTGGTGGGGCCGTTCAAACAGGCGCTTTCCGATCAGTTCGAAAGAAGGGACGGAAGCTGTGTTGGGCCGGGGATGATTTTTCCGTCAGGCGCATTGCCTCCGGGGCGTTGACTGGCTTGGGGCTATCGTTGGCTGAAGTGAGACAGATAGAGAGGGATTCTCTCATTGCGCAACTTCAGGACAAATTCCATGATCGCACCGATGTAGAGGCTGTGTGGGCAAACCTTCTCGCTGACCTGGAGAAAGGGAAGCCTGTTTATACCTACAACGGCCAACAGGTTTTGCTGAAGGGTTTCGCGATTTTGAAGGGAAATCCAATCCGTGTGCAAATCGCCAATTCGGCTGACGCCAGCGCCCTTGTGTTTCTGCAAGAAAAGGATGTCAATAAGTTGGCCGCCTATGGCGAAGAGGCCCGCAGTATCGAGGTTAGAGGCGTGGCCCGCTCGATTGACCCCAATAAAAAACAGGTCGAGGTCTGGTCGATGGAAACCACTGTTTCCGGCGCCGATTGAACGGGACTATTCAGGTTTTGGGTGTGGTTGAGTTGAGATAGAGGCGATGAGCTGTGTGGAATATTTGGGCGAAGGCAAAAGGTTGTAAATGCAACGGTCATACTGGGCGCATTTAACTCCCAGAGATTTTTGGGGGATAGGGATAGAATGAATTTGACTTCCGCTCAGAGTAACCTCATTGTCATTATGCTTGTCGCCAGTCTCGGTCTTGCGCCTGATGTTCAGGCAGCGCCCACATTACAAAGCCTTATCCCTGCAACCGCGAACACATCGCCCGATTATTTTTGCACCTGGAATCTTCAGGGCTACTATTCGAGTTACGCGACCACGCCTTTACAGAAGGACGCCATCGGAGAAAAACAGCTGTTCGGGCAGGGGCCTCATGAAAACTGGCTTGGGCAGTACGCCACGGTTCGACAAGACCTTTACTTTTTGTTGGACGAAGGGTGGGACTTGCCGAAGCAGGAGGTTATGGTTGTTCCCGGTAGGTTTCCCTCGTATGCCACTGAAAACCAGACGGAAAGCTTTAAAAAATTTTCTGATGCCGTGAAGAAAAGCGGTTGGCGTGGACTCGGTTTATGGATGAGGGCCGACCCGAAGACAGATGACTTCTGGACGGAGCGAATGCGATGGATGCAAGCCAGCGGGGTGCCCTATTGGAAAGTAGATTACGGCAATAGCGACAGGGACGAAAACTGGCGGCGTCATTTGACGGAGCTAGGCCGCCTGACTGCCCCCGATCTGACCATCGAAACGGCGATGGTGCCCCACGCCATAACATGGGGAGACACTTTCCGAACCTACGATGTCGATGCGCTGCTTTCGGTGCCACAAACGCTCGGCAGGGTCGTGACCCAATTGCAATACAAAGCGGAGCCACCAGCCAAAGGGCTTATCAACTGCGAGGACGAGGTGTATTTAGGGGCGGCGCTCGGATGCTGCTATGGCGTGATGAGGCATAGTTTCGTCGGCAGTTTGCCGAGTGGGCGTCAGGACTTTGTATTCCCTCCGGTAACTCGCGATCTCAAGAATTGCACCGATGAAGTCGTGCGCGCTGTGCGCTGGCATCGGATTGCGCCCGCGTTCGCAGTGGGTGCTAACCCAGCCGCGATTTCTCCCGAACAGTTGACGGATAACTGGATGTTTCAGAAAGACGAGTCATGGCGTGTCGGTGCTGGTCAACAGGTTTCGGAGAGCGCTCCGGCGGCTGTAACACGCGGGCTTGCTATGCCTTCGGTCACTGTGGCTACTGGGACTGTTAAGCCATTCGTGCTGGCTTCGCGTAATCCTAATGGGGCTGTGAGCGTGGCGACTCTGGGACGAACGCTGTGCCCAAGCGCAACGGAGCGCCAGTGGATTACCGGCGAAGTGGCCGATGTCGCCCTGCAAGTCGGACAAAATTCTGGCCCGATTGGCATCTTTGGCCGCTATCATTCTTTGAATCTGGTTTTTGATAGCTCCATAGCCAAGCACAAAGTCATCGCGCAAGACCTCGCTGGCGACAACCCTCAAGACATCACTCGACTGGTTCGCATTTCGGGCAATCAGGTCACGATTCCAGGGGCCGTGATTGACCGCATCGGCCTGAGCGCCGCAACGCCCGGCGATAAATCCGAACCCGGCCTTGTGCTGGTCATTCGGAAGAAGTGAGGGGGGATGGTCGGCGTTTACAGGCCGACCATCAACACGCGATAGCAAGCGTAGTGCTTCAGTTCATTGGTGTCAGTTGCAGTAGTAGTGAGCCGTGTTTGGGGATGGTTGGGGAAATTGTGTCTTCCATTGTGCCGAGGTCGGTGTGTTGCCACAGGTTGCGTGCTTGATATTTGCCGGGTAGGCCGCAATCGTCCAGCGATACTGACACGGGGCCATCCTGGTTGCTGCGGTTGAAAATCGCGAGGGCTTTGGTGCCATCGGCCAGCGGTTTGACCCATGCCTCGTGACCCTTGGCCTTCGAGTACATGGCTCGCTTCGCCTGACGGGCGCCAACATCCTGATTCACGTCCAACACTTCTTTGTTGGTCATCAGCGAAAGCGTCCAGTCGTCGTTTTCGGGGAGGTTGGAACCCAGAAACAGTGGCCCCGGCGCGATTGCCCAAAATGACATCATGGTGACTTGCTCGTTCTTCGTGAGGTGGGTTGACCACGACTTTTTGCCGCTACTGGCGCGGTGGCCGATGATGCCCAGTGGCAGGAAGTCGGGGTCGGGCCAGTGACCGCCACCGCCGCGACCTTGCCAACGCGCCATGAGGTCGAACTGGCTGCTGAGCTTGTTCCACTTGTCCCAGAAATCGCCTGAGATGCGCCACATGTCCACCGTGTTTTGCAGTTGTCTGGTGTGGCGAACCGGGGTTGGCCCCGGCGAAACCGAGAATACCATCGGGCGCCCGCATTTGTCGATTGCCCGTCGGATGGCGCTAATATCGGCACCCGAATAGGGCTTGGAGAGGTCGTCGACTTTAACAAAGTCAACGCCCCACGCGGCGTACTGGCGGAAAAGTGAGTCGTACCACGCCTGAGCCGCCGAAGTATTGGCCTTCACGCCATACATATCGGGGCACCACGAACAGGTGCTGCTTGTATCCGCCGCATTGACCGCCGAATAAGAACTGCTTTCGATGGGGTGATTGGCCTTGACGGCCTGACGCGGGATGCCGCGCATAATATGGATGCCGAACTTGAGGCCCATACCATGTATCTTATCGGCCAACGGTTTGAAGCCCGCGTTGTTTTTGGCCGAGGGAAAGCGCTGTACGGCGGGCGTTAGCCGACCATACCAATCGGCGCTTAATTTGGCGCCCGCCCGACCTACAGCGGTGTTGCCCTTGGCTCCGGCATCGTACCAGCGGTAATCGACGACGACATATTTCCAGCCGTACTTGGCCAGATTATCTTTCATGTATTGCGCGTTTGCCAGCACTTCCTCTTCGGTGACGCTGTCGCCGAAGCTAACAAAGCTATTCCAACCCATTGGGGGGACAGGAGCCATTCGCCGGGGGGCTACTTTCACTTTCGGTGCTGCCGATGCGCGCGGAGATAGCGTCGCCTGTTGTGAAGCCATGAGTGCCGCAACTATTAATGCCACCACTACTGGCGAGTGTGATTTGCTCCTGAAATATTCCATTGCTATGAACTTTTTTGCTCCCCGTCCCATTTCGCTCTGATTCAAGCCAACGCAACCGAGCGGGAGGCCCTACTCATAGCGAAACAGACGCCAATTCCTGTGATGGAAAGATCAATGCATCAATAAAAAAGCAAAGAGTGTCTGAATTATCGTGAGGCCGAAATACAGAGAGGCTGCTGCTCGGATTCCATAAAGGGTTGCGTCTTCAAAGAGGAAAGAGGATTTCTCGCGTAAGATCGGCAATTTGGGAAAAAATTTCGATTTTCCCCTAAATCGTGTTTAAGATGTGATGCCGATGGGTATAATTCCCTATCTTTTCGATTAATGGTTTAATTGAAAGGATACAGCATTAATCAAACCTCAATTTTTAAGAGCGAAACTTATGTCCTTATATAACGCTTTGCGCATCTCACAACACAACCACAAGAAGAATTCTGCGTTTACCCTGATAGAACTCTTAGTTGTGATTGCTATCATAGCAATCTTGGCTGCCATCCTCTTCCCTGTGTTCGCCCGCGCCCGTGAAAATGCCCGTCGTGCCTCCTGTCAGAGCAACATGAAGCAGATTGGCCTTGGCTACGCTCAATATACACAGGATTACGACGAGCGCTACACCATCTCGCAAACTGGTGGCAGCACCTATACCCTCTATCCAGGTGGCCCCATCATGACATGGGATTTGTTGCTTCAGCCCTATCTGAAGAGCTACCAAATTTTGACCTGCCCCAGCGATAGTGCCACTCCTATGGTCGATTTGGGCGGCAACGTGGGCAACGTCAGGCGTTCCTATAGCCAGGCCGTTTATGTGAACGGCGTTTCCCTCGCTCAGTTGAATTACCCCACACTGACCGTGAACCTCATTGACCGCATTGGATTCGATGGCACCAACGTTCTCGACCGTGCCAACTGGAACCGTTTCGCGCAGATGTCGCACACCGACCAAAGCGCTTCCGATGGCGGCAGAAACTTCAATGACCTGCCAGCGCCTGCCACCAATGATGGTCGCCACCTAGGCACCGACGTAATTCTCTACGTTGATGGTCACGTTAAAGCTTTCCGCATGAATCGCCAGAGCCAGCGTCCATTGGATTGCGGCGGCTCGCCTTGCGGTTCTGCCGCTGGTCAGCATGGCCATCCTTTCACCAACACCGGAACCTGGATCAACACCGCTGGCGACCTGCCACAATAAGCCTCTGCTGTTGAACAGTAGGAATTACAAACTCAACTTGCCATGTTCAAATACATGGCAAGTTTTTGTTTTTCGGGGCTTCATACATCGCGTCTCAAGGGCATTCCCGAAGCCCTCCTCGCCCTCTAAAATTGTTGGGTTCGTTGGCTGAGGCGAAATTAAGACATCCACATTCTGAAGCCGCTGTGCAATTCTAGACGGCCTCCGCGACCTTGGCCTTGGCCTTGGACTTTGAAGACTTGGCCTCTCCCATAGCGTGGTCCTAATGTGTAGGAGGTGTACAGCAACTTTCGGTCAGGAGTGAAGCCAAAATTGAATACGCCCTCCTGATAAAACATTCCTCGCACAGGGTTGCGTTTTCGGGAATCAGGATGTGATTCGTTGTGGATAGTTACACCTGATTGGTCGAATTTCCACTGCTTGATTAGAGGGCTGACAAGGGATGCATTTAATAATGAACGGTCATCGACCTCTGGAGCAATCTCGCTATAAGGTTGCACTAGGACATCGGCGTATTGACAGAGCAGAAGATAGTCGGGTGCAAGACTAGTTGTAGAACGGGTGCTTTCTTCGAGAGCCTGTTGCCAAATTTTCTCGACATCGCGCACTATCAATTGAAAGAGCCAATCCGTTTTCCACTCCATAAGAACTCTGGTGTAACGAATCCGCTACCTTCAGGATGTCAAATTGAGGGGGCCATCGTCTTTCTGTCATTTGCTAGGCGAGTTGCCAGCTTTGCGCTTGTAGGGTGACTGGGCCTAACAGACCGGAGGAAACCAACGGAGAACTTTTGGTGAAGTAGTTCCAGGTGCTGAAGGTGTAGCGTTGCTGCGAGGGGCGCGGTTGGTTTTTCACGAACCAGTCGGGGAAGGCTTTCAGAGGGCCACCGAAGCCTTGAAATCCTTTGTTCCATTCCATGTCGGCGGGGTATTGCTCATCGCCGATGAGGCGATTGGCCCATACGTTGGTGACGGCAATTTCGAGCGTGTTATGTGTGGCTTTCAGCAGACCTGCGGGCACTTCGACGCCCCACGGCGCGCACCACACCACGCCCAAATCGCGTCCATTGAGTTTGACTCTCGCCAGTTCGCGCACCTTGCCCAAATCCAAAAATAGTGGTGACTTCAAGCTGCTGTTGAAATCGAAACTCTGGCGGTAGGTGGCGGTGCCACTGAAGTATTTGATGCCGTTTTCGGGGTGCGCTGTCCAATCTTCGAGTTTGGTGAATGTGACTGGCTGAGTTGGCCCACCCCAACGAGTATCGAAGCTCACTTGCCAGGCTCCATTCAACTGTTGAATGGGTTTGAGAGTTGGGAAATTGGCACGGCTCGTGTTGGAGGACTGCGTTTTGGTCGTTATGGGCTTGCGGAATACCACGAAGAAACTTTGCGCCGCATCGAAGCGGAGTGGCACGATGGTTTGGCCGTTCTCGATGCGGTAGTCGGTCAGCATTCGCATCGTTCCCGTCACCGGGTTCCACAGTTCGGGTTGGCGCCCACCTACCGCGAAGGCGCACTGTGCCGCCCCCTTTTGGCGCGAGATGTTGGCGACGAAATAAAGCTCCTGTTGGCTTTGGTTTTGGCTCCGACGACGGTGGATTGAGCGCAGTGCGATGCCGTTCTCGATTGATTGGGCCGAAAAGTCGGGTAGGGCGTTGTTGCCCGCAGCAGGGACGAAATCGCCCCACTGCAAAAGCGCCTGACAGCGGCTCAGATATTTGACCCACGCCTTGCCCGGTTCCCACCACGTCTGGGTGCGCTCGAAATGGGTGCCCCACTGGCCCATCGCTACTCCGGGCTGATATTTGTCGTCGAAGGGCTGATGCGGGAAGCGATGCAAGATCATGCGGTTGACGCCCTCGCAAAACGCCGTGTCACCAATCGGTTTGAGCCAGTTGGGAGTCTCCGTCCATTGGCTATCACGTGGCTGGCCAGTAAAGGCTTCGGCTTCGATGAGGTTGCGGCCCGCTTTGCGAACGGCGGCGACGGTGGGGGCTAGTTCGTAGGGCGAGTAGTTGCCATCGTTCGTCCAAAACTCGGTGACGATGCGGTCAACTTGTGGCACCACTTCGGCGGGATCCCACGGCCCGCCATACGGTTCGCACATAAATTCTAGGCCTGCCGCGTGCAGCGTCGATTTGATGGTGGGAAAGTAGTTGTCGCGGTACAGGTCGCGCACCGTCAACTTGAAATCGTCGCGGAATTTCTGGGTGCGTTCAGCGTTGCCGACTATGCGATTCGCCATTGTCGGCAGGAACTGCGTCAATTCGTAACCGTGCCGCGCCCGAAATTCCTCGCGCATCTTCGGCGTCCAACTGGGTTCGCCCGCCTCATAGGAGTCGAAATGCAAATAGTTCAAGCCATGCCCCACCAAGTTGCCCATGTGTTTTCGGGCATCGGCTATGACGTGATTCACGTGAAAAGCGACGGCTTGCGCGCTCATTTTGTCGCACTCCAATCCGATGGCCTCCCATTGCGCGGGTTGGAGCAGGGCGCCCGTGGTGGTGGCGCCGAAGCGATAGATGGCCCACTCGCCAGCCGGGGCATCCCACTCCAATGTGCCATCCGCCTTCAAATTGCTGCTTAAGTCGATGATTTGTTCCGGGGCTACTATACCTTGCGCGGGCATCGCCAGCACCACGATGTCGCGGAAAAAGCTGCGCCTTGCCGGAATTTCGGGGTTTTCGACTTTGTCGTTGCTGCCATTGTAGACCGGAAAACCGGGGGCGCGTAAATCGGGCTGCGGTCGCTCCAGCGGCCCCGCGAATTTGAGCGGGCCAGTGATGTTCTTCTGCGACCATACCACCTGTTGCATCGAGAGTTCGGGGGTTATCCACGGGCCACCGCTCGATTCGTAGCCCGCGCAGTTGTGGATGCCGAAATCGAGGCCGAGTCGGCGTGACTCGCTGGTGGCATAGCGCACCAAATCCCACCACGGCTTGCTGAAGGCGACCACGTCGGGCGTTGGGCTGTTGGCAATGCGTCCGGCCCACGGCGAGGTGGTATCGGCGAGGCTGAACAATGTTGTGCCGCTGTATCCAGCCTCCTTGAGTGCTACTAAATCGCGCTTGATGCCAGCTTTGCTGACATTGCTGCCCATCCACATCCATAGCACGCGCGGTTTGGCTTCGTTGGGAGGAGTGCGGAAGGCATCGCTGAGTTCATCGGCGCGCGCAAGTGAAGCCGCCAATAATAATGCGCCTAAATACAAAATTTTCTGCATGAATTGGGTGTGATGAAATCGAAAGGTAGTTCTTTATATATTAACACTAAAGCGCTTTAGTGTTAATATATTCGATACTGAGAGCGCTTGGAAGTTGGAGGTGGGGGCAAACTGTGAGGTCGGTGGGCTGAAGGCACCCGCGCAACTGTGGTGTAAAAAACTTGTCTTTGGTTACTGTAACCCCCTCGGAATAGAATTTGTTTTCATATATTCATGTCTTACTCACGTGCCCATCTTTCTGTGGCTTCGGTGTTTGTTAGCATCGGCATTGTTTCCAGTTGTCAGGCTCAGGTGGTGACGGCACCCATGACCCAGACGGGGCGCGCGACATTGCACTGGAAATCCTCGACTGTGCAGCGTCCCTGGATAGATAAGCCCGATGTGGTTTTGAACGACTACACCCCCGTTCCCCCGGCGTCTCGAACCGTGATACTGGTCAACTCGAAGCGTCAGCAACAGGTTGTCGATGGCTGGGGCGGATGTTTCAATGAGCGTGGCCAAAAAGCGATGGAAGCGCTTGCTCCGGCGCAGCGTGAAGAGCTAATGCGCAGCCTGTTCGACTCGAAGACGGGGCTGAAACTGAACTACGGGCGTACCCCTATCGGAGCCAGCGATTACGCAACCACGCTTTATTCGCTGAACGAAACGGCGGGCGATTACTCGATGAAGGATTTCAGCATCGAGCGCGATAAGCAGCGCCTCATTCCCTATATCAAGGCTGCTCTTGCCATTCGCCCCGACATGAAAATGTGGGCTGTGCCCTGGTCGCCTCCCTCGTGGATGAAGGACAACAACAGCCTCGTGGCGGGCAAAATCAAAGACGACCCCAAAACTCTGGATGCGCTCGCGCTGTACTTTGCGCGCTACATTCAGGCTTATAAGAAGGAGGGCATTAACATCGGCATGGTGATGCCGCAGAACGAGCCTAACATGGCGACCAACTACACCTCCTGTTTATGGACGGGCGAGCAGTTCGCCAAGTTCGTCGGCTACCATCTGGGGCCGCAGCTCAAAAAAGAGGGCATTAAGTCGGGCATTTTCCTCGGTACTTTCAACGAATCGAACCGAGGCGGCTACGCTTACTGGGTCGGGCCATCCATGCAAGACCCGAAGGTGCGCCAGTATGTGAGCGGCGTCGGCTGTCAGTGGGCCGCCGATAGCACGATGGCCGAAACTCGCTTTCTGTATCCCGACATCAAACTGATGCAAACCGAAGCCGAATGCGGAAACACCAACAGCAACGATTGGGGCTTCGCGGAGTATCAGTATCAACTCGCCAAAAAGTGGTTTGGGGCGGGCGCCAACTCCAACATGATTTGGAATCTCGTTCTCGATGAAACCGGACTCAGCACCGGAGGCTGGGCGCAGTGTTCGCCGATTGTGGTCGATACGCGCACTAAAAAAATCATCTATACGCCCTACTATTATGGTTACAAGCACTTTTCGTACTTTGTGCAGCCCGGTGCCCATGTGCTTGATACCCAGAGTTTCTGGGGCGACCGTGTCGCGTTTGTCAATCCCAATGGAGAAGTTGTGGTCGTGGTCGGCAACTCCGCCAATACCGATTTACCTGTCTCCTTGAACATCGACGGGCGCGAATCGCAGTCCATCACCCTGCCAGCACACTCCTTCAACACCTTCACGGTGTCGGCTAAATCGCGTTAAGGCAAAGGGCTTTTTATAGAGGGGCGTGCCATGAGGCGCGCCCTTTTGTTTTTATGGCGCCGAAGATGCCCGCTGTACCAGTTGCGCGGTGAGGGTCGCGCTTTGTAGCGGGACATCGGGGTTTTTGATGCGGTTCAACAGAAATTGCCACGATAGACGGGCTACTTCGGCGAAGGGGTATTGGATGGTGCTGATGGCTGGGCTGTGATAGGCCGAGTCTTCGATGCCATCGCAGCCCAGCAACCTGGCATCTTGCGGCACTCGAATGCCCATATCGCGCAGTGCCGCCAATGTGCCGATGGCGCGCTCGTCGTTGAAGCAGAAAAAGGCGTCGGGGCTGCCGTTTTGAGCGATGTAATCGCGCACGGTTTGGTGAGCGACGGCGCGTTGAGATAGGCCTTCTGATTCGTGAGCGATGATCATTTCTTCCTTTAGCCCCGTTTCACGCATCACCTGACTATAGGCTGGATAGCGGGAATCCTGCCTGTAGCCGACTGTTACGGGATGAGGCTCCCACATCGAGACGAACGCGACTCGGCGGCTATGTGCCGCCAGTTGGCGTATGCCTTCGAGCAGGGCGGGAGTCATATCGACGAAGACGTGGTCGGTTTCGGTGTGAGTGAAAAGCCCGACCGAAACGACGGGAGTACCCCGTTGTTTCAGCGAGGCCAACATATCTTCGGGCAGCGGCGTGTCGGCGATAACGCCATCTATCGGCCAGTCGCCTTTTGAGAAGCCCCACTCTTTCTCGTTGCTGAAAACCGGGTTGACGATGTGCAGTTCGTAAGGGGTAGAGCGGAGTTCCACATCAAACGCTTCCAGTATTTGCCCGTAATAGCTCGGATAGAAGCCAGTGACGCAAAACTCGATGATGTGGGAGCCATGCCCTGCTAACGCCTGTGCCGCTCGATTGCGGCGATAGCCCATTTCCTGCGCCGCTTCCATAACGCGCTTGCGGGTGACCTCACTAACCGAACCCGACGCCCGGCCACTTAACACATAAGAAACTGTCGCTTGGGAGATGTTTAAATGACGCGCAATATCCGTCATCGACACGCTCTGAGACTTGCTCATCGTGTCGCCAGTTTAGCCCTCGCATCATATAGTTCCGTGTTCAGGGCGACGAGCGCACAGATGGAGTTAGAATGATGAATGAAATAAATATAAGATATAAGGATGACGATGTTATACCTATAACTTATGTGGGTATAAATATAGGGCCGACATTAAATTTGTGAGGATTGCACCGTTAGATCCCATGCGTTGCTCTCGTAACTTATGCGCATAACTTGTCTGAATCTTACTCGAAGTGCCCATTCCTGAATTCCCCGTTGTAGGGGTGAGTCGTATTTGGGGCTAGTTGTTGCGCGCTGAAAGAATGGCCCGCTCGCATCTAATATTCACCACAATCTCCCTGTTCTATTTCACTACAGTCGCACATGAATCATAAGCTCGGTTCCGCACTCGCGTTTGCCACCGTATTCTCGTCTTCTCTCTGTCATGGAGCGCCGATGAACCCGACCGAATATCTCACTGTTAATGGCCGCTCCACTCCGCTGGGGATTCCCGGCGGCAACATCACTCTTGGTTGGGCGACGATTTCCACTGCCCGTGGCGCGGTGCAAAAGGCGTACGAAATTCATATCGGCACTGCGGCGGGTAAAAGCGATGTCTGGAACTCGAAGCGGGTTGAATCCGCTCGGCAAGTGGGTATCGAATTACCAGCGTCCGTACAACTGTTGCCCGCGACGCGCTACTGGTGGCAGGTGAAGACGTGGGATGCGAAAGGGGCCGAAAGCGCGTGGAGCAAGCCAACCTGGTTCGAGACGGGGCTGCTTGCCGGACAGCAGTGGGCGGGAGCCGAATGGATTTCAAGAACTGAAACTGCCCCCGACACCAGAGAGTGGAGCGATTATGTGGCGACCGTCGATTTCACCGTCAACGCCATCGCTTTTGGGGTTCTGTTTCGCGCTTCTACGGATGGCGAAAACGCCTACATGAACCAGATTAAGCTCAGTGGCCCGACACCTCAGTTGGTTATCCATAAGAAGGTCAACGGCGCCTATTCGGTGATTTCGTCTATTGATCTGGCTCCTTTTGGTTTCACGAATGCGTCGCTAACGAGGGATAGGCACAAGCTCGAACTCGATGTCAGCGGTTCCACATTGATAACCCGTTTGGACGGGCAGACCGTCGATACCCGCACCGATACCACATTTCCCAACGGCGTCATCGGGCTTCGCACCTATGGTTCCGAGCGAGCCACTGTGCATAAAGTAATGGTCGTGCAGAAAGCGGGAGGCAAGGTTCTCTATTCTTCTGACTTTGCGGGTAGCCCGAACACTTTCACTGGGGGAACAGTAGTTGATGGTGCATACACCATCAGCGGAAATACCGAAGCTGTCTACAGTCTGGGTCCAGTGGCGCTACCGCTTTTGCGAGGCTCGTTCGTGGCAAAAAAGCAGGTGCGAAGCGCACGTGTTTATGCTTCCGCGCATGGTGTTTATGAGCTTTCGTTGAACGGAAAGAAAGTTGGCAACCAATATCTCGCGCCCGGCTGGACCGACTATAACAAGCGCATCCAAAGCCAGAGTTACGACGTGACGCAGCTTGTTCGGCAGGGGCAGAACGTGGTGGGAGCTTCGCTGGGTGATGGTTGGTACAAGGGAAAAATTGGCGTCGGTTGGAAGCGCGTTTATGGCGATACCCTCGCCCTCATCGCGAAGGTCAAAGTTACCTACACCGATGGTTCGGTCGAGTGGTTTGGGACTAACGGGCAATGGAAATCGGCCAACAGCCCTCGCCTCGTGGCCGACCTACAGGACGGCGAGACCTATGATGCGCGCCTTGAGCAAGCGGGATGGAATACCGTCGCATTCGATGCTGGCAAATGGAATCCGGTGCGAATCGTCTCCAACGATTCCGCGAAGCTTGTGCCCCAGCCCGACGAGCCTGTGCGGGTAAGCGAAATTCTCACCGCTAAAAGTCGAATCGCACAATCTGGGGGACGTTACCTCTATGATCTGGGGCAGAACATGGTGGGAGTCGCGCGCCTCACATTGACCGGGAAAAAAGGGCAGAGCGTGCAAATTCGCTATGCCGAGGAGCTTTACCGCACAGGCGACAGGCGCGGCCAGATATATACGGATAATTTCCGCACCGCCAAGGTCACCGATGTTTACACATTCGCGCAGGATGGCACGGTTACCTATGAACCCACATTCACTCAACACGGCTTCCGCTACGTGGAGATTTCGGGACTGGACACGCCACCAACTATTAACGAGGTGAAGGGTATGGTTCGAGGTTCGGCGTTACCCAATACGGGCGATCTGGAAACCTCGAATCCGATGTTGAACCAACTGGTGCGCAACATTCGCTGGGGACAGCGCGGCAACTTCGTCTCGATTCCCACCGATACCCCGGCTCGCGATGAACGACTGGGTTGGACGGGAGACATCAGCATATTCGCACCGACCGCCAGCTACTATCAGGACACGCGCGCCTTCCTCTCGAAGTGGATGGATGATGTGCGTGACGCGCAGCGCGACAACGGCAATATCCCCGCTGTCGTGCCTCAGCCAAGGCGCGAATTCGATGAGACGGGAGTGGGCTGGTCGGATGCGTTTATTACGGTGCCTTACGCCGTCTGGAAAGCGACGGGCGACGACCGCATCATCCGCCAGAACTGGGAGGCGATGCAAAAGTTCTATGGCTTCGTCCATCAAAGCGCGACCAAAGACGGCAATCTGCTCGAAGAAGGGCGCAGTTCGTGGTTTTCGGGCGATTGGCTCAACCTCGAAGGAGTAGACCGTTTACAGGAGCATAAAGTCATCGCTACCGCCTATTTTGCGGAAGACACGCGGATGATGTCCGAAATGGCAAGCGCCATCGGGCAGAACGCGAAGTCGAGGGAATGGGCGGCTTTAGTTCCTCAAATTGGTAAAGCCTTTACCGATGCTTATGTGCAGCCCGATGGCGCCATCTACACGAACACGCAAACCGTGTATGCGATGGGGTTGGGAATGAACCTCATCACCGACTCCGACAAGCGCCAGAAGGCCAGCCGTAAATTCATCGAAAAGATGGCTGCCGACAATTATCACCTCAAGACTGGCTTTCTTGGCACGCCCTGGTTATTGCCCGCGTTTTTGAGCATCGACCGCCCCGACCTCGCTTTTCGCCTTTTGCTCAACGAGGATTATCCTTCGTGGGGCTTCGAGGTGAAGACTGGGGCCACAACGATGTGGGAGCGCTGGAACACGATTCGCGACAACGGCGAATTTGGCCCGGTGAGCATGAACTCCTTCAATCATTACGCCTATGGTGCAGTGGGCGACTGGATGTTTCAACATCTCGGTGGCTTGCAAGCCATCGAAGCGGGCTATAAAAAGTCACGTATCGCGCCCATGATTGGGCAGGGTGGCCTCACCTCGGCCAAAGCCACATTGCGCACGACCTATGGCCCGCTGAGTTGCGATTGGAAAACCAGCAATGGTGGGACGACGTTGAAAGCGGTTGTGCCTTCCAACACCACAGCCGAAATCGTTATTCCCGCTCAAAGTGCAGGCAGTGTGTCCGAAGGCTCCTCTCCTGCCATATCGGCAGCGGGTGTGAAAAGCCACTCCTTCAGTAACGGCCAACTAACGCTTGTGGTTGGCTCTGGCAGTTATGTATTTACGGTGAAGACAACACCAACCACAGGCAAGAAGTAACGAGCTGTGCAGCTCTCTTTCGTTCTTCCTCCTGACAGTACAACAACATGAAAACCTCATCCTATAAATTCGGGTTGCTGTGCCTTTTACTTCAAGGCAATGCATCTGTTCACGCTCAGAATACACGCGACCAGTTGTTCGATTCCAACTGGCAGTTCTTGCGCGCCGACGCGCTTGGAGCAGAAAGCGCCGCGTTCAATGATGCGGGGTGGCGCAAACTCGATTTGCCGCACGATTGGAGTTTTGAGGATTTGCCGCCGAAGGTAAACACAGTTCCCGAATTGGCAGTGGTGACTGGCGAATGGCGTTTTCAGAAAGGCGATAACCCCGACTGGAAGGCGCGCGAATTGGACGACAGCAGTTGGCAAAAAGTGATGTTGCCCGACATCTGGGAACACCACTCCAACTATACGGCTGATAACTCCATCGGTTGGTTTCGCCGTCGCATCAGCATCCCCGCCAACTATAAGGGCAAGGATTTTTACGTGTTGTTGGGGCGCATTGATGACGCCGATGAGGTGTGGCTGAACGGTGAGCGCATCGGCGGCATGGGGACATTCGCCCCCGGTGCTGCTTCGGCATGGGATGTTGAACGGCGTTATCGAGTTCCAGCATCACTGGTACGCGGCGACGGGACCGATGTTTTAGCGGTGCGCGTTTTCGATGGTATCAACAATGGTGGCATTTATGCGGCGGAAAGCAAGCGTGAGCGTATCGGGCCGTTCGACCCCAGCGAAAGCGAAAACGCGGGTAAGACGGGGCATGTCGTGGGCGGCATCGGTTGGTATCGTAAGCGCTTTGTCGTTAGCCAGCCCAATAAGCATGTCGCGGTGCGCTTCGATGGCGTTTATATGAACGCCGATGTGTGGATTAACGGGCAACTGCTCGGCACGCATCCGCACGGCTACACCAGATTCGAGTACAACCTGACGCCATACCTCAAGTCGGGGAGTAACGTGTTGGCGGTGCGGGTGCGCAACGAAGGCAAAAACAGCCGCTGGTACTCTGGTTCAGGCATTTATCGGCATGTGTGGTTAACAACCACCAACCCGATTCATGTGCCAGCAGGTGGCGTCTTCGTTACCACTCCACAGGTTGCGAAGGATAGAGCAACGGTGAAAGTCGCCAGCGAAATCCAAAACTCCGGCGCGACCGAAGCCGAAGTCACCGTTCGCGCTCGTGTGCTGGATAGCGCTGGAAAAGTGGTCAAAAGTAGCGAGGGCAAACTGCGTTTGGCTGCCAACGAAACGCGCTCCATCGAGCAAAGCCTCGAAGTGAATACGCCAAAATTATGGTCGATTGCTTCGCCGAATCTGTACTCGGTGCGAGTTGAGGTTCTGAACAGTGGGAAAAGCGTTGATAGCATTTCCACGCGCTTTGGCATTCGCAATATCGAAGTCGATGCGGTGCGGGGCTTCCGACTCAACGGCGAAATGCTGAAGCTCAAGGGCGGCTGCATCCATCACGATAACGGGCCGCTGGGCGCTATGGCGATTGACCGCGCTGAGGAGCGCAAAGTGGAACTGATGAAGGCGAACGGCTTCAATGCCATTCGCTCGACTCATAACCCGCCTTCGTCTGCTCTGCTCGATGCTTGCGACCGCCTGGGAATGTTAGTGATTGACGAGGCGTTCGACCAGTGGAACGAGTCGAAGGAGAATAACCAGCAGGATTACCACCTTTACTTCAACGAGTGGGCGGAGCGTGACATCGCTTCTATGGTGCGGCGTGACCGCAACCATCCTTCGGTGATTATGTGGTCGATTGGCAACGAAATTCCCGAACAGTTCCGCGCCGAGGCCACACAAAAGCGCTTGCGCGATGCAGTGCTCTCCCACGATACCACCCGCCAAATCACTCAAGCCATTAGCCGGGAGTGGGGCGGCGATGTTCAGGCATGGAACAGGAACTCCGATCCGGCCTTCAAGTATCTGGATGTGAGCGGCTACAACTATCTGCCCGACAAATATGAGTCGGACCATGCCCGCCATCCTGAGCGTGTGATGATGGCGACCGAGTCGTATCCGAAGGACTTCTTCGATTGCTGGTCTGCTGTCGAAAAGTATCCGTATCTCATCGGCGACTTCGTGTGGACGGCGATGGATTATCTGGGCGAATCCGGTATAGGGCATAGCGTCCTTAGCAACGAGCCGAATCCGTTCTTCATGCCGTGGCCGTGGTACAACGCCTGGTGCGGCGACCTCGATTTATGCGGATTCAAGAAGCCGCAGTCGCTGTATCGCGATGTGGTGTGGCGCCGTAGTCCCATCGAGATGGTCGTTCATTCCCCGATTCCGGCGGGTATTACCGAGAACGTCAGTGGCTGGGGATGGCCAAACGAAGAGCAAAGTTGGAACTGGCCCGGCCATGAGGGCACGCCGTTGCAAGTCGCGGTTTACTCGCGCTGCGAAGCCGTCCGCCTCGAACTGAACGGTAAAGTCCTCGGCGAAAAGCCGGTTTCCGACGCCACCAAACTCACCGCTAAATTCGATGTCCCCTATGCGGCAGGCCAACTGCGCGCCTTCGGTTTGGTTGGCGGAAAGGTTGTGGCGCAAACGACGCTTACGACCAGTGGCACCCCGAAACGGCTGAAATTGACTGCCGACCGAACAAGCATCCGCGCCGACCGCAACGACCTTTCTTATGTCGCCGTCGAGGTCGTCGATGAAAACGGCCAGCGTGTGCCCAACGCCACTAACGCCATGCGCTTTTCGGTCGGTGGAGTAGGGCAACTCGCCGCGCAGGGCAGCGGCGTTCCTAACGAACCAGCCAGCTACCGCGCACCGACGCGAAAGGCCTTTCAGGGCCGTGCCCTCGCCATTCTGCGCCCCACATCCGGCGCAGGCAACATCACGCTCCGTGTTGAGGCTGATGGCCTTCAGGCGGCAACTGTGACGGTGCGAGCGCGCTAGGCCAGCCGAACTTATTTCGCTTCAGTGGCTTATTTATTGCATACAATATCCGACTCTCAGGCTCTTCCAGGCTGCATAAAACGCCTCGGAATCCGAGAGATTGGCCTCGTTGTTTCACTCGTAAGTCGATATTGGATTACTATTCTCGTCCCATTCCTCATAAATAGGGGAGATAGACAAAATTATTTGATGGGAATTTATCCAGCATTGGAGTGATTTCGTGCATCAAAATCCTGCCTGCTCGGCACCGATTTGAAGAAAAATCCCTAATCTCATACTAACTAATAGCGGCTTCATGTCAGCGAATGATAGCGCCTCATATTGACTGGCTTTAAGTTTAATAGTTAGACAAATTGTGTTAAGAAATTTTCTTTTGTGACACTAAAATTCCAGGCTACTGGCTTTATAAAGCCAACTCGGATTTCGCGATTCAGAGCAACTTGCCTCCTTAATATTGAAGAAGAAAAGGTGGTTTTTCAATAAATAGAGAGATTGGATGGGGCTTAAAATTAAGGGAAATACCTGTTAAACCATGCGCGAAACAAGGAGGTGAAAGATGAACAACACAAACCCAACTAAAAAGACCTGGCAGCAACCCAAAGTGAACACTTTCGGCACTGTGGCCCAAATGACTCAAACAATCTGGTGCATTCATGGACGCCGTTACCCATGCCCACTTTGCACTCCCAGCAACCACGATAAGTCGTAACTTCTGTAAATACAGAGGTTAGAGTGCGTGCGGAATTTTCCGCATAGATTCAGGCGGGGCAGAGGACTCTTTACTCTGCCCACTCCTGCTACAAATTCCCCTTCCTTACTTTAATTGAGTTGTTATTACTGCGAGCTGTACCCGCAGGAGGAACTGTTTTCTTCGGTGTCGGAGTCTGTTGCAATTGAAGGGCTTTTTGTCGCTGGTGCAAAATCCTCTGGTCGTGTTTCTCTCTGGCGTCAATCAATACGGAGAGCGTGGAACCCCACATCAACGACAATATAATCCACAGGAACAACCCCTCGTAGAAGATGTGCGCTACTCCGGTCACGACAAATAGCATTGCGAACACTGTTAACGCAATCCCAATCACGCAACACGCCCAGAATGGCAACGCCGGAGAAAACAGGGCTTGCAGGGCCAGCACCGTTTTCGAGCCGACAAAGCCTGCGGCGAGTAGGGCGGCAAAAACGAATACCCCCTTGAGGGTCGATTGGTCTTCCATAATTGTACCCGCCCCAGCGGGTTCGGTTACTGCTTAATTAGGCCCTGACGCGCCGCCCACACGGCGGCCTGCACGCGGTCGGAGACGCCAAGTTTGCGGATGATGTGTTCGACGTGGGTTTTGATGGTGGACTCCGAGACGAACAAAATGGGCGCCATATCGCGGTTCGACAGGCCAGTTGCCAGCAGTTGCAGCACCTCGGTTTCGCGTTGTGAAAGCGGCTGAATCAGGTCGGGGGCGTTGACTGTCTGTGTATCGAGACCACGTAACGAGCGGGCGAGTTCTTCGCGTGACAGCAGCATCTCGCCGCGCACCACGGCACGCAGCGAATCCAGTAGGCTGTCCGAATCGACGCCCTTCAGCAGATAGCCCGAAGCGCCGCCCGCGACAGCACGCGCGACGTAGGTGGGGTTATCATAGGTGGTTAGCATCACCACGGATACCAGTGGGAACTCCGACTTGATAGCGGCGAGGGCGTCCAGCCCGTCGCCACCGACCATGCGAATATCGAGCAACACCAAATCGGGTTTCAATTCGCGCGTTTGCAGCACCGCCTCGCGGCCCGATGCCGCTTCGCCGACAACTTCAAATTCGGTGTCTTCCAATAAGCTGCGCACGCCGCCGCGCCAGATGGCGTGGTCATCGGCCAGTAGAACGCGAACTGGTGCGGCGCCTTCTTCGTTTGTGATGGGCGACTCGCTCATGGTGTGTTCTCCGATTCCAGAGGCTCTTTCGGTAATGGCAGGGCAGGGAACAGCGCTATGATGCTGGTGCCCGCACCGGGGGACGAGGCCACCCTAAATTGCCCGTTCAACAAATGAACCCGTTCTGCCATGCTTTGCATTCCCACTCGTTCGGTTTCTCCCATCTTTTCTTCGGGCACGAAGCCCACTCCCTGATCGCGAATCTCCAATTTTAACTGCGGCGACTCGCCTTCGACCAACGACAGTGTGACTGTGATGCTTTGCGTGGCGGCGTGCTTGCGGGCATTGGTGAGCGCTTCCTGTGCGACGCGATACACCGTCGTCTCCAAATCCTTATCGAAGCGCATCTCCTCGATGTCGCACAGCCACTCGATGCTTTCCCAGCCCGCGCGCGTCTTTTCCTCATTCACTAACTGGCGCAGTGCTTCGGGCAACCCCAGATCATCCAGCGCCAGTGAGCGAAGGCCATTGACGAGGCGACGCGACTCGACGACGGCTTCCTTCAGATAGCGTTTGCCCTGCTCGAACTCGCGGTTAGCGCGCTCTTCGTTGCCTTTGGCGCGGGCGCGTTGGAAGGCTTCGAGGTGGGCGTGCGAGGCCATCACGAACTGTGTCAAGCCATCGTGCAGGTCGTAGGCGACAGCGCGGCGCTCCTCTTCCTGCGCGGTGATGAGGCCCGATACCAGGCTGTTCTGGCGAAGCACCATTTGCAAGTTGTAAATCGCCACTGCCGCGTGGGCGCCCAGCGCCTCTACGGCTACTTCGTCGGAGGTGGTGAAGGCGCCGCCGCCCAGTTTGTTGGTCAAATACAAACTGCCCACCACCACGTTACCGCGCCGAATCGGTACGCCTAAAAACGATTCCATCGGCGGATGGTTGGGCGGAAAGCCAACCGAGGCGGGATGATCGGCCAACACATCGACCCGCAACGGTTTGGTGCGCTGCAACAGTAAGCCCAAAACGCCCGCGCCGCCGGGACGTGGCCCTATGGCCGTCTCTTCTTCTGCTGTGAGGCCGACAGTGATGAACTGCGACAGTCCCGCGCCATCGGGACGCGCCACTCCCAGTGCGGCATAGCGCGCCCCGGCCAGCACGCGCGCCGCTTCGGCGATGTGGCGTAGCGCCTCTACACCCGACCTTGATGACAGAATATCGAGGGCCACGCGGTTGGCGGTTTCCAGCACGATGGAGCGGTGTTCGGCGTGCGCTTGCAGTTGCGCCAATTCGCCCTGTGCTTTGCGCCGCTCGGCGATGTCGCGCATCAACCACAGCGCGCCGCATACGGCGCCCGATTCGTCGTGCAGTGGGGCACCCGAAAGCGAGACATGAACGCGGCGTCCCTCTTTGTCGAGTCGAACCGTCTCGGTGGGCGGAAGTTTTTCGCCGCTCAGCACGGCCTCCTGTTGACGCCGCGCTTCGTTCTGCCATTGATCTGGAATCAGGCGTGTGAGGCTGTGCCCGATGATGTCTTCGGCCTCGAAGTGGAATATGCGCCTGGCTACCGTGTTCCAGGCGCGCACCACTCCGTCGCTTGAAATGCCCACTACCGCCGCATCGTTGGCTTCCAGCAACGATTGTAGGGTGATTTGCGCGGGCCAGAAGGCAAATGAAGGGTCGGGCATAGCGAACTTAATAAGTGTTGCCAAAAATCTATCGGTTTTGCGTGTCTGAGAATCGGCCCATAATCCGCAGGATTAATCGTCTTACCTTGCCAGAAGCGAGGAAAGGGCACTTTCATATGTCTTTGTGGATAAGGCGCTTGTGAGCAATAATGACGCGAACAAATCGTGTCCGAGACGAACAACGCCTCCACACGACATGAAAGAGGTGCCAGCGCATTATGCCATATTCACGTCCACAGCCTATTGATAAGGCCACGATTTATCAGGAGTGGAAGCATCTGATACCCGGAGCGCTCGCTCTGGCGCTTAATGCAGGGTTTATTAACTCGGTGGTGTTGGGCTTTTTCGACACGCCGGTCAGCCATATGTCGGGCGCTGTTTCGCAGTTGGGCATCCATATCGCCGGACGCCAGACCCTCGAATCCATCGAAGCCATACTCATCATCGTTGGCTTTTTCTTCGGCTCGTTGATAGCCGGAGCCGTCATTGGGGCCTTCAAATTGATGCCCGGTCGCCGTTATGGGGGCCTGATGATACTTCAAGGCGTCCTTCTTTTGTTAGCAACTGTTTTCCTTTTGCAAAAATCCGCAGCAGGTTTGGTGCTGGCCGCCCTTGCGTGCGGCGTGCAAAACGGTATGAGCAGCAGTTATTGCGGTCTGGCGACACGAACCACCCATGTTACCGGCACTGTGACCGACCTCGGTGTGCTGATCGGGCAATGGATTCGGCACGGTGAAGTCAAGACCTGGAAGGTCTACTACTTCTTCGGCCTTATCTTCGCCTTTGGTCTGGGCGGCGTTACCGGCGCCTTTTTCAACATCGCTTATGGCCCGGTCTGCCTGTTCCTGCCGTCTTTTGCCACTTTGTTCGCGGGTATTGCTTTTTACGCTGTTATGCAGCGCGAATACTCGCTCGATGAAAGCCGCAAAGACGAAAAGATGGCTTTGGCCGACTAAATTCAAACTGCACAATCGGCCATTTGGCGGATGGGGAAACGGGCGCGACTTCCAACACTAATGGAGTCACGCCCGTTTCCCATTATGCTCAACACACCGCACATCACCGATTTTCCGCGCACTGGTTCGCCCGAAGAGCAACTGCGCTTTTTGCTGCGCTACGCCATTCTGGCGCCTTCGAGCCACAACTCGCAGCCGTGGTTGTGGCAAATCGAGGGCGATGAAGTGACGCTGCGCGCCGACTTCAAGCGGGCCATGCCCAACCTTGACCCCAACCACCGCGAACTGATTATGAGTTGCGGCGCCGCGCTCCAGCACTTGTGTCTCGCGATTCGCGCTTTCGGTTACGCCGCTCTGGTGCATACGCTGCCCGACCGCAGCCAGCCCGATTTGTTGGCCCGCGTGCGCTTGTCGGCTCCGCGTCCGGCAACCGCCAACGATGAATTGCTGTTTCGCTTCATCACCAAGCGGCATACCCATCGCGGCCACTTCGAGGACAAGCCTTTGCCGTGCGAGTTACTGAACGCTTTGCAGCAACAGTGCGAGTTTGAAGGCGCCGCTCTGCACTTCGCCCAGACTAGCGAAGATCGCGATTCCATCGTTGGACTCGTGGAGCGCGGCGACCTGATTCAAAACCGCGACCCCGGCTCGCGCCGCGACATCGCAGATTGGATTGCTCCCACCGAGAACCGCCCCGATGGCATCCCGGCCAGTGCTTTGGGACTCGGCGACTTGATGGGGCATATCGCCCCATTGGCGCAGCGCTATCTGGATCGCGGCGAAGTCATCGCTGCCAGAGACAAAAAAATCGCCTCCAACGCCCCGGTTCTGGCGGTTCTCAGCACCTCGGAAGATACCCCGCAAGGTTGGTTGGCCGCTGGTCAGGCGCTGGGGCGCCTGTTGCTGCGCGCCCGCGCCGAGGGCGTGTGGGCCAGCTTTTTCAGCCAGCCGATTCAGGTCAATGAGCCGTGGTTCCAGTTGCGCCACATGACGGGCGTTCATCATTTCCCACAGTTGGTGTTCCGTTTGGGCTACGCCGACCCCGTCGCCGCCACGCCGCGCCGTTCGGTTGATGAAGTGACAACCGTTGTTCCTATCGGCGAGCCTATCGAGGCGTGATGGTAGGGATAATGGCTAAATCTGTGTCATGAAGTTGTAGGAAATGGTGTCGGCTGCGCACAAGTAGCGGGCGGTTTTGGCGCCGTTCTTCGCTACATCCATGAGCATGTTCGCCCGCCTGTTTTTGTTGCTTGGCCTTGTGTCGAGCATCTCACTGGGCGGGGTCGCCGCGCTATTGTGGCGTAACTCGTTGGGGCTTCGCACCGAGTTGCAATTCGCCAACGAGGAAGCGGGCGATAGGGTGCGCAAAAACGGCTCGGAGCTGGTGATAAACAGCCTGAAAAGCACGCACCTGATGATCGTCAGCGAGAAGGCGCGTAAAGTCCAATCGTACTTTTCGGGCATCGTTGATGCCGTCGAGTTGGAGGCGGCTTTAACCCGCCAGTTTCTTTCCGACGAGTCGGCGACCACCGACGCGCCCCGTCTGTTTGAGGCCAACGATTTGACGCGGCGCGCACTGGCTGAACCGTGGCTGCGAAAAAGCTACGTCGCGGTTCAGCCTTATTCCATTTACCACCTTACCCGTGGTGTCAGTGAGCGTCAAACCCGCGCGCAGAGAAATCGCTTGCGCCGTCTGGGAACCTTCTTCGCCCATACGCAGCACAACGTCCCCGGCTGTGATTCGTCGTATTTTGGCAGCGAGCAGGGCTTTATTCAGGGCTACCCCGGTGGTAAAACCTTCTTCAAAGACGCCTACGACCCGCGCAAACGCCCGTGGTATACGGCTGTTGTTGACCCCGAACAGCGCCCCGGTGCCATCAACTGGATTGTTTATACCGACCGCGACGGCAAGACCCTGTTCCTGACCTGTTCGCGCACCGTGACTCTGGCGGGCGAAAAGAAACCTGCGGGCGTGGCGGCCATCGATGTGAAGTGGCCGCATGTGGTGTTAGAGCTGTTCAACGTGGGGGCGCTGAAAGTTTCCAAGGCGATTCTGGTTGATAGCAGCGGCCTCGTGCAAGTGAGCGCCGATTATAACTCGGCCAAGCCCAACTTCAACACCAAAAGCGCGCTCGATACGCCTTTGGCCGCTTCTCTTCCCGGTTTTTCTTCGGTGATGAACCATATTCGCAGCCATCGGCGCGAAGCCGAAGGCATTTACTGGGAGGGCCGCGAGAAGAACGCGCCGATGGACAAAGCCAGAGACCTATTTCTGTATGCGACCATCCGGCTCACCGAAGCGGGCAAATCGTCTTCGACTATTGCTGATGACCGTTGGCGCTACATCGTGCGTCTGCCGATGAAGTCGCTATTGCAACCCAGCGATGATATGTCGCGGCAAATCAAAGCCTCTACATCTGAAATTTCCTCTGTCATCGGCGATAGCACGCGCAGTTCGACATTCATCCTGTTGCTGTCGATTGGCGCCACGCTATCGGTGGCGCTGGGAGTGGCCTACTTCGCGGCGCGCGCCACCTCGCGCCCGCTGATTCAGATGGCCGAAGTGGCGCGCGGAGTTGGTCAGGGCAACCTCGACCAACAGGCCATCGAAACTTCGGGCGGCGAAATCGGCGACATGGGCCGCGCCATCAACGCCATGATTAGCGGGCTTCGCCAGCGCAATTTGCTTCAGGAAACCTTTGGCCGCTACACCGCGCCCTCAGTAGTCGAGGAAGTGCTGCGCCGGGGTGGCGTGCAACTGGGCGGCGTTAAAAGCAACGCCACTATCTTCTTCTCCGATCTGGTCGGCTTTACGGCGCTGTCGGAGCGTACCGAGCCGGAACTGCTGGTGACTTTGCTGAACGAGTATTTCGACGCCATGACCAAAGTGATTCTCGGCTCGGAAGGCACGCTCGATAAGTACATCGGCGACGCCATTCTGGCCTTCTGGGGACATCCTATCGCACATGAGGACGATGCCGCCCGCGCCTGTCGCGCCGCCCTGGAGCAACGCGAACAGCTGAGCATTTTGTGCGACAAGTGGCACGCGCAGGGCTACCCGCGCCTCGACATGCGAATCGGCATCGAAACGGGCGAAGTCATCGTTGGCGATGTCGGCTCGGAACTGAAGTTGAACTACACCGTGCTTGGCGACACGGTGAACCTCGCCTCGCGTCTCGAATCGCTCAACAAAGCCTATGGCACCCGCATCCTCATAGGTGAGACTACTCGCCAATTGGCGGGAAGCGCCATCGAAGTCCGCGAAATCGATTTGCTGGCTGTCGTGGGCAAAAGCCGCCCCGTTCATGTTTATGAGTTACTCGGCATGACCGGAACCCTGCCGCCTGAAAAGCTATCGTCTTACCACGCCTACGAACACGCTTTGCACGCCTACCACGACCGCCGCTGGGACGAAGCCGAAGCCTACCTGATGCGAGTGCTGCGCGAACTCGGCCCCGATAAACCCAGCGAAGTTTTGCTCGACCGCATCGAGCACCATCGCCACAACCCGCCGCCGCCCGATTGGGATGGCAGCTCGGTACTTACACAGAAGTAGAATGGGCGAGTCTTAATGAGAATTGAATTCTAGTTTTTAGTTGTTGGTTGTTAGTGGTTAGTTTTGAGTCGCAATTTGCGAGTTTTGAGCGTGAAATCATGGGGGTTGGAGGTGTTGGAACGGTTGGTGTTCTTGGATTGACTTTTGGGGGTAATCAATCATTTTTGATTGATTAAAGGGTGGTTTTAGACAGGTTTAAGCTTTTAAAAATATGCAAGATTGATTAATCAATTTTTATTCAATCTTTGCGTGGCTTATTGAGAATATGCTAGATTCGACATTCTCTTCCTATTCAGTGAGACGAGTGTTATATGGGTGGGGTTCAGATTTTTTGTGCGTGGGAGCGTCTCGCAGACAGGGATACCTTGGCGTTCGCCGTGGGCCTACCGTAAACGGGGACCCGGTTCTTACGTTTGCTGGTAGCACCCTAACACCGCTTCGCGTCTTTGCGAGAGCCACTGCCGCTTATTGGAGAGTACCGCACAGGTTGGATAGGAGTAGGGTCCAGGCAGTGTCGTTGTCGACGGGTTTAGACCACAGGTAGCCCTGGCCGTACTGGCAACCCAAACGCAGGAGGAGGTCTTGTTGTTCTTTGGTTTCCACGCCTTCGGCTACTACTTCGATATTGAGCGAGGAGGCCATGTTGATGATGGCGCTGATGATGGCTGTACCGTCGCCGTCCTTTCCGATGCGGTGGATGAAGGAGCGGTCGATTTTCAGTACGTCGATGGGAAAGCTGTGCAGGTAGCTGAGCGAGGAGTAGCCGGTGCCGAAATCGTCGAGCGAGATTTTGACGCCCATCTCGTGGCACTCGTGCAGGGCGCGCAGGGCTTTCTGGCCGTTTTCTACGAGAGCGCTTTCGGTGATTTCGATTTTGAGCGCGCTGGGGTCTAGCCCGGTTTCTTCGAGGATAGAGGCGAGTTGTTGGCCGAAATCATCGGCGGAAAGTTGGCGACCCGATATATTGACGCTGAGGCTGAAATCGAGGCATTCGCTTTCGTTGTTGTGGTAACTGAGTTTCCAGCGCTTTATTTGCTGGCAAGCCTCATTGAGAATCCAACTACCCAGCGGCAGGATGAGGTTGGTCTCTTCGGCGACGGGGATGAAATCGTTCGGCGGGATAAGCCCGCGTTCTGGCTGTTGCCAGCGTACCAGACACTCGAAGCCGACCACGCGCTCGGTTTGTAGCGAGACAATGGGTTGATGCAGCAGGAAGAACTCCGGCGTGCCGTTCTGGGTGACGTTGACCGCGCGGCGCAGCATGTTCTCCATCTGGTGCTGTGCCAGTGCCTGAGCATGGATTTCTTCGTTGAAAATTTCGTAGCGCGATTTGCCCGACGATTTGGCGCGATACATGGCGGAGTCGGCATCGCGTAGCACTGCCAGCGCGTTGGGGTAGCGCAGCGATGAGGGCGCCGATTCGGCGAGTACAATGCCGATGCTCGCCGAAGTGAAAATCTCGTGTCCCTCCACTTCGTAGGGGCGTTCCAGTTCGTGTAGGATGCGGTTGGCGACTGCGACGGGTTCGCCCCAGTCGTTTGTTTCGGTCATCAGCACCACGAACTCGTCGCCACCCAGACGCGAGACGATGTCGCTGCCACGCACGCATTTTTCGAGGCGGCGTGCCACCTGACAGAGCAACATGTCGCCGATGTGATGGCCCAAACTGTCGTTGACGACCTTGAAACGGTCGAGGTCGAGGTACAGCACCGCGTAAAAGCTGTCTGGGTGGCGAGCTTTTATGTTCAGGTAATGCTCTAAATGGTCGATGAGGCGGGCGCGGTTGGAAAGCGAGGTGAGTGGGTCGTATAAAGCGCTGTGGCGCAACTGCTCCTCGACTTTCTTGCGCTCGGTGATGTTGCGGGCATTGAACACGATGCCATTGACGGCGGGGTCATCCAAGAGATTGGTGCCCGTGCATTCAAAATACTCCCAATCGCCGTTTTTATGGCGAAAGCCGACTTCAAAGGTTATCGGGGTACGGGGATGCGCCAGGATGGTTCGGTAGTTGGCGCGCTCGATTTCGCGATAATCGGGGTGAATGAATTGGTGAACGGGGAGTCCGACAAGGTCTTCATCGCTGTAACCGAGCCAGCGCTTCAGGGAAGGACTTTGATACTTCATCGTGCCATCGGCATCGTGAATGGAGATGATGTCGCCGCCGTTTTCGATGAGTGCGCGGAACTTGAGTTCGCTATCGCGTAGCGCGTTCTCGATTTGTTTTTGCTCGGTCACATCCTGCATGGTGCCGAAGGCTCGTGGCCTTCCCCCAGTGGCGTTAAGGTCGGTGCGCCCAATGCAATGCACTACGCGGACTTCGCCCGATGGGCGCTCGACGTGGCAATCGAATTGGAAACTGCTATTTTTTTGAAACGACCGCTCGAAGATTTGCCTGATTTCGGTCTGATCTTCAGGCACGAGATGAGAGATGGTTTTTTGTAGATGGGGGCTGTAGTCGTCACACGACAGGCCGAAGATGCGGTACATCTCGTCCGACCACAGGCAATCCTCGGTTTCCAGGTCGATTTCCCAGTTGCCGATATGCGTCAGTTGTTGCGCTTCTTTGAGAAGTGCGACGCTCTTTTTTAATTCCGCTTCCTGCTCGTTATCCAGTCGAGAAGTCAGGTCGCGTGCTGCTGCATCAATCGCATCGGCCCAAGGAAGACGGCTTTTACAATTAGCACAGGTTTTAAGGGAGTAGGCATTTTCAGTGCCGCAGATATTGCATGAACCGCCAGTCAAATTCGCCACCAGTCCTGTTTTATAAGTGTACCCCTTTAAATGGAAACAAAAAAGCAAATGCCTGAGCATTATAATTTGAATTGTATTGCCAACTCGTGTATGGTATTCCAATAATCGAATGTGATGCCAGCGGCAGCGAATTATGCGCCGGATAGAGGTGCGGAGCCATTAAAGTTTTCGTGATGGCGATGACTCCAAAGTGGCTCTATTGGGTTGTGCTCTCAAAAGGTTTGGTAGAAGCTGGCGTCGATTGAGTTCAGATATTTTTCGAGGTTGGTATAGCCACTGCGGGCGGTTTGAGAGGCGTCGCTGGCGTTGTTTGGGTTCAGGTTGTGTTGGCGCTCCCAATCGTCGGCGATGCCGTCGCGGTCGCTATCGAAATCGGCGGGGCGCGAGACTGGGGTGATTTCGGGTTGTCCCCCACTTTCGGCTTCGCTGCGGATGATTTTGCCTTCTGTACCCAGTGAACGCAGTTCATTGATGAGGGCCGTTTCGATGGCATCGCGGTGTAGGGAGTTACCTGCGAATTGGGAAACAACAACAAAGGCCGATTCGGGGCTAGTGATGGTGACGGGAAACGGTGGTTGGAGGAACGCTGTCTGGGTGAAGGTCGGCGGCGTTTCGCCGAGGAAGTCGCTTTGCTCAATGGGGCGCGGCGTGAGCTGGCCATCGGGGGTTAAATCGACGACGTTATTTCGCTGAAAGACGGTGTCGGTGGAGGCGAAGGTATCGAGGGCTTTATCGGTGGAGGAGGGGCCTTTTATCCATAAATTGCCGACTATATCCTGATGCCACACTGCTGCCGAATGACCGCCGATTGTGCCGCTAACTCCCCAGTTGTAAATGACGTTGTTGATGTACTGGATGTCGCCTTTGAGCTTCGGATGGCGACTCTGGTTGTTAATCCACAGATTGCGCGCCAGCGTCACTTCGCGCACGCCGTCCAACAGGGCACCGAAGCGCTGCGGGTCGATGGCTTGCCCGATGATGGAATTTTGAAGCGTGATGCGCTGGGCACCTTCGGTGAAGCCCAACGAGTCCCAGCGGCCCCACAATGCCGAAACGTGGTCGAAAATGAGATCGCTGGCCTGCGTCACATTGATAGATTTACCGCCGCGACTGCCCGCGATGCCTTGCCGAAAGCGGATGTAGCGCACGATGATGTTCTTCGAGCCAGAGAACGAAACGCCCTCGCCGTAAATGGTGATGCCTTCCCCCGGTGCGCTCTGTCCCGCGATGGTGATGTCGCTGGATACCGCGACTTTCGATTTGATTTTGATGACTCCGCCGACATCGAATACCACCATGCGACCGGGCCGCGACACTGCCTCGCGAAAGCTGCCTTCGCCGCCATCATCAAGGTTGGTGACATGCACCACTGTACCACCCCGCCCACCAGTCGCCCCGGCGCCAAAGCCCTCGGCCCCTGGAAAGGCGGGCACTGGATGGGGCGTTTGAGCCAATGTGGCGGGGCAAAGCAGGGCAACAGCAAGGAGGAACACGGTTTTCATATGGTGAGCGAGAGTGGGATTAGACCGCGCGTAAACCGGTTTGTGTTCGTTGTGTTTATGAAATTAAAAAGGCACAGGGCTTTGCTTCTGTAAGCCCTGCCAGTAGGTTTCATCCATGCTGGGGTCGAGTTTGGCGACGATGGCTTTGATGTATTTTGTTTTGGCCTGTAGTACGGTGTCGGTCTGGCTCCAATCGGCCAGTTTGTTGGCTTCGGATTTCACGAACAAGGTAGCGAAAAGTTCGGATTTGTCTTCTTCGACGCCTGTGGTCGAGTAGTGGTTGACGAAGCCCGTTTCGGGGTGAGACATTTCGTACCAGTTGATTGGTCCCTTCTGATAGGCCGAGGCGCCGCCATTGCCGTATTTGAAGGCGGGTTGATTGAACGCCATCCATGCCGGGTCTTTCCAGTAGGCGTTGTTGTTGAGTTCAAAATCTATCATGTGATAGAACTCGTGGTGGATGATGTGGCGTTGGTAGTCGCCGCGTTGCAGGTAACGCTTGAAATCGAGCCACAGAATTTGGCGCCCATAATCGGGCACCGCTGCGCGCTGGGTTCCGGCGACGCCTAAATCTTTCACTAGCACGATGGCGCCGAGGTGGGTGTTGTGAACGAACGCCTTCGGGTACTTGCGGAACTCCTCGTTCAATATGCTCACGAAGGTCGCTAAATCGGAGGTGTCGGTTGCATCCGCTGGAGTGCCACCAAGCTGCCATGTGGCGGTGGGTTTGTAGTCGTAGAAGATGTTAATCCGATAGTCGGTCGCTAACTGATTGGTGATTCTGCTGATTTCATCTTGGACAGCGTCTGCTTTCGCTCCATTAACTGTCGTAAAAAGTAACAACGAGGCGATTATTCCCGCTAACAACCGTATCCGCATATTTGCATCACAGTTGAACCGAAATTATCAATGAGGGCCACTCGATTTACTAAGCGGCGAAATTCCTGCGGAGCGCTCGTACTGTGAGCCTTGAAAATTGCTTCGTCACCTCGTTGAAGTTGCCCGCTCAAGCGGATGAATTGTCCTACTTGTGGACTCTGGAAGACATTCACCCCTGCATAAACATGCAGAGGGATGCCGTCTTCAGTTGTCGCGTCGAAGAAGTCATGGTCTGCACTGGCGAAGCGCTTGACTTTCACATTGAGCGTAACCATTTTGCCCTGAAATAACCACGAAGGAGAGTAGGTTGGATGCAGAGGAGAAAATTGCGGGAAATTGGGCACCGTTACATCGGCGAATTTGTAGGAGCCAAACCCATGAATCCAAGTGATTTGTCCGCCTAATGACTCGACGACAGAGCGTAGTGGGACAAGCAACTGCCCCTGTTTGATTTGTGATGCGACTGGAAGAGGGGATGTAACGCCATCAATTGAAGCAGCGCGTTTTCCGTTGCGGAACACAAATTTCTTCCCTTGCAAATTCGCTTCTACCGAGTCGTTTTTAGAGGCAACTTCGGCTTTCAGAGTTTGGAAAAGCGACTTGGCAGGAACTAACACATTGCCCTCCACAACTGTTGTTCCTGAAGGGAGAAGAAAGCCGTTTATGGCGATGTAGAGGAGTAGAGGCTTCATCGTTTTTCATTGAGGGCTATAGCCTTTTTTCGCTGAGTTGGCAGAGCATTAGTAGGCGGCGCGTAATTTCTTCGGGGGATGAGATGTGGCGGGCGCCGCCGCGTTCGATGGCGACGCGCGGCATTCCGAAGACGACGCAGGAGGCTTCGTCCTGGGCGATGGTGTCGCCGCCCGCGTCGCGTATGGCGCACAGGCCGCTGGCGCCGTCTGCGCCCATTCCGGTTAGCAAAATGGCGGTGGCGCGAGGGCCGTAGGAACGGGCGACCGACTCGAAGAGAACCGTCACTGAGGGACGGTGCCCGTCGCGGAGTGGGGCGGCTTTGAGGCGGATGCGCCCGTTGGTGCCGATTTCCATGTGCTGGTCTTCGGGAGGGAATAGCACCGTCCCCGGCTGCGCCTTTTCGCCCGATTTGGCGATGGCGACTCGGACGCGACAGCCGCCATCAAGCCATGACACGAGGCCATCGAGAAAGCCCTGACTGACGTGTTGCACGCATACGATGGGGCAGGGGAAATTGGAGGGCATCGCCGAGAGAATCGTCATGAGCGCGAGTGGTCCACCCGTCGAGGCGCCAATGGCTACGATGTGGTCGGAGGACTTGAAAGATGGGGCTATATCGAGAGTTGCGGGCGAGATGTCGAGGAGGCGTGGGCTAATTGGGGCGGACGTGGGCGGGGGAACGGCGTCGGAAATGGGCGATATACGCGGCGTTTGCCACGAGGAGCGGCGCCCGATGACAGGGACGCGCGATAGCATTTTCAGGTGGGTGATGAGGCTCTGTGCGTTGTTAGAATCGGCGAGTGCATCAGGTCGCGGCCAATAATCGAGGGCACCCGCTTCCCTGAAAGGGCTTGGTTGTGTTTGTGGCGCCGCGCCCATCGCCAGAATCGGGCAGGGGTGGGTTCGCATCACTTCGGCTATTACTTCGAGACCTTTGATGGCCGGGGGGGCATCGTCGAGGCATAGCACGTTGGGACGCAGCGATTGCAGGGCGGGCAGCACGTCGCGCCCGCGTCGCACGATGCCGACGATCTCGATTTCGTCGGGGGCGGCCTGAGCCAACAGGCGTTCCAGAGTTTTGAGGGTGAGGGGAGAGGCCACGGCCAACAGCACGCGAATCGGTTGTGGCATCAGGCCAATCTCCCCAGAGCGTCGAGCAGGTCGCGTTGGTCGAACGCGCTTTTGACGATGTAGGCGTTGGCACCCACTTCGGCACCACGTTGACGGTCGGCATCGGAGGCAAGCGAGGTGACCAGAATAATCGGCAGTTCGCTGTAACGGGTGTTTTCGCGGATGCGCGCCGACAGCGCGAAGCCATCGAGCCTTGGCATCTCTACGTCGGTCACGACGGCATCGAAATCGTGTTCGGTGAGTTTGTTCCAGCCATCTATGCCATCGACGGCGGTGGTGACTTCGTAGCCCGCGCTTTCGAGGATGCGTTTTTCCTGTGTGCGGGTGGTGATGGAGTCTTCGACCAACAGCACCGTTTTCGGGCGTGGCATCGCTTTGGGGGCGGAGGATGGCGGCGCCGATTCCTGGCGTGTCGCGGTGCGCAGCAACTCGCCCGCGTTCAGCACCAGACACACGTCGCCAGTTTCGAGAATGGTGGCTCCGGCCAGATGGCGCACCTTATCTATCAAGGTGCCAAGTGGCTTGAGGATGATTTCCTGTTCTTCGAGCAGGGCATCGACCAGAATGCCTACCGACTCCTCGCCCGATTCCAGAATGAGGCATGGTTTGTCGCCGTCGTCATTGGTAGTGGGCAGTTGCAGTAGCTCGCTGAGGCGTGCCAGTGAAGTGGGGCGGCCATTCCACGACACGGTTTCGCGGCCTTGAAAGCGGTAGATTGCGTCGGGTGTGACACGGTAGATGGCGCGCACCGATTCGACTGGGACGGCGTAGGTATGTTCGTTGACTTGAACCAGAAGTACGCGCGTTGTGGCGAGGGTAACGGGCATCGACAGGCGGAATAAGCAGCCGTGTCCGGGGCGCGATTCGACTTCGACGTTGCCGCGCAGCTTTTGCACGTTAGCGCGCACAATATCAAGCCCGACGCCGCGCCCCGAAAGCTCGCTGACCTGTGAGCGCGTCGAAAAGCCCGATGCGAAGATGAGTTCGTAAACATCGCGCGTGCTGAGCGCGGCTAGTTCTACTTCGGTTTTGATGCCTTTGCGCAAGGCCGAACGGCGGATGGCGTCGGCATCTAAACCGCGCCCATCGTCTTCGACTTCGACGATGACTTGCTGGGCCGTTTGGTAGCCGCGCAAACGCAATGTGGCCGTTGGGTTTTTGCCCGCTACTGTGCGTTCGGTGGGGTTTTCGATGCCATGATCAACCGAGTTGCGAATGAGGTGCATCAATGGGTCTTTAAGGGCTTCGAGAATGCGCTTGTCGGCGTGGGTGTCGCTGCCTTCTACCAAAAGCCGTACTGGCTTGGCGCTGGAGCGCGACAGGTCGCGCACTGCGCGTGGGAACACGCCGAACACCGTCGCGAGAGGTAGCAAGCGCACGCCGCGAATGGCGGCCTCCATTTCGGTGACGACGCTCACTAAGCGGTCGAGGTCGCCACTCGAAGTGCTGAGACGCTCTAACAGGCGGCTCATGGTTTCCAACCGCTCGGATTCGCGCTCTACGAGGCGTCGCAGTTCGCGCACGGCGCGTTCGTTGTGGCCTTCCTCGCTGGTGATTTCGCGCAGCGCGCGCCGCGAGGCCGACGAGGCGCGGCCCCACTCTTCGCGCAGTTGCACCAATGCTTGTAGCTCGGCTTTGCCGCGCACGGCGCGTGTAGTCGAGACCACCAGTTCGCCCGCCATCGCCAGTAGAGCATCGAGTTTTCCTGGCTCGACGCGCATGGTTTCGATGCTCCACGCCGCACCGTTCCCCGTGTCAGGTGTGGTGACTTGTGGCGGCACGAGGGGGGCCACAAGTTCGGAGGCGACCGCTATTTGTTGGGGACGTGGCGCGGCATCGCTGTTACTGCCATTGCCGTTGGATGATGGAACCAACAATGTAAGAGTAGTTCCGTTGGCAGGGGTGGGTTCCTCGGTAACAGGGGCAGGAGGCGGCAATTCGGCGTTCGTGGCGGCGAGGGTGGCGTGGACATCCACGTTCGCCGCTGGCCCGCCTGTGGCCTGTTGCACAAGGGCGCGCATGGCGTCTAGCCCGCCTAACAGTCGCTCTACCCGTTCGCTGGAAAGTGCCACGCGCCCTTTCGCGGCGGCGCCTAGCGCGTCCTCGAAGCCATGAGCGAGGGATTCGACATCGGAGAGGCCAAGCATACGCGCCGCGCCTTTGAGCGAGTGAGCGTGGCGGAACACTTCTTCGAGCGTGGTGCGGTCGGTGGGGAAGCTTTCGAGATGCAGCAAGCCTTCGTCGAGGTGCTGTAAATGCTCCTCGCTTTCCGCGCTAAATAGCGCGCGCATCTCGACATCATGAATCATTGTGAAATTTAATCGGGTAGAGGCAATTTAGCGTTTGCTACTCTAGTGCCCAACTCCAATGCCTACACCAGTGTTTGCAGTTGCGAGGTGGCTTCGCGCAGGTATTGGACGCTTTCTTTGGTTTGGCCGAGGCCGTCGGCGGTTTCTTTGGCGCCTCGGTTGAGTGATTCCATCGCGATTAGAACCTGTTTGACAGCGGCTACTTGTTGGGGGACGGCCAACAGGGTTTGTTGGGCGGCTTCCCAGGCTGTGTTGGAGGCTTGCACGATGCCGTTGAAGGCGTGCGCGGTTTCTTCGGCGAGGCGGATGTCGGCTTCGACGGTTTTGGAACCGGCTTCGGTTGCCATCACGGTCGAGTCGGTGGAGCGCTTGATTTCTTCGACCAAGGCGCCGATGCGTTCCGCCGAGCGACGGCTTTCGTCGGCCAGTTTGCGGATTTCAGCGGCTACCACGCCAAAGCCCTTGCCGTGTTCGCCCGCGCGGGCGGCTTCGACGGCGGCGTTGAGCGCCAGCATATTGGTTTGGTTGGCGAGGTCGCCGACCGCGCGGGTGATGGTGCCGATTTGCCCGGTTTGTTCGGACAGGTTGGCGATTTGTTCGGCGACTGCGCCGACTTTGTCCTTTAATGAGCGCATTCCGTCCAGTGTTTGGCGCACGGTTTCGAGGCCGTTATCGGCGGCATGGGCGGCTTGTTGGGCGGTTTCGGCGGCGGTACGCACCATCTCGGCGGTCTGGTGGAAAGAGGCGTCCAACTCGTCCATCGTGGTGGTGGTTTCGTGGACGGCTGCCGATTGGTTGATGGCGGTGCGTTCGTGCTGTTCGACGGTAGCGGCCATTTGGGCCGAGGTCGTTGAAAGCGCGCTGACAGTGCCGTTCAGGGTGTGGGAGATCGAGCGGCCCAGTACCCAGCCGATACCGATGCCGATGGGGCCGATGAGGGCGAGGCCCAACCACGTCAGCCATTTTGTGCGGCGATCAATGGCGTCGGCGGCTTCCTGTTCGATGTTTTTGTTGTAGGCTCTTGCGGTTTTCACGACCTGATCGACACCCTTGCGGTGCTGTTCGTAGTAACGGTTCAAGTCGCCGCGCACCAGTTGCTGGGCGCGCGTGTAGTTGCCGGCCTGAACTGCTGGAATGAGGTATTCGTCGCGCAGGTCGAAGAACTTGACCGCTGGAGGGTAGGAGTCATCGAGCAGATGACCAACCATCGGAGTGGTACGCACCAGGGCGTAGGTGTTCCAGTATTCGTGGCGTTCATCGTATTGCTCGCGCAGTTGGTGTGAGCGCGCCACCAATTCGGAGACCTCGGCGCGGTTGGCCGGGTCGGCCATACGCAGTGACAGCAGATACGACTCGATGACGTAGGCGGGCGGCGGTAATACGTCGGCGATGATGTCTTTGCCCGCGACGATTTTTTGATAATAAGGCCCATTGACCTTGAGGGTACTCAGCGTATTGAGCGCCACCCAGGCGAACACGGTGAAGCCCGTCGCGAACACGCCGATGAGCAACGCCAGTTTCGCTTTCACAGTCCACTGCTTGAATGGTTTCATAAATCCACAACTTACCCGCATTCCTGTCAAAGATTACCGACTCAGGGGGAGAGCAATGCCCTTGAAAAGGGACGTTACAACATTCGAGCGCCCTCGCGCTCTGTCCAGCCCCCGCGTTTGAGCAAGTTACACAAATCGAGGACACCAAGCGTCGCGTCGCCATAGAAAACAGCGGCAGTGACAGCATCGCCCTTGAGGCCCGATGCGGCGGGCGGCGGCAACATTTCGCCTTCGGCGGGGGCGAAAACATCGAGTACCGCTTCGACGGCGATGCCCAGACGCACACCGCTGCATTCGACGAAGGTGATTTGGCTTCCGTAATCGTCGGGCATCGCCAATCCGAGGGCGGGGCGCAGGTCGAGAAGCGGCACGACTTCGCCGCGCAGGTTGACCAGACCCAACAAATCAGAGGGGGCGCCGGGAACAGGTGTCACGGTGGGGAGGGCGGCGAACTCGCGCACCCATTTCAACTCGAAGCCGAACACTTCGCCGCCCAGACGCACCGCAACCAGCGAGGGGGCGTAGGAATCGGTGGCGGTGATGTTGGCATCGGCGCGCAAGGCGCGGGCACGGCCCGCGAACAGGGCACGCTCGAAGGGCGAGGCGTCGGGGGCGAAGTGGCGCGCGGGCACGATTTCGTTGGGGCCGTTGTGGCGCTGCGCGAAGCGCGCAAAGAAGGGAGAGTCGAAGAGTCGCACCAGTTCGCCGTCGATGCGTGCCAACCCAACTGTTAGACGCTCTGGCGCGATTTCGATTTCGCTGGGCCACAGCAAGCGCACGTCGCTGACTGCCTCTACGATGAGGCCCAGAGGGCCGCGCTCCGATTCGATGATGATGACGCTATCGGAGGATTGAACGCGGCGTGGCGCGGCGCCCGCGAGTTCGCCGGGTTCGATGATGGGCACGATGCGCCCGCGCACATCGAGAACGCCGACCCAATGGGGGGCGCCGTCGAGGGGCGCGATTTCGGGCAAGAGCAGCACTTCGCTGACGGCATTGGCGGCGATGGCACACAGCGAAGCGCGCGACTCGAAGAGCAGATAGGAGATCGGCTGTTGTTCGTCGTGGCCTTCGGCTTCGTTGTCGTTGTCAATGGCGATTTCGGGGGGCGCCAGTTGTGGCGGCGTTATGCCCTGTCCGTTGCTGTTGCTCATCGGCGTTCTCCTGTGCGGCGGGTTTCGGGGCGCGCTGTTTCGCTTTCACCGAGTAGTTCCTGAAGGTGGCTCTTGAGTTCGGTGTGGTCGCTCCCCGAAGTGTCGGCTTGCAACAGTTTTAACGCCGTGGCGCGCATCTGGCGCGCGCGCGCTGCATCGCCTTCGCGTTGGTAGATAGCGGCCAACTGGACATAAGCTTCGGCGCGGGTGGGAGCCAGATAAATGACTTTCTTCAGCCGCTCTTTGGCCTCGTTGCATTTGCCCTGTTCTTCGGCGATATGTGCCCACAACAAATAGGCGTCGGCGTGCGCGGGGTTGAGCGCAATGGCTTTCTGGCAGCATTCCACCGCTTCGGGGTAGTGCCCGCTATCGGCATGACGCTGGGCCAGCGCATACCAGTCGTTCGCTGTTTGCGGCGCTTGTTGTGGGGTAGGGGCGGGCGTTAGTGTGGAAAGCGGGCGCTCGGTGGGCGAAAGTGCAGCGGTACTTTGTGGCAAGGTGCGAGTGGTGAGGGTGCGTAGCACTGGCTTGATGTTCAAATCGGCGACGGGGGGGCGCGGTGATTGGGAGGCCGTTGGGAAAGATGGGCGAGCTTCGTCCACTTTTTGATAGGCGGCGGAGGCCGGAAAGAGGCGGGCGCGCAGTGGCGAAACGTTCTGGTCGTGCAACTCGGCGTGGCCTGTGAGCAGGAAGCCATCGGGGCGCAGCGTGCGAGCGAAGCGCGATAGCACGCCCGCCACGACGGAGCGCTGGAAATAGATCAGCACGTTGCGGCAGAGTATTAGGTCGATGTCGGCGATGCCGCGCCCTGCGTCGGGCCAGTCGCTGGAACTCAGGTTGCAAAAGCCGAAGCTGACGCGGGCGCGCAGTTCGGGCATGACCTCGAAGCCTCCGGCGACGGCGCGAAAATAACGGTCGCGCGTGGCTGTATCGACGCCGCGAAAAGACCATGCGCCATAGATGCCGCGACGGGCTTTTTTGATAGCTTCGGCGTTGATGTCGGTGCCCAGGATGGTGGCTTTCCAACCGAGGGGCAGCGTCGCGGCGGTTGCCATCGCCAGTGAGTAGGCTTCCTCGCCCGTTGAGCATCCCGCGCTCCACAAACGCAGCGTGCCCTCTTTGCTACCTCGGCGCGCGATGAGTTCAGGCAGGATTGTGTCGCGGATAAGGGCGAACTGGCCTTTGTCGCGCTCGAAGTAGCTTTCGCCGTTGGTGAGCAGCGGCATCAGTTGCGTCCATTCGGTGCCATCGACGCTTTCGCTGCGCAGTTTTTGCAGGTAGGCTGCCGCGCTCAGTTTTTGCGATTCGGCGCGCGATGCCAGAGTGCGCGTTACCATACCATTATCCTTGTCGCGCACGTGCAACCCGGTTCGCACTGCCAGCAAATCGAAGAACGCTTGCAATGAAGCGCCCTCGAAGGGGGCAGATTGAGGAGTTTTCGGTGGTGACATGGCAAGTAGAGTGTTTTATAATTGCACCGACACGCTTTGTGTTAGTTTGTACCTTAATCGAACGTTCCGACCAAAGCTGGCTTTGATGTCTTTCGTGAATCGTAATACCCCTTCAGATTTAACCAATTCTTCGGGGCGGGCGCGTGTTGTAGTTGTTGACGACTCGCGCACACAAGCCGCCATTCTTCGCCAATTATTGCAACAAAACGGCTACGAGGTGTTCACCGCCTACGACGGGCAACAGGCGCTACAGGCTGTGGATGAGCATCAGCCTGACATCGTTCTCGCTGACATCGTGATGCCGGTTATGGATGGCTACGCGATGTGTCAGGCGCTTAAGGCCGACCCTATCGCCGCTCAGACGCCAGTCATCTTGCTGACCGCGTTGCAAGACCCCACCGACATTGTGCGCGGTTTGCAGGCGGGCGCCGATTATTACCTGACCAAACCCTATCAGGACAACTATCTGTTGGCGACGCTGAGTAGTGTGTTGTCGCGTCCAGACAGCGCCGCGCAAAACGAGGATGCGCTCGAAGTGGAAGTGCAGGGGCACCGCTATCTGATTCGCTCTGGGCGTCAGCAAATGTTGAATCTGCTGCTTTCGACGTATGGTAGCGCGGTGCAGCAGAACCATGTGTTGAGGCAGACCCAGCACCAATTGAGGGCAGTGAACGAAAAGCTGACCGCCCAGCAGCAGCAAATCGAGGCACAGCAACGCGAACTGCGCGAAATCAATGGGCAATTGAAGAAACAGGCGACGCGCGATTCGCTGACAGGGCTACGCAACCGCCGCGCGCTCATCGAGCGTTTCTACGAGGAAATCGACCGCGCGCGCCGCCACAACGACCCCCTTTCCCTGGCGCTTTTGGATGTCGATCAGTTCAAGCCCTTCAACGACACTTTCGGGCATCCGGCGGGCGATGTGGTGTTGAAGGGAGTTGCTGATCTTATCGAAAGTCGTGCGCGCGCCAGCGACCTCGCGGTGCGCTATGGTGGCGAGGAGTTCGCGCTGTTGCTTCCGGCCACCGATGCCGCTTCGGCGCGGAGGGTAGTGGAGCGCGTGCGCGCGTCCATTGCCAATGCACCGTGGCCGCAACGCTCCATCACTATTAGTGCTGGTATCGCAACATTGGATAAGGATTCGTTGGGCAAATACGATGAGTCGGTGCGGAAATCCGCAGCGGTCAACAGACATGACTCTACCGAAGTACCTGAAGAGCTGACTTTATTATTGGCGCGTGCTGATGTGGCTTTGTACACCTCGAAACACGAAGGGCGCAACCGCTCGCTTCACTTCGATGATCTGGATGTGCTGGGGCGGGAAACGTAAAGTTAGTTTTTAGTTGTTGGTTATTAGTGGTTAGTTTGAAGTCGCGATTTGCGAGTTTTGAGGGTGGACTGATGGATTTGGGGGAATCGCGCCCGATGTTGGGGAGGGGACTATTTGAGTGGTTTTAAGGGGTATAAAAACTTGTGCGATACCCCGTAGGGGCAACCCACGTGGTTGCCCATCATAGAAATTGCTCATACATCGCAGTGATGGTACAAACGAGCAAACGGAATGATGGGCAACCATCCACCCAGAGGGTACCCGGTTGCCCCTACGGGGGGATTTCAAGCCTTCGACGTTCTCAGACTCGCGCACCAGCTCTATCGGGTTAGGCTGGGCACAGGGCGTGCCAGGGGGTGCGGTTGGCGTCGGGCAAGGGCAGGGGATAGCGGCGCATGAGATCGACGCCCGAATAGGGAAGTCCGCACGGGTCGGCTGTGAGGGCGCCTTTGCTCATCCATTTGGCGTGGCCGTCGAAGAACATGCAGTTGACGCCGTTCTGGTGGCGCGACAGGGCCAGTACGGGTTGGGCGTAGCCAGCTTTGTCGTACAGGTTCTTGGGAGGCTCGAACCACGAATCGTCGAATGGGTCGCCTTTTTCGCTGACGACGATGATTTGGGTGGGGTTATCGACCTGCGCCAGATGAAGGCTTTCGGCGGCGCGGTTGGCGATGTAGGAGCGTGGCACCAAAGGTTTGCCCGATTGGCCGTTTTCGGAGGAGTGCGGGACGCGGCCCGAATCGCTGGGGCAGACGATGAGGCTATCGGCGTTTTTGGTGTAGGGAAGAATCTGGTTCCACCAACGGTTTTCGCGGCGGGCGCCCAGCGGCGTGGCGGCATCGCTGCGCGAACGGTCAACATCGTGGCCGAAGAAGAACAGGCGCTCGTCGTGGTCTTGCGAGTACATGTCGAGGCCGATGCCCAACTGGCGCATATTGGACAGGCAGGAAGTGCGACGCGCTTTCTCGCGGGCCTGGGCGAAAACCGGGAAGAGCATTGCCGCCAATAAAGCGATGATTGCAATAACAACAAGAAGCTCGATAAGTGTAAATGCGCCATTTGTTCTTGTTATACGCGGTAGATGTGTTTTATATCTCATAGGGACTGGGCTATGGCGGTGCCCTGAAGCGGAGATTATTTATATGAAACTGAGAATAAGAACAGATTAAAGTGTGTGGTTTCAGATATATTGCGCGAAAATTATCGTTTTCGGATGCATAGGGAGGTATTTGAATCGAATAAAAATAATTTCGAGGGGGAATTTTAGTGCCCTGTCAGGAGAAAGCGTTTTGCTTAAAATTTACTTAACGATTTCTTTACAATGCAAAGTAGTGAAGAGACTATCATCAATACAACGTGAAAACGGGAGTTTGATTTCGAGGTAAATCAACGAGTTCCAATGAATACATCCCTGTATCGCAAATCTAAGCAGGCCTTTACTCTTATCGAATTATTGGTAGTCATTGCTATCATCGGTATTCTGGCTGCGATTTTATTCCCTGTATTTGCCAGAGCGCGCGAAGGCGCCCGCAAAGCTTCTTGCCAGAGCAACCTCAAACAGCTTGCGTTGGGGTATTTGATGTACGCCGACGACAACGATGGCGGATTGGCTACGGTTTCACCGAACTACTCGATTCCAGCCTCGCCACTGCGTGGTGCGCGTTGGGAGTGGGCCGACCAAATTTACCCTTACGTCAAAAGCGCGGCGGTTTATGTGTGTCCTTCCGACCCGGCCAACATCCCCACAGCCACCAATGGTTCCGATGGCGGTTATGGCCTGAACTGGGTTTATTTCGGCAACTTCGGCAACATGCTGCGCAGTACCGAAATCGCTAAGCCCGCCGAAACCATCCTGTTCACCGATAGTTCGCGTCCCAACAGCGCCACACCCGGTTATTATGCAGTAGGCGGCAAAGGTGGCCCCGCCGCCAACTGGGCGCAGTATGTGAATACACGTCACAATGGCACGGTGAATATCGCGTGGTTCGATGGGCATGTGAAGGCGATGAACCCCGATGCCTTCATGGACGACAGCCGCAACGCTGGACAAACATCGAATAACGCCTACCAGCATCTGCCACCCGCCGATCCAACCAAAGAAAGCTATTGGGATTTGGATTAGGGTTTGACTGGCTAACCCGTTAGTGATTGAGGGCGAACACAAAGAAGCCCCTACGAAGGGCTTAGAACGCGAATATCAGGCCCTCCACTACTCTCGTACTCTCATGGTAAAAGACGTACCTACGACACCCGAATCTTCCTTGAAAAAGCCGCTGAGCCGCACGCAATCCATCGGGATTATCGGCGGTTTTGGCGCGTTGCTGCTTATCCTCGCGATATTTATGTGGATGCGCCCGACTGGCAGTGTGGGCGGCCCGCCTCCCACGCCTGTCGAGATGCCAGCGGTTATGCCACAGGGGTTCGAAGAACCCACCCCACTCCCGCCGCCGCCGCCTTCCTCGCACGAAGAAGCTGTGCGTCGCGAAAATCTGCAAGCTCTCACCGATCAGGCGCGTTCGGCGCCTGTCGAGAATTGACCTTGAACCTCTGGTGAAATTATGAATCAGAAGAAAGCTTTTACCCTTATAGAATTATTGGTAGTTATCGCTATCATCGCGATTTTGGCGGCGATTTTGTTCCCCGTTTTCGCCCAGGCCCGTGAAAAAGCGCGCCAGAGCACCTGCGCCTCGAACCTGAAGCAGATTGCGTTGGGCGGTTTGATGTATGCCCAGGACAACGACGGTTTCGCGTTGCGTGATGCCACCAGCACACCTCAACCGGGCGTCAAAAACATTCTCGGCGAGGATGTGCCCGCTCGCGGTTACACCGAAGCCTATTACTGGCAGACGCAGTGGGAGCCTTACATCAAAAACTCGCAGGTGTTTTTCTGCCCCAGCGGCTACACCGACTTTCGTAACGCACCCCGCTATGTGAACACCACCAGTGGTCAGCCGTGGCGCGAAGTCTGGGGGCAGTACGGCATCAACTACGAGCGTTTGGCGAAGCCACGTTCGCCTTGGTATCGCGCCAATATCGACTCGGTCGCCAGCCCCGCCAGTACGATGATGGTGATGGAAAGCTGGTCGGTTAGCGTCGCTGTTGATGGCGCCGATAGCCCCGCCCGTATTCTGGGCTGCGGCGCGGTTGGAACTGGCAACGATGTAGGCGTCGGTATCAACCTTCCCAAAGGCGACCCACGTCGCGGCGACCGTCATCAGGGACGCGCCAACGTCGCGTTCATGGACGGACATGTGAAGAGCGTGGAAACCAAGGATTTGGTCGCCCGCGTCACCGCTATCAAACCCACCGGAAACGCCGCTCGCTACAACGAGTTCGTCGATTACAACCTCGATGCGGGCGACACCTGCCCTGAGTGGAATTATTAATTGAGTGGGTGAGGATTTTCGTTTTGTGGGGCAATCCATGTGATTGCCCATCATTTCGGTTGCTTGTTTCTCGCACTAATGCGATGTACGGGTAATTCTTATGATGGGCAACCACGTGGGTTGCCCCTACGACTTTGAATGCGCCTTTGTTTAATTTGATGTCCCGTTCTTTTTCTTCCAGTTCATTATTGCGATTGTGCGCGTGGCCTTTAGCTGCCTCGTGCCCGCTGCTGGCTCTCGCGGCTCCAGCTATTAAACCAAAAACCGTTGCGAAACTCGTAGTCAAGAAGCCGATTCCTACGGCTGTCCCGACAGCCACGCCGATGCCGACGCCTTTTGTGCGCGCTAATATCGGCGAGCAGAAGGATGGCACAGTGCTGGTTTCGAGTCAGCAAACGCTGACTCCGCTTGGATTGGTGCAGCGTGTTGATGGGGCGCGGCCCAAGGATTTGGCACTTTCGCCTGATGGTGCGCTGGTCGCGGTGATGGTGCAGGGCAAAATCCTCATCTACGGCGTCGATGGGGTCTTACAGGCAACCGTTTCCAGCAAAATTGGGCCGCTTGGGTTGGCGTGGGCGCCTGATGGACAAACGCTATTTGCTTCCAATGTTGGCGGCGAAGTGCAGAGCATCGCGCTTCAGGACGGAAAGTGGAAGACAAAAGAAACTTTTGCTGCTGTTGACCCGAAAAAAGGTGTTGGGGTGTTCACGGCTAAAGACGCTTCGGCATTGGAAGGAGCGGCGCCTCTGGCGACCAAAGGCGGCGACCCACAGGTGGCAGGACTCGCGGTTTCGCCCGATGGCAAGCGACTGTATGTGGCGCTGGGTATCAGCAACGCGGTGTCGATTCTCGACCTCGAAAGCAAACAGACGCTCGCCGTTGTTCGCACCGGAATCGCGCCTTATCGGTTGGCGCTTTCGCCAGATGGTAAAACGCTGGTTACTGCCAATCGTGGTGGCATCGCTCCCGGCGAAAACGACGCGAAGGCTTCGTCAGCGGGGACGATGGTGCGTGTTGATCGGCTCACTGATGCCACCGCGCGTGGCAGCCTGTCGTTCATCGACACCGAGACTTTTGGCGCCGTCGAAATCGAGGGCGGGCGCCAACCGTCCGAGGCGCGCTTTTCGGCGGATGGGGGGATGTTGTATGTCGCCAACTCGGACGATGACACGATTTCTATCGTCGATGTGAAGGCGCGGCGCACTCTGCGCAACATTTCGTTGCGTCCACCACTCGACCCGGCGTTCGGCCAAATTCCCACCAGCCTCACGCTTTCGGCTGATGGCAAAAAGCTGTATGTCGCTTGCGGTGGCGGCAATGCTATCGCCGTTGTCGAGTTGCCGCGCGCCGTGGTGCTTGGTTACATCCCGACTGCGTGGTATCCGATTGCCCTTGCCGAGCGTGGCGGGCGCTTGATTGTGGCCAGTAGCAAAGGTTTTGGTTCGCGCGTGCCGGGCAAAGATGGCGCTTACCGCGTGCATAGCACGATGGGCACCGTGCAGTTCATCGAGGCGGCGCAGATGAGCGATTTGAAGGCGACGACGCGGCGAGTTGCGCTGAACAATCGTTGGGGCCAGAACGAAATGCCCGCGCGCAAGGGTATGAAGCCAGTTCCGTTGCCAGAGCGTATCGGCGAGCCTTCGCTGTTCAAGCATGTGGTTTATATCATCAAGGAAAACCACACCTACGACAGCATGTTGGGCGATATGCCCGAAGGCAATGGCGACCCGAAGCTATGCATGTTTGGCGAAGAGGTGACGCCCAACCACCACGCCCTCGCGCGTCAGTGGGTGCTGCTCGATAACACCTACACCAGTGGCACCAACTCGGCGGATGGGCACCAGTGGACGAGTTCGGGCATAGCCAACGGCTACACCGAGCAGAACTATTCGGCTAATGTGCGCTCTTATCCGTTCGATGGCGGCGACCCATTGGCCTATTCGCCGAGGGGCTTCATCTGGAACGCCGCGCTGAAGGCGGGCAAGTCGGTGCGGGTTTATGGCGAGTTCGTGAATAAGCCGCGCGTGGTCGATAAGGTCACTGGCAAAAGGCCGCTGTGGAAACAGGTGTGGGAGGATTACAAGGCGGGCACCAACAAATATTCCATCACCGCCGACACCGATAACGCTGCGCTCAAGCCACACATTCACCCTAATTACATCGGCTTCCCGACCATTGTGACCGACCAGTGGCGCGCCGACCAGTATCTGGACGACTTGAAGAAGTTCGAGGCGACGGGCAAGATGCCAGATTTGAACATCATGCTTTTGCCCGCCGACCACACGATGGGCACTTCGCCGAACGCGCCAACTCCGCGCGCCACCGTCGCCGATAACGATCTGGCGCTGGGCCGCATCGTGGAGGGCATCAGCAATTCGCGCTTCTGGAAGGACACTCTCATTCTGGTTATCGAGGACGACTCGCAACTCGGAATCGACCACATCGACGGACACCGCACCGTTGCGATGTGCATTTCGCCGTACACCCATCGCGGCGCCGTGGTGAGCGAGATGTACAACCACCCGTCGTTCCTGCGAACCATCGGTCTAGTGCTGGGCATCCCCGCCATGAACCGCTTCGACCTGACGGCCTCGCGCATGACGGCGTGCTTCAATACCAAGCCCGACCTGACGCCTTATAAACACGTCGAAAACCGCATCCCGTTGGACGAAATGAATGCGCCAACCGCCAAATTGCAGGGCGAGCGCCGCCGTCTGGCGCTGGCCTCGGCCAGCCTCGACTGGTCGGATGTTGACCGCGCCGACGCTACCATCGTGGCCCGCGCCGTGTGGTTGGCACAGCGCCCGAAGCAGCCGTTCCCGTGGAATCACTTCCACCCGAACAAAGACGACGAAGAAGAGGACGAGGAAGAGCGCGAAGCCGAACAAGCCGCTTTGAAAAAGCCAACTCTAAAAGCCGGAGTTGCAAAGAAGGTGGCGCCCAAGGTGACCCGCCGCAGAGATAATGATGATTGAATAACGAAGTGGCTCGCGTCAAAAGCGCGGGCCATTTGATATAAGTAGAAAGCAACTCTCCAGAATGTCGAGCGAGCAGGCAAACATAGAGTAGAACGAAATCATGGCGAAACTGACATTGGGATTTGACCAGCGTTGGGAGTACATGTTGAAGATTGGACCTGAGACTCCCCCTTTTACGTTCCTGCGTTCTATCGACGTGCAAGGCACAACGGCCTATGAAGCCCTGTTGTCGGCTTTTATATCTCACCACTCTTATGTTGGTCGTCTGTTCAATCAAACAGGAGAGTTGGAAATTCCGTGGACAGTGTTCTTGTGGCTCGATAGAAAAGATGGGCAAGAAACCATTGGTGGCAGAGGTTCTGATGATATTGGCGGCAGAGGGGACGAAAAGGAGTTGAAGCAGATGCTCGACTTACCTTTGGAAGATGGCTGGGACCTCTATATTGCCTGGGTTATCAACATGGGATGACCCCAACAGAAGTTCTGATTAGTGATGGTTTCCAACAATGAGAATGGGCGATTTACTGAACCTTACTCTGAGTAGTAGGAAATAATCAATGGTAGAAAAACAGAGTGCCAGCATTAATCGAGAAGTTCGGGCTTTTGTGGGGAGAAGGGTGGGGCGGGTGTTCATCCTCGTTTGGCCTCCAGTGGGAGAGGAAAACATGTTGGATGTCGATATGGCGCTTGGGCTTGTTTTTGATGATGCCCCCACCCAATTGTGTGTTATCTCGATTGATAGAGCGGACATATGGACTCCGTGCGTTCAGTACGAATCTCTTCCCCTGAAGATGAGTTCTTGGCAATCGTTTGATTCGGACATCAAGGCTTGGATGGCTTCGAGTGAAGGCGAGGAGTTCAAGGTGCAATATTTCGACTTCTCATTCAGTCCGGCGTTCGAGTTCATTAGTGGGCATTTGGTTCGGCATGTCGATCTTGTTTGCATAAAGAATGACGACAAGCCTTTTGGGGTTAGGCTGTGCTTTGACGAAGATTATATTTTGCTGACCCCAATTGCTGATGGAGGCACAGTCGAGACTCGCTTTTTCAATCAGAACAACAACGTGGCTCACTTCGAGACTTTGGGGAGAGTCGAATATCGGGATGCGGCTGTAGGAGGCTGACAATGTGGGTCCTCACTCTGAAATCGAGAATGATCAGATTTTTTTGTTGAGGTGTCAGAGTTTTTTCAGAGCGGCAGGGGAAAGTGTTTCGTGTTGGGCGAGATAGGATTCGCCAACTCAGGAACACGAATATGAATCACACTCATGCTGCTGCTGCGCTCTCGTTTACGCAACCTTCCATTGCTGCTGGCCGACCCTGCATTATGCGCGCTGCCGATTTGCCGCCGATGCAAGGAGGCCCCGGTGAGAAAGGCGCCTTTATGCTGACTGGCGAACATAGCGGGGGGCGCCTGACGGTTGCTTCCACCTTTGTCGATGTCAACAGTGGCCCACCACCGCATATCCATAGCAACGAAGAAGAGATTTTCGTCGTGCAGAGCGGAGCCTTCGAACTGCTCGCTAATGGACAACTCGTGGTGGCCCGCGCCGGGGATGTCGCTTACATGTCGCGCGGCGAAGCCCACCGTTTTCGCGGACTTGATTCTGGCGAACCGAATCACTTTTTCATCATCGTGGCGCCCAGTGGCTTCGAGAACTTTCTGATGCGTTGGGCGGGGCTTTTCCAGAATGGTGGCGCCCCCAATATGGAAGTCGCGGGGCAGTTGTGCGGCGAATATGGCATTTCGCTGCTGCCCGCCGATGATGCGTTCGCTTTGCCAGAAGTGCCGCGCACCAAAATCATTCCTTCATCCAAGCGGGCGATGTCGGTGCTGGGGTTCGAGGTGGCGCTGTTGCTGAACACCGACGATACACAGGGCCGTTATTCGATGGTTCGCCTCACAGGAGCGCACAATCGCAGCCTGCCAGTTTGCCAGCATAACCGGGAAGATCAGGCGTTCATCATCGAAGAAGGGCAGGTCGAGTTCAGGCTCGGCGCCGAAACCGTCCTCGCCGAAAAAGGCGATGTGGTGTGGGTGCCGCGCGGACATAAAAGCGGATTTTGCATCGCCAGCCAGTCAGCGCGTATGGTGGCCTTCATGACTCCCGGCGGATTCGATGAGTTCTTCGTGGATGCGGCTCTGGCCGAAGTATCGGGCGATGAGGCAACCAACACGCTTTCCTCGCTGGGGAAGCGTTTTGGGGTGACTTTCAGCTAAGTTTCAGTCGTCAGAGATAAAGCCGGATGCCAGAAGGTATCCGGCTTTTCGGTTTGTGATGCCTCATTTGGAGGGATTGATGACACTCCTGCTGCTATGGACTTTGATGAAGACATTGATGAAATCCTCTCTCGCAATCCAACAGATGCGCGCACCCTATTAAAAGTCATCAGCGAAATAACTGATGCTATGTACGGCGTGACAGATAGCAAAAAATTACAAGAGGGAGTGAGGCTAATTCATCGGCTCGCTGAGCCGGCTGGTGCTTTGGCGATAGGGCATTTAATCGTACCGTTTATTGATGAATGCGAGCAAAGTCAACGGGAGCAATCGAGTTCTTCATAAATTACTGCGCCTCAATATCTGGTTTCTGGCGCCAGTGGCTGGGTGCGTGGCCGGTTTCTTTTTTGATGAGGGCGCTGAAGCTTTGCAGATCGGCGGAGTTGATTTGGGCGGCTATGACTTTGAGCGGCATGGTGGTGTGGGCGAGCAGGTGTTTGGCGCGCTCGGCGCGTTGGTGGCGCACGTAGGCGACGACGGTGTCTCCGGTTGCCTGACGGAACAGGCGCGTCAGGTGGTTGTGTGAGAGGCCGACTTCGCGAGCCAGTGCTGTTACCGAGATGTCTTCGGAGAGGCGTGATTCGATGAGGTGCAGGGCTTTTTCGAGCGAGGGGTGGTGCTGGGGAGCGGTGTTGTGGGCGTACTCGGCCAATTCCCACAACAAGTCCCACAGCTTGATTTCGGCGCGCAGGGGATTGAGTAACAGGGCTTCGGCGATGGCTTCCATTTCCTGCTCGAAGTGCTGGAAGTCGCGGCGCACGTCGTAGAAGACTGGCAGCGCTAATTGGGATGGGGTGGGCGCGGGAGAGGGTAGGGTGAAGTGGGCGAAGATGTGGCGCGATGGCCCCTGATAGCGATATTCGATGGGGGTATCGGGAGGCACCAGCGTCATGGAGCCGGGGACGATGTCGAAGGGGGCAGCGGCGACTGTGAGGCGCGCGTGGTACTGGTAAATGTGCAGGCTCCAGTGCTGGGCGAGCCGGAAACGCTCGGTGCCGCTGTGCAGGTTGGTGGCACAGGCCGCGAGGTGTGGGCGTTGAGTCAGGTCGATGGGGAAGAGTAGCGGTATTGGCATCGATAGAGTGATTTTAAACAACAGTAAGGGGATTTTTTAGGCTGTAAACGCCGAATGATGTTGATTTTACTGAAGTTGCTTTGAAACACATCCAATCGTCTTTTGCTTCGCTCTTTGCCGTTGGTGCGGTGGCGCTGGGGGCTGCTTCTGCTCCCGCACAACCGACCCCCACTAACCCGGCTCCTGAAAGCGTGCAGCAACGCGACGCGCGGATGGCGTGGTGGCGCGACGCCCGTTTCGGGTTGTTCATTCACTGGAACCCATCGAGTTTGAAGGGCACCGAAATCAGCATCAGCCGTTCGCCGAATCCTTACGGCCCCAACCCCGGCGGCATTCCGGCGGCGGAGTACGATGTGCTTTACAAGCAGTTCAACCCGACTAAGTTCGATGCGAAAGCGGTTGTGGCATTGGCTAAAGTGGCGGGTATGAAGTACGTGGTGTTCACCACCAAGCACCACGACGGCTTTTCGATGTTCGATAGCCAGTTGACCGACTACAAAATCACCAGCCCTGAATCGCCTTATGGCAAGGACATCACACGGCAACTGGCTGATGCCTGTCATGAGGCGGGGCTGCACTGGTGCGTTTATTACTCGCAGCCCGATTTACACCATCCCGACTACGACCGTGACCACGCCAGGTACAACCAGTATTTCCACGCGCAGGTTCACGAGTTGCAAACCAAATATGGCCCCGTCGATTCGGTGTGGTTCGATGGATTGGGGGGGAGCGCCGAATATTGGGACGCCGATAACCTGTTCCGGCAGATGAAGGCCGATAACCCGAATGTGATTATCAACAACCGCAGCGGGCTTCCCGGCGACTACTACACGCCCGAACAATCTATCGGCACTTACGACGACCAACGTTACTGGGAAACTTGCATGACCATCGGCGACCAGTGGGCCTACAAGCCGAATGACCGATATAAAAGCTCGGCGCAGTGCATTCAGACTCTGGCGCGTTGCAATGGCGGCGATGGGAACTTTTTGCTCAACATCGGGCTGCGTCCCGATGGCACAATCGACCCCACTCAGGCCGACCGACTGCAAAACATGGCGGCGTGGATGAAGGTGAACTCCGAGTCGATTTATGGCACTCGGGGCGGCCCCTTCAAGCCGGGGACGCGCTATGTCTCGACGCGCAAAGGCAACACGGTGTATGTCCATGTGCTGCAATGGGATGGCGAGCAGGTGACGTTGCCCGCATTGCCCAAACGAATTGTGAAAAGCTGGGTACTTGGTGGCGGCGAAGCCAAAATCAAGCAGAGCGGCAGCGGATTGACGATTAGCGTTCCAACGGCTTCGCAGAAGGGGGCCGATACGGTGGTGGCCTTACAACTGAATGGTAGCGCAATGGATATTGCGCCCATTAGCGCCGCTACGCTCAAGGTGTTGGCGACAGCTTCGGTGGTGTACGAGAACAGCCTTACTTATGACGGTGCCAAAGCCTTCGATGGCGACGCGGGTACGCGCTGGGCCACTCCCGATGGCACCAAAGAGGCATCGCTTCAGGCCGAACTGTTTGTGCCGACCACTATCAAGGGCGTGACCATCAACGAAGCTTTCGCCGGACGAGTGCGAAAGTTCCAGCTCCAATATCAGGCGCCCGACAGCACCGAGTGGCAGACATTGGTGGAGGGGACAGGGGTGGGAGCTAACTACAGCGCCCAATTCAAGGCAGTGAAAGTTCAGGTGGTGCGCCTCAACATTCTCGATGCGACTCAAGGGCCGACCATCAACGAAATCGAATTTGACATCGTGAGATAAGAGAACTATCGGATAGCCAGAGCGGTAATTAGCCCGCTCTGGCTGTTTTGTATTTAAAAGGATTATTGGTGCTTGACAGGTAAGTGATTGCTTACCTATAATTTCTGTATGGCGGTGTCCCCTGAGCGTGAGTCCGATGTGTTCGTGGCGATTAGCCATCGGGCGCGGCGCGAGATGTTGGATTTGCTGACCGAAACCGAGCGTTCGGTGGGCGATATTGCCGCGCATTTCGAGATGAGTCGCCCCGCTGTTTCGCAGCATCTGCGTATCTTGCTCGATGCCGGGCTTGTCGGCGAGCATCGGCATGGACGTGAACGCCGTTACCATCTTGTTCCTGAGCGGCTTGGCCCCGTGCGGGAATGGATGGCGCATTACGAGCAGTTCTGGGACAACCACCTTTTGCGTCTTCAGCAACAGTTGGCCAAAGGGGAGGAAGAATGAATAAAACGATTCGACGAGAAATTGTGATTCCTAAGCCGCCGGAGAAGGTGTGGCAAGCGATTACCGAGCGCGACACGCTGGCGGAATGGATGTATCCCAACGACTTCGAGCCGCTTATCGGGCACCAATTTACCTTTAGCGTGCCCGCGAACTTGAAGGCGGGGTTCGATGGCTTAACCGTGCGCTGCGAGGTGCTTGAGTGCGACCCTCCAAGTCAACTGGCGTTTTCGTGGTCGGTCGGTGGCCCGGTGGTGAACACGCGGGTGAGTTTCCGGCTGGAGCCGGAGGGCGACGGCACGCGCGTTTTCTTCGAGCATTCGGGCTTCGATGTTTCGCAGCTGCGCGGCAATCAGGCGGTTCGCGGCGCCGAGTTCGGCTGGGACAAGATGCTGGGGCAACTGGCCGACATTACAACACAACCATGAATAATTCCACCCAACGCGCGATTTCCCGATGGATTCACATTGTCTTTAGCATTCCGATAGTAGGCTATGTTTATAGCCCGTTCGAAGAGCTTCCCAACTACGCCCCCGTCGTGCGGTTTATCTCGATTCCGGTGCTTGTTTTAACAGGGCTGTGGATGTGGAAAGGTCATACGCTGCGCCAGCTTATTTCGAGAAAATCGGCCTGACAACGGCCCTCTACTGAAATGAACCCAACCAATCCCAAAGTCGATTTTTACTTCGAAAAAGCCAACAAATGGCAGGAAGAACAAAGGCAGTTGAGAACCATTGTTCTCGATTGTGGAGTAAGCGAAGAGTTGAAGTGGGGCGTGCCTTGCTACACGTTCGAGGGCGGCAACATCGTTTTAATTCATGCTTTCAAGGAATATTGCGCGGTTTTGTTTCCCAAAGGTGCTCTGTTGAAAGACGATAAGGGGGTTCTTATCCAGCAAACGGAGAACACGCAGGCTGCACGCCAGATTCGCTTCACCGATGTTCGGGAAGTCGCCGAGATAGAACCCATCTTGAGGGCTTATATTGCCGAAGCTATCGAAGTGGCAAAGGCCGGGCTGAAAGTGGAGTTCAAAAAGAGCGACGAATTTTCCATGCCCGAAGAGTTCAAACGGAAGTTGGATGAACTCCCGGCTTTGAAAACCGCCTTCGAGGCACTGACGCCGGGACGCCGACGCGCCTACCTGCTGCATTTTGCATCGCCTAAGCAAGCCAAAACCCGCGAGTCGAGGATTGAAAAATGCACGCCGCTCATTCTCGATGGAATGGGCCTGAACGATTCGTGACTAGATAAATAACCCCCCGCTCTTTGTTGAAAGCGGGGGGGTATTGGCTGCGATATAACCTATCGACGGGGTACTGTGAAGGTGCCGTTGAAGGTGAACGAACCAGCAGCGCCGCCGCTCTGGGCACTGAAGCCCACGCCGGAAAGTACCAGAGTCACCGTGCTGGAATCGATGCTTTGCACTGTGATGCTTCCAGTTTTCGCGTAATTCCACACGAACGCGGTATTGCTCGTGCCACGGAATTCCGAGTAGCTGATGACTTTCTGTGGCGTTGCCGCATTCAGTTGGTACGTTGTCCCTGTGGTTATAGGTGTCGAGGAGTCGATGAGGATGCTCAAACGGCGTTCTCTGATAGTCGTGTTAATGCCCTCGGAAAGAGAGATTGCAGTGGTTAATCCGTTGACGCTGCCCGGAGCCGTGCCAGTGTTTTGAGAGGTTGTTTCGGGTCACCAAAAAGACTAATGTTGCTTGTTAACGAGGGGGAGGAATATCGCTTGTGGGCGTGCCCTTAGCGTTGGCGGCGCCAGTGGTTGGGCGAGTGTCCGGTTTCCTTCTTGATGAGGGCGCTGAAACTTTGTAGAGTCGGGGCGTTGACCTCGCGGGCGATGCGGCTGATGGGGACTGCGGTGTGTTCGAGCAAGTGTTGAGCGTGGCGGGCGCGTTGCTGGCGCACGTAGGCGACTACCGTTAGGCCGGTGTCCTGACGGAAGAGGCGCGTCAGGTGGTTGCGCGATAGTCCGACCTCGCGCGCTAGAGCCGTGACCGAAATATCTTCGCCGAGCCTTCTGGCGATGAGGGTGAGGGCTTTTTCGAGCGATGCGTGGCGGCGCGTAGTGACGGACTCACCGTGCGCTACCAACTCCCACAACATATCCCACAGCTTGATTTCGGCGCGCGTTTTATTGAAGAGGAATGCCGCCGTCATGGTTTGCATCGAGTGTTCGAAGCGGTGTAACTCGCTCCTCATGTCGTAGGCGACGGGCAGCGCTATGCCCGCTTCCGGGGAGACTTGAGGGAGTTCGAAATGGGCGTACAGATGGGAAGAGCGCCCCTGAAAATGGTATTCGACATGGGCGCCTGGCGGCACCAGCGTCACGCAGCCGGGGTAAAGATCGATTGGCCGTTCATCGACCCACAGGCGCGCGTGGTAGTCGTAGAGATGCAGGCTCCAATGCTGCGGGAGGAGGTAATGGTCGATGGCATAATGGACGTTTTGGCCCGATACCGCAATGCTCGGTTTCTCTTCGAGATTGATAAACGCTTGCATGACGTTTTGATGTTGCATTTGGATAACAAAAGAGTGCTTTTCTCTCTATTTTTATGATCCTCTTCCGGTTTTACTCAGCGCCAGTTCGCTGAGCCTTCTTTCAGATGGAAGGGCCAAAATTCACAATTTGCTTCGGCGAACTCACCGACTCCACGGCGCGTTCGGTACACGTCCGAACGAACCATCCTCTTCGCTTCATCCCGACCATCAAACACCATGAGTACCTTCACCACTAAAGACGGGACCGAAATTTATTATAAGGACTGGGGCAGCGGAAAACCCCTCGTTTTCAGCCACGGCTGGCCCTTGAACGCCGATGCCTGGGAGGCGCAGATGTTCTTTCTGGCCTCGCATGGCTTTCGCTGTATCGCCCACGACCGTCGCGGTCATGGCCGCTCCAGCCAACCTTGGGACGGCAACGAGATGGATTGTACAGTTAGGTGAATAGAAAGTGGAGAAACTAGCAGAGGCGACGGCCTTTAAACGGTGGATATGACTACAACTCAGATTAATGCCCTTAAGCGGCTCCAGCGCATCGGTGATCCCGATAGCGACACAAACCAAAAGTTACGTGATGCGGTCGGCGAGATGGCCTCCTATCTCAAAACCCTGATACCACCCATTGGCATGTGCCCTGAGCATGTGGCACTGCGCCCTTTCGGCATGATGCTGATTAATGGGCGGTTGTTGCTCGAAATCGACGCCGGGGATTGGGTAGAGGTGTCTTCCGTGAGTTGCCTTCGCGTTTTGCACGTCTTCGCCGAGATGGTCACTCGCGGAGTAGTGGAAGCTGTTGAGAAAGCAGCGTTTCGTTTGCCGACTGGGGAATCAGTTGTAGAGGAGCCGATGGTGCCAGATGGGCCATTTGTAGAACCACCTGCGCCATTCACAATGGCTGAATTGTCCGAGCGATTTGGCATCCCCGTTTCCGATGCGGTTCGACTGCTGCGCATGGCCGCGCGTGAGGATGAGATTGAGCAGGAGCGCATCCAGCGGGAGATGGCAGGGCACTCCCCATCGAAAGCGGAAGCACTCCAACTGGCGCGGTTATTAGGATTTGCGATAGATGAGTTAAAAACCGAATTGGGTAAGAAACCAACTCAAAAGCAGATAGCTGAACGGCTAAAAATGTCAGTCGGCGAGGTGCGAAAACTGATGGAGTCGCGGCAGTTGTTCATCGAAAGCGGGGAGCTACAGGCGGGTGGTATTGATGGATTTGGAATCTAAAGCCGTGAGTGGCACCGTCGAACATGAAGCTGCGCGGGTAGCGGTTACGTTCGGGGTAGGAGAGTGGAAAACCACAGAATACCCTACGGCCCATCGTCATTTTGGGTGGGGTTCAGGTGCACGCCTGCCCATCGACTGGATTATCAATTTTGAAGAAGGGGTTCGGCTGACTGTTCTGAGTGTTGGGAGCTTCGAGCGCTGTTGTCAGCTGGCATTTTACTGGGGTGAGTGGGACATAAGACTGAATCCAAAATACGACACTGCAATGGCGCGCGGCCTCTACTGCCTCGGATTCGAGGATGAGGCTATTCTGAGTCAGTTGCCGCCGCTGAGTGCCCATGAGAAGCTGGAGTTGAGGTTGGGGATGCCCCGCGAGTTCTGGCCGCAAAAGTGGCTGGATGAGGCGGGGTAGGAGTAAGATTCAGAGGGATGAACCGAAAACGCGAACAGGCCGAACTTATTTATCTTTTAGGCCGACTACTTGGGCCTTTAGAACAAGCATCTGCCAACCCTGAACTATATGATGCCGATGAGAAGGAGCGTATCAAGGCAAGATTGATGGCCGAATTTGGGCCCTTTTTTAGAAAAGTGGCTGATTTTTGTAAGGGTGAGCCCGGCCATTTGTATGGGAAGCAAGAAAATTCTGTTGCAAATATGTATAGCTGGACATTGGAAAGAGCAAGGGTAGAAAAATTTGAAGATTTGAAAACAATTTTGCAATCAACCAAATTTGAAATAATCCAGGAGATATTGTCGATTCCCGTAGCAACAGATTCAGCTATTTATGAAGCAACTTCTCCTTTTAGTACATATTGCCTAGTCAAAGATATTTGTACAACAGTTAGAAGCCGGATTGTATGGCTTGACCGTTATTTCGACCAAACTATATTTCATCGTTTTTTTATAGATACACCGCCCAATGTGGAAATTGTTTTGGTCACACAACCTTCTTCAAATTTGAGAGGAAATGCCGACAATAATCGCCACAGTGCATTTATGGATATTTCTAAATTGTTTGCGCAAGAGCGTGGCCCCAATGGATACCGATTGGTTGAGAATGCTAGTTTTCATGACCGCTGGCTGCAATGTGACAGCAAACTTCTCGTGTTGGGCGGTTCTATCAAAGACCTGAATAAAGGCCCATTTACCGTTAGTCGATTGGATTCGACCCCCGCCAATCAACAGCATTTTGACGATGCCATATCTCAAGGTACCGAAATCTTTGGCCCGAACCAAACAACGCATCCATAAACAATAAAAACCCGAACCGGGAATTCCCGGTTCGGGTTTTTCAACGCCAACAGAGCGACGCGACTTTAAGCCCTTTGAGTGTCGGGCATATTCTCGCATTTGGACACCGATTAATTTTCGTCGCCCTACTCCCTCCGCCAGAACGGAAACAGCCTCGGCACCGTGTCATGTGACACCGGAATCGCGCCATCTCTCTCGCTCAAAAGCGATTTCTGATAGACGAAGAACAGGCCCGATTCAGCCGTACCTATGAGGATGCGTTCATCCTTTTGCGGTAGAGTCTCGGCATCCTCAGAAGATGAATCTGCCGTGACTTCCACCGAGTAGTGGCCAAGTGCGGCCACTCGCTCGACCGTGGCGCCTACGAGGTCGATAGGCACAATCAACTCCCTCTCATCATACCACGAGCCGTTCCCCCGCTCTCCGACCAGCCAATCACCATCGCCGCCGACAACGCCCCTGTCTGTATCGGTTTGCGCCTCGCCTAGAATTCCTGCGCTCCATGAAGTGACACCACCAATGGGTTCGTCGCGGTCCAACACCTTCACCCATCCAGACGCGCCCTTCTTCCACACTTCGCCGTTAGTGAGTCCAACAAAGTTCGCCGTGGCCGCAGTGACATCGGCGGCGAACTCGTGAACTAGGGTCGGCGCCGTTACTCCATCGCTGGAATAGAGCTTGTGAGCGGTCGCGATATACAGCACGTCCTCATCGACTGTGCAAAACGTCACAGGCGCGGCGAGTGACCACCAAAGGCGCGGCGTACCGAACCGCAGGTCGTAGCCTTTGGTGGTTGCCCCCACGTAGAGGGCGATAGGCACCTCGCCAACCACTTCCACAAATCGAGGCGCGAGAGTCTCGCCGCGAACTGAGTAAGTGAGTGATATGTCGCCGCTGTCGGGATCGAAAGCGAACATTTCTCCGAGGGGCACACTCACCGAGGCGGGGGTAATGACGATAATTTTGCGCCCGTTTGCCTCACTCGTCCATAATGCGCCATCGACCGCATCCGGCGCGTAATAGTTCGTTTTGGTCGCGTCGCCAAAGTCGCCGAGTTTGCTTACCTTGTCGCCGTCATAGGCCCACAGACGCGCCGCGCCCTGCGTCCACATATAATGCTGGCCGGGCTTCACCTGCCGAATTTTGACCACGCTTTCACAATCGAGGTCAAAGGTCGCTAGATAGAACTGCGGCGTCCATTTGCGCCGGAATCGTACATCACGCGAAAGCGGCAAACGGAATGTGACCTGTGCCGAGTAGTTAGCGCGCTCGAAGCGCTCGCCCTGCGCCTCCCACTGCGCGCCCAGAATAGGGAGAACGGGCTGGTGTTTGGGCCAATCCTCGTGTTTGTACGCGCCATCGAGCGTGGTACCAGAGCGCACGCCCCACTGCTCCCAGTAGCGGCGCGAGGTGTTTTCCTCCATCGCGCGCGTCTCGACGCCGATGCTGGCCGAGTAGATGACCGTACCCTCGACCGAGCGCGCGATGGTGTCGCGGTAAACGACCTGCCCCTGAAGCGTGTTGGCGAGGGTAACACCGACCGATGCGTATGTGCGGCAGCATCCGACTCCGCGCATTGAGACTTTCAACACCGTCGCGCCATTGGAGAAGTCGCGGGTATCGACGCGCGTTTCCCAGATGCCATTGAGCGGGGTGCCGGAGTTGCGTTTCCATGTCAGGTCTGGCACCTCATATTCGTTGACAAATAAAACGAGGTTCGGCGACTGCTCAGGATTGCACGACCGCACGTAGTTATGGTGGCAGGGGTCGGTTTCCTCGTTGGGATCAGACACCTGCACACGAACCAATGCGAAGTTTTTGAGCGCCGCGCTGGCCGCTGGCAACTGAATCGACACCGACGGTGAACAATCGAAATCCTCAGGCAGTGGCGGGCATGGCGGGCACTCCTCGCCGCCGGGGTCGGTTGGAATGGTCGGCGCAACTTCGACGTAGACCGTGCGGGGCTGGATGTGGGTTTCGCATCCCTCTTTGGTCAGTTCCGCGATGAACTCATGAGCGCCGGGCAGTTTTGGCACTGTCCAGTTCCAATAGTCGCCCGCATTTTGGATTGCCGGATTGGGTTTAGGGATGCCATTGAGCGACCAGTAAACCTTCAACGACCAGCCCGGATTGGTGGCGCGGAACAGGCTCAGCGTGAGCTGCGTGTTGCCCGAACTGATGTCGGAGATGGCGTAGCTGTTGAATGCGCAGGGATCGGTTGGGTCGGTGGTTGCGCCGCAGTTTGCCGCCTCGCACGTCGGGAATCCCTCCAACGGGTCGAGAGTCGGGTAACGTTCGCACACGCCCGCGCTGTTGCAACGATAGCGGTAGTAGATGCTCGGCCCTGTTGTGTTGCAATTCGCCTCAACGCAGCTCGCGAACCCCTCGTTAGCATTCGAGGTCTGGAACGCCTCGCAATTGCCGGAGCTGTTGCAGCGATAGCGGGTGAAGGTGGGAGTCGTGGTCGTGCAACCCGCTGCGACAGTGGCGTCCGATGTCGGATAAACGGTCACTCCCGAAGGCGGATTAGTGCCCGTTTTGACGACGCCATTCTCGCACCAAAATACCGGGCCAGAATAGCAGGGGCAGTCGATTTGATTCGCGTATCGAGGCGTGGGGCGGCCAGCCGCGACCCATGCTGCGCCATCGGAGATATTAGTCGCGGTTTGAGTTCCGCCCGATAACACGCAGTACCATCCCGAACCGGGGAAGCCACACCCACTCGCCTCGCACTCGGCCTGAGTCGCGAAACCGACATCGGTTTCGGAGTCCTGAACAGTGCAGACGCCAGAGTTGCAGGTCCAGCGATTGTTGACCACCTGCACCGAACCTGAGCCGCTTCCCGTCGATGAACACTCCGCGACTGAGGCCGTCGCCGTGATGGTTTTGACGCCGCGCGAGGTGTAGGTGTGCGGTATGCCGACCAGTGGGCCGCCAATCGTGTTCGTTGCGATGGAGTGCGTGCTGCTGCTCCCGTCGCCCCAGTTGATGTCGAGGCTAACCGATTTGGCGAGGTACTGAAGCACGCCGCCCACTGTTTTGGTACAAGTCACCCTGAACGAAATGTTGGAGGCTACACCTTTTTGGGGATAGGTGACGGCCGTAACTGCCGAGACATTGATGTCAAAATCACACGCCGGAATGCCCGCGATTACATCAAATTGATAGTCGTACTGGTTGTACTGCTGATAGAGGCCATCAGGCGTGGCTGTGCCGGGGATCGGAGTTCGAAGCGTAGCATAATACGTGTTCAATGCCGCGCCTGAGGGCACCGTAACAACCCCACCTGTCGCCACCATCCAGCCCGGAGGCGACACAGTTCCCGCCGCGTTCTGGGTCGCGATGATGGTGCTGCTCGCTGTGATTTGCCAGCGATTCGTAGTGGAGATTTCTAAGGTCGGCGCGAGTCCGCCCCCGTTCGGGGGGCCGAGACTGGTCGCTGTTCCGGTCGTGCCTTGGGCGATTTGGTTGGGCATGGTTTATTGCTCGAAAGCCAGTTCCTTTAGTTCGTCGTTGATTTCGTCAGGCGTTTTGCCCTGCGATTCGAGGACGCACTCTTTGCACAGAGCCGAGCGCATCCCATTGCTGAGTCCCTCGGCGGCGACGGTCGAGGGGTCGAAGTGACACATGCAGGAGCGCTCTTTTCTGCATTGGCGGCATTGAATGACGTTGCTTATTAGGTTCTCCTCGAAACGTGATGGAGTTCGTGGGCGGCCAGAGGCGCGTCAGTGGGCTTCACCAATACAACGACCTCGATGCTCGTTTTTGCCTCAGTTGCAAGGGTGATGAGGCGCCCATAGTTGACCAGGTGCGTGTAGCTGCTCAGGTCATTGAGGGGCGCGGTCGAGTCGTAGCGTGCCCACAGCGTCGCTCCCACGTCGCGCGCAAAACCAAGCCGCTTATCGTTCGATGCGTCAGTAATTTGAATCGCCGAAACACCCGCTTCGGAGTTGTGAACTGGTCGCTGCACCACTCGGAATTTCGTGCCATCGGGTAGCGAGTCGAGAGCGCACTGCGCGTTCGTGCAGGTTGGTTCGATGTCAGGGCCATTTTCGGTGTCGATGCTGCCATCGCTCAATATCTCGAAGCAGAGCAGGTCAAATTGGGCGACATCGTAGGGCATGGTACCGCCGGGCTTGGCGCTGAATTTAATCAGCGTCGAGGTCGAACTGGTTTCCAGCCAGTAGCCCGATGTCGGGAGTACAGCAGTCGCTTTCCACTTGCCCCCGCCATTCGTGCCCGACATCGGCATCCACGCGAAAAACGCGGGCAATTTCGCCACATCGCCGCCGAGCGCTGTGAAGTCGGCACGACTCATCTGAAACGCTTTGGCGCTCTCATTCCAGAGCGAGCAAATGCGCGTGCTGCCGCCGTTTTCGGTATCAATCTCGACCACGCGGTTAGCCGGGCCGATGCCCTCATCGCCGTCTCTGGCCGCAACGAAGAGGTTCCCGTCTGAGACCACCGTGGCGCGGCGAATGAAGTAGGGAAATGACGCCTCGCGCAGCTGCAAACCATCGGCGATGGCACACACGGGCGTGTCGCTGTCCGACTGCGCTCCCCCCTGTGGCTGTGTGAGGGTCGGGTCTACCTCCTCCCCTTCCTCTAATGGGGGCAGGCTCCCGGCATGGTTATCGTCGTCGATTGGTACCGCCTCAGTGGGGTTGAAACCGAACACGAACAGCACGCCACGGGTTGATTTGAGGCGTTGCCAGAATGTGGTTCGCATCGAGCGTTTCATGCCGCTGTAGCCGTGCCACTGCCCGTTATCCAGCCAGTCGAGGTACAGCGAACCCTCGTTTTCGACATCGGGCGTGCGCTGCCCCCTGATCGCCCAGAAGCGCCCTAAATAGGTGTCCGCGCAGTTGGTGCCATGCCAGAGCGTACCGGGGCCGAGGACATCGCGACCCGAAACCCTGCGCACGATGCGGTTGTAAAACAGCTCATTCCCCTGCTCACGCCCCGTTAAGTCCTCGGTCCAGTGAATCATTTCATTAGATTTTGGAAAGCGCAAACAGTTGCCGCCCGGATGCCCAGCTTCGCGGCTCGAACCCTCGCTGAGCATGATGTCTTCGGGCGTGAGTGATTGGGCAGGGTAACCTTCGAGCGCCTGGTACTCGCTGGCCGCATCGGGATTGAATTTGAAGAGCGCGCACTCGGTCAAGACGAACAGATCGCCGTCGGGCGATTGCACCACGTCCGAGGCATGGTGGTTGGTCTTGGCACATTCACAAACCCCATCGGTGAACTCTGCCTGGAGGCCGAGGACACGCGCGGTACCATCGCTGTGCAGAATCCACAGCGCCGTTTGTGGGCCACTCGCGGAGATGCGCAGCCCGCCAAGAAGCTGGCTTCCTGCGTTCACGAAAAAGGTGCCGTCGCGCTTTCTGATGTCTTGACTCAGCACCTCAGATGCTGACACCGAACGCGCCAGTGGGTCGAAGGGCACGCGATAAGCGGCGTCGTTGTCGCCTGTGATTGCGACTTCGTCGCTGTTGTTGGTCTTTCGATACAGAGCCGCTCCCGGACTGGGAATGACACCAGCGGCCAGAGTCCACGCGCCAGCTCCCACCTGAACTCGCAGCGCCGACCATTCGCCATCCTTGATGCGGGCGAGGCCATGCCCGGTCTCGAACGGGTCGCCCGCGAATGTACGCGCCCACAGCATGTAGGAGCCATCGGGGACGGGGCCGAGTGCGCCGCCAAAACCAGCACTCGCCACGAGCGCGCCAGTCGCACAGCTGTACAAACGATGCTCGGTGGCGCCGTTGGGCACGCCGAGGTCGTAGAAGTTGTAGCGGTACATGATCTCGCCCTGAGCGATGAGAGACGAGCCAGACGCTACCCTATCAACAGGCTCCGCGAGGTCACCGATGGTTTCACGAGTGGCGCCGCCGAGACGCAGGTTGGCGACGGTTTCGCGCGCAGGCATCGGGAACGAGCCGCTAAACGCGCCTTTGCGCTCGCTCCAATAATGCTCATCGTACTGCCACAGGCCGTTTTGCACGCCCGCGTAGGCGTAGCCCGCGAACTGAAACGACTCCAAAACGCGAATCTGGGGAAGAGCGCGAAAGTCAAAATGTGCCCGAAAAGGCACTCGAATTGATGCTGACATGGTTAATTTTGCGAGATAGGGAGGACGGGGCCGATACCGACCTGCCCGCCATTATCGGGCACCTCGACCACCAACGGGACGCTTAAACCGGGGCCATTGACGGTGTGAAAGGGGCGCAGGTCATTTTCGGCCAACTTCGAACTTTTGATAACTGCGAGATCCACCCAACCCTGCGGATTGGTCTTTCCCTTCACGAATCGCTCAGTGCGAATCTGTCCATCAATTAGTAATGGCCGCGCATCTTTCACAGTCACCGTAATCTCGGCATTGTTGATGGGCGTGCCGTCATATTTGACAGCATATACCCGTAGCGTCGCCAGAGCGGGATCAGATGGCGCGCTAAAAGGCGGAGCGGCTTCGAGTTCGTAGGTGGGGGCGGAGTCGGCAGTCAATGTGAACGAGATTGGCGCCTGCGCCATGTATCCGGCTGCATAAACCCGGAGCGAGTAAGCGGTGTTTTTGAGCAGAACGAACCCGACACGGTCGGAGAATGCGACGCGGCCATCAGCGCCCGTCGTTCCTGAACCGATTCGAGTCGAACTCTGAAACACCTCGACCAGTGCCTGTGCGATACCGACTGCGTCCTCATCTACGAATCGCGGATTATAAAGTGCGCTCGTGGGCGGAATCGGGCCGGGGGTTGCGGGTACCAGTAGCGCGACATCGGTTTGAAGCTGAGCAATGTCGGCGGTTATTGGCCCCAGCATGGTTACGAGTAGTGCTTGAATTTGCTCGATGGTAGCGCCGTTGCCAGTGCCGGGGTCTGGAATCTCGCCAATATCACCCAATAACGGGAATGTGAAAAAGGCCGCGTTCGGGTCGCCCGGAGGCGCGGCCAAATTGAGAGTGTTCATTAGTTCACCGTGAGTACGCGCGACAGCAATTTGCCATCGCCATCATAGGTATTGGTTTGAGTTCCAAGAGTGACATTGCTCGAATTTTTGAAAGTGAGAACAACTGTGGTATTGTTGGGGTAAGTCACGTCGTACTTAGCATCGAGCATTTCCCCGACTTTGTGCGCCGCGTCATTCTTGAGTGCTAATACCGTTGCCGCCGGAACTGTGTTGATGGTTTGGACCACCGTCGATTGACTCGTTGTAATAGCACCTGTAACCGTATCACGGGCATCCACCACGTTCTGAGGTGTTGCAAAGCCCGTCGCCTTGAACGTATCAGCGTTGTTTGTATTGGCCAGAACACCAGAGACATTTAACTTGTCGAGCAGTTGGGAACGGTTGAGAGTGAGACGCTGTTCAAGCGCTACAATGTCGGCCAGTTCTGTTGTGAGTTCAGTGCGCACACGCGCCGCAATCGAAGCCAGAGTAAGGCCCGATAAATCAGGGTTAGCTGCAGCGATCTTGTCAGTGATGGCTTTGAGCACTTTCTCGCTGTCGGTATCGTCGATGATTTGCGCTTCCACTTCATTAGCGATAGCCGTGCGCTCACCCCCTGTTAACGTCATTGCACTCCCCGGCTTAGCGACCGTTGCATCTTTGGCAAGAGGGTTTCCGATCTCATCTACCGCGCTCTGCGCGACTGCCCCTGCTGTTATCGTATCAGGGTCCATTCCTTTGACCTGAGCAGGAATGAGCGCACTCTGGCCCGTATTATTGAACGACTGCGTGGATTTAAGCCCCACAGAGACAAGCCCCTGGCCATCTAGACCGATTAGGGTCGTCACATCGCTGGCATATTTGGAGACGACTTTCGCTCGAAAAACGGGGACAGCTGGCCCCACGATTGAGTTCTGAGTTACGGAGGCGAGAACTTCGAGAGCATCCTCTTCGACGTAACCCACAGGTACAAGGAATGTACCTGCAACGTTGCCATCGGTTTTGGTCAGTGTCACGGTCACAGCGGTTGCGACATTGTTGCGCATCAATGTCGCAACCGCTGTGAAGTTGGCGGCGACGGCTTTGCCCCCGTCGGAACCTTGGACGGGGAATGAGAAATAGGCGTTTGTGTTTGGCTTGAGTAGGTACATTTGAGTGTTTACAGTGGTAGGCTGGGAATCGAAGAAGAGCCGATAAAGCGCGGTGTTGTGGTTGGCGCGGGTGTTGTAGTTGCGCCAGCACCCCACAAATTGAGTAGCATCGCTTGAAACCATCTATCAGCAGCGAAGGTCAGCACGCGGGATGAGTTCAGGTGCAGGTTGTCGTTTGAGTCAGGAGCGGCCAGCGTCAGGTCGGACAGATCGGCCCCCAGTGGTGCATTTGTGTTGCTGGTAGAAACCTGCTTGATGGCGAGGTTGATGGTCGCGACTCCCCCAGGCACATAGCCCGTGTTGGATATTTTTTGCAGCAATGCGGGCATGAATTTGCAGCCCGGTAAATCCCCAACGACTGCGTTCACCAGTGCGTTGAGTGCGTTCGCGTAGTAGGTCTGTGTCTGGCTCTCATCGCTTTCGCCCTGATGCCAGATGATGGCTTTTACGCTGCCATTGACGGCGCCGCTTTGGGCCTGAGAAATGACTTTTTTCAATCGTCTCATGCCTGAACCATAGTAGGTGGTGGTATCGACATGGTTAGTTGGTTGTGCCCACAGGTTGATGGCTGTGCCACCGCGAGCAGCGGGAACAAACATGACGGGGCAATTAGAATAGCTCATCATGTTCTGGCCTAGGGCGATGATATAACTGCCATTTGTTGCGCCTGTTCCATCGCTGGAGATTGGGTCTATCTGCCCGACGCCTGAGTCATAAGGATCAACGAGGTCTTTATAAACATCGTCATTCCCGTAATTTTTGGCCTGATAGATGGGGTGAGCCGCGACTTGGTTGGATGTGCCTCGCCCGCTCATGTTGCTCTGTCCCCAGCAACCAACAATGTCCCCCACGCTGTAGTACGTCGTAGTGACAGCTGTTGTGTCGTTAGTCCAACGAATTTGAAGCGGCCCCTGGCCAGCGGGGAGAGTTGCCTGTCCAGTCCATGCCCCGCTCCCAATAGTTGCGCTTGAAAGTGCTGTCCATGCCGTCCATGTGCCATTTGCGTTATTTGGCCCCGCGTCGGGCATGAATCGCCATTCCAGCCCAGTTGGAGTTCCTGTTGTGTATGTCCCCGAAAACTGAATCAGCGCAGAGCCGCCTTTGCCTTTTACGTCGCCCGACCGTTGCGCAAAAGGCACCGCGAATGGCGTTACAGCCAACCCATTGCCCGCCGCGTCCACATTCAAAATTACAGGACTAGGGTTGGTGAGTGAACTGCTATTCGTAACGGAGATGTTTTTCGCGCCTGTGGTGCTGTTCGTATAGGTGAACGGCACGTTGAACATATACGGCGTTAGCACAACCGTCGTGGGTGAGAACGTGCCACCCGCACCACCATCAGAGGGCGTAAACGTTACGTTTGCGGGGATATATGCATCTGTGGGCAACGAGATATTGAACGTCGCCGGGGAACCAGCAGGGATGTTGGTTGGGCCACTCACAACATAGGTTGTTGCGGTACTGTCGAGAGAATTGACCTGAAGCTCGTCAATCACAGAAACCGTGCCCGCTGTGACTCCTGCACTGACTGTCTGCGAGGTCAGAATCAGGCGGCCCAAGTTCGTTGCCGTTCCTGTATTAAAGTTGTAGCCGCCATTGCTCGTGTTGGCGTACAGTGTTGGAGTGCCGCCAGCAGGGGTGATTTCAATTGCGTACTTGTTGACTGGCCCCGACAACATCAACGCGAGGACGCGCACAAAATACCAGGTATTGGGCGAAAACGCTTGCAGGAGAGTGTCCGTGCCCCCCGCGATAATTCGGAACTGGCCAGGGTCAACTTTGAATGTAACAAGCCCCCCGCTGGTCGCGCCCGCATTCGCAAGGCTAACGACCTGGTTGCCATACGCGGGATCGTCGGGCGTTTTTACCCAGAACGAACCGCGTACACAGAGCGGATTCCCTGTCAGGTTGCCGTAGGCGTATCTGGCCACGGTGGACGCGACCGACTGGAATGCTTTACCGGAGCCGTTATAGCCCAATCCACCCGCGCCCCACACCGCACTCGCGCTAAGAGTAAGTGAAGCCGGGATTGCGCCGTCTGCGAGCGCATCGAATGATTCGTTGATAATTGAAGACATGTTATTTAAGAGGCTCGTTTGATGCCTGTCACCTTGAATTGAGCGAGAGCGGTAAGGGTCAGCGAAGCTGTTAATTTCATTCGCGCTGTCGTGAGAGTTCGGGGATAGCTAGGGTTCGTATCCTCGACAATAGTCACGCTCCCGACTGTAATTCCTACTGCCTGACCATCGAGTTCGTAGGTCAGGTCTTTCATGGCGCGCTTGAAAGTGACCGTAACGTACTGAGGGACATTGGCGACCAGAAGCGGTAGGACTCCCCACGCTTCTACGATGTCGATAATTCGCCCTTGCGTTTCAAGGACTGCCACTCGCTGCTCAATGGTCAAATCTCGCGCGTCTTGCTGGTTGTCCTTTGCGACCTGCGCTGTTGCCCGATTGGAATCAGCCAAAGCATTCGCATCCTCGGTTCCTTTCGCCCTCGCCGCCTCAGCCACTATTGCAGCTGCGTTCGACGCTTCCGCCGCCTGAGCGCGGGCTTTCTCTGCCGCATCGTTTTGAGCGTTGACGACATCCCCCGCGCTGTTGTTAGCAATGGCAGTGGAATTGGCTTGCTCAGCAGCCTTGGCGCGGGCGACCTCTGCCGCATCAGCTGTCGCGTTCTGGTCGATAAGCGCTTTATTGCCCGCATCGCCCTGCTCTCGCGCTGTTTTCTCATTCGCATCGACCTGAGCCAGCGCGGCGTCACCACTGGCCCGCAACTGCGCCTCGCTCGACACCGCGTTTTGGCGATTGGTCGCTTCCTGAGTCAGCGCAGCGGCCTGAGCCGTTGCGCGCGCTTCGTCATCGGAGCGGTTGGCTGCAAGTGATTGAGTTAGTTGCTGGAACGCCTCAGCGCGTGCTAATGCCTCAGTTTCCAATCCCTGTTCCACCATCGTTACCATCTGTTCGATTTCGTGTTGGTCGTTGATGCAGACGTTGCCGTTATCAGTTCCGAGGAACAAACAACCCGACTCTTCCGACATCATGAAGCGGCCAGTTGCCAATGGAGAGGGGATTTCTGCGTCTGTCTCAACGACTTTGATGCGAATCATTCCCCGCATGGAGGGCGCCATCTGATTTTTATTTACTTCATTCGCCATCTGAAATACCTCCTTCTGATGGTTCCCACGAAACTACTCCGGGCGAAATCGCTGTAAGCGTTCCAGCAGGAAGACGCAGCTCAAATACTCCTTCTTCCGAAGCCCCGTCCGCTGTCGAAATGATTAAACCGGGGAATGAATCTGGGGCATCTACACCGACAAAATCCTTTGCCGTCGCATCGAATTTTACGAACTGCCCATCAGTGAAATTGTTCTGATTGAGAGATTGATGTGTTGGCTGTATGCTCATCCGAATGTACCCTCCTCAGCATCCCAACTCAATTCGAGTGGATCATTGGTAGTGGGGGAATTAGGAGCGAAGTCGGGGGTACCGGATTGCGAGTGCCCTGCGTTAATCACGACCACGCTAATCTGGCCGCGCTCGATGGAGTGAGGGTTAACCTCAGCGAGTCCGGCCCGACTGAGTGCGATTTCGTCGGCGAGAATATCGAAGGGAGAGGGAAAAATATTGTTAGCGGTTTGCACCTGATTTAGCAATGCCTGAAGGTCAGCTATCATCCCCTCAATAACCTCTGTTGATGGACGATTATCGAGGGAACTGTATTTGATGCCCGTCAGATACCCGGTGTAACCATCTTCGCCGCCTTCGCCCCCACCAGTTGAAACCGATTGGCCGAGAATGTCCGCGACCGTGGCATCAAGCGAAGTGACGGCGCCACTAGCATCCGTGGTGACCTTCCCGATAACCCACCGTCTGCCGGGGCGCTCGCCTGAAACCACCTGTGGAACACTGAACCACATCACATCTCCGTAGGCGCTCATATGTCCATACCATGTGCCAGATACTGGAGGTGCGTTATCGTCGATGAGTTCGATATAGCCCGAAACGGCGTTGACCTGCACCAAACGCGCGCCGGGGAAGTAGTTCTCATCCTCGGTGTCATCGGTTCCCGGCCCCGCTTGGAAGTAGCCGTTGGGCAGACGCAAAATGCCAACATCATCTTTGGTGAGGACGCATCCTTTGGCGCGTCCAACGCCGTGGAGTAGGTACGCGCGCAGGTTGGCCTCATCATCAAGGCTGTTTAAAACCGATTGAATGGTATTACGGAGGTCAATAAGCTGTGCGGTTGTATTCGCTGGACTTGCGGGCGCGACAAGCGCGGGTAAGGTAAAGCGGTTCCCCATTACTTCAACTCCGTAAAGAAGCGCTCTGGCACTTCCGATTCACGGTCAGGAGGGAAAAGGTAATCGTCCCCTCCAAAACCACTCAGGCCGAGGGCAAAGCCTAGCTTTCCCTTCAAGGAAACACCGTCTATTTCAAGCCCCTCTCCTTGCGACGGGGTGCCGCCAACAAAGGGGCCGGAGATGCCGCCTGTTCGAGTAGTGCGGGCATCAAGGGCTTTTTGAACCGTCTCCTTTTGAAGTCGTTCGTTTTCAATATCAACGGGGTCGCGCCCCAAAGGTGGAATTAACATTAGTAGGGTGTCTCCAAGGTAATAGTCAGTTCATCGGTTGAAACATCATCATCAGGGGTCACATCGACCACGCGCCACGCCACTACATGGCCCCCCTGCATCTCAAATTGAAATACGGCTCCCGGTTGAACATCGTCTTCATAAGGAACGCGGCATTGCCATGTTTCGGGGATGCGGCACCATTTCTGTTTCAAGCTACGCCCCACAACCTCTAAATCAAGGTCGGTGGTGTAGGCATCATCAACGATAGGTTCGAGGGGAATATGTTCGCCGACAAAGAAGGGAGAGTTGGGATTTTCAACGTCCACCGCAGCGGCCAATTCAAAAACCCATTCGCGTCGTTTCTTCTTATCTGGGTCAATCGCCCCTTGAATCGAAATTCTGGTGCGGTAACGGTCAAGAGTGCGACTACGAGAGAAGCCGTCACTCCCTCCATAATAAACACGCCGTCCTGCTGATGCCTCGTTACTGGCAGGGCGATATATCACCCCTTCAACTGCGAAGGAGTCGGGGGACTGCAAACGGTCACGCCCATTGCCATCAAAAAAATATTGTTGGCCTAATCCGAACTTCTCTACCAAATCATCGGATGCATATTGAAATCGCCCTGTGCCCTTGCGAGGTTTGAATGCAGCGCGCTCTCCCGGCGGCGCCGTCGATAATTTCCAGCCTGACGCCTCGCCCCTCGGAAGAAGTGAAAGTTCGTCTTCGGATGCCCCCATATTCCGCCGAATTATGTAGATGGCATCCCCTAACCATACGCCATCCACTTCCAAATCTTCGATTATTCGAGAGTCGGCAACACGGTGGCTTTTATCGCGAACCGTAACCCGCGCACTGCCAAAATTATGAGACTCTGCCTCAGTACCGGGACTTGCAAGGGCTTTCGCCTGTTCAAGATTGTCGTCAACCGCAATCCCGCCAGTCAGAACGCGACGCCATGGAGCGAAGGTTCCTTGCCCGTCGTATGACCGCACCCAAACATTCGCTATACGATGACGAATGTTATTCGGGAGATTCAGGGAATCAAGGCCATCTGTGCCATAAATCTCAATCTGCCAAACCGTGCCCTTGCGCTCTGCATCCATTGAGGGAGTCCCTTTTAAAACGGCGGTGGGGAAGTTGGCCGAGTCCCACACCAACTGGGGAGCGGGCGACGGGCTTGCCAGCACCTGCACCGAGGCGCGAAACACCATCGGGAAGCGCTTGCCGTCCGAAGTGAAATTGAGCGCGGCCTGATACCATCCCGTTTTGGCCGTCCCATTCAAGTCGAAGGTGATGGTGGTGCCGTCCGGTTGAATCAGCTTGCGCGTCACTGGCAGTTGCGGCGCGGGGCCGAGGTCGCCAAGATAGGTGGGCGCCATGCGCAGTTGGTCGCGCTTGTTGACTTCGACATAGCCAAAGCGCCATGCGCACGCGCCACCGCTGGAACGAATCTCTATCTTGTCGCCCTTGGCGCCCCACAGCCATTCTTCCTTGCGCCGCGAGGTCAGATAGCGATCCTCGAAGGTGTAGCTGTTGGCGCCGATGTCGAGGGTGATTTGAACGAAGCCCACACCCGAATCTATGAAGGTCAGAGAGAAGGTTTCATCGACCAGCCCGTCGCCAGCGTTCGCCAGTTCCAGCGGCTCAATCTGGCGAAACAGGTACGCTTCCAGTTCTTTGATACGGGCCTCATCTCTGGAGGTTTGGCCCTTCTGCCCTTTGAGGTCGCGGATGGCTTCGTTGACCTTCTTGATAGCGGCTTTGAGTTCCGCCTTCTCCTTATCGTTCAGCTTGCGCTTGAGGCCCTTGGCATCGGAACGGAGTTGGGCGATTTTATCCTTCTGCGCTTGAATCGCGAGAACGGTTTCCGGTGCCAGATATTTGCGCGATTGAAGTTCGTGCCACTCGGTATCGTACTTCTCGAATGTGGCGGCGTCGCGCAGTTCGTTCTTGCGGTAAATCTTGGCTTCATCGTTGGAGCCGAGCCAGAGGCGCAAGCGGGCACCGAGGTCGATTTGCAGGTAGAAGTTCTGCTGATTGGGCCGAGGCTTCGCGCGCCACAGCCAGAGCGTGAAGGGTCGGTTCTCCAGTGTGAAGCGGGAACGGCGCCGGAAAGGCACATTGGCCGCGCACAGGCGACGGTACACACCCGTTGCATCATCGCCCCAAAGCGTAGAACCGGGGATGGTTTCGAGGAAGCCATTGGTCTTCAGGCTGTCGAGTTCCGCATACAGCGCCGCCAGTGCTTCTTTGTCGGTATCCGAGGGCGCAGACGGTGGCTTGACCTGCGCTATCTTCTGTTCCAACAGGTCGATCTGGGTTTGCGTCTGTTCCTTGGCTTTTGCGAGGTACTCGGCCTCTTTGGGCAAGGGCACGTCCTGCCAGTCTTCGGGGTAACAGTCGAGGCAGTCCAACCGATAGCCGGGGAACAGGCCGGGGATTTTGCCAGCGCTGACATCATCGTCCAGTGCTTCAATGTCCTCTTCGACGAGGCGCATATTATCGAAGCGGAACTGGCGCACATCGCCGCGTGTGGGACGGTAGGCGGCATCGGTGACGTTCTGTACTGAGGCGCCATGCCATGCGGAACGGCTCAATAAGTCGAGCGCAGTCGGCGGCGTTGCGGGTGGCGCCGGATGGTCGAAAAGCTGGAGTCGAACTTGGTGAAAAAGTCGGGTAGGTGCGCCCATTAGGTTTGCGTTGTTTCGGCGTTGGGGTCGGGGCGTTCGCGGATGGTCTGGCCGTCGAACTCGTATTCATGGGTGGCACTGGCGACCAGTACCACTTCGTCACTGCTGACACCGAGGGCGTAAGGCGGTGACTTGGCGCGGCCTAGTTCAATTACCTTGTCCCAATCGTCTCTTGAGGAAGAGAGAAAGAGGCGCGAGTCTTTGCCCGCTAAGGCCCACATGGTGCCGCCACTGGGGGAGGCTTTAAGGTCGATGATTTCGTATCCAGAACCAAACACAAGTAACTCCTGCTCTTTGCCGTCCACTTTGCGCGTCACTCTGTTGCGCGTGGTGCCGTCGTCCTCACTGAGCCACAGCTTGCCCTGTGTGGCTTCGTTGCCCAGAATCCATAGCGCGTTGTCGGGGGTCTTGAGAACACAGGCGTTATTCACTCCCTCATAGAAGGCGCGCGCCTGGGGCACGTTGTAGGCATCCGAGGCGCCGGGGTAGCGGTGTTCGAGGATGGTTCCCCCTGTCCCCGGCCTCGCCATGCGGAAAGCGCCTACTCTATCCCAGATGGCAGAGATGCGCCCCCCACCCTTGAACGAAAAGCTATAAGTCGCTTCCCTCAACTGCCCGAACTGCCACTTGTCGGTGACCACTTCCAACACGGCGCCGACGGGTATGTCGCAGTTGTAGCAAGCGCTCTGGAACGTCGCGTCAATGTAGATGCCGAGCGTCGAAGCCGTCTCGGTCACTCTGGCATCGTCTGTGAAATCGTCAAAGTCCCCGGCGCGTAAATCAGCCTGCGGGCCGTACTCGCTGTAGATGGTGGGCCGAACTAGATCGACGTGCTTCCAGCCCTCGAATTGGCCGTTGGCATCTTTGGTGACCGTGCCATCGCAGATGCTAGTCGATACCGTGAAGGGCGTGTTGGGGTTGAAGTACCAGAAGAAGAAAATCCCCGCGCCCTCCACGTACACATTGAGCTGTACCGATTGCTCGAAGAGGATTAACCCCTCAGGCGCGTCTTTGAGGCGTATCGTCCAACTGCCTTGAATCGGCACCAACAACTTGCCGTTGAGATAGGCCGCCGTGATCAGGGCATTCACCCGCTTGCGGTACTGGAAGCCGGTACTCGCGTTCTTCAGAGGCAAGCCGTTTTTGATGGTGCCGTTGGCCCCGGTGGTGACAGGGGCGAAAGGGGTGTAGCCGCGCTCTGGCATTAGCGGTACATCCTCCTTACCGCGTTATCGGCTTGTCGGCGGGCCTGTTGACCTGAGGGGTCTTCAATCCTCACTTTCCCAAAGGTGATTTCAAATCCACCGTCTTTATAGCGCCCTTCCCCTTGAACTGTACGCCCCTGCGGCATCTGGCCCGACTGCTGTTGCAGAGCGAGAATTTCCCTCTGGCTTGGGCCTTCCGGCCCCCAACCTATTGAGGCATTGATAGCAGCTGCTTGCTCATCTCCTTTTTGGAACTGCTTGCGCACGTTCGCCTGATATTCTGGTGTCGAACGCTCAGCGGCTATCTTGTCGCGATAAGCTTGAGAGAAGGTGTCAGGCCCAGTTATCAACTCAGCTTGGTACTTCTTCTTGTACATATCGGACTGGAATTGATAGCGCTGCGACTGCACATTGTCACCCGCGATTGCCGATTTATCGGCCATGTGTTGATAAATCTTGGTCAGTTCGCCGTAGTTCAGTTCCTTATCAGCCTTCGCTAAACGGGCATCCATTCCTTTCCCGTACATCTCGGCATTGTCAACACCCGTTCCCGCCGCCGCCTTCTTCTCCATCGGTTCGTTGATGAGCTTGTTGGCCCCATATTCGGTGAGCTTCACCGCCGCCACTGCTGCGAGAAACGGAATGGCAAATTGTGGGGCCGCAATTGCTAAGGCACCAACTATGCCCGCCACTGCCGCACCGCCCATCTTGGCGCCATTCTCGGAGACGTTGATGCCCATTGAGCGAAGTGCCGCTTGGTTTGTTTTATTCGAGTACGTGTCGTACACGCCATATCCAGCCGCTGCACCAGCCGCTGCACCTAATCCGACTTGTCCTACTGAACGCGCACCCGCTTGCGCTCCCATTCGACCCAAGAGAGAGGTGTCTTTGATGGTAAGGGCATCTTTCCCCAAGAACGCCGCCGCGCGTGCGCCAAGAGAGCGAGTTGCCACCTCAAGTCCCTTTTTTGCCGTCGTTGCCTTATCCGCCGCAACAGCCGTTTTTGTCAGTGACAATGCTTCGCGCCCAGCTGTCAGGGTTTTGGCCTTCTCGGCAACGTCATCGGCACGGGTCGCTTTTTCCAAGGCTTTTTTTGCCATTGCCGCCATCCTGAAAGCCTGAATACCCCCATAGATCGCAGCCGTTCCTGAAGCTATGCCCGCACCATAAACAAGCCCTTTTGTTATGCCGGGACTAGCGCGCGCCATATCACGCATATGCGTTGCGCCCTTAGCGAGAAATCCAACAAACTTGGTGGCGTCGTTCAGGAGTGGTTCGCCAATGGCGGTTAAAAGCTGATTCTTAGCATCTTCCAGCATGGCAACCTGACCGGGAAGGGTCTTGACCATGTTTTCCATCGCTTTGCCGCCCGCAACCTTCGCCATGCCCCTGTATAGTGCTTCTGCTACGACGCTACCCTTCAGGTTCTCTTTGCCCAGATTGGCCACTTGGTCGGCGGTCAAACCAAGTTCTTCCTGAAGGATTTTGTTGGCTTGAACGCCTCGTAATTCCAATCGCTTAATCTGCGCACGACTGGCGACAGTGCTGTTATTCAGCGCCGACATTGCCATAACAACACCATTAAATTCATTCTGCCCCTTACCTGCGGCTGACACGGCATTGCCAATGGCTTTCATCTTGTCCACCAATTCGTCTGCTTGAGTACCAGTGGCGAGCATAAATTGGCCCACCCGCTTTGTCTCGGCATCGTCAAAAGGTGATTCCAAGGCCAGTGTTTCTAGCTGTTTGAAGAGGTTGTTTGCCTTGTTCGCATCCCCTAACAAACTGGTGAAACCAGACTTTGTTGCCTGTGCTTCCCCTGCCTTTTCTAGTGCTGAGGAGACTAGTTTGCTTGTGGCGATAAGGCCCGCAACACCTACAGAGCCGACAGTTGCAGTGCGAGTCATAGCGCGCGCAGTGGCGCCCTCAAACTGCCCCGCAGAAACCGAGAGGCTGCGAAATCTTGAATTCAGGGCTTGACCGCCATGCTCCAAAAATTGGGTAACCAATACATCTACGGTAGCGGACACGACTAATTTTCCTCCTTATATAAAATATTGGTCATGAAAAGAGCGCTTCTTGGCTTCTTGCTAATTGGGTTGTTCGTCCTCGGTGGGTGCGGGCACGACACAAGTGATTGGAAAGTGGGTACTCAACTCTACTATCAAGGCGGTGCGTACGGGACAGTCACCGCAGTTGAGGGTGATAGCCTAACCATCCAGCCTGCAAAGGCAGAATTTAGTGGTAGTAGCCCCATTCACGCATCAGCTTCTAACTTGTCAAATCGGGGTGTCTACGCCAAATAGTGGGCGGCGAATGATTCGAGTTCACAGCCAAAACAAAAATGTCCGTATCGCTGCGCGCTTATTTTTTCTTTGAGAATCGCTGGAGGTCTTTCATGGATTCGGATACCTCTTTGCTGGTCGAGAGGAGGTTTTCAAAGCCCTTCAACACTTCCTCTGTAGGGGAACCGGGGATGCGGTTCAGTTCTTCTATGCGGTCGGCGCTCAGTGGCTCAATGCCGCCCATCTTTGCCAGTTCTTGAAAGATGGCTTCGGCGACATCGGCCCCCTTCAACCCCTTGCCCTCAATCTCTCGCCAGTCGGAAAGCTCGAACTTCTCGTAGATGATTTTGCGGGCAGGGATACCGAGCGATTCCAATCGCCGCACATGGTCAAGGGTGACCTTCTCGACGCCTTCTATCGTGACCATCAAAGCCGCTGTGACTTGGAGCTGTTCAGGGCCGATAGGGGCAACGGACAGAGCGCGGAGCTTGTCGATGATGGCCGTACCGTGAGGGCCATTTGCCAACAGTGTTTGGGATGCTTTTGCGACCTGCGAAATGCCGGACCGCTTGGTGTCGGAGAGGGCATTGAGCAGGGATTCAATGCCCGTGCGCTGCGGTTCGTTGTGAGGTGTATTCATCATCTTCCTTCTCATTGCCAAAAACAAAAACGCCCGCAACATCTCGCCATTTGTCTAGCGAGATGTTGCGGGCGTCGGCCCTAGCAAATGCTAGGGGTAGGGCCTGTTGAATTGTTACTTACTATTTTACCCTATCTGTGAACGTTATAGAGTTCCAAACCTCCCCCATTTCCCCAGCATGACCGAGACAGCACTACGCAGTAAAGGGGGACACAAAACAATTTTTCGAGACGGCTACGCCTAAAAATTCTTTTGTTCTTCGCCCCCTTGACAGCTTCGTTTGCTCGATAAAGAGCTAGTTAGGGGAGGGTTTTCCAGAAAAAGCCGAATGGTTTTCAGCCACCTCTCTTCTTAGCCGCACGCACCCGATGATTTATGGCACCGAAAGTCATTCCGTATTTTTTAGCAATTGCTGGTTGATTGAGGCCCGACTGAAGGTCAGCAAGAATCATCTCTGTTGTTACATCTGGTCGCTTCGCATGGTATGCCATCGTGTGTATTGACTCATCAGCCACCTTCTTTTTTCGCTCCACGAAAACAGTCGCATTCTCATAGAGAGCCGTCGCTAGCCTCGCCGCCACAGACTTACCCATAATTGTCACCGTATAGGAATTATCGTGTCTACGTGCCTTAGTCCTAGTCCCGCACACCTCTTGAGCAAAGGCACGAAAACCCTCTGCCATTTCTTGATTCCCACAAAACCCGATGTGGTAGGCGCCAGTGGCCTTATGGCGAGTCACGCATCCGTCGCTATCTATGCACCCTCGCCAATACGCCGCTTGCAAGTCGTCTCTGCCACGTGGGGCGGTCCAAGGAGTAACGGTGAATGTCTTGTTGGGGACAACTCCGTACTTGGCGAGGTCAGCCCCCATTCTCTTCGACCAGACAATAACCGTCCACATCCTACTTGTCTTTGAGCGAAAAATCCTATCGTCTCCGCCTTCGCATCCAATGCATTCAAGGAACTTTTCGCCTACGCTTTTATCATCCTCGAAGATAAAAATGGAGATGGCGCTGCCGCTGATATTACCATCGCCAGTTATTAGCCCTAGGAAGTAAGCCTTTGCCTCTGTGTCGATAGTCTCGAAAAAACTCTCATTGAAGGGGTATCGCTTATAGGCGTCGTTGCCACGCCTAGCTATCCCGTTACGCTCCAAATATCTCTTGCACCCCATGTCAGAGAGCCCAAACTCTTTACCCGTACCTTTGAGAGTCCCCCCACTTAAGTAGTGGTCTATTAAGGCGATTTCTTCTGACTCTGTAAGTGCTTTTAGGGGGCGCTTTTTTATTCCCCGGCGTTTCAATTCGATGGTCACAGCCATTGCGCTATGCCCAAATCGCCTCCCCGCTTTTTCAGCACCTTCACCATCCAGATAAGCCTTCACCATTGCATCCCGTACCTTATGGGAGATTTTTGGGGCTTGCGCACGCTTACGGGCCTCATCTGTCTGAAAATTCGCCCCCCTTCGGCTATTGCACCCACAGGAAGTTGATTCTCCCCGTCTCAAAGAATTACTCAAGATCGCTCTTGTTTTTCCACAATCGCAGCGGCACGTCCATCGCCAGTTCCCTCTTGAGTCTTTTTCTGGAAGGTCGGAAATAACAGACAGGTTCCCAACCCGAAGCCCTGCAAGGCAAACATACCTTGGCGCACAGCCTTGTCTTTTGGGCGTGATACCGCGCCGCCTTAACTCGTTGAGGCACGCAAGTGGGGAAAGTCCGAAGGACGCCGCCGCAACTTTGGCACTCACCCCATCCAAGTAAGCCGCCACCATCCCGTCCTTTTGCTCCTCGGTTACTGGATGGCCCTTCATCGTCCACCTCCGAATTTGTATCCAGCGGGCGGCCCATCATCTTTAAACGGGTCGAATTGGTCAGAATCTGGAAAATCTTCGTGTTTCTGGGGGTATATCTGACTATTCCCCTTTGGTAAGGGTCTACTAGCAGAACTACTACCCCCCAACCCCTCTTCTTCTAAGGGTAAATCTCTCTGCTGGTAATCTCTGCCTGTATTCTCTGTATATCGAGTTGGGCTTTTACCATCTCCCGATATGGGGTTTCCCCATTTCCCCATCTGGGTTTTTCCCATGTCGGGAGATGGGCTTTGACCAGATGGGGAAAAACGGCCCTCCCATATCTGATTTAAGGTGCCCCTGTTGATGCGGTAGTTCATACGATGGTCAAGCCGTTGATACCATTCTTCCAGCACGCCCAATCCCTTAAGGGTATTGCGTGCGGCCCGTTGCTCTTCATAAGAGAGGCCCGTTTCTTCTTCCCACTCCTCAACCGTCTTGTAAATCCAGCCCTCAGAATTGGCGCCTTTGCCATCCCAGTAGATCAACTGGCAGAGAAACACGGCTTGTTTTACGCCTCCGAGGGCGCGCGCCAGAGCGGGGTAGTAGGCCACCGGACGGCCTATATCTTCAAGGAAATCTGTTAGCTTCATGGTGGTTGTTTGCGAGCGCGTAATGGCCCGATATGGGGTAAAAACGCCGGAATGGGTTGGTGTTCATTCCGGCGCTTTGTGTGCGATTTAGGCGGGTTGTGGCTGAGTTCTGACCCACGCGAAGAAGACGCGATATTCCTCGTCTGTACCCTCTTTCACAGTGGCATGGTACTGATTGAAATAACCATCGCGGATAAAGCTTTCGCTTTGTGATGGTACTCCCAATTCATCCAGCACCAGAGGGAGCAAGTCCAGTTCAAGGGCCTTCCTTGGGTAAATGTCGCACGCCTCAAGTGCAGTGCGGATTTTGAGTACCCGCCGCTCTTCGCGCAGCATGAAGATGAGTGCCCAATCAAAATCTAATCGCCGCATGTTGGCTTTCCAGTACGGGTTATTCTGGTTGAGGAATCTCATCTCCTTCATGACCTTGGTGATGTACCCTTTGGCATCGTCCAGCGTGTCGCCGAGCTTCATATAGAGGTCAGTCAAATAATCGCGGCAGAAATACCCATCGGCTCCCAGTTCGATTTCGGCGGAGCTATCTTCGGGGACGTACATACACGCAAGAACGACATCTTCGATGGCTTCGCTTCGCCATCCATCAAGGTCGGCGCCTGATTCTTCGATCTTGCACAAGTCGAAATGGAACTTGCGGTCAGCTTGAATGAGTCGCGCCAAAGTGATGGGCGACAGTGTGAAAGGTGAATTATTCATGTGATTTTGGGGTCTGAATTTCCAACCGGTTGGAAATTCAAAACGGTGTTGTATGGGGATTTAGGCGGTGACGGGCTGTTTCATGCGTTCGACAATCTCACCCACTGCGGGGAGAAGTTGGCGAATATCACACTGCATCCATGCCGCATCTACGCACCACCAAAGTTCGGCCCAATCCTGAAAAGCTTCGTCAGAATCGTCAGGCCACTCATCTTTATAACTTTCCGGCTCTGGGTAACGAAGTGCGGCAACATTGATAAAGAGGCCCGCATTCGCCTTAGAAAGAATCGGCAAATTCTCCTCTAACCACTGCTCGATAGTGGGCGCCTCTGGGTTGATTTCTGACATGCTCTCGATAGCGCGCAAAAGCGTTCCTATCTGCAATGCTCGCTGGATGAGCCGCCATTTATATTGGGCCTCAGTCAGTTGCCCCCGGTCTGTCCATTGGAATTGCTTGAGATGGTTGGCCGTCACTCCAAAGCTGTCGAGTTGCGCGACGAGAAATTTGTAGTGGATTGGCTTTTTTGTTTTGGTGTACTCATCACCGCCATACCAATAGACCTCGGCATGATAAAACGGGCCTTCTCCTTCTGGTGTCGAATCATCGGGCCAAATATCAATGCCCATCGGCAATTTTTCATCCAGTGGCGCTCCCGGCTTGATACCCATGTTGGCGCCAGTCCAAAGTTTGTCGCCATCCAGAATCACGCCCGCGTCTGTGAGGAGTGATAGCGGGTAGTCAGTTTCTTCTTCAAAACCCTTCCATATCGGCGTAATATCGGACGGCTCAAGTTCGACTAGACGGGACGTGTCCGTGTCTTTTTTGGCGCCGATATTCCCCGTCTTCATCTCGAACGTTTTACCGCCGCGCTCCACTATCTTCGTACAACTACGAAGATAGCCCGCATCGTTGGCGACTTGCCGAACAAAACCTTCTGATACTTTGCAGTGGGCGGCAATCTTCGTGTTGGGCCACTGGCTCCACTCCACATCGGCCAAAAGAGCTTCGACTTGAGCGCGTTTCGTTTTTGGGGTGCGGGGTAGTAAACCTTCAGCGTTATCTCCTGCCCCGAAAAGCACCGCGTCGCGTTTTGTGCCTTCGCGTACTTCTGCGTCGATGTATTCACGCCCCTTTTGAATGTGGGCTTCGATGCGATGATCGCCGCCGCCCATCCAATAGAGGGCACCGTCGAAAAAGACGATGATTGGCGGCAGCTTGTCGCCGCGCTCTAAAGCATCTGCGAGGTTGGCGACTTGTGTTTCGTTCAGACCGTTGGAGCGGAACTGAGCGCCCGAATCGCGACGAATGGAGGCGATGGGCAGTATTTGAATATTCTGTTTCATGTTATGGAGCCTAAAGGCGCCAATTTAATTGGCGCCTTTATTGGTTTTGGGATTGGCCCGCACTGGTGAAGTGCGGGCGTCTCGTTAATGCTTGCGCGTCTTTCTGAACTCGCGTTCACGGTCGAGGGTGGCCAGACAACGCTGCACAAGTAGCGGCTGTACTCCCATCGGGAAACTGCCTTCGGTGTAGATAGAGGCGCGCAGAAAGCGCTCTTCCTCAGTCGTCAGTGGCTTGATGTAGGGCGCCGGGGATGGCGGCACAAGCGCGAGGCGTCGGCGTCCCATCAACGTTTCACCCCTTGAATTGCTTCAATGTCGGCAACATTCTCGCGGAAAAGTTCGAGTGAGGTTTCGGCGCTCTGACGTGCCCTTACTTCCAACTCACACAGAGCATTGAGGCAAAGGCGAATGGCGGCATCAATCGCCACAATGTCACAGGCATCGGCGCAACTATCAAATTCGTCCCGGCAATCCTCGGCCATTTGATGCTCGATGTCCAGAGCCAGCCCCGCTAAATTGAGTGCGGCATCCTTGAGACGCTCTGGCACATCGCACCCCTGCATTTGGTTCATCTCGCGCTGGAATCGCTCGGCATGGTCGCGCGCCTTCTTCTCAACTGCCTTTTCCCACTTTCGCACATTGCTATGGCTCGGCTCCCGATAAGCACCAAGAGGGCCATTGTATTCGGCGCCCAAATTGGCGGGGTCTGGTTGCCATGCGTTTTCTCTCTTTTCCAGTGCGCCCCTCTGCTCTGGCGAGGCGAGAAGGTACAGTGGTTCCAAGTTCGCGTCGGTCAAATCGTCGGGCAACTTCGCAAACCAAAGGTCGAACTGTTCGGGATTTTCGAGCGACGCGAAAACACCCCAAGGATGATAACCGCCGCCCCGTTGTGCCACGGCGTGCATCTTGTCTTGGGCTTTGTTTGTGGCCTCAATAGCCGCGATAACCTTGGGGAATCTCGCGCCAAGCGTGTTGGGAGTTACCATGTGAGCAACTCCACTTCGATAGCGTCGGCGACCACGAGCT
>SDZD01000086.1 GCA_004172935.1 bacterium | reverse complement strand
ATACATTAGGGCGAGGGGCATTGGTGTTCACGGGGGCGGGGGGCTGTGCTACTGGTTGAGGCACCTGTGCGTTGCAACTGGATGCGCCCAGTAGACCCGTCAAGCCCAGAGCTATTACTTTCTGTCCCCATTGGGTGGCGATTTGCTTTTTTGTCATGCCTAAATACTGATTTGTGAGATTGGCTAGAAGCCGAATGCATAGGCTGGCCTGTTAGAAGACAGGCCAGCCTATGCATTTGAAGGTATACGATTTGTCGGTTGTCGAAGCGGTAACTTTGTCGCTTTTAGAATTAGCCATCCTGCAAACGGAAGGTGGGGTTGTTGGCCGATGTCGCGAATGGTGTCAAACCATTCCAGATGACAGTGCTGCTGTTAACCCCGGTGTTTTTAACCCACTTGACGTGGCCATCGGCAAATCCATAGTTGGCGCCTTCCATGTGGCGAATACCGCCGCCAGCCAAGTTTGTAGCCAGACCCCCACCGCCGCAAACGGGACGGGTCCTGTCCAGGTAGGGTTCAGCACCACTTGGGTCACCAGCTGCACCACAGCCATTGCCGCGATAACGAGCGTTGGAGTGGTAGTTGGGGCCAGTGCCGGGATTGCCACCTTCTCCTACGAGAATAGTGAGAGTTGGGTTATTGAGCACAGGGAGGGATTGGCCGCCATCGCCCGCATTTTTGTTCATCCAGTAGTCGGTGTAGCCAGTGCCATTGGCATTCGCTGGGTTGGCTGGTGGGGGCGTGGTTTCACTGGGGCACTGGTAGACCTGCAAGCTTTTCAAATAGGGTTGGATAGCATCGGCCCAACCGACAATCTCTCCGGTGGGAGGTGCGACATCACGGGCCAAAGCTCCCAGATAAACCACTGAGAGAGGGAAACGCTCGTCGTAGTCTTGGGTGTACTGGACGATGCCGAGGCCGATTTGCTTGAAATTGCTCTGGCAAGAAGCGCGGCGCGCGTTTTCGCGTGCCCTGGCAAAAACTGGGAACAGGATGGCTGCCAGAATCGCGATGATGGCGATAACTACCAGGAGTTCTATGAGGGTAAAGGCTTTCGGGCGGAGTCCAAAAAATTGTGAAAGTCCGTTTCTATTCTGTTGCATTGGTCGTTTCCTAAGTGGCAGGTGACATTCCGTCCTTAATCGGTTCCGAGACTAGGAGAATGCGCTGCAAATAATGAGTGCTTAAGCCAAGGGAACTTACTATTTCCGAGGCCATTAGTAAGATTACCCATTCTGGTAGTAAAATTAACGTGTTTTTTACCCCTGTAGCCGTGATCCTTTGTCAGTTTATTGTTTAATGTCTACTTGTATGGTGGGATTACACAAGAAGTTTCAAAGCACGTTATTATTTTGGCGCCATTGGGAGGGGGTTTGGCCGAAAGCGCGCTTAAATTGCACCATCATGTAGTCGGGGTCGCAGCCTGTTGCTGCGGCGATTTGGGCCAGAGGCCAGTCGGTTTCGAGGAGAAGTTGTTTGATTCGTTTGAGGCGAACACGGCGAATTTCCTCTTGCGGGGAGTGGCCGAGGAAATTGCGGAATCCTCGCTCCAAAGTCGAGCGCGACATGGGGATATGAGCCAGCACATCGTTGATGGAGATACCCTGGTAGCTGTGTTCGCGGATGAAGTTGAGCGCTTGAGCGATGGCGGGGTCTTCGACGGCCAGTACGTCGGATGATTGGCGGGTGATGACCTCTTTGGGGGCGAGAATTCTTTCCTGGTGCTGTGGAGTGCCTCCCAACATAAGGTGGTCCAGCAGTTGGGCGGCTTCGTATCCGATGCGTTCGGCGTTGGGAAGAACGCTGGAAAGTGGGGGGACGCAGAGTTCGCAGAAGGTTTCGGCGTTATCGACACCGACAACGGCGACCTCTTCGGGGACGGCGATGTTTAGCACTCGGCAGGCGTCGAGGACATGGTAGCCTCGTACGTCGTTGCTGGTGACGATTCCTACAGGGCGGGGCAGGCTTTGGAGCCAGTCGCAGAGTTTGGCGCGCGAGGATTGCCAGTTGTTTTGACGGATGCCTTCGCTGGGGGAGTGGTAGACACCACAGAGGCCATTGGGGCCACCGACGGCTTCGGTTACGCCGAAGAGGCGCTCGTCGGACCAGACCTCGCCGCTGAAGCCGCAGAAGGCAATGTTGCGAAAACCTCGTTCGAGCAGATGCTCAGTTGCCATATGCCCGATGGCTATCATGTCGGAGCCGATGCGGGGGATGCCCAAATAGCCGTAACGGTCGTTTAAATCGACGACCGGGATACGGCTGGCGATGAGCTTTTTGGCGAGTTCGGGAGTGGTGGAGCGGCAGATAACGCCATCGCAGTCACTGTCGAGCAGCCATTCGGGAGGAGGTGCCCGCAGTTCGCGTTCATCGAGAAAGACAGACCAGCCGCCGTGTGTGCGTTGATAGTGGGCTATGCCACGGAGGGCCTGACGGCCATAGACCGCTGCTGTTTCGATGATTAGAGCGACATTGGGGCGTGTTCGCATGGAAGAAAAGACAAAACGCAGCCGCTTTTATGAGGGCTGCGCTTTGAGTATTTACATCATCATCCGCGAGAAGCGGGCTTCGCCGTCGTTGGGATCGAAGCGAGGCTGCTCGGATTTGCGTTTGGTTGCTACTCGCTTCGGTGCTATTCGCTTGGGCGGTACTCGTTTGGATTCGAGGGCACCTTTAACGGTTTCAACGCCAGAGAGAATCCAGTTGTAGGGCCAGAGCGCGCGCATTTCGTTGGCGTCGGCTTCCTCGTAGTCGGCCAGACGGGATTGGAGGTGGTTAACCTCCATTTGCAAGGCGCGCACTTCGGCACGCAGTGATTCAACTTCGCCGGAATGATAGGTTTTCATGAGTTGTCCTCGAAACCCAACACCTCGTTACGCTCTGGCGAGGGTTTCGGCGTAATTAATAAACAATCAAATCGCGTTCCAAAAGGAACAGGTCAGCGCGTTTTTAGAAAACGCCAGAGTAGCAGTAGAGCCGTCCGCCTTCGGGAACGATGGCGGCCTTGCGGCGCACCAAGCGCAACTGATGGAGACGAGCGATGCGGTTGTTGCAGGCGGTGACGGATTCGAGCGAAAGGGCTTCGACTACGTCGCGCACAGTTGCCGAGCCGCGCTTCATGACGGCGTCGAGAGTTTCGATGAGGTGTTCGGGTAATTTGCCTATTACACGCCAGTCGATCTCGGCTTCGCCTTCTGCGTCGGGGTTAGCCAGAGTGCGGCGGAGTTCGCCCAGGTCGTCAACGGGAACGACAATCGCTGCGGCTTCGCGTTGGGCGAGAGCCACTTCGACGTTTTCCAGAAGAGCTTGCGAGGTGGGGTCGTCTTTGACGAGCAACACCATGTAGCGGTCTGGGTATTCCTTGCCGCTCATACGCGAGAAGATGGTGCCAATCGCTTCGTCAGCGAAAGAATAGTCCATCATTTCAACGCCGTCGAAATCGAGCGCCAGTACGCCGCCCGGTGACAGTTCGCGGAGCGCTTCGTCGAGCGCTTCTTGAACCTGACGTCCCAGAGGACGCATCGCTAGGTATGGGCCAAATTCGCCCAGTGATTTTTGTTGCATGGCCACTGCCCCTTCACGGAGCGGTTCGCCGTCGAGCAACTGCTCGTCGGTGGGGGCGGCGCCACGCCGAGGCTTCGTCGGGGTCTTTGTTTGAATGCGTGCCATCGCTTTTCCTTGATATTACTAACGCGCCGCGCTTTCATTGGTTCACTCGAATCAGTGAAACGGGCACCTTTCATTATCATTTTTTTTCCGCGTTTCGTCAAGTGGGGGACGAAATTTTGGTCGATAGATATTGGCAATTTGCCATTTTCGGGGATTGAATCGGAGGCTAAATCAATCTTTTCAATTTGGCTTTCACGAGGAAAAATGGGGATATAGTTGGGAACGGCCTTGTTTTGGGGAACGGAGAAGATTGATTCTTCAAAGTTTTTTCAATTCGCGACTTATTTGGGCAGGGCGAATGGGGAGCAGAGGAGAAAAGGGGAATTTCCCTCTGCTGAAGAGGTCATTTTTTTCACCAATGACATTTGGTTACTTCGGCGCTTCGGGGAAGCGATTAATAGAGAAGCCCCGACAAGGGAGTGGCGTTGAAATAAGGCCGCGATATGGTGGCTGGCACCCCGAAGTTGACTGTTGGATGGGAAAGGCAAGCGGGTAATGATTGGGGAAAAAGGAATAGCGGGGGAGGTTAATTGGTTGGGGTATTGGGGGTGTAGTAGATGTCGTAGCACCATGCCCATAGACGAGAGCGGTCAAAGCTGTTCTCATCGACTTGCCAGCCGTTGGAAGTTTTTACGAGACGGGCTGTGCCTTGAACTTGTTCGCTGTTGCGCTGGAGGCGCTGCAGAGAGTCGCGGAGAGGCTGTGCGCCCCATGATTTGCGTTGTTGGGGAGAAGCGAGTTCATGGCTTAAAAAAGCGATGCGGCGCTGGGCGTAGGATTTTGCGGCACGGACTTGGAGACGAAAGAAGACGCGCCTCTCGTTTCCGGCAAGTTCGGCGGGTGTCGTTGGGGGAAGTTCGCGGATTTCCAATACCGTTGGCACGTCGAAATCGCCGTGATTCATGCCGCGATTGACAGTTAAGGATGAGCGCAAGACGCCTGCAGACGTGGTGGGATGGAGTACGGAATATATCCGTAGGGCGGCACCTGGGCAGACGATGAGGGCGAAGATTAAGCCCAAACCCAGTGAGCGCCAGTATTGGATTTTTGAAGTGGTCGGGGTAAAGGATTGACCATTGGCGAAGGCCATTTGGAGGCGGCGTTGGCGCAGCCCATTGCCACATACGGCGCCACAAAAAGCCAGCAACAAATTGAAGATGGGAAATGGGAGAAAGGAAAATATCAGACCTTCTGGGAAGTAGGTGCGAGTGTTGAAGGTCAACAGGGATAAGGTAGAGAAATAGAGTAATGCGACCAGAGGGCCACGCCTCCCCAGACGGCGTGAGAACAGCCAGCCGCAGTAAAAGGGAGTGCCTATAAAGACGATGGCGAGGTCGTAGGGGATTTCGGGAAAGAGTGCGGCTTTATCCCAAAATATCAATGCCATCCAACCTACCGAGAGGGCGATGTTGGTGATAAGCCAGATTATGGTGACTGCGATCAGGGTGGAGATAAGGCGCCCGACAGTGAAGGTCACTCCCTCCCATGCGTCACAGAGTTTTGAACCGACCGAGTGGGCGGATCCAAATTCATTGACGGCGTGCGCTTGAGCGGCAGCGCTGGGAAGGCCCAAGTTCTCGAAATCTTCGGTGCGGAGTTCGAGATGGGAGCGGAGTTCGCGCAACTCTTCGTCGCGCTTGGATTGAGGGAGCGAACGGAGTTCGCGGGCAACGTTATCGAGATAAGAATCGAGTGGGTTCATGATGTTGCACCTTCGGTGAGATTTGAGTGATGGGCTGGGAAAGGAAATTATCGGGGTTTAGCTGATTCAGGTGAGTAGGGAGAAATCGCGGCGTAGTACCATGACCAAAGCTGGGAGCGGTCGAAACTGCTTTCGTCGATTCGCCAACCATTGGGGGTTTTGGTGAGGCGGACAACTCCTGTAATCGGATGGTTGTTGCGCTGTAGTTCGGCAATCGACTGGCTTATACGGGCTTTTAGCTGTGGGGTATGGGCATTGGGTACGGCGAGGCGTCCTCTCAAGTAGTTGGCGTAGTATTGAGTTGCGCCTTCATAGGCATGAGCTTCAAGTTGAAAGGAGACGCGCGCTTCGCGTCCGGCTACTTCGGCGGGTGTCGTTGCGGGAAGTTGGTGGATATAGAGAACGGTAGGAGTTGTTGTGATATTTTGGAGACTCGTGGGATTATGCTCTACGAGGAGAGATGAGCGTAATGTGTTTATTGGCGTTGTTGGATGAAGGGTGGCCGCGATGTGTCTCCATGTACTTAAGCCGATTAGAAGAGCCATGCATACATAGATGGCGCGGAAATTCCAACTTTGGGGAAGTGAGAATGGTATGAAAAGTGTTTGACCTGAGGGCAACGCCAAATGGTTTGGGTTTTGGCGGAATGCGCGGGCCAAGTAGGCTCCAGCAGCGGCCAGCAAGGGGTTGAGGGCCAAAATCGAGTCGTAGAACGGCTCGGCGGTTGGGAAAGGTCTGCTGTTGAGGTAGGCGAGGCAACCGCCCCAGAATAGCGCGTTAAAGGTAATTGCTGCGAAGAGTAGAGGGACTTGGAGGCGCCTTTTGCCAAGGCAACTGAACCAAAGCCAGCCACATCCTATGGGAATGGAAAGAGCGGCAAAAGTGACAATATAGGGGAGTTCGGGGAAGAGGGCGGTTTCGGGCCAGATAGCAGAGGCAGAGATTCCGCATATTAGCTCGAAGGTTGTGCAGAGCCAGAACAGCGAAACCCTTGCGATGGCAGAGGCCAGACGTTTGGCGGAAAGTGGCCCGTTTTCCCAGACATCGCATAAGGTTTGACCGAGTGTTTGAGGTGAGCCAAATTCGTGCAGGGCGCTGGTTTGGGCGGCTTCGGGAGAAAGGCCTTTGCCCGTGAAATCTTCGATACGCTGTTCGAGGTGGGAGCGGAGTTCGCGCAGTTCTTCATCGCGTTTCTCCAGGGGGAGTGAGCGGAGTTCGTGGTTGATGCGAGCTAAGTAAGAGTCGAGCGGGTTCATGATTACCTCTGTTGCCCTTGTAAATGGATAATGGGGAAGTTGAAAATAGATCAGCGAACGTAGAACCATGCCCATTGCTGGGAGCGGTCAAAGCTGTTTTCATCTACTCGCCAACCTCTGGGGGTGCGTGTTAGATGCGCTACGCCTCTTACTGTGTGGCTATTGGTTCGAACTCTGGCCATTGCTTCGCGTATTTCGGGCTGAGAGAACTCGTTGCTCTTGCGTCTTAAATAGGCGAGTTGACTGGATTGGAAGTAAGGTTTTGCGCTCACTTTTACTTCAAATCGAACGCGGCGTTCGTTGCCCGCGAGTTCGGCGGGAGTAGCTGGGGGTAATTCTTGCAGTCGGATAAATTGAGGGGCTTCGAAGCCATCGGACATACCACCTGTAATTAGGGAATAGCGAAGTGTCGCGAGGGGGTTTGAAGGATGGAGAATGTGCCAAACGCGGGCAGTTGCAGTGAGAGCGAGAAGGGCACAGATGCCTATGCCATAGAGCCATGTTTTGGGGTTGAAGGGGATGCGCAGGAGGCGCACTGGAGGGTTATCGAAAACAAGGCCATTCGCTTCGGCTAGACGGGCACGTTTTCGCGTTTTCAGAGTGTGTAGTAGATAGGCGCCTAAAAAGCCCAAGGCAGTATTTATTAGTGATCCCCATGTCGAGTTGATATAGCCCGTGAAATAGATCGGGGGTTCGGACATTCTAGAGGGAGAATACGTATTGTAGTGCAGGTTCATGTCGAACAGCACAAAGAGGAAGGTGAAATAGATTGAGGCGAATAAGCGCCCACGACGCCCCAACCAATGAGTGAAGAGGGCACCGCACAGCACTGGAACGCTCAGGTAGAACACCATTATTAAGGGGAACAGTTCGGGGAGTAGAGCCGTGCCTGAGAAGGTGCCGCCGAGGGCCATCGAAATACCAGCGATAAAGCTGGATAATATCCAAATCATCGTGGTAACAGCGCATGTTGCGGCTACTCGCCACCATGAAAAGGGGATTCCTTCCCAAGCGTCGGCTAAACGGGCGCCCAAAACATTGGGAGCGCCTAATGCACAAACTGCCTGTTGTTGCGCCTCTTCGATTTTTAGGCCGTGTTGGAAATCTTCTACGCGCTGTTGGAGGTGGGAGCGGAGTTCTTTTAGTTCATCTTCGCGCTTGGATTGGGGAAGGGAACGGAGTTCGTGGGCGACGCGGGCAAGGTAGGAATCAAGCGGGTTCATGTTTGCCTCCTTTGCCCAGAACTTGCTCGAAAGAGGCGGCGTAGCGGCGCCATGCTGAGGCGCTTTTTTCGAGTTCGGCTTGGCCCGATTGGGTGAGTTTGTAGATTTTGCGGGCGGGCGTTCCGGTCTGTTCTTGCCAACTACCTTCTATCCAGCCGTTGGTTTCGAGGACTCGTAGGGCGGGGTAGAGGGCGCCTTCTTTGACTCCGAGGGAGCCGTCGCTGCGGCGCTCGATTTCGCGGGCGATGGCGTAGCCGTGGCAGGGGGATTCGGCCAGAACCGCCATGATTAAGACGGGGAGGTCACCTTTGAATAGGTCGCGCTTCATTGAGAGTATCTTAGCGCGGAATGTACCTAGAAACAAGAGGTATGGGTGAGGAGTTTTTAGTTTCTAGTGGTTAGTTTCTAGTTCCGCTCATTGAACTCGCGAGGTGTGTTGGTGGGTGAGGCAACCTCTCGCGGACGTGGCAGGCCACGTCCCTAGGAAAACCGCGCACTACTGGTATATGGGTTTTATCCAACGGCAAAAGTAAAAGTGCGAGGAGAAATAGAAAAAGGCGCGAGGGGGTTAGCCTCGCGCCTTTTGGGGGATATTTATGTTCGCTTTAATAAACGGACATGGGTTGGAATTGGGTTGGATCTTTGCTGAGGCCGATGCCGGGAGTCCATTCTATCCAGCCTTTGCGTCCGGCTCCGTCGTTATCGTTGACCAATAGCGAGAAGCTGAAGTGGTCGGGGAGAACGACGTTTTGGCCGGGGAGTTTGGAGGGAATGAGGACTTCGTACAGGGTTTTCGTGCCCTCACGACGGATGGTGAACTGGCTGGTCTGAGGGCCTGTAGCAATGCCGGAGGGGGCGCTCATCAGGCGGAGAGAGGGGCCTTTTTCGTTGAGGGCGGCCATCCATTCGTAGTTCTCGCCTGTGGGGAGCGAGAGGGCGAATTGGAGGGAATCGCCGCGCCATTCGGAGCCAGCGTCTTCTTTTTGGTTGTGGGTGTTGTCTTCAGCGCGTACCGAGAGCAGCAAGCCTTCGGGGACGCGGACGACGTTCACGTCGGCGCTCATGTCGGTGTCGCCATGAAAGTGGAGTTCTTGCATGGGCGTGGCTTCGAAGAGGCTGACGGTGTTACCGACTCCCAGATGGACGGTTGGTTTATCCCAGCGGGTGAAATCGCCGGGAGTGCCGCGTGAGGCCAAGCGTGGGATGCTCAGAGATGGAAGTAGACGGGTAATGGCTTCGATGCGGGTAGGAAGGGAGGGAGAGATGATTTCCAGCTTCATGGAGGATGTGGTCGCCGCTTCGGGAGCCGTTACCGACACCGTAAATTCTTTTTTGGCATTAGGTGCCAGAGAGAAGTTGATGCTGTTTTGATCGACTTTCCAACCGTCCTGTGCGGAGAGTTTCAGTTGGCCCTGAAACGTCTGGGTAAGGGGATTGGCAAGCACTAGCTTCCACTTTTCGCTGCGACCAGAGGAGGCCAGCACCGAGCCGTCGAAATCGAGAATGTTTGGGACTAGGCCGATGTTTGTTGCTGCGCCGCGAACGGTAACGAATTCGGGCATAGGTGAGGCTGTTGTTACGCCAACTCCGCCCTGAACGTTAAGAGGCGACTGAGTTCCCATCGCCGTTATGCGGTTGCCCGCTGCGGGGAGTTTCCAGAAGAGCGGGACTTGTGAGCCGGAAGTGGACTCGTTCCAGACGACTATGGTGCTTTCGGGTTGGCCCGCGCCGTTTTTTCCCTCGAAGAGTAGGGCGTAGATACCATTGGGCGCGTCGAGACGACGAACAAAGCGTTTGCCACCAATTTGAGAGGTGAGGGTGCGGGCGGCGACGGCAGCGGCTTTGGGCGTGAAGTCACGGCGAACCAAGCCAAAGTTGTGTTCCAGGTCGGTCGCGTCGTTGCCATCGTTGCGGAGATCGTACCAGAAGTAGGCTTCGTAGCCGAGTGCCGCCGAGTAGGCGTATTTCTTGATGAGAGCGGAAGCTTGGTCGCGCTCGGTGAGTCGGCCTGATGAGGAGTAGCCCGCTTCGTTGAGCCAGACTGGGGTTTTTTCCCACTTGGCTCCGCTCAGATAGCCTTTCACGTCGTCGCCCGCTTTCACCAGATTGGAGAATTGCATGTGGGTGTGGTAGGCGAATATGTCGGGCTTTTGGGTCGTGGTTTTGGCGAAGTGAGGAATGAAGTCGGGCTGGCGCTTCGTTTCGGAGAAGCCACCGTTCATGACTCTGGCTTTGGGGACAACCGACTTGATGGCGGCTTGCGAGGTTTCGTACAGCTTGACGTACTCGTCGGGCGTGCCGCGCCAGAAGGAGATGTCGGGTTCGTTCCAAATCTCGTAGGCGATGATATTGTCGTTGTAGCGCTGGGCGACGGCGCGTGAGTAGGCCGTGAGATTAGCCATGTCTCTGGGCAACTTGTACGACCAATCCTGCCACTCGGCGGCGGCGTTGGGATCGGCACTGGTGGCCCAGCGGGGTGTGCCCAGGAAGATGTGCAGGAGCTTTATATTATTGCGAACAAGGATTTGCATGAGCTTGTCGCTTTTATCCCATTGCCACTGGTTCGCGTTGTCGGGTTGGACCTGTAGCCATGTGCCTACACCGCCGCGCATGGCCGTGAAGCCCAGAGCCGAAGTGAGAGCGGCTTCGCGCTCGACATCATCGAGCGTGCCGTGTTCGGGATGCGAGTTGACGCCCCAGATGAGAGGTTGAGATGGGGTGGGAGTGGTGGCCACTGGCGCGAAAGCCACGCGGGTATCGGTGGAGGCCAACAGGTTTCCGGCGGCATCTTTGGCTTCGGCAGTCACATAGAGAATGCCGGGTTTGCCAGCGGGTAAGCTCCACTCGATGTTCTCTTTGAGTGGAATCTCGCCCTGAGCTACGACGCCATTATCGAAGTCGCGCGCTGTCCATGTCAGTTTTCCCGTGGCAGGGGCACCAGCGAGGTTGGCTTGCAGCGGCACCTGAGTACCGGGGGCATAGATGAAAATGGAAGTCTTGGTTTGATTCCAGACAGGTTGTAGTGAGAGTTTTAGGTTGCCAACCGGAGCCGTTGCTGCTGGAGCGTTTGCCGCAACAACGGTGGGGTTAGCCATCTCGAATGCTAGGTCATCGAGGTAAACCGAACCCGCTACTGGTTCGGCGGCGGTGCGGTCGAAGGCGAAGCCAAGGAACTTCATGGGCAAGTCGGCGACGCCATCGCTGTTGTCGCCCCAGTGCCCGTTCGGTTTGGTGAGATCGAGAGTGACCTTCACTTGAGTCCAGCCGTTACCATTGAGCGCGTCTGTGACGGACTCGTTCAGGCGATATTGGAAGGTTTCGCCATGTGTGTCGATGAAGCGAATGGCGGCGCCATCAAACGCGTGGAGTCCGGTGCCATAAATCCATGCGCTGATGGTGACGCTACTGCCCGTGCTTAGAGCAACGGGCGAGGGCGTCAGGAATTGGAGGTAGCCCGCTCCGGTGAATTCGTAGTGGACTTTGATGGCTTTGCGACCGCTGTGGGCTTTTTCTTCGCTGAGCTGAATGGTGCTGTTCGGACTCGCCTTGCCGGGTACCATTTGGAAGGCGAGTTTTCCGGTGTCTTCAAAGTCGTGCTTCAGATTTTGTGGGACCTGTGCCCAGGTGGGACTAGCTAACAGGCCCGCGCAGATGAACGTCCAGTGGATTTTCTTCATGGTGGCGAAAAAGAAAAGATCAGTCGTCCTGAACGGTGAACGTGGTCAAAATGTTGGCGTTGGCGTTGAGGGCTGGGACGAAGACGTTTTTCGGGGTGCCGAGCGCTTCGAGTTTCAGGGACTTAACGTGGCCGTCGCAGTAGAGGACGGTGGTGGTGTCCAAGTGGCGGTCGGGGACGCCAAGCACTGTACCATCACCTGCGATGCTGGTGCTGAGGACGCGCCCACCGGCATAAGGCAAAATGGTGGGATTGGCGGCAACGTTGGCCCACTGGATTTCGATGTTGTTGCCTTTGACTTGTTCGAGAACCCATGCGGTTGTCGAAGGTGCCTGTATCGCGGCCAAGTTCACATTGGCTGGCGACATGCCTCCATAGCCCCAGTAGGCGTTATTGTAGGCGTAGCTGCCAAAACGATACATCTCAACGCCGGGATAGTTGCCGCCATAGCGGTATTGTGTACTGGTGGTGCTGTTGGCATCGCTGGGACAGGTGAAGAGCTGCTCGCTTTTGATGTAAGGGTAAACGGCATCCATCCATTTGTATCGGACTGGCCACAAGGTTCCGCCAGTGGCGCCGAACCAGACTCGCGGCTGCATCTCGTCGTAGTCCTGCGAATATTGGAGCAGACCCAGACCGATTTGCTTGAGATTGGACTGGCAGGAAGAGCGGCGGGCATTTTCTCTGGCCCTGGCGAAGACGGGAAAGAGAATCGCGGCCAGAATCGCGATGATGGCGATGACTACCAGTAATTCGATAAGGGTGAATGCTGAGCGTGACTTGTTCGAGATGATTTTCATGGTGTTTGACCTTCTATAAAACGCTTGTTAGTGCGACCAAATGGAGTGTTAGCGTGGGGCTGGCCCCACGCTGCGCCTTTGGATGATTTCCGGTTTTTGCAATATCTGCTGGGATTGTTGGGAAGGGGAGTCCAATAGCTCGATGACCCAGTGAGCGAGGCCCGCGCGCGATTGGCTGATGCAGGTTAGTGGTGGCGAAGTGAATTGGCTGGTGTAGGAGTTATCGAAACTCAGGACGGATATGTCCTGTGGGACCGAAATACCATTTTCCGAAAGCCAATTCATGGCGCACCATGCGCCGACATCGGAGGTGGTGAGCAGGGCCGTGGGGCGCTGTTCCCAGACTTGTTGCATGACGCGCAGGACGGCTTTACCTGCATCTTCCCAGTGGCGGGTGCCACAGGAAACGACTTGTGTCTGGGTTAAGCCAAAATCTTTGGTGGCCTGTCGAAACGCTGCCTCGCGGGCGATGACTGAGGGGTGGGCGCTTGGTTCGTTGGAGATGTAAGTGATGCGCTGATGCCCCAGATCGCGCAGAAATTCGAGGGAGAGTCGAGTGGCTGCCACATCGTCCATACCGACGTAATTAGCGGGACGCCCCTGGGCGGGGGTGCTGATGCAGACTGTGCGGCATCCTCGCGCTGTTAGGCCATCCCATAGTTCGCAGGTGGCCTCAAGTGGGTTGCCAAGGAGAATAAAGCGTTTGCACGTCGATTCAGTGTCCAGATGTTGGAGGATTTCCTGCACATCTTCGCCCCGGTGGGTTGGGTAGACCTGGAAGCGATAGCCACGTTCGCGGCAGGTGCCGGAAAGTTCTTCGATCCAGTAGTTCAAGACTTCGGAGTCGTGTTGAGGGACTAATGCGCCGACTGTCGTTGTAATTGGGGTAACGACTTTGCGCACAAACGAGCCTTTGGCGACTTGCCGCTCTAGTACGCCTTCCTGAGCCAGATCGCCCAGGGCACGGCGCACCGTGTTTTGCGACATTCCCAGACGACTAATGAGTTCGGTTTCTGGCCAGAAGCGTTGGCCGTTCTCGAAGTGGTCGTCGATGGCGACGCGAAGCGCCCGCTTCAACTGGGCGTGAAGCGGCCCCGAATGAGTGGATTCGGCTTGAACAATTTGTTCGAGAATATCCAGAGACGGTTGGCCAGTCATTTTCTTAGAAGAAAAAGGGAAGTATTCTTGGTAGAATACGCTTTAATATACCCATCTGAGGGCGATTTTAAACATTTGACCGATAAATTCTTGGTAGAATGCGTTGAAGGCTTGGGGAAATAGAAAGACATCTTTGGCCTGCCTTTCCAGAGATGGCAAATGAAAGCCCGCGCTTTTTAAGAGCGCGGGCTTTCATTTGGGGTTTTATTCGTCGTCGCGGTGGGGGGCGAAGGGGGGGCGGAAGCCATTCGAGTTCATCGGGCCGCTCATGGCACCGCGTTGGGCGGGCACCAAACCGAGGGCCGCTTGAGCGGCGGCGTTGGCGTGGATGCCGATGGCGGGGATGTAGGTTTGGCGAGGTTGGGCGCCTTTATAGGTCATGGCGACCTCGTCGCACGCGACCATGAACTTCGCGCAGTTGGTGCATTCGCTCCAGACACGTTGCGGGAGCTTACGCATGTCGATGATTTCGAAGGTGAGCTTTTCGAAGAACTGGTGCTTGTTAGTGAGGGTGAAGACACAGTCGATGCCCAAATCATCGGCTTCGGAAAGCGAGGCTTCGACTAATTTGCGACCCCAGCCCTGGCCTTGAAGCGAGTCGTCTACGGCCAGGGCTTTGAGTTCGGCGAGTCCATCCCACGATGATTGCAGGGCGCAACAGCCGAGGACGTTGTTATCGTCGTCTACGAGAACGGTGTAGTCGCGGATGTGTTCGTACAGTTCGACTAGCGAACGGGGGAGCATGTGGCCGTGTTTGTGATCTTCGTCGGTGCGGGCCGCCATTTCGTTGATGAGCGAGCGAATCTGGCCGACATCCGAATTGCGGGCTTTGCGAAGGTGCATGGTAAACAACTGGATCTCTCGAACCGAAGCCGCTTTGTATGGCAAATCGGCTTCCAAAAAGTGTGGCAAAAAAACTTAAAACGGGACTTGCATAACAAGTCCCGTTTGAGAAAGCGATGAGGAAGTGGGTTTATTCGACTTCCGCGACTTCTCTGGTTGCAGCCTCGCCCAGATCGGAGTTGATAACTTCCATAAGGGCTTCGAGCTGATGTTCGGTGGTAACGCGGGCGACTTTCTGGCCTTTCTTAAAGATAAGCGAGAAGCCATCTCCACCTGCAACGCCGTAATCGGCAGCGGCGGCTTCGCCGGGGCCGTTGACTTCGCAACCCATAACGGCAATTGAGACGGGGGCGCGAATGCCGGAGATTGCTTCGTTGACTTGAATTGCCAATGGCACAACATCAATGTCGCAACGACCGCACGATGGGCACGAAATCACGTTCGGGCCTCGTCGTCGCAGTTCCAGACCGGAGAGCATATCCCAGCCAATTTTCACTTCGTCCAGCGGGTCGCCTGTGAGCGAGACGCGCAATGTATCGCCCAAGCCTTCCATAAGGAGGGCGCCGATACCCATCGCAGATTTCACGGTGCCGATACGGGTGATGCCCGCTTCTGTAACGCCTAAGTGCAAGGGATAGTCGCCAAGTTCCAGTGACGCCAGACGGTAGGCCGCGACGGTGGTACGCACGTCGGAGGCTTTGAGCGAGATGACAACGTCGTGGAAATCTTCTTTGTCGAAGTAGGAAAGCTCGCGCTTGGCCGACTCGACGATGGCGCGTGGGGTCATGCCCCACTTTTCTTTGATGTCGGGGTCGAGCGAACCTGCGTTGACTCCGATGCGGATGGGCACGCTGCGCTCTTTGGCGGCGCGCACGATGTCACGGATTCTGGCCTCGTTGCGGATGTTGCCGGGATTGAGGCGCAGTTTGTCGATGCCGCCTTCGAGGGCGATCATCGCGTATTTGGCGTTGAAGTGGATGTCGGCTACGAGCGGAATCTGGATGTTAAGCCGGATTTTCTTCAGCGCGCGAGCCGAGGCTTCGTCGGGCACAGCCACGCGCACCAAGTCGGCGCCCGCCTGCTGGATTTGGAGGATTTGCTCGACGGTGGCTTTAACGTCGTCCGTTTTCGTTTTTGCCATCGTTTGGATGGCAATGGGCGAATCGCCACCCATTGTGATGTTGCCAACTTTGACCTTGCGTGTTGGGCGGCGGACGATTTCCAGCGAATCTTCGAAGTGCATAAGAGTAGAAGCTTTTAGCTCTTAGCTGTTGGCTTTTAGCTTTTGAAGTAGCGAATTCAACATTCGCTTCACTTCGCAGACTTGAGCAAACAGGCCATCATAGTCTGATTGTGTTAGCAAACCCAGGTCACGGCTAAGAAGTAGTTGGTAGTCAACTTCAAAAGAAGAACCCATTGCCATTTGCACAAACCGACAGAAATCAGCATCGCTGCCGCGCCCACAACCTTCGGCTATGTTGGAAGGTACGGAAACAGCAGCGCGTCTGATTTGGCTAGTTAGTCCAAACGTCTCAGATTTGGGGAAGTTCTGAGTTGCTTTGTAAATATCTATTGCGAGAAGATGGCTTTTTTGCCATATCTTGAGATTGCGAAAGTCCTGCATTCTCGCAGTGTGAATAGCTGAAAGCTAAGAGCCAACAGCTAAAAGCTTTAGCCGATTACGTCGCGGAGGGTGATGAAGAGCATGAAGGCCAGGAGGACTACCATGCCAGCGGCGTGGACTATACCTTCTTTACGAGGGTCAACTGGGCGTCGCATGATGAGTTCGTAGCCGAGGAACATGATGCGGCCACCGTCGAGGGCGGGGAAGGGCATCAGGTTGAGCAAGCCAAGGTTGACTGAAAGCATGGCGGCGACGCGAAAGAGGACGGGCCAGCCGAAGTCGGCGGCGACGTTCATGACGCGGGCGATTTTGATGGGGCCACCGATGGCTTTCTTTTCGTGTGCGGCCAATTGTCCGGTGACGGCTTTTCTGACAGTGTCCAGAATGCTCATCGAAACGCCAGCCGATTCAAGAAAACCGTACCTCACAGCATCCGCAGGGGAAACCTTTTGATATTTGAATGAGCTGATGGCTTCCTGATCGAACCCGATGCCAATAGAAGGGAGGGGTTTGCCGTTGTTGTTGATGTCGCGGATTTGTGGGGTAATCGGGAAGGTGATGTTTTTGCCGTCGCGCAATACCGTGATCGTAGATGCCTTCGCTTTGTTCTCGTGAATGGCTGTGACTAATGATTCGAGGGTTGGTGTCTTTTTGCTGCCAAAGGCCACGATGTCGTCGCCTTCTTTGATACCTGCTTTAATAGCGGGGTAGTCGGGAGTCACCGATTCGACTCTGGCTTTGATGGTAGCGTCGGGAATGCCTGCAATGGAGTAGACGCCCACGAAGAGCGCAATCGCAAGCAGGAAGTTCATCAACGGGCCAGCGAACAACGTGAGAAAGCGCCAGCCAAGATGCACGTCCTGAAACTGCTTTTCGCCGCGTGGACGCGAGGTGTTGCGCACAGGAGCTGTGCCTTTGCCCCGCACGTCGGCAACCATTTCCTCTTCGGAGCCAAGGCCCGCGATGTCGACCATACCGCCGATGGGAAGCGCTCCGAGCGAGTAGTTGATGCCTTTGTAGCGCTTGTTATAGATGAATGGAGGGAAGCCAAGAGCGAAGCGGTTGACTTTGAGACCTGCCCAGCGCGCGAATTGAAAGTGGCCCCATTCGTGGACGAAAACCAGGACGCCAAGGGTCGCGACGAAAACGGCGACCGTCTTGAACAAATCGGGTTTGAAGATCGCGAATGCGGCCGCGATAGCGGCCACAATAACTAACTCTTTTATGCCGCTGGAACGTTCCTGTTCTTCGGACTGGATGATTTCAGGGGCGTCGGGCGCCGGAGTATTGGATGTCATCGAAATGAAGCTTTGGGCTTTCTCAATCCTTAGCTTAGAAATTTAAAATACTGCTGTCAGGCAAAATTTTAAGGTTGCAAAACGTTAGACGCTAAGGGCCATCAGCTAAACCTTACTTAGCAACGAACAAGCCGTTTCACGGGCCCAACTGTCGGCTTCTAACACATCTTCGAGACGCAGCGAATCGGCCCGACGAGTGGCTGTAGGTAACCGTTCCAGTGTGGCGGCTATGCAATCGGTAATTCCGTAAAAATGCGTCGAGCCATTTAGAAAAGCTTCGACGGCAACTTCGTTCGCTGCGTTGAATACGCAGGGGGCGATGCCACCCAAACGCATAGCTTCGCGTGCCAAACCAATGGAGGGGAAACGTTCGTCATCGGGGGCTTCAAAGGTGAGCGTGCCCATTTGGGCGAGCGGTAGTTCGGGGGCCACCCGCGTACCGCGCACGCCGCGCGCCATGCCCCATTGGATGGGCAGTTTCATATCGGGTTGGCCGAGCTGGGCTTTGACACTGCCATCGGAGAAGGTGACGAAGGAGTGGACGATGCTCTGGCGGTGGACGACGACATCAATGTTTTCCATAGCAACGCCGAAGAGGTGATGCGCCTCGATCATTTCCAAACCTTTGTTCGCGAGGGTGGCAGAGTCGATGGTAATTTTGCGCCCCATCGTCCATGTTGGGTGCTTGAGTGCGGCTTCGGGCGGGGCGGCAGCGATTTCTTCGCGCGACTTATTCCAGAAGGGGCCACCCGATGCGGTGATGGTGAGGGTTTGCACGGTGCGAGCGTCTTCGCCCTGCAAGCACTGGGCGAGGGCGCAGTGTTCGGAATCGACTGGCCAGAGGCGCACGCCGTGTTCCTTCGCGGCACGCATGACGACATCGCCGCCAGCCACGAGAGTTTCTTTGTTGGCGATGGCGACATCTTTTCCGGCTTCGATGGCGGCTAAGGTGGGGCGAAGTCCTGCGGCGCCGAGCATAGCGCCTAGCACCAAGTCGGCATCGGCGAGAGAGGCCGCTTCGAGCAAACCATCCATGCCGACCACGAGTTGTGTGGTGGTGGAGCCGACCAAGTCCTGAAAGATTGGCCACTTGGTCGAGTCGAAGAGAACCGCCATTTGCGGTTTCCACTCAAGCACCTGTTGGGCCAGTAGTTCGACGTTGGAGCCAGCGGCGAGGGCGACGATTTCAAATTCGCCCGGTGTGGCGCGCGCAACATCGAGCGCCTGAGTGCCGATGGAGCCTGTCGAGCCTAAAAGCGAAATCCGTGTCACTGACCGTTTCCTCTGGGGGCGGAAGTGGTTACTTCTGCTCCGTTTGGGGAAGCAGATGCAGGTGCATTAAGCGCATTGAGAGACAGCGTGCCACGCAGACCGAGCGCCAGAATAAGACCGAGAATGGCGATGGGAATGAGGCGGTCGAGCAGGGTGCCGCGCTGTGGGAAGAG
>SDZD01000127.1 GCA_004172935.1 bacterium | reverse complement strand
TGGTTGCGCTGATCCGAAGCGCTGGCGGGCCGAGGCGGCGGCGGAGAAGGCGGAGGCGTTCAGGAAGGGCAGGCTGTAGGGGGGGGGGGGCTTAATTTCTTGCCCGGGCCCCGAACCAGAACCTAATAGCCGTTGACGGCGCTTCGGATCAGCGCAACCATGAGTCCTGCCGAAGCGCGCGTAACCGTCGAAGTAGTGAATCGAGCGCGAGTGCGCATTGTGGGCGGGGGCCAAAAAGGGTTGAAACCTTTTATCAAGTGGGCAGGCGGGAAGCGGTGGCTGCTCAGCAATCCCAATTTTTCCTTACCCAAGTTCTCGGGTCGTTACATCGAACCGTTTCTAGGCGGCGGCGCTGTTTTCTTCCACTTGGCACCCTCACAGGCGATCTTGTGCGATGTGAACGAGCGACTAATCGCTACCTATCGGTCCATTCGTGACGAATGGCAGCTTGTACAAGCGGGGCTGTCGGACTTTCAAGAGAAGCACTCCAAGGAGTTCTATTACGAGGAAAGAGCGCGTCAGCATTCCGCGTCTCATCTTCGTGCGGCCCAATTTCTTTACTTAAATCGGACGTGCTTCAACGGTCTTTACCGCGAGAATCTAAAGGGCGAGTTCAACGTCCCTATCGGCACCAAAACGCAAGTTGTGCTTCCAGAGGACGATTTCGAGAAAGCTAGCAAGCTGCTCGCATCCGCTGATCTGAGGGGTGGCGACTTTGAAGCCGTAGTAGCCGAAGCGAGTGAGGGCGATCTGGTTTTCGTAGATCCGCCTTATACGACGGCCCACAACGTTAATGGGTTCATAAAGTACAACCAGAAGATTTTCACCTGGGACGACCAAAAGCGGCTGATGGACGCCATCGCCAGGGCGAAGCGGCGCGGGGCCCAAATCGTCCTGACGAATGCAGATCACGAGAGCATTCATGCGCTCTACGCCGACCTGGGCACGCCGATGGTGGTGTCACGCCCGTCGGTCATCGCAGGATCGGTAGGCTCAAGGCGGGACACCACCGAGACCCTGTTTGTTTTCTAGACCTGCGTTCAACCTTCTGGGGGAGGGGGCCGTGCCGTTTATAGATCCTGCCGAAGCGGTCGCCCTTCGGGGCAAGATTAGTTCGGACAAGTCTCAGCTGGGCAAAATCTACGCCGCAAAGTCCGCGAAATTTCATACGCGAAATGTTGATCATAGCTTGGTCGAAGGGCTTTTGGAGGAAGGTTGGGAGGAGTTCGGTACTCCTCTCAAGACCAAGACCCGTCTCCGGAAGCCGAAAAGCCATAACGTACAGTTTGAAGACGATATCTGGTGTCAGCTCTACCGCCTTGGCTACCGCCGGCTAAACGTCGATGAGACATTCTGCCTGCCATTCAGCCCGAATAAGGAAGACAAGAAACAGATCGACGTCGTTGCTATCGATGATGAATCTGTTCTGCTCGTCGAGTGCAAATCGAGCGAAATATCGGCGAAGGCACCGCCCTATAAAGCTGAGTTCGAAAGCCTGCGGTTACGTCTTGATGGATTTCGCAAAGCTGTAGATCAGGCTTTCGGTCCGGGACGCCGGATAAAATATATCTTCGCTACCCGCAACCTTCGACTTGGACGCGATTCGGCCGACGTTACTAGGCTCGTGGAAGCCGGTGGATTTTTCTACAACGACAACACATTTGAGTACGTCGATAGTCTCATAAAGTCGTACCGAGACGCCGCCCATTATCAGTTTATGGGGCTGATAATGAAGGGCCAGCTCATCAACAAAGATAAGATCGAGGTCCCGGCGATCGAAGGAATGATGGGGGACAAAACATATTACATGTTTTCGCTAGAGCCGCACACGCTGCTCAAAATCGGGTTCGTGCTGCACCGGACTCGGGCGAACGAAACAGAGATGCCTACCTACCAGCGCTTGCTTTTACCATCACGATTGAAAGGCATATCTAAATTCATCGACGGTGGAGGCTTCTTCCCAAACTCGGCAATCCTAAACTTCAACGAGCGAGAGGCTAAACTCGACTTTCAAGGGCAGGCCCGATCCAAGGACTCTGTATCCCGAACGGGCGTGCTGAAAATCCCGAATGCCTTTGCCATTGCGTACATCATAGACGGTCAGCACCGAATTTACGGTTACGCAAACTCAAAGTTCAAGGCGACCAACACGATACCCGTGGTTGCCTTCAAGAACCTCGATCCTGGCGATCAACTCGAACTGTTCATGCAGATCAATGAAAACCAGAAAGCAGTCAGCCCAACCCTGCGCATTACGCTCGAAGAAGACCTTTACTGGAACGCCAGTCGGTTAGATTCCCGCCTAAAGGCGCTTAGATCTTCTGTGATCCGTGCGTTAGGGGGTGATGCTGCCGGACCCCTCTTTGGCAAGATTTCGCTCGGCGAAGACAAGGCGGCATTGCAAGCAAAGCCTTTCGCGGACGCACTTCTGCGATGCAGACTTCTGCCTGAGGCTAAGGGCAACAAGTTTGTGGACGGCACCGTCGCTGCGTCCTTGTATGACACCGCTAATGTCGATCACAGCGAGGAGATGGCGAGGTCACGTGACCGCGCGGTCGCGTTCATAAATGCAGCCTACGAGTTGGCTGAAGACGCGTTCAAGGAGCATCGAGAGGCGCTTACTACCTACATCCTTTCCAACAGGGGCAGCTTTGCGTTTGTCTCTATTTTGGGTGATTTGCATGCATTCGAAAGCGCCCGCGCTACGATCTCAATCAAATCGAGCACGGACGAGCGCATAGCTGTCTTGGATAAATATCTCGCAACGCTGTTTAAAGCGCTGCGGTCGATTTCACCGGATGATGCGGAAGCCTTGACAGGTAAGCTGGGCAGCGGCGCCGAAACCACTTGGCTGAGAATATTCCAAAGCTACGTTCACGCGAGGTTTGACGAATACAACCCTCCCGAACTCCAAGACTGGCGAGAGCGACAGGATAAGGCTCTCCAGAACGAAGGGCGGGAACTTGGCACCAAAATAGAACGCCACATGAAGCACTTCATTATCGACCAACTGAAGTCCTTGTTTGGCGAAAATTGGGACATCGAAATCGGCTCTATTCAGCGCGACTGTGAAAGTCGAGCAAAAGAGCAAATGGAGAAAAACTACAAGGAGGGTCTTGGCAGGCAGGAGATCCCTTGGACCGATCAGTTTTACATCAAGGATTACAAGACGATTATCGAGAAATACTGGGCTAAGAAGCCCGATAACCTAGGTGCCGAATCGTTCGAACAGCACTTCTCGATTGATGTCGGCCATGGTTTCAGCAGTAAGCCCGACAAGGTGAAATGGATCTCGCTATTCAACACGCTTCGCAACAACTGGGCACACGAGGGAACGAAAGAGAAGGGGTTGAACAAGAGCGACGTTGAACTCCTTGCGAAAATTCATGACGGGCTTGGGTTGCAACGCACTTGACGGGACGTGCAGCTGGCGGGGTTCTGCGGCGCGCTTGAGCGCGACGTGATCGGGTACGCCGTCGTCAACATCCTGCGCGGCAGATTGCCTTCGTGGCGATGACCGCCCAGCTGGCGGCGGCGAACAACCCCAGTCTGTTCGCGATGAGCTATGACCGCGCCGCCGCGCGGGTGACCGACCTGATCCTCGTGCCGAACCACTTTTTCACGCCGGAGATCATCAAGGCGCGCAAGCCGCTCGGCCCCCATGCCCGTCGCGCTGGCTGGCAGGGGTGCACCATCCTGATCGGGCAGGTCCCGCCGTCCGGCCGCATCAGCCTGATCCGCGCCGGCGCCCCGGCACCCAAGGCCGAGGTCCGCGCCGCCTGGGCCGCGACCCGGTTTCTGCGCGACGAGGGGGCGACCGCGCGCGGCTGGCTGCTGGCCGTCATGGGGGCGGTGGAGGCGGTGGGCCGACCCGGGTTCACCCTGGCCGAGGTCTATGCGCAGGAGGCGCGGCTGGCGGCCCTCTATCCGGGCAACAACAATGTCCGCCCCAAGATCCGGCAGCAGCTTCAGGTGTTGAGGGACCGGGGCTGGCTGGCGTTTGGCGACAAGCGCGGGACGTTCCGGCGGACCTAGACCAGCTCCACCTTCAGCCCCCGCCCCACCACCTTCGCGGCGCGGCTGAGGGTTTCCAGCGTCACATTGGCGGCGTCCGGGTCGAGCACCCTGTTCAGTTGGGCGCGGCTGGTGTCCATCTCGGCCGCCATGGCGGACAGGGTCAGGTTGCGGTCCTTCATTGCCTGGCGGAGCTGGAGCGCGATGACGCTCTTGATGGCCCGCAGGGTGACGTCTTTCCGGATGCCCTCCTCGTCGAGGAAGTCGTCGAGGGTGTCGAGGTCCGAGGGATCGCGGAATTTCGTGTCTGTCATAAGCGGCCTCTCTGGAGGCTGCGCTGTACTATAAATGGTTCGCTGTGCAGTGTCCTTTTTCGCTATCGTCATCCCGGCGAAGGCCGGAACCCAGCGGCGCCGCGACGGCGGCGACACACCGGTGGCCCAGGCATTGGCGCTCCCGACACCTTCGCGCTCTCGCGCGCCGCTGGGTCCCGGGGTCGCTTCGCGCCCCGGGATGACGAT
>SDZD01000028.1 GCA_004172935.1 bacterium | reverse complement strand
CACTTTCCACAGTACCAATGCTCCGACTAGCGCGCCAATTTTATAGGCGAGAAATTCGTTGGAGAGGCCCAGAACAATGGCGGCGACTCCGGCGGCAATGCCCAGAAAGAGGCTAACTATCGAGGTGGCGAACCAACCACTTAGACCAGCACTGCGTCCTTCACGCAGCATCAAACCGATGGCGGAGAGCAGGGAGATCGTGACCATCAGCGAACCCATCATAAGGGCGACTGAGAGGACCAGAAGCGAAAAGTCGGAGGAGTTACGGGCCGCGAAATAGACGAAAATTGCTGAGCAAGTCGCGAGTGAGGTGGCGAGAGATTCCTGCGACCATCCCAGACGGCGCGTGATGAATTCGGCCAATTCTTGTGCTGCCCAGTAGGTGGCACCGACGACGATAATTAGCGACGCGAAACCGTGCGTGGCCGGAACCGCGCCGTCCACAAGAGCTGCGACCAAAAGCAGCCCCCACATTAGCGCATCGAACGCCATGTTGGGTAAAACCATGAGTGAATAAGGATAGCAAGGGAGAGTCTCTGTTCCCGCATTCGAGATGAAGGGAAGACCCAGACACGGTATCCGGTGATTATGACGCCGGAATGAGGGATATTTTTTCAAAAATGGCGGGGTTGACTGTGAAGAATAGGGGGAGTTCTGAGGTGATGGGGAGGGGGCTTTGCCAGAATAACCCATAAACCGAGCTGTAAAAGCCAATAGACGAGAACCTTTGCTGTGGCTGCTTTTCTAATCTGGACGTATTCCCAACAGATTAGAAGTGAGGCATGATTATAAAGAACACTCGTCGGTCCTTATATGTAGTGATGGCGTTTTTGAGCGTGGCGGCTGGTTGTGCTTGTGGAGATGTTCCCGCTGGTGCCAAGCCAGCTTTTGTGCGAATACAGGCCAATTCGGGGGTTATGGATTTGACGCTGATGCAAACGGGCAAGGTGTTTACGCTCGTTGATGGCGTTCAGGCGGAGCGCTTTCCGGGCAAACAGGCGTTTTATTACATCAATGGGCAGTATTATGGGCATGAATTGAGTGGCTTTCATCCTGTGGCGGGGACTCGCATGGCGATTATGAAACTTTTGTTGCCGCCCGGTGAGAATCCCACTGATTATTGGAGGATTCAACCCAGCGAAAAGGCCACGGCGCTGGTAGTTGTGCCCGATAGTGAGGCATTGGTAGAAACGAAGCGCAATCCACAGAGGAATGTGTTGCCGAGTTGGTATGAAGATAAAACGGAGTATCGGCCCACCAAATTTGCGCCCAAATTTCCCCTGATTGAGAGCAAGGTCAACGCTTCGTATTTGAAGCGGAGTGACGCGACGTGGCAGGATGCAATTGGGCGGGCGGGACTAACGCATGTTGAGGCCGAGCATGTGCCGACTGACAGCCTATATGCCACGAGCCAATCTAGACGTTACGGTTTACCCAGCACTCATATTTTTGATGGCAGCGGGAAAAAACGAGGGCAAGACCTGACGCGCGATGAGATGCGACAGGCGGCGGAGGCGTTTGGGCCGTTCGGTTTGTTGGGCGATCAGTTCGGAGAAGGCGAATTGTGGTTTCCGACCGATAGCGACCAAGCGTTCTGGTTTTACGAGCGCGCCCGCGAAATCGCTGCTGACCCGCAGTGCAAATGGCCCACAGTGTTTTTCGGTACTTATGGGGGATTCACGAATTACAACGTTCGGAGTTGGAGTGGACCCGATGGGGGTAAAGTGACACCTATTAGCGAGGCATTCAGGAAATTCTATGATAATCCGGCATTGGCGACGCAGTCGTGTTCGTACTTCGAGCGGATGTACCGGGTGATTGATGGCAATGTCTTGTGGTATCCGCAAAATTTCAGCTATGCGGGCGATTTATATCAGCGCGTGCATTCGATTCAGGTGATGAAGATGGGACAGGCGCAGAAAGTGCCCGTGCGCCGCACTTATTTGTTGTGGTGGAATGGTATTGAATGCAATGACAACGGCGCCATTCATAACGGTTATGGCTGGGAACACATCACCACGAACCCAGCAGGGAAAAGCATTAGTAGCGAACATCCGAGCGTCGATTTGAACACGGCGATTGGGATGTGTTTGATCGGGGGATTTGTAGTTGGAGATGGTGTAATTGGGTGGGACAACAACATTCAGTTCGATGGCGACCCGAACACCGTCGGACGCGAAGAGACGTGGAATGCGGCTGGCGACGACAAGAATGTGAAGCGGGCAGAGCGCTATGGTTACCCGACAGCGCCAATTAGCGTGTTGAGCGCACAGTTCATCGCGTCGCAGTGGTATCAGAGTTGTTCGCGCACGACTGGAAGCGATTGGAAATATGCGCGCTATCGGGTGGATGGCGGCGAATGGATTGAGCCAGAAGCTAATGGCTCAACGATTTTGGTGCGGGCTAATGCTGCCGAACCTAGTCGGCAGGGAGTGGCATTGGCCCGCCAAAAAGGACAGGCGGTGGATTGGGTGTTTCAGAATCCGATGTGGCTGCCATCGGAGCAGCATACAGTGACCGTTGAAGCCGGGGGGAAAAGCTGGTCGCAGATGGTTAAGGGCAATGAAGTTGTGCTGTGCAATGAAACGATTGCTCCGAAAGATTAGGATTGGCGGGAGAGGACTTCGATTTTGTCGCCGACGCGCACTTTGCCCATTTTGCGGGGCAGGGCATTTTGGGCGAGATAGACCTTGCCATCATGCTTGCGATAGGTTGCTAATGTGCGGAGTGGCTCTGGCCCCTTCCGTTCGCCAGTGGTTTGGTCGATTGTGGGCATGGGGCAACGCGAGCAGGGTTTGACGATTTCAAATTCGCAGTCGCCGATGCGAAAGTGCGCCCACGAGTCTTCGTCGTAAGCTGTGGCTCCCTCGATTAGAAAGTTGGAGCGGAAGCGATTGGCCTCGACTGGTTCTCTGCCTGTAGGCAAGATACGGTCGTTGAGGTCATCGACTGAGGCTTGCGACAGCACTAAAAAGGGGAAGCCATCGGCAAAGGAGGTGATTTCGTTTTGGTGGGCGTAATCGGTATCGACCAAACGCAGCGATTCGTCGGGCATCCAGACGAGATGAGCATCAATACCTAGTACATCGCGCAACCAGTCGTCGGCCAGATCGCCGACACGCATGGCTTTGACCTGGTCGCGCCAAACCTGAACGGACATGAATTTGCCGCCTTCATGGTGCAAGGGAATGTCGATTTGGGCGTTGCCACAACTCAGGATTAGTTCGTTGCGAGTGATTTTAGGGCGAATGGTGGCGAGGGAGGGGTTTTCGCGTTGGGTTATAAAGCGCCCGCTCTCATCCACAATCATCCAGCGGCGGTCGAATTTTAGGCCGCGCGCTTCAACTTCGCTTTCGAGAAGGTCGATGGCCCCGCACGATTTGATGGGATAGATAGACAAGGATTTGAGCGTCATTGCGGTGAGAAGGATAGTGGACGCATCAGAAATGCAAAAGCGTGCCCCTTTTGAGGAGTGAGCAAGTTCACCAGAGAGTGAGGCGTCTTCCTCACTCTATAATAGGGGATTGGGGCGTTTTTGTAGGCCATCTTCCTATCAGAACGCATAAACTCACCCAATTCGACGCGCCCCCTGCGCCTTCTGTCAAAATTTCATTAGTTCCTTTTTATGCCCGCTTCTTCGTCTGCGCGCTCTGGTCGCCGCGCCCCCGCCTCCCCTTCCGAAAATAAACCCAAGCGTCGCCGCCGCAAGGCTGAAAACGACGCCCAATTGCTTGCGCCTGTTGTGCCATTGCGTGGCATGGTCGCTTTCCCGGCGATGGTGTTGCCGCTGTTTATTGGACGGGCTGCTACCATCGAAGCTGTCACCGCCTCTGAGGGCGAGGGCAAGTTGGTTTTTCTGGTCGCTCAGCGCGATGAGGAAACTGAAGAGCCTACCTCCGAAGATTTGTATGAAGTCGGTGTGGTGGGTGAGATCATGCAGTCGCTCAAATTGCCCGATGGCAATTTGCGCGTTGTAGTCGAGGGGCGCGGACGAGCACGGGCGCTTGGCTATTCGCAGAATGAATCGCATCTGCTCGCTCAGGTGATTCCCTTCGAAGAAAGCGAGGTTCCCGATGCGCCCGAAACCGAGGCATTGCTTCGCCATCTGCGTGACGAGTTCGAGAACGCCGTCAATCTGTCGAAGAAAATCCCGCCCGAAGCGATGGCGGGGGCAGGCGAACAGGAAACGGTTGGGGCACTGGCCGACCTCGTCGCCTCGTTCCTGGAACTATCGGTCGAGGAACGCCAAGCCGTGTTAGAAGAGGCCAACCCTATAGAGCGCGCGCGCGCGGTTCTGGGACTGTTGTCGCGCGAGTTGCATATCATGGAGCTTGACCGCGAAATCGAAGCGCAGGTCAAGGAGGGAATCGGCGACAATCAGCGCGAGTATTTCTTGCGCGAACGGCTTCGCACCATTCAGCAGAAATTGGGCGAGACCGACCCGACGTTTCGCGATGCTGAGGGACTGCGCGCCCGCGTCGAAGAGGCGAGTATGCCCGCCGAGGCGAAAGAAAAGGCGCTGTATGAACTCGACCGTCTGGAACGGATGCCTCCGGTTGCACCCGAAGTTAGTTCGATTCGTAGCTACGTCGAGTTGATGTGCGATTTGCCATGGGAAAAGCGCACCGAGGATTCGAATGACCTCGACCACGCTCAAGAGGTGCTGGACGCCGACCACTATGCGCTGTCGAAGATTAAAGAGCGTATTCTGGAATTTCTGGCGGTTCGGCAGTTGAACCCTGAGTCGCGCGGGCCGATTTTGTGTTTCATGGGGCCGCCGGGCGTGGGTAAAACCTCCATCGGCAAATCTATCGCGACGGCGCTGGGACGCGAGTTCATTCGCGTTTCGGTGGGCGGCGTTCACGACGAGGCCGAAGTGCGCGGACATCGCCGCACATACATCGGCTCGATGCCGGGGCGCATCATCGCGGCGCTGCGTCGGGTTAAGACCAAGAACCCGGTGTTCTTGCTGGATGAAATCGACAAGTTGGGGCACGACTATCGCGGCGACCCATCATCGGCGCTTTTGGAAGCGCTTGACCCCGAACAGAACAAGGCGTTCGCCGACCACTATCTGGAAGTGCCGTTCGACTTGAGCGAAGTGATGTTCATCGCGACGGGCAACTTGCTCGACCCGATTCAGCCCGCGCTGCGTGACCGTATGGAAGTTCTGACGTTTCCGGGTTACACGGAGCGGGAGAAGCTGGCGATTGCGAACGGCTTTTTGATTCCTAAACAGATTCGCGAGAACGGCATCACCGACGAGCATATCGCGTTTAGCGAAGAGGGATTGTCGGAACTGGTGCGTGGCTATACACGCGAAGCGGGCGTTCGTAACTTGGAGCGCGAGATTGGCACGGTTTGCCGCAAAGTGGCGCGTCGTGTGGCGCAAGAGCAATCGAGGGCGCGCAAGAATGGCGAAGAGAAGCCGAACTTCGAGCGTATTGATATTTCGGCTGACAACCTGAACGAATTTCTGGGGTCGCGCCGCTATTCGCGCGATTTGGCGATTGAGCGCGACGAGATAGGTACTGCTCAAGGGTTGGCATGGACCGAAGTGGGCGGCGAAGTTCTGCCTATCGAGGTGCTGCTGACTGCGGGCATGGGCAACTCGAAAATGACGGGCAATTTGGGGCAAGTGATGAAGGAGTCGGGCGATGCGGCGATGACTTACGCGCGCGCGCACGCTCTGGAACTGGGCATCGAAGCCGATTTTGCTGCGCGGCATGATGCACACATTCACGTGCCCAGTGGAGCTGTGCCCAAGGATGGCCCAAGCGCGGGCGTCGCGATTGCGACAGCGCTGGTTTCGGCGATGTCGGGGCGTCCGGTGCGCAAAGAGATCGCTATGACGGGCGAAATCTCGCTGCGCGGCCATGTGATGCCAGTGGGCGGCGTGAAGGAGAAAATTTTGGCGGCGCACCGTGTTGGGGCGACGGAAATCATGTTGCCCGCCGAGAACGAGCGCGACTTGAGTGAGCTTCCGGCAGAAGTTCGCGATGCGCTGAAGTTCCATCTGGTGTCGCGCTTGAATGAGGCGCTGAATATAGCGCTTTACCCGATTGAAGCGCCAGACGCGCTGATTGCGGACATCGAGAAATCGGACTTGAGCGACGCTGACAAAGAGTTGTTGAAAAAGAGCGAGGCGGAACCGGAGCCAAAGTCGGATGGCGATTATGATCGCGATGAGGACGTTTTTGAGATTCCGAAATTGGAAGTAGAGCAACTCGAAGTCGAACACATCGAGACTGGCGAACTTAACGTGACCGACGGAAAGAACAAGCCGAAGAAAAAGCGCACGACCAAGAAGCCTTCATAAGCGTCAAGAGCGTTCGGGTTCGATGGAATATCGAATCCGAACGCTCTTTTTTTGCCATGAGTTTTTTGCCACCCGAATCTTTGAAACTTGAACTGGCGCCTGATGGAACGCTGCGCGCGTTGTTGCCAGATCGCTGTGGAATGAACGTGCAGGTGTTGCGGGCTTTTCCGTTGTCGCGTGACAACCAATATTTTGTGATTCGTGATGGAAAGAATCAGGAGTTGGGGATGCTGGAAAGTATGCGTGACCTTTCGGAGCAGAATACGCGCTTGCTGAAGGACTCGCTGGACAACCGCTACTTCCTGCCACAAATCACGAAGATTTACTCGATTTTCGAGAAGTTCGGCTCGTCGCAGTGGGATGTCGATACCGACCGAGGACGGGTTCAGATCGCCTCGAAGGCTCTGCACGAAGCCATCACCGAGCTTTCGCCTGTGCGCTTTTTAATCCGCGACAACGAGGACAACCGCTTTGAAATCCGCGATGTGACGGCATTAGACGAAGAATCGCAGAAGCGCTTCGCTGGACGGTAATAGGGACTAGAGCGCTAAAAAGCACCACAATGCAAGTTGTTGGTGCTTTTTCGTTGATTCTATATGTATGCACAAACGCAAACGCCGTACTTTCCATAATTAAGGGGGAGGGGAAAGCACGGCGTTTCGCGTTACATATTGTTGAGGGAGAAGTCGCTCATCAGTTGAGGAGCGGCGGTATCGAAGCCAACGACATCCAGCATTCCGGCGTCATTGGGGTCGGCGATGGAGAACTTGTTCGCCACCATGCCGACGACAATTAATTTGGCTGCTAGGCCCGATTCCTCGCGGTAGCGGCGCAGTGCCTCGACGGGGTGGACTTGTCCATACCACGTCTCGTTGTCGGTGTAGATCACGAAGACATCGACTTGCGCCTTTGTCTTTGCGGCCCACAACATGGGCAACGCGCAATCGGTCGCGCCCATAGGGATGTTGTCTACGGCTTTGAGTACGTCGTCGAGTCGCTGTTTGCGGCTCAAGTTGAGCGTGCGCAACTCGTGTGAAAACGCCAGCATTTGCACGTCGTCTTCAACCGCATTGGTGACCATTGCCATTGCCGCCGAAGCAACGCGAGGTGTCAGGCCCGCAACGCCCGCGATTTGGTACGCGCCCATCGAACCTGATACGTCGAGCGCCAGATTCCAGCGCTTTCCGGTTGGCTCGATTGAGCCGAACGCGGTGTAGAACGCGCTATCCAGAGCGTCGATGACGCTGGGGACAGGATTCCATGTCGCGTTGCCCCGGACACCTTTTCCGCTGGAGTAGGTGGTGAGGGCCGACAAAATCGCGATGGGGTGCAAACGGGCACGACGAATGCGATTACCGTCGCTCAGCATCGAAACGACCCGCTTAGTCGAATCGGAAGTGCGCGTCAGCAAGCCGATTTTCGTCATGGTCGCGAGGTTACGCACCATCGCCGCGATGGGCATATCTTCCAGCAATGCCTCCCACACCTTTGGCGAGGTGAGAAACTGCGTGGGGATGCCTTCGCGGGGCAGTTTGTACTCGCGGATGAGCGAAACGATTTCGGATTCATTTTCGGCACGCTTAGCACGTTCGAACGCCCAGATTTGGCGCAACGACTCAACATCGTGGGGCTGGTCGCCGACACTTGGCCAACCCTGCGTCATCCAGTGGTAGAGGATGCCGTGTGCTTCGGACTGAGGCTTGGGGTGAGCCAGACGCAACAGGTCGCGGTGGCTCCAGCCATCGCGCGCCTGGTACTTGAGCGCCTGGTACGCCAACTTATCGGCGTCCATCGTTTCGTACCAACGACCAACCGCGCGCCTTAAGCCACGTCCCCATCCGCGTGCGCCTTCGCAAAACGCCGCGAAGTGGAACAGGTGGGTTCCGGTGCGAGCGACTTCGGGCAGAGCATCGAGAGCGAGCTTGCGCGTTTCGTTATCGCCGAGTGATGCGCACAGGGCGAGAGCGAACAAAGCCTGATCGTTTTTGGGAGCGCGCCCTGCTTTGGAGATGGCGACGATTTCGCGCACTACGCGCGGGCCGTCGTTCTGAATGCAGTTCATAACGCCGTTGGCGTTATCGGCGGACAGCTTTTGCTCGGTTGCGTAGTACGAGCCGCCTTCTGTTCCCAGAATCAGGAAGCGATGTAATCGCGTCCAATCGTTGACGGGAAACGAGTATCCGCCTGCGCTATTTTCGATCTGGTTTGTGCCGGGAATCGGCAACGCTTGTGGGGTAACGCCTTGCTTGAGGCGCGACGCAATTTGCGTCAGGGTGTTGGTCATTGTGTGGTATTCACATCCTGCCGGACAAATTAGCTGCTCTCGTATGCTTCAAGAGAGTAGCGGCCCGGAGTTCGGACTATTTAATCCGAAGGGACGGTCGAAGGAATCGAACCTTCACTTCTCGTATGAGAAACCGGCTGCTGTAAGAGATAACCTTTGTCTGCGGCCCAAACTGGGCAAGTGGTGAAAAAGGAAAATTCCGGTGCGTCTGCCATTTCGCCAGACCGTCATTATGCGATATTAAATCGCGTTTTATTTGCGCTAGATTGGCTTTATAAAGCCAGGGAATAGGCCTCAATTCACAAAGTGAATTAAGGCGAGGCAGGACTCTATTTGAGCTGTATCAGATGTGGGCTAACTCTCGACCTTCGGCGAAAACGCAGCAATTCGTTTTCGCCAAGGGAATGTCGGCCTTACCGGGCAGCGCAAGAAGAGTCCTGCGAACGTTGATACTAGAAAAGGAGCGGCGGCGGGATTCGAACCCGCGACCTACGGCACCCAAAGCGATAATCTTGTTCTACGGCTCGACGAATCGAACAAAAGACGAAAAAGAAATACGTCGCTCTAACCAGACTGAGCTACGCCGCTCAAAAAAGAGGGGGAGATGGTCGTGTGAGTGTGGCGAGGGCTAAATCTTGCCACGCTCGGTTCTTTCGTTGTTGGATAACCCTTTATCTACGGCCCATATTGGGCAAAAAGCGACAAGGAATTAGATCGCCACTCCGAGGAGTGGAGCCAGAGAGTGCTCTACGAGGCTGAGCGAGCCAATTGATGTTTCATAATTTTCGAAAGATGAACGGTGGCAGGATTTAAACCTGCGCCCCTCGGATTAAATGCGATAATCCTTGTCTACGGCCCAAGCAGGGCAAAAGGCGAAAAGGAATCTTCCGATGCTCTAATCGGACTGAGCTACACCGTTCGTTGGTTTCAAATTCTGAAAAAAAAGGGTGAACGGCGACGGGATTCGAACCCGTAACTTTCGTGTTTGTACGAGAACCCTTCGAAATCGGCCCAAAAAGGCGAGTGGCACTAAGGGAAGTGTCTTAACCAATTAGACGACGCCGTTCAAAAACAAATTGTGAGTGGAAAGGTAGATCGAATCTCAACGGGCAAGGGGCGCTTACGGAGTGTTCAATTTGAAGTTGATAACCGTGAGCTTCGGCCCGTGAGCAGGGAATGAGTTATTGAGTTGTTGGTAAGTTCAACCTCGCGGTTGATTCCAACTGAGATGTTGAGATTGCCGCGACGCTCTTGCGTTTAAATTTTCGTATTTCATGCGGTCAACCTCGAAAGGTAGGAGACGAGATGTAGGCGAGAAGGTGTCTTCTGGGGAGGATCGTTAGCAGCGAAAACCCAGTTTGACTTCGGCCCACTTGCCGTTCGATGAAACCATCTAACGACAAGGAGCAAAATCTACAGGCTTTTGTTCGTCTTGTCAATGACAAAATGAGAATTTTTTTTGGAAATTTTTTCGCGCTTTCGCCACGCTCCCGGTGACTCGCCAAATGCGGTTTTGAAGTTCTTGGACAAAAACGGGGCATCGCTATAGCCGACGGCATGGGCGATGGAATCGAGAGTTAGATTGCTTTCGAGCAACAATCTTTGGGCGCGTTCGAGTCGGATTTGTGCGACAAAAACCATCGGTGAGCAAGAAAAGCGAGCACGAAAACAGCGCACGAAATGGGCGCGAGACAGATGGAGGGAGTAGGACATATCATCCAGATTCCACGCTCTGGCTGGTTCGCGGCGTATGGCTTCGGCCAATTCGTCGAGTTCGCTTTCTTGCTCGGAGGGCAGCGGCTGGTGCGCCGAATCCCATAACCCCAACACCAGCTGCTCGATGCCTCGGCGCGCCATTTCGCGTCCTACATCGTCGCCACGTTGTGAGAAGTTTTGTGTTTTTTGAGCCGATAATACAAAAAGCGAATTGTCACAAACAGATTCTCCATTGAACCAGAGTGGGCTGTCATCCCATTTTTCGAGCGTGAAGTGGCAGGAAAAGATTCGGAGCGGGTAGAGTGGGTTGTGGGATGCTATTGGTTGGGATTGCGGCTCGAAAATGAAGCAAGTGCCGCCTGAGAGAATGAAACTCTCGCGCTCAAGGAGTAGTTCGCCGCGTCCGCCTTGCACGAACCATAGAACAAAATTAGGTAGGGGCGGAGGCGACCAATGCCAGCCGATCTCGCAAAAATGCCAGTTAGGGACTTGCGTTACATTTAATCGCTTGAAAGGCAGCATGAGCCGATTTTACAATAATTGGAAGCGAGCGATTTTGAACTGCAAGGGAGACTCTGAGAGTTCGTTGGGATGCAGGCGAGCTTCTCTTGGATATAGCAGGCCATGTCCCCGCGAAATTAACCGAACTCGTATAGGCGAGGGGGACTAGGGAATCGCGGCGAGGGGGACTAGGGAATCGCGGCGAGGGGGACTAGGGAATCGCGGCGAGGGGAATCGAACCCCTTTGACTGGCTTATGAAACCAGTTTGTTTGCCAAAACGCACCGCGTAAAAAAGTGGGCCGGGATGGAATCGAACCATCTTGTGCGCGTTTTCAGCGCGCCGTGTTAACCACAATCACCACCGACCCAAAACGAAAAACCCGCCGTCGAATGCTCGACGGCGGGTTGGAAAAACACTGGAAAAGGTTTATGCCTCTGTTTTTCGATGAGTGCCGTCTCGACCAATAAATTGGCCCATAAACGACATAAACATCGAACGCGACATGAAGAATTCAAGAATAACGCGCTTTTATCAGTGCGTCAAGAACAGCTACTTAGTGTTTGAAGTGGCGGACGCCTGTGAAGACCATCGCGGCGCCACGTTCGTCGCAGGCTTTGACGGAATCGGCGTCGCGGTTGGAGCCGCCGGGTTGGATGAAGGCAGTTACACCCGCATCGAGAGCCAACTTGGGGCCGTCATCGAATGGGAAGAAGGCGTCAGAGGCCAACACTGCGCCATAAGCCTGTGCGCCTGCTTGCTCGATGGCGAGCTTTACGCTGGTGACGCGGTTCATTTGACCGGCTCCGGCGCCAATCAGCGAACCATTTTTGGCGATGGCGATGGCGTTCGATTTTAGGTGCTTGACGCACTTCCAGGCGAACTTCAAATCTTCGATTTGCTCGGCAGTGGGGGCGGCTTCGGTGACTGTCTTCAAGTCGGAATTCTCCAACTCGTGACGATCAAGGTCTTGAACGAGCAAGCCACCCGAAACGCGCTTCCAGTCGAGAGCAGGAGCTTTGGCGAGGACGGTTCCGGCGTCCAGAATGCGCAAGTCGGCGCCCCAGCCGCTGCGATTCTTGAGTAGTTCGAGAGCTTCGCTTTCGTAGCCGGGAGCGATAATGGCGTGGTAGAGGCTGCCTTTGACAATGATTTCGTTGGCGGTCGCGACATCGACGATGCGGTTGCAAGCGATGATGCCACCAAAACGGCTGACGGGGTCGGCGTCGCGGGCTTTGCTGAAGGCTTCGCTGAGGGTTTCGGCGACAGCGCAACCACAGGGGTTGGCGTGCTTGACGATACAGGCGGCGGGAGCGTCGAACTCACAGACCAAATTCCAGGCGCCGTCGAGGTCGAAGAGGTTGACGAAAGACAGACCGATGCCAGAAAGCTGGATGGCACGCGCCAGTGAGCCTTGTGGGGCATTGGAGTCGGCGTAGAAGGCTGCACCCTGATGCGGGTTTTCGCCGTAACGCAAGTCGGCTTCTTTCTCGAAGCTGAGGCGGAGCGAATCGGGCAGTTTCTGGCCGCTCAGGTAGGTGGTGATGGCGCCGTCGTAGGCCGAGGTGTGGGCGAAGGCTTTGACCGCGAGCAATTTGCGGGTTTCGGGCGTGGTGTCGCCGCCAGCGCGCATTTCTTCCAGCACCTTGTTGTAGTCGGCGGGGTCGACGACGATTGTGACCGACTGGTAGTTCTTGGCCGCGCTGCGCACCATAGAGGGGCCGCCGATGTCGATGTTTTCGATGGCTTCTTCGAGGGTGACATCGGGACGGGCGACGGTGTTCTCGAATGGGTACAGGTTGACGCAGACGAGGTCGATGGGCGCGATGTTTTGCGAAGCAATCGCCTCAACGTGTTCGGGATTATCGCGCAAGGCCAGCAAGCCGCCGTGAATGGCTGGGTGCAGGGTTTTGACACGACCATCCATCATTTCGGGGAAGCCGGTGACATCCGAAACGTCGGTGACAGCGAGGCCCGCTTCGCGTAGGGCGCGGGCTGTGCCGCCCGTAGATAGGATTTCAAACCCCAGTTCGAATAACGCTGCCGCAAAGGGCGCGAGAGAATTTTTATTGGAAACAGATAGCAATGCTCGTTTCATGGCGTCTCCCAGTGTGACGGGCGGAGGAAATTTGGGCGATTATTGTAAGGGCAACGCAGATATGGCACATACAATGAGTGACTCGTTGGAAACGACCTGTGCGCGAATATGAAACTATTTAATAGAAACCTTTTGGTGTTGGGAGTCGGCGCTTTGCTGGCAGGATGTGGGGGCGGAAACGCTGGATTGGCTGTGCCTTCGGCGAGTGCAGTGGAGACAGGGGATGAGGCCACTGTTACGGCGGCGGCAAGTACGCCGGGGCGTGGTTTTCCTGTAGGAGCGCCCTGGGCCTCGTGCTATGGGCCATCGGATAAGGTGGGCGATTTGAAGAAGGCTGCTAGTGCCTTTCGCATCATCAACATTGATGCTGACCCTGATGGCGGCAATTTTACGACCGCGCAGATTCAGCAGTTGAAGAACAACGGGCAAAACCGGGTTATTTCATATTTGAACATCGGGTCGTGCGAGAGCTTCCGCTCGTACTGGTCGAAAGCGCCCGCGCCTTATGTGGCGGCAAAAAATAATCGCAAGGCGTGGCTAGGACTTTACGATGGTTATCCCGACGAAACGTGGATGGATTTGAGCAACGCCGATTATCAGAACTTGATCGTGAACTATGTGGCGCCGCGTTTGGTGGCACAGGGAGTGGATGGTTTCTTCCTCGATAACATGGAATTAGTCGAGCATGGGCCGAAGGACAAGAACGGGCCATGCAGCGCAGCTTGTCGTCAGGGAGGACTCGATTTGATCGCTAAATTGCGCCGCAAATATCCACGGGCGTTGATTGTTATGCAGAACGCGACGAGCGATGTAACACGGCTCGGTAAGACGGGCGGCGTGGCGTTTCCGACGCTTCTGGATGGCATCTCGCATGAAGAGGTGTTCGCCCCTGTTGCTGACGCTCAGGCGCAAACCGAATTGAAGGCGTGGAAAGCGATGAATCTTCTTCCCGGCGGACAGGCGTTTTGGATTGGGACGGAAGATTACGTTGGGCGCGCTTCGAGCACAGCACTTCAGAAGAAGGTTTACGCGCAGAGTCGGGCGATGGGCTTTTCGCCTTACTGCGCCGATGAAAGCGGCAAGCAGCAGACGTTTTTCTACTGGCCGAATTGAGGTTCAGATACAAAAAGCCCGCCATCCAAATTGGGTGGCGGGCTTTTTAGTTGCTAGAGGTAGTGAGAGTTAGAAACGGCTACAGTCACGATATTACTGAGCAGCGCCGAGGGCGGCGATAGCATCTTCGACGGCTTGGCGCGCTGCTGCTTCGGCGGTTTGCAAGCGGACTATTTCGGCCTCAAGTTTGTTGATCTGGGTTTCCTGCTCTTGCAACTTCGTCTCGTAGGACTTGTAGAGTTGCGAGGTGCGGTCGAGCACCGCCATATTTTGGCGGATGCGGGATTGACCGTCGCTGATGTCTTTGAGGGCCTTTTCTTGAGTTACGCGCTGGCTGGCGATGTCGTTGGCCTTCTTCTTCAACGAGATGATGTTGAGTAGCTTGGCTTTGAGTTCGGGTGTAACTTTGGTGAGTTGCGCATAGTAGCCGATCTGGTCGGGGTTCAGTTCGCGCAGGGCCACCACTTCGACCACTGGTTTCTGCCAGTTGATGGCGTAGTTGACTGTTTTATTGGCCGGGACTACGACACGGAAGCGCAAGCCGTCGTTCGACTTCTCGAACAACTGTTTGTCGTCCACCAGTTGCCACTCCGATTCGTTGGGTTGTTGTAAGACCACGACTTTCTCGGTCGCAGTTTTATTGCGAAGGATGTATTTTTGAACGCGCGTGGCTTTTTTCGTCAGTTGTAAGGCCCCCTGGGTTGGGCGGATGGCGATGACCTCCATGTCTTCGTCGCTGCTTTCCAGACGCGAGACTAAGTCGAGGTCGACGGCGTAGGTGATGAGGCGGGCTTCGCCGGGCGAGACGTTGGTGATGAGCGCATCGCCGCCGTAAATTCCATCGGAATAAACCGCAATCGGGCCACCCTGCAAATTCAGGTCGCCGCGATTGCGAAGACGAAAGCCGTTCTGGGCGGTGAGCGCCCCCACTTGATTCTGGCTTTGGATGATGTCGATTGCCTCGCCATCGACATCTTCGCTGACGATGGGCACTAGCGCTGCCTGACCGCGCGGAATGGAGACTTTGGTGTCGATTGCGTAGACGAACAGGTTGCCTTGCTGAGCGCCAGTTGCCTGCGAATCGACTTGATTTTGAACTTCGTTTCGCACTGCGGCTTCTGCGGCATCATCGAAGGGAGCATTGAGGGCGCCAGAATTGGAGAAGACATTGCCTCGACCGCCACGGCTACTTAGGGTAGGAGCGGTCAGGGATGGGCCACCCATCCCACCAAAACCTCCTGCCATGCCACCAATGCGGTTTTCTGTCTGAGAAACGCGGTTAGCTTCGCTTTGATTGCCATATCCCGGCCCGAAAGTTTGTGGGCTGGGGGAGCCGATGACCTGAGGCGGGACTATCGGGCGAACTACGTAAATGGGAGTTGCTGTGTCTTGGATGAAGGAGATTGGGCGCCCTGAGACGAGGGAGAGGTTGACGTTCGTCCAGTCCTCGTCGCCGGGGTTTTCTACGACTGCCCATCCCTGCAAGTAGGGTTTGGCTTTGGGGGCTAACACCAGACGATAACTGGTTTTCCAAACGGGTGATTCGAGCAAGTAACCTGCGCGCACGTCGCGGCGTCCGTTGCCGCGAAAATGCAGAGTAATGGGACGCACGCCGTTATCCAAACCGCGTGTGAGGTTGTTGGCGCGTTTTTCCAGGGTGGCGGCGAATTTTTCGGCCAGCCCCCGGTCGAGGGGGGTGAACGAAGTCACGTCATCAAGGCGAATTGTTGTGAGGCCCGTGGCGGTTAAGATGGTGGCCGATTCGACGCTACGGAGAGTTTCGCCGTCTTTGATTTGTTGAGTCGATACCGAGACGACGCGACCTTCGATGTTGCCTGACTGGCGCTCGATGCGAACCTGAGCGCCCTGAAGCAAGCGCAGGATGGCGCCGGGCGAGGAGTTCGGGTCGATGTTCAAGTCGGTTGTAGTGGGGCGGGCGGCAACGTAGTCCTGAATGGAATAGGTGACGGGATCGACTTTGCCTTTGGTGTCGAACAGAACCAGAGATTTGAGGATGTCGGAGATTTGCGGAGCGCGCACTAGCAAGTCGACAGTGGCATTGCCATCTACTTGACCTGCTCGCCCAAAATAGCCAACACCACTCGAATATAAGACAACATCTTGAAGAGGGAGAGAGGAATTGGCAGTTGCCGCGAAGTTCGCTGTTAATGGAGCTGAAGTTACGGTGCGGACAGGCTCCGTGGCTGGCGCTCCAAGGCGAGGAGTTGTCTGGGCTAATCCGAACTGAGCGTTAGCGCTGGAGACGAGCAGGGCGCCGCCGAGAAAGGCGAAGAGAATGGGCTTCATGCTGTCGTGGTTTGACAATTTACAGGGGAGTAATGTTCCCGTTTGCTTGGGCCTATTCTCAAACAAATTAGTGACGGCATCAGATACGAAAAAGGGACGAACATGGTGTTCGTCCCTTTGATTTTGATGCGGTTGAATTAGCCCGCGATGTGAACGATTTCGTTCATGCTTTGTTGGGCTTGTACGAGTCGGTAGAACACGCCGCGACGTTCCATGAGTTCGTCGTGAGTGCCGATTTCTGCGATTTTTCCGGCATCGACAACGACGAGACGGTCCGCGTTGCGGAGCGTGCTGAGTCGGTGGGCGATGGCGAAGGTGGTACGGCCTTTGGTGAGGTTGCCGAGAGCGTTTTGGATGCTCTGCTCGGTTTGGGTGTCCACACTGGCCGTTGCTTCATCCAAAATCAAGATTTTGGGGTTGTGCAGGATGGCGCGGGCGATGGCGATGCGCTGGCGTTCGCCACCGGAAAGGCGGGTGCCACGTTCGCCGACGAGGGTGTCGTAGCCATCGGGGAAGCCAACAATGAAGTCGTGGGCGTGCGCGGCGCGGGCAGCGGCGATGACATCGGCGGGCGAGGCATCGGGGCGGGCGTAGGCGATGTTAGAGTAGATGGAGCCGTGGAACAGATAGGATTCTTGCAACACGACGCCAACATGGGAGCGCAGATCGTCGCGCTTGATGTCACGGATGTCGATGCCGTCGATTTTGAGGGAGCCATCGGTGACATCATAGAAGCGCAGCAACAAGTTGATGAGCGTCGATTTGCCAGCGCCCGAATGACCAACCAGACCGATCATTTCGCCTGGCTCGACATGGAGGTTGACGTTGCTCAGGACGGGGCGGTGTTTTTCGTAACCGAAGGAGACTTGCTCGAAGTCGACTTCGCCGCGCACTTCTTTGAGTTCGACAGGGTTGCGGGCCTGTTTGACTTCGGGGTCGGTATCCAACACTTCGAAGACGCGCTCGGCGGCTGTCATCGAACGGGTGATGGCGTTGACCTGTCGGGTAAGCTGTTGGATGGGTTCGTACAAACGGCCCAGCAAGCCGATGAACAAAATCAGCGTACCGAACGACATCTGATGCGATAGCACCATATTGCCGCCGAAGAACCAGACGATGGGAAAGCCCAGACCCATCACGAAGCCCATTACGGGATAGAAGGAGGCCGCGCGCGATTCGACGTTCATCGTCGCGTCGCGTAGGGTGGCCGAACGGGTCGAGAAGCGGTCGACTTCACGATCTTCGGCGCCAAAGGCGCGCACTACGCGCACGCCGCCCAGAGCATCGGCCAAGCCCGCACCCAAACTGGAGTTCTGGTGCCAGACGCGGCGCCACAACTTAACCAGGCCGCGCCAGTAGCGCTGCGTTCCGATAACCACGAAGGGAACGGGAATGAGTACCAACACTGCCAGTAGAGGCGCGTTGAAGAACAGGATTGTGATGACGCACAGAATGGTGAGCGTCGAGATGATGGAGCTTTCGGCTGTATCGAGCAGGAAGTTTTGCAGTGCGCCGACATCGTTTTGGACGCGGCTCATGACAGCGCCGACTTCGCGTTTATCGTAATACGACACGCTGAGGCGTTGCAGATGCGTGTACAACTGCGAACGCACGTCGTGTAGCACGCTGGCGCCCAATCGGGCAGCGACGCGGCCACGAATGATGGCGGCAATGGCCGTCAAAAACGCAGCAAAGACGATGGCGACGATGAGTTCAGCCAGGATAATACGCGATTCTCCGCTGGCGGCAGCAGCCACCGCTGCGCCTGAACCTGTTTGGACCGCAGGTGGGAACACGCGGTCGACCAGGGCTTTGGTCGCGAGTTGCGGAACGAATGAGAGCGCAACGGAGCCGATGTTGAGCGCCATCGAAGTGATTGCGAGCCACTTGTAGGGCGCCATGTAGGAGTACAGCCGTTTGAGCGCACCCAAGCGGTCGACACACATGGAGCAAACGTCGGAATCCCAGGGCAGGGCGCGTCCGCATTTGGGGCACTCGCGGCGCTTCCACTTCGAGTCGTCGCGCTCTTCGGGCAGGGTGCCGTGGTCGCGCAGGTGCTCGATCTGGCGGGCCACATGCGACAGTTCGCGGGCTTTAGAGCCGGAGCCGCGCAAAATCTCGATGGCTTTTTCGCCTTGCTGCGTTTTGAGGCGAATTTCGAGTGTGGAAGCACCGGACAATCCTTTCGATTCGACCGAAGCAATGTCTTGTAGGGGAAGTTCTCGCTCGATTTTGGCCGAGCCATTGTTTTCTACGATGACTAGCTTTTGCGGTGTCGCAACAAGGTAGCGTTCTCCGTAATAACCTCGTGAGTCGAGGTCGGTTTGGAGTTGGAGTACGCGATCACCGTTCACCCCCACAGTTCCCAAGGCGGTTTCAACGGCTTCGGGAAGTGCTTTTAATTCGGAGATGTCGGAAGTGGAATCTGTGGATTCTGACATAAAGTAGCTTAGTAAGGCGGCAAATAAAAAGCCGCATATTTCATACGCGCGAAAAGGTCGCGCGTTTAGCGCGATTTAGAAAACGTTTGAATTAAACAGAAATTTAACTTTTGGCTGCGCGTTTTAGTCGATCTCGCACACCTTCCCATGCGCTATGGCCCGGTACATCTTCGACCAGGATGAGTGCAACTCCAGCTTCATCGAGGTCGCGCAGGGCGCCGTACAATTCGCGTGCGTAAGTAGCCGGGTCGGAGGGCATGACGCGCTCGATGGTATCGAACTGGCGGCCCAATGTGGTGGGTTCGGAAGGGAGAACGCCGATTTTCTGGCCGGAGGCGAGCAGGGGGGCATGAAAAGCCGCGTCGATGATGGTGGAGTAGAGATGAACGCGCGCGCGTGGCGCGTAGTGCTTTTCGAGCGTGCCGGGTGAGCGGCGTGGCGCGCCTTCGGCTTCGGGACTATCGTTTGCTTCGACGAGAGGGCCGACGACCTTTTCGATTTGGCGGCGCGACAGTGTGCCGGGGCGAAGCACCGCGACGTCGTTGCCGCTGACATCGACTACCGTCGATTCGATGCCAACTTCGCAGGAGCCACCGTCCAGCACCCAAATATCTTCGCCGAGCGACTGGGTGACGTGCTGGGCGCGCGAGGGCGAAACCTCGCCCGACTTATTGGCCGAAGGGGCAGCGAGGGGAAGCCCGGTGGCGCGCAGCAGTTCGAGCGCGACTGGATGGGCGGGAACGCGCAACGCGACGGTTTCGAGGCCCGCAGAGATGATGCCGGGGATTTCGGGGGCTTTGGGGACGACAAGAGTGAGTGGGCCAGGCCAAAAGGTTTCGGCCAGTTTTTGGGCGTTTTCGGGCCAGCGAGAGGCGAGTTTGCGCGCTTCTTCGAGCGACGCGACATGGACTATTAGCGGGTTATAGGAGGGGCGCCCTTTGGTTATGTAGATTTGCTCGACGGCCTGAGAGTCGAGCGCATTGGCACCAAACCCATAAACGGTTTCGGTGGGGAAGGCCACTAATTCGCCGTTTTGCAAACGGGAGGCAGCGAGGGCGATGTTATCGGGCGTTGGGTCAAATAGTGGCATGGGGTCGGCGAATGAGGCGCGAAGAAGTTTGGCAGACGTTGGGGTTGTTATGAAAAGAGCGTTTGTCGTTGTGGCTCTGATGGTGTGGTGAAGAAAATGGGCGTTTGTGTGTGAAATGTGCTTTTTTCGAGAAAATAAGCGAGAAACAGGTAACGAAAACGAGGATTTGTCAACATTCCACACTTGGGAATTGATGCGGGTTGACTTCTCGCCATATAGGCGCAAACTTCCTGACTTATGAAAATCCAATTGCTTGCTTTACCACTTGTGGCACTTTTGCCCGCATGTGCCAAGGCGCAACTGCAATCTCTCCCCAGTGCGCCCACCGCAGTTGCTGGAGCGACGATGGACTCAGCGGCTATCAAACTTTTAGATCGGGCAACCGCGAATTATAAGGGAGCCAGTGGATTACGTTTTCGCGCTTCCAGCACTTTGAATGGAAAGGAAGTTGGCAACAGCAAAGTATCGTTTTCTGGCCCCAAAATGTTGAGCGCTGAGCGGCAAAGCGGCAAAAATTCGCTGCGTTTGCTATTGAATGGCGATAATTTTTACGTTGTACAAGGCTCCGAATATAGCAAACAGACAGCTCCACCAGGGGGGAGTGTGCAATTACTGGGAACACTCGGAAGCACCAGTTCGGAAATGATCGCTGCCATGCTCGATGGGAAAAACCCGATTTCGACGATGCTAAACCAATATACGCAAGCGCCGTTTCAGGGATTTAAAAGCAGCACCACCGCTTTGGCGCCTCGCGTGTTGGATGGCGACGTTCTGAGCGGTGTGCAAAGCAATTCCGTTTTTAACATGAAAGCACGTGATGGTGCTGCCCATGCCTATGGACATCAGGTGACGGCGTGGTTTGGCGGTTCGCCCTTTGCGCTTCGCCGCGTGCAAACGCGCTACACGGTTGATGGCAAAGTTCTCACTTTGAGCGAGAGAGTGTTCGAGCAAGACCTCAGCCCGACATTCGATGCCGATGTTTTCAAATTCAACGGAGCCGGACTCAAACCCATTTCGGATGAGGGTGGCGCCGGAGCCGATGAACAGTATTTCGATGCGCGTCTCAAAGTGGGGGCTGCTCCCTTCGCTTTCAATGCGAAAGGCTTGGATGGCAAAGCGATTTCGCTTGCTGGCTACAAAGGCAAAGTGGTGCTGATGGATTTCTGGGCGACTTGGTGCGGCCCATGCGTCGCTTCGCTGCCCGAACTGAAGGGGGCTTACGACAAGTATCACGGGAAGGGCTTGGAAGTCGTCGGCATTTCGCTTGATGAGGACAAGAGCGCTTTAACTTCGTTCATCAAAACACGCCAGATGGCGTGGCCGCAAATTTATGATGGCAAGGGCTGGGAATCGGTTGTGCCGGGTGTTTATGGCGTGAAGGCGATTCCTTTTATGCTCATCATCGGCAAAGATGGAAAGATCTCTTCGGTTAACCCACGTGGTGGCATTGATGCCGCCGTGAAAGCGGCCTTAGCTGCCAGCTAAGAGCTTGGAAGAAGTGAGTTAATTAAGGGCGCGTCCAAAACGGACGCGCCCTTATTAATTTGATGAGGAGCATTGATTGTGGAATTAGGGAGTCGATACCAAACTGAGGCGCTGTGTGCTCCTGTGGGGCGCCCTATTCCCATTATGAAAATTCAGTTGCTCGTTTTGCCAATGCTGGGCATTTTGTCCAGTGCGATGCAGGCGCAAACTCCAACGCCACCTACAACTCCCAACTCGACGATTGAGCCTGCGGCGGCGACATTGCTGAATGAGGCCATCGCAACCTACAAAGATACTAGCAGGTTGAGTTTCCGCTTCAGTACGACCATCAATGGCAAATTGGGGCCGATTTCGACTGTTCGTTTGGCTCTCCCCGACAAGGTGACGCTTGAGCAAACTGAGGGGAAAACCACGCGGCGTTTTTTGTTGACAGGTAGCGATTTATATATCGTTGAGGGCACGTCCTATCGTAAACAGGCGGCCCCACCCATCAGCGGTCCACGCTTGCTCGAAGGAATGAGTGCTGTTGTCAGCTCGTTCCTTGCGTCGTTGCTCGATGGTAAGAATCCAATCACTGCCAGCCAAAGTATCTATGCCCAAGCCCCATATCAGGGGTTCCAGGGGCGCACTGTGGCTCTTGCGCCACGAGTCATTGATGGCGATGTATTGCGCGGAGTTCAAAGCACCTACTCCTATAAGTTCGTTGGGCGCGATGGAAAAGCAAACCCCATGCGCAACCAGACGACGGCCTGGTTCGGTGGCTCTCCACCCACGCTGCGCCGTGTGCAGTCCATCCTGACGCAAGGTGGCAAAAACATCACTTTCAGCGAGAAAATTTTGGAGCAGGACATTAACCCCAACTATTCTGCTGAAATCTTCCAATTCAATGATTCGGGACTGAAGTTGGTCGCCGAGCAAGAGGAGCAGTATTTCGACCCGAAGCTGAAAACTGGTGCCACTCCGTTTGCCTTCACTGCCAAAGGGCTTGATGGCGCAACAATCACCCCTGCCAAATACAAAGGCAAGGTGTTGTTACTGGATTTTTGGGCGACTTGGTGCGGCCCATGCGTCGCTTCGCTGCCCGAACTGAAGGGGGCTTACGATAAGTACCATGCACAAGGTTTGGAAGTGGTTGGCATTTCGTTGGATGAAGATAAAAATGCGCTGACCTCGTTCATCAAAACGCGCAAAATGCCGTGGGCACAAATCTACGACGGCAAGGGTTGGAAGTCGGCTGTGCCGGGTGTTTATGGAGTGAAGGCGATTCCTTTCATGCTCATCATTGGCAAGGATGGAAAGATCGCTTCGGTTAACCCGCGCGGCAAAATTGATGACGCTGTGAAAGCGGCCTTAGCTGCTGGTTAGGTTGTTTTACAAGAACATATCGTTTGTTTGGGGGCGCAGAGGGATAATACCTTTGCGCCCTTTTTCGCACTTATGAAAAATTCGTTGTTTTTATTGTCGCTTTTGGCGATTTCTCCCGTCGCATCTGTCGCTCAACCGAAGGTGGCGGCTTTGCAAGTCGTTATTGAACCCGCAGCACAGACTCTGATTGATGAGGCCACCAAGAAATATCAGGCGGCTCAGGGCGTCCGATTCAAGTTGGTTGTGACATTAGAAGAGAAGCAAACTCGCTATTCCGTCTCCTATCAAAAGCCAAAATTACTGCGCGTCGAGACTGTGGAGGAGGGGGAGACCACGCAAGGGGTTTCGGATGGGAGAATGAAATATATGGTCGAGAAAACGACCTATAAACGCGAAGCATTGCCGGAGAAAGCATCGAAGTTGTGGCAAACGATGTTGAATAACGGTACTGGATTCATGATGGCCGATATGCTTGAAGGGCGCTCTCCGCTTATTCAGTTGCAGGATGCGCTTAAAAAGGCGCCTGAGCCTTCTCGGATGACCGTGAAAGTTCCCCCTGCGGCAGTGGTGAACGGTGTCTCTTTGCACGGCATAAAAATCAACTATTCGGTTATCGCGCCCAAGAAAAATGGCGTGTCTCCTATCGCTGAACTTTACCTGTGGTTCGACAAAGAAGGTTTGTTACGCCGACTTTCTAGTCGCAGTGTGGAAGGTAAAAGGTCGTTTCTGATGACGGAACAGATTAGCGAACAGCAACTGAATCCGACATTTGAGCCAGATGCGTTTATATTCGATGCGACTGGTCTGAGCAATGCTGCGGATTTGCCTACCTCGAAGGAAGAACTTGGTTATGATCCCCGGCTCAAAGTGGGTGCTACTCCCATCGCTTTTGAAGCCAAAGACATGAAGGGGCAAACCATTACCCCGGCCAAGTACAAAGGCAAAGTGCTGTTACTGGATTTCTGGGCGACATGGTGTGGCCCCTGTGTGGCGGCGCTTCCCGAACTGAAAAGCGTATATGCCAAGTACCATGCAAAGGGATTGGAAGTGGTTGGCATTTCGTTGGATGAAGATAAAAATGCGCTGACTTCATTCATCAAGACGCGCCAGATGGCGTGGCCGCAGATTTTCGACGGCAAAGGTTGGAAAGCGCGCGTCCCCGACATCTATGGCGTGCAAGCGATTCCCTTCACGCTGGTCATTGGTAAAAACGGGAAGATTACTGCGGTTGACCCTCAAGATTTGGAAGAAGCCGTCAAAGAGGCAATCGCCGCGAAGTAAATTTTGAGGCGTGCTCTGTCTAACAGAGTGCGCCTTTTGTTCTCCCTCCGGCAATGATTCGCTTTAAAACCAGGTGGTTCCTCCTCGCGCTTATGCCGCTTATTGTTGGAGTGGGAATGGCGAATTTGAACTCGTGGCGGCCTCGGCGAGTGCGTGTGGTCGTGAAGTGAGAGAAAAACCTGAATATGAAACCAGAAGATGAACCTTATGCACTCCGTTCTCCAGACGAAAAGACACGTCGCATGAAATTATTGGGCCAACCACATATGGAGCCGCTCGTGAGGTATCTGGAAGACATCAAAGTCGAACACCATGAAAAAGACCCGCCGCATTTTGATCCCTGCGATGGCGGAATAAACGCTAGGGTGTTGTTCTTATTGGAGGCACCGGGACCAAAAGCTGTCAGTTCGAATTTCATTTCGCGCAATAATCCTGATCCCACTGCACGCAATATGTGCCGATTTCTCCAAGATGCGGGCATTCAACGAAGCGATTCGGTGCTTTGGAATATTGTTCCGTGGTATGTTGGGGATGGAAGTCGGATTCGGGCCGTAAATAATAACGACATCATACAAGCCGCACCTTATTTGAAAGAGTTGATTGCCCTTCTTCCCGAATTGAAAGTTATCGCTCTTGTGGGGAAAAAAGCGCAGTCGGCCCAAAAATATATCCGAGAGTTATCGAACTTGCCTTTGATTCATACACACCACCCAAGCGCCCGTGTGTTTAATGTGTGGCCTCATAAAAGAAAAGAGATGAGCGAACAACTCGCTGAGATTGCGGAAATAATCAACGGTAGGGAAAGCGGCCAGAACCTATAAAAACAAAAAGCCTCGTGATAACCACGAGGCTTTTTGACTTTCAGTTGTTTTACGACACCATCGCTTCGCTCATGAGCTGCGATTCGTCGGAGATTTCGAATTCGCTGCGTTGCCCGGCGAGAGAGATGGTGAGGAAGTTCTCTTTGCCCGTGTCCGAGTCTTTGGCGAGGGCGGTGATGCGTCCGTCTTCGTCGCAGCGAAACTCTACGGCGAGTTTGGGCTGGCCTTTGGGGCGAACGGGCGTTGTGTCGAGGTTGAAGACGCCGATGGGGCCTTTGCCGTAGGAAGCCGGGTCGTCCGATTCGCCTTCGTAGATGCGGATTTGCACCACGCTCTGGTTGTCGGTGGTGGTGGTGTAGCCCTCGCGGCGCTCAGTGGCGGGTAGACGGGTCAGGCTGGGCAAGATGTGGTCGATGATGGGGCGACCGTTGCTCATGACTGCGACACCCAGCGAGTGGGACAACACGTGGCCGACGGTGATTTCGGGGCGGGTGCCTTCTTCGCCGACCATAATTGCTGCCTGAAGGGCGGCGCCTTTGGCGACGCATTCATCGGGGTCGTGCAGTAGCGGCTTTTTGTTAGACAGGCGGTTGAGCATGGCGCCTACCATGGGCATACGCGATGAGCCACCAACACACAGCAGTTCGTCTATGTCGCTCCATTCGAGGTCGGCTTTAGCCAGTACCGATTCGAGCAGCATTTCGGTGCGCGCCATCAAGTCGGAAGCGACTTCTTCGAAGGCTTCGCGCGAGATTTCGATTTTGACCGGAATGGAGCGGCCCGGATTGGCCTGATCGGGAACTTTGAGCGAAACCGGCACGCTCTGGCGCCCCGTCAGCTGGCGTTTGGCAGCCTCGGACTTGAGACGCAGTTCGGCTGCTAATTCGATGTCGCCCGAAATATCTACGCCGTGATTGGCTTTGATACGGTCTTCGACGAAGCCGACGATGCGGTCATCGAAGTCTTTGCCACCCAAACGGTGGTCGCCGCCAACGCTGAGGACATTGAAGTCGTTTTCCAGACATTGAAGGATGGTGACATCGAAGGTGCCGCCACCCAAGTCGTAGACGAGGATTTTCTTGTTGTTGGCGCGGCGCTGGATGCCGTAGCTGAGCGCGGCGGCAGTCGGCTCTGAGATGATGCGCAGAACCTTAAGGCCCGCCAGTTCGCCAGCCTCGAGGGTCGAGTGGCGCTGTTGTTCGGTGAAGTAGGCTGGAACGGTGATAACCGCCTGGTCGATTTCGTCGCCCAACTCCATTTCAGCGTCTTTCACGACTTTACGGAGAATGAGGGCCGACACAAATTCGGGCGAGTATTCTTTGCCATCAATCTGGACTCGATAGCCCGATTGCCCCATGAAGCGCTTAATAAATTGCACCACCCGTTCAGGGTCGGTGATGGTGGATTGGAGCGCTGTTTCGCCGACCGTGTAGTTGGGTGGGTCGAAGAACACAACTGAAGGAGTTGTGACCTGTCCGTCCGCATTTTTGAGGATGACGGGTTTACCGTAGTCGTCCACGATGGAGACTGCGGTGTAAGTTGTGCCAAGGTCGATGCCTACCGCTTTTGCCATAGAAAGTGCCGTTGCCGCTATAGAGGATTGAAACAATTTGGCCGCACCTGCTCCGGCCAACAAGAGGAACTCGTCTTAGTTTAGAATTGCACGCGCACGTTCTGCCGAGCTTGAGGGTTTTCAACTTCAAAGTACGGTTCAGATTTGAAGCCTAACGGTCCTGCCACAAGTGCTGCTGGGAACGAGGAAACCGCTGTATTGAGTTCGCGCACGCGGTTATTGTACTCCTGACGCGCTGTTGCTAATCGCGATTCTGTGCCCGATAGTTCGCCCTGTAATTGCAAAAAGTTGCTGTTGGCTTTGAGGTCGGGATACGATTCGGCGAGCGCAAGCAAGCCGCGCATGGCGCCATTGAGTTGGCCTTCGGCTTTCGCCAGCTGTTCGGGCGAGTTGAGATTGCCCTGCGCCGAGTTGCGGGCGGCGATAACGGCATCAAGGGTTTCGCGCTCGTGTTTGGCGTAGCCCTTCACCGTTTCGACGAGGTTGGGGATGAGGTCGTAGCGGCGGGTGAGTTCGGTTTCGATGCCGCTCCACGCTGCTTTCACCGTCTGGCGTAGGCTCACGAGCTTATTGTAGGTCACTATCAACACTACAATCACCACAAGGAAAATGACGAGCAGGACAAATTTCATGTACGAATCCTACTGCAAACTTTAACCCAACTGCTTTGTAGTGTCTTCCGGCGCGCGAATTGCGAAAGGGGGTGGGCATCGTTAAATCCAACGAAAAGGACATCTAGAAGAACTATGGACGATATTTTTGAATCAGTCGAAAACCTGCCTAGCAGCGTTTATTATGGTGGCGTCGTCGGCTCAATTTTGCTGTCGATTGGGTTATTTCTATCGGGTAAGAAACTGGAAGCGATATTCGTTGGCCTGTGGGCGCCCACGATTTTTAACTTCGGCCTCTACAGTAAGTTGCTGCGTCCCTCACGTGAACCCAGCACACCCGATATTCCATAAGAAAAATGAAAAGGGGAAGGACAACTGTCCTTCCTCTTTTTTTTTCGTAAATCAGAAATCAAAGGGGGAGCAATGAGCGAAATCCAGAACATCACGCCAATTCCAGACGACGACCCACAGCGCAATCTCACACTGGCACGTCCCGATACAGACGAAAGCCTGACACACGTCTCAGTTGTGGGAGATACCTACACGATTCTTCTTTCGGGAGCCGATACCGCTGGGCGTTATTGTTTGATTGATATGTACGTGCCTCCCGGCGGCGGGCCGCCCCCACATCGCCACGACTTCGAGGAGATGTTCACCATTTTGGAAGGGGAGATTGAAGCCACTTTTCGTGACGAAAAATCGGTCGTGAAAGCGGGCGAGACGCTGAACATTCCCGCCAATGCGCCGCATTCATTCACTAACGCCTCAGACAAACCCGCGCGCTTGTTATGCCTCTGTTCGCCCGCGATGCAGGAAGAGTTCTTTCTGGAAATTGGCGATGTTGTTCCAACCCGAACGGCGCCACCTGTCGAACTTGATGAGGCCACGCAGGAGGCACGTAAGGCCAAAGCGTTGGAATTGGCCCCGAAATACAGAACAGAGATGGTTAAGCCGTAGAGAGGCGTTAATCCTCGTCCTTATCTTTTTTGGGGTAGCGGGTGGGTTGGGCTTCTTTTTCCTCGAAAAGTCGCAGATACGAGTCGTAGCGTGACTGGACGATTTTTCCTTTTTCTACTGCGGCTTTGATGGCGCAGTCGGGTTCGGAGCGGTGGGTGCAGTTGGAGAACTTGCACTTATGTTCGCGGTCACGCATTTCAGGGAAGCACTCGCTGAGGTTGATTTCGGTGGTTTCGAGAAGGGCGACAGTTTTTATTCCCGGTGTATCGGCGATGTAGCCGCCTTTGTCGAGCGGATGCAGGGTGACATCAGTGGTGGTGTGGCGGCCTTTACCGATGTCCATGACATCGCCCACCCACAGGAGCAGGTCGGGGTCGATCATCATTGCCAAGCTCGATTTGCCTACGCCCGATGAGCCTACGAACGCCGAGATACGGTTTTTTAGCTCTTTCTGGAGAGCTTTGCGACCTTTGTCTTCTTCGGGCAATGCGCTGGTCAAGATGACGGGATAGCCGAGGTCGCGGTAGAGTTCGGCGAAAGGCTCGATTTCCTTTTTGATTTCTTTTTTGGACAGCAGATCGGTTTTGTTGAAACAGATGATGGCGCGTAGGTGGTTGGCTTCGGCCAGCACCAAAAAGCGGTCGAGGCGATGCAGATTTAAGTCGGGTTCGCGCGAGGCCATGACGACCACGACCTGATCGAGGTTGGCGAGGGTGATTTGCGCGGTTTTGTTGAAACGCGAACGGCCCAATTGCGAGGTGCGCGGGAGAAGTTCTTCGATGAAGCCTTCGCGCCACTCTTCGCCGCGCGCGTTTTTGCCGGATGTTTCGAGGGCGCGCACGCGCACACGGTCGCCGACTGCAACGGGTTGTGCCCACGCGCGCTTGCCTTTTTTGAGGCGTCCGCCGAGCGAACAGAGCAGCCGTTCGTCGTCGCCGGGGACATCGACTTCGTAGAAGCCACCGCCGCTGCGCATCACCACGCCTTCCAAAAGCGCGGCTTTTTCTGGTTCGCCTTCTGTGGGCGCTAAAACTTCTTCGCGCTCCTGGGGGGGCGACTTGGGTTCAGGTTTTGATTTTTTCGCCATAAACTGGGAGGCTGCACCGAACGTCGGTGGGCTTCTTCATGCGTTTCTCGCCTAGATTTCTTATTTTTCTGCCCGTTGCGGGCGCGATTCTTTCTGTTGGACAAGTATTGCCCCACAGTTTTAACGCGCGGACGGCTCTTGCGGCCCCCGATCCGTTGGGGAATTTACCGCTGCCCCCAACGCAAAGCGGTGGGACTCTGGGAGGCCCGCTGCAAAACCTGCCCACACAGCCTCCCGGTGGGAAGCCAGTGGGCGTGCCTATGGCGACCGGCCGACCGTTCGTTAAGCCCACACCGACTTTAGTGCCAGCGTTGCCGACGCCCGTACCATCGTCATCGAAAAACATTATTCGTGTTGGACTCTCGACGCAAGGGGGGCCGCTACAATTGTGGTTGCCTGAGGGCGCTGTGTTGCGCGATTTAGACCAGCCTGCGCGTAAACAGAGCGTGGCGGCCAACTCGACGCTTGTGTTCGGCTACGGGGCTGTAAAACCGCAAAAAGTGGGGGCGACTACATTCAATGGCCCGTTGACGGTGCAAGTGGGGGCCACCACTTCGCTGGGTTGGTCGAAAATCGCGATTCAGCCACTGGGCGGCGGGTTTGGGCGCGCGACCTCGAACGGCAAATCGGCGCGCTATGGGCGTCCCTATCGTGGCACCTTCGAGGTGGCCCCACAGCGCTCTGCCGAGGTGAATCATCGCAAGGGGCCTCTGGCGTTTATCAACGTCGTGGGGTTGGAAGATTATTTGAAGGGCGTCGTGCCGTGGGAGATGTCGCCGACTGCTCCGATGGAAGCGCTGAAGGCACAGGCGATTTGTGCGCGCACTAAGACACTCGATTTCAAAACGTCGGGACGCTACCAACCAGGTGGCTTCGATGTTTGTGACTACGACGCCTGCCAGGGCTATCCGGGAACGGAGAACGAGAAAGACCCCACATCCGATGCCGTGGAAGCAACTGCTGGGCTGGCGCTGTTTTATAATGGGCGCCCTATTGATGCGGTGTACTCGACCAATTCGGGTGGCTTAACGGCAGCGGCGAGCGAAGTGTGGCGCGGTGAAGTGCCCTATTTGAAGAGCGTTCGTGATTTCCCGGCCAGTTCGCCGCTGGATGACATATTGCGTGGCCCGATGAACGAAGCCAAATGGGGGCAGTTCGTGGCACAGCCATACCCGTCGTATGCGCGGCCTGATGGGGTTTCTAAAACGGCTTATGAGTCGCGCAAATACCGCTGGACGCAGTTCGTGTCGGTGGACGAAGCCTCACGCGCTTTCGCGGCGCAGGGCATTAGCCGCGTGCTGAACATTTCGGTGGAATCGCGCGGGGCATCGGGGCGGGCGTGGCGCGTGAAAGTGACGGGCGTGGATGCGGCGCGGGCTAAGTCGGTTCCGACACCCATTCCTCAACCCGACTTGAAACCGACTGAGAGAGCGACCGATTTGCCGTTGAAATCGGTGACGCTAGAATCGGATGGGCCGATTCGCTCGATGTTCTCGAAGCAGTTAGGGTCTACGACGGCTTTGCCCAGTTCGCTATTTGTGATTACGCCTCAAGCCGATGCTCAGGGCGAAGTGACAGGCTGGAATATCGCGGGCGCTGGATGGGGACATGGCGTTGGTATGTGCCAACGCGGGGCGCAAAATCACGCTGCAGAGGGCTGGGACGCGCGACGGATTTTGAACTGGTACTACAAGAACGTCGATTTGCGCTCTATCTCGTAGGAAGTTAGTAAAAACAAACCCCGGTTTCAGCTAGTGAAATCGGGGTTTATTTTTACACGTGAGCAATCAGCGGAGTTTTTCGTATTGAATATCAGCTCGGTTTGCTCTGATTTGTTGGAATTGTTTACCGTTGTTGCGAAGGGTGACTTCGACTGGCTCTAACAATACGAAATGATCGGGCTTGCCATTGACGTACTTCTGAGTAGGTTGAAATTTACCGGAGAGTGCTTTGAAAATGACTCCTACTTTGTCTGCTCTTCCCGTTACGGAGTAGGTCTGGCCGTTAGCTTTAACTGTGACTTTTACCTGCTCAGTTTTTTGTATGCCTCCAAAGACAACTATCCATTCACCATGCCGAGGTTCATAGGCTTGGCTTTGTGTTTGGAATGAACCGAGCGCCAATGCTGCCATGAATAGCAGGGGGCTTGCTGAACTTGTTGATTTAGTCATGGGGTTATGTTTCTCGATTTCAATCTTACAAGTTTGTGATGAGAAAGAGGAAAAACAAACCCCGGTTTCAGTTCATGAAATCGGGGTTTGGAGTTTGTTATTAAGCGAGGATGCCTTTGCGCTTGGCTTTGGCGATGGTCGCTGCAACACCGTTGCGGCTCATGGCTTTGAGAGCGCGAGTCGAGACCTTCATTTTGATGAAGCGACCTTCTTCGGGCACCCAAATGCGCTTGGTTTGTAGATTAGGCAGCTGGCGATGCTTGGTGTGGCGCATCGAGTGCGATACCAAGTTACCAGTCAACGGCTTTTTGCCGGTAATTTCACAACGTCGGGACATTCTATTTTTCTCCGTATGCGTAAAGCGGGCGCAAAGTGTAACAGGGCCTTTTGAATAGGTCAAAAGGCGGCGCGAAGAAGGTTTGCATTGTAAAGTGAAAAAGCGATGTCGTCGCCCACTTCTCCCTCTGCGCGTCTCGATGTGACTCAGGGGCCATTGCAAGGCCAATCTGTTGATCTGCTTGCGCCTGAAACCATTGTCGGACGCGAATTTATCGGCAGTGTGCCACTGACTTCCTACCGGGAAGTATCGCGGCAGCACGCCCGTTTTTATTTGTATGGTGGGACGTGGTGCATCGAAGATTTAGGTTCGACTAATGGCACTTTTGTCAACAACGTGCGTGCCACGCCCTCATTTTCTTTGGCGGATGGCGTGCAAATCCAGATGGGCGACTTCCACGCGCGTTTTCGGCTGGACGGGGTGAATGTCCAACCTAACCCCCCGCAAGGGACGCAAACGTCGCCAACCTGGCCGCAATTGCCGGCTCCTGTGGCTCCGATTGCGCCCGTTGTGCCTCAGCCGAACCCTTATCCCTACCAACCCACGCCGGTAATTTATCCTGTCGAACCACCTAAACAGGTTGTGTTGGCGGTGCTGTTTTCGTTTCTGCTGGTGGGGGGAGGGCAGTTCTACAACGGCGACACCTCAAAGGGAATCTCTATGTTATGTGGAGCCTTGTTTTGTGGTTTCGCTGCTATTTTTACCTGTGGGCTGACGGCTTTGGGTTGCACCATAATATGGATTTTTAGCATGGTGGATGCAGCTCAAACTGCCGAGCGCATTAATCGCGAATCGGGTTGGCAGCGCCGCTATTAAATTAAGCGGCGCAAGCGGGCGTTGACGGTTTCGAGTTCGCTGTTGTCGATTTGAACGAGAGCATCGCCCAAATGGGCGGCGATGTCGCCCGCGACGAGGCCATAGCCCTTCGACTCGGAGGCCAGGTCTCCTGCAAGTCCGTGCAGGAAGACGCCGCATTGGGTAGCTGTGAGTGCATCCTTGAGTTGGGCGCACAGGCCCGCTATGGTGCCGCTGAGGACATCGCCCGCGCCGCCTGAAGCCATGCCGGGATTGCCGCTCAGGTTGACCCATACGCGGCCATCGGGGGCCGCGATGAGGGTGCGGGCACCTTTAAGCACCACGACGGCGTTATATTTTTTGGCGCACTCGGTCGCGACCTGGAAGCGGTTCTCATTGACTGTCTTGGCGTCGGTCGCCATAAGAGTGCCCATTTCGCCGGGGTGAGGTGTGAGAATCGTTGGCGCTTTACGGGCGGCGACTTCGGCTGCGATGGTGGGCAAGGTGTGCAGGGCGTCGGCGTCGATTAGTAACGGCACCGGGCAGTCGCGCACGATGCTGTGGACCAATTGCTGTGTGCCCTCGCTGCGACCAATGCCCGGCCCCAGAGCGACGCAATTCATTTTGTCCCAAGCATCGGCGATGTCTTCGAGGGCTTCGGACACGAGGGCGCCCGCTTCATCGCTGGCGAGGGGCAGGGTGGTCGCTTCCAGACAGGCGGCGCAAAACGAGTCGAGGATGGGGCGCGGTAGGGCCGCCAGGCAGAGGCCGCCGCCGATTTGGAGGCTGGCACGCGCAGCTAGAGTGATGGCACCGGAGAGGCCCACTGAGCCGCCGATGACGAGGACGCGGCCCGCATCGCCTTTATGGGCGTCGAGCTTGCGGCTCGGCAGGAGTTTTTGCACCGTGGGAGCATCAAGGGTAGCGCAGTCGGTCGCGGTTTCGTCCATTTGGTGGGGAAGGGTGCCGATGTCGCCTACCCACAACTCGCCGTTCAAGTCGAGGGCGTCGCGCAGGAAATGGCCGCGCTTTGGGGCGGCGAAGGTGATGGTGGCTTCGACTTTTGTGGCACCCTCGGCGCTTTCGCCGGTATCGGTGTCGAGGCCTGATACCGTGTCGATTGCGACGATGTGCTTGGCGCGGTGCAACAGTTCCCAGCCTTCGGCAAAGCCGGGGCGGGCGGCGCCACGGAATCCGGTGCCGAACATGGCGTCCAGGCCAATGTCGAAAGAGGGGTGCAGTTCGGAAAGTAGAGAGGGATTACGGGCAAGGCTGAAATGCAAGAAGGCATGGCCTGCTTCGCGCGATGATGTGCCGTTTTGGAGCGCGAACAACTGGTAGGCTGCGTCGCCGCGTAGCTCGTCATCGGCGCCCAGTAGCACGACATCGACGACGCTTCCGGCGCCGATCAAATGGCGGGCGATGGCCAGCCCGTCACCTCCGTTATTGCCTTTTCCGCACACGACGACGACCGATTTGCCCTTCAGCGAACCAAAACGCGCTTCGAGCCATTCGATGACACGAAGCGCCGCGTTTTCCATTAAAACGAGGGAGGGGAGATGATAACGTTCGATGGCGGCTCGGTCGAACGCGCGCATCTGCTCGGAGGTGAAAACTTTCACGATGGCCGCATAGGGCGCAAAAGAAACGCCAGCCTCGCACCTTGCCGACTGATTGAGATAATTAGAGCCATCCGCTCACAATTACTTGACTTTAATTGGGCGATGATTGGCGCTTTTTTATCACGGATACGCGGCGAATGAGGCTTCGACGGCGGCTACGATTTTATTGGCGTCGGGCAGGGCGGCGCGTTCGAGAATATCGGCGCAGGGGAGCGGGGTATCGAGGCCCGCGACTCGCTTCACCGGGGCTTGCAAGAAGTCGAAGCACTCTTCGACCACGCGCGACATGACTTCGGCGGAAATGCCGCCTGTTAGGCAGTCTTCGCAGACCACGACGGCGCGCCCGGTTTTTTCGACGCTGGCGGCGACGGTGTCGATGTCGAGCGGACTGAGGGTGCGCAGATCAACAACTTCGGCTTCGATGCCACGACTGGCGAGAATTTGCGCGGCTTTGAGCGATTCGATGGTCATGCGCGAATAGGCGATGAGCGTCACGGCGTCGCCTTCGCGGACGACTTTGGCTTCGCCGAGAGGGATGATGGTATCGCCTTCGGGAACTTCGCCACGCACGCCGTACAGCAGTTTCGATTCGACGAAGACGACGGGGTTATCGTCACGGATAGCGGCTTTGAGCAAGCCTTTGGCGTCGGCGGCGAAGGCAGGGGCCACTACTTTGAGGCCGGGGACGTGGATGAGCCACGCCTCAAGCGACTGCGAGTGGGTTGGCCCATAGTTGCGTCCGCCGCCCGCCGGGGTTCGCACCACGAGGGGGACGGGCGCCTGATTGCCATACATGTAGTAGAACTTGGCGGCGTGGTTGACGAGCTGATCCATCGCGAGGGCGATGAAGTCCTGGAACATGATGTCAACGATGGGGCGCATTCCGCACACTGCGGCGCCAACTCCGACTCCGACGATGGTGTTCTCGGAGATGGGGGTGTTGCGCACGCGCTCAGTTCCGAACTCTTCGGCCAGCCCTTGAGTTACCTTGAAGGCTCCGCCATATCCGGCGATGTCTTCGCCTAACAGGAACACACGGGGGTCGCGGCGCATTTCTTCGGCCATTGCCTCGCGAATGGCGTGCGAATAGTACAGTTCGGGCATCAGTGATGGTTTAGGAAATAGTTGGCTGGGAAAGTTGCGCGTGCCTTCTATTGGAGGGGAATTGAATTAGGGCGGAAAACAATTTTTTTTGGTGTTTTTCAATTTTTTTGGGGCTTTAATCAATCTTTTTTGGCCCAGAAGATTGATTAAAGTGGGAACGTATTTGGATTTGAGAGTGAAATTGAGGGGAAAGATTGATTAATCAATTTTTATTCAATTCACCACAGAGGCACGGAGACACAGAGGGAGAACTTCCAGAGGAGGTGTGGGGGAGTTGAGGAGAGGGGCATAGTTTTGGTGGGAGGTTGTGGGCGTTGCTTGGCTGGTGATTTTTAGACACAGATGAACACAGATGATTTGCTGGATGTTGGTGGGGGCTTGCCTATTTGGTGAGGGGCAAGGTGTTTTTGAGGTTAGAAGAGGTGGTTGTTGAGGGCTGATATCTTCTAATTCATTGGCATCAGTATATCCGATTTTTAGGGATTTGGCTAATTAGGGGGTGACATTGGAAAATTTTGTTTAAAACTTTGTCAGGAGGGGAACACTGTTTGAATGAGAACACGCCTCCTCCAAATTCTCATTCTCCTTTGCGTCCTTGTTGTTGGGACGGCATTTTTCTTTCCGACGCATCAGCACACTCGACCCTCTGCTCGTCGTGCTTCGTGTCAATCGAATCTCAAGCAGATTGGATTAGCGCTTCAGCAATATAGTCAGGATTATGATGAGACGTTGCCCTCGGCTGACTGGGGGACGGTTGTTTTGCCTTATTTGAAGAGTGAGTCGCTTTTTCAATGTCCCGAAACGGCTATCACACAGGGCACCAGCGATTATTTTTTCAATGCTCGCTTTCTGGGAAGTTCTAACTGGAATATCTCTTCGCCTAAGACGCTCGTGCTTATTGGCGATGGGCAAGATGATGGTGGGCTGAATGCGACTCTTGCTCAATTGCCATCATCTTGGCGCGCGGATGAAAAATCTCCCGCGTGGCGGCATCTCGATGGCGCAAATTATGGCTTTGCTGATGGGCATGTCAGGTGGCTCAAAGTTAAAAGCGTCAATCGCGATTTTCGGGTGGTGGCGCGATGAAAACACGCCTCCTCCCTTATCTTCTGCTGTTGTGCTTTTTCTCCGTCTGCGCGTTCCTCTTTCAACCTCTAGTGAACAGGTCGCCTCACAACGCGCGACGGGCTTCCTGTCAATCGAATCTGAAGCAAATTGGATTGGCGCTTCGACAATACAGTCAGGATTATGATGAGAAGTTGCCTCTACGCGATTGGGTGACTCCGGTTGTGTTTTATGCCAAAAGCGACATGGTGTTTCAGTGTTCTGAAACGACTATCACGAAGGGCAACAACGATTACTTTTTCAACTCGCGTTTCGTGGAGGCTGCGACTGTCACGATTGCTTCGCCTAAGACGCTCGTTCTTATCGGCGATGGGCAAGATGATGGTGGGCTGAATGCGACTCTTGCTCAATTGCCATCATCTTGGCGCGCGGATGAAAAATCTCCCGCGTGGCGGCATCTCGATGGCGCGAATTATGGCTTTGCAGATGGGCATGTTAAGTGGATGAAGGTCAACAGGGTGAACCGCGATTTTAGGATGGTGGGGAAATGAAGCGGAGACGGGCGGGGACTTTGATTGACCATGCCGTTACGTTGGCGGTGTGGGTGGTTTTATTTGCCATCTTGGTTCCGGTATTTTCGCGTGCTCGGAACAATGCTCGTCGTGCGACTTGTCAGTCGAATTTGAAGCAAATTTGTCTGGCTCTGTGGCAGTACACAGAGGATAGCGATGGAGTTTTGCCAACGCGCGATTGGGTTTCGCTGACTAAGCCGTACGCGAAAGAGAAGGACATTTTTCGCTGTCCGGTGAAAAATGACGGGCGAGGCAGAGGGGACTATTTTTTCAATGCGCGACTTTTGAGAAGAGAACTGGGAGGTATTTCTGCGCCTCAATCGCTAATTTTGCTGGGGGATGGGAGCGATGATTCGCCAGTGGCTCGTTTTCCGACTGGCTGGCGCACGGATGAGAGTTCTCCGGCGTGGCGGCATTTGGAGGGGGCTAATTATGCGTTTGGCGATGGGCACGTCAAATGGCTGAAAGCCAGCCGTGTGAAGAGCACTTTCAGGATGGTGATGCCATGAAAAGGAGACGTGCTTTTACCGTAATCGACAATCTGATTACGTTTGCGATTATCTTCGTCCTCGCGGCGATTTTGATTCCGGTGTTTATGAAGGGGTGGGATAATGCTCGGCGTTCGTCGTGTCAGGCGAACTTGAAGCATATTTCGGTCGCGTTGTGGATGTATGTGGCGGATAACAATGGGTATTCGCCTGCTCGTAATTGGGATGCTTCGCTTAAGCCCTACATCAAGAACGACAGGGTATTTCGTTGCCCTTCAAAGTCGGGAGAGCAGGGGACGAGCGACTATTTTTTCAACGCGCGTTATTTGAAAAAACCTTTGCATAAGCTCGATAATCTTGCTTCCTCTGCGACGCCGATTTTATTGGGCGATGGAAGCGATGGGGGAGCGTTGGCAGGATTTCCTGAGTCGTGGCGTACGGATGAGAATTCTTCGGCGCGGCGACATATGGGTGGGGGCTGTTATAGCTTTGCCGATGGGCGTATCAAGTGGCTCGAACCCCAACAGGTTTCGAGCGATTTTAGGGAGGTGAGCCGATGAACAGGAGACGCGCTTTTACCTGGTTGGAATTCAGATGGCAGCTGGCTATTTTCCTGATTCTAACCGCCCTATTGATTCCAAAATTTATGGGGGCGCGGGAAAACGCTCGTCGTGCTAACTGCCAGTCGAATTTGAAGCAAATTGGTTTGGCGCTTCAACAATATGTGACTGATAATGGCGGGGATTTACCTTCTCGCCATTGGCCCGCGCTGCTCAAGCCGTATATCAAGGAAGACAGGGTTTTTCGGTGTTCTACAACATCGGGGCCGAAGGGAGCGAGCGACTATTTTTTTCACGCCCGGTTTTTAGAGAAGCCGCTGAAGGGGAGTGCCTCGCCGCCAACGTTGATTTTACTGGGTGATGGAAACGATGGTTTGCCGCTGGCGCGTTTTCCTGATTCGTGGCGCACAGACGAGAACTCTCCAGCATGGCGGCATATTGAGGGGGCCAATTATTGTTTTGCCGATGGGCATGTCAAGTGGCTTAAGTCCAAGCGGGTCACGGACGATTTTAGGATGGTGATTCCATGAGGCGTGCTTTTACTCTTATCGAACTTATCGTCGTTGTGGCGACTGTCGGGGTTTCGGCGGCGATTGTGCTTCCTGTTTTCAATAGGACTATCTGCGATGATCGAGGAGGAATGTGCCAATCGAACCTGAAGCAGATTGGGCTGGGATTCTTGCAGTATGTGCAGGACAATAGCGAGAGATTTCCACCCGCTCGTGTCGGAGCCATAAAGGGGTGGGGGCATGTGCTTAAGCCGTATCTCAAATCGGCGGCGGTTTTTCAGTGCCCTTCGGGGCCTCGCCATGCTGTGAAGTTATCGACGGACTATTTTTATAATCGGCATCTTTCCCGTGTGAGCGTAGAGAAAATTCTGGAGCCGCAAGTGACGATTTTGGGTGGGGATGGCGCCGATGATTCACCTTACTGGAACTCGATAACGCAGTTACCTGCCGCCTGGATGGTCGCTTACCCCGCACCATCGGTTCGTCATTATGCCGGCACTCGTGCTAATTATTTATTTGTTGATGGGCATGTGAAGCGGATTGGCCCCTCCAACATCAAGACGGAACTTCCTGTAGTCGGAAGTGATGTGACTCTCGCCATTCGTTAATACCATGAGACGCGCTTTTACTCTCGTCGAATTTATTGTCGTTATCTTGATCGTCATGATTTTGGCGGCGATTCTTTTCCCCGTGCTTTCGCGTCCCGATCATCGCGGGCAGGCAAGACGCTCTGTGTGCCAGTCGAACCTTAAGCAGATAGGGCTGGGATTTATGCAATACGTGCAAGATTACGAGGAGAAGTTTCCAGCTGTTCAGTTGTCGGCTACCAACGGATGGGCGGATATGCTGCAGCCCTATGTCAAGTCGAGAGTGATGTTTCAATGTCCGACAGCGCCGAATAATGCCGAGCTATCGAGCGACTATTTTTATAACCGCCGTGTTGGTCGTGTATCGGTGGAAAAATTCGAGTCTGTGGCGCTAACAATTTTGACTGGAGAGGGGGATGACGACGCAACGACGTGGGCTTCGCTTTCCCAGTTGCCCACGGCCTGGATTAAAGACGAGAGTTCTCCGGCATGGCGGCATCTGGGAGGGGCTAATTATGGTTTCGCTGATGGGCATGTCAAATGGCTGAAGCCGGACAAAATAACTACGAAATTTTCACAAAAAGATTTTCTCCCGACCTTCGCCGTTCGTTAAGTGATCATGAAACACGCTTTTGCCTTGATTGAAGCTATGATCTTTATCGTCATTGTTTTGATTGTGGCAGCGCTGGGGGCTACGGTGTTCTCGCGGCGGGTTACGCCGACTCGGAGCGCGTGTCAGGTGCGCCTTGAGCAAGTCGGGCTGGGGATGATGCAATATGCTCAAGATGCGGGCAATATTTTTCCACCTGTTCGCCTTACTGACACAACTGGGTGGGCTGATGCGATTTTACCTTACATCAAATCGCCGCTCTATTTTCAGTGTCCGGCAGTGCCCAGGGGCAAGCCGCATACAACCGACTATTTTTACAATCGCCGTCTGGCGCATTTGGCGATGAGCGTATGCAAGTCACCCGAACAGACCATTTCTCTTGGCGAAGGCAACGACAACGCGCCGACGTGGAACTCGGTGTCACAGATGCCTTCGTCGTGGCTATCGAACGAAAACTCTCCTGCTCGTCGTCATCGTGACGGTGCCAATTATGTGTTCGCCGATGGGCATGTGAAATGGTTGGCGCCGATGGGCATCCGCTCCACTTTTCGCGAACGAGATTCGACTCCTACCTTTGCTTTTCGCTAACTCTCATGAAACGCGCTTTTACTCTCCTCGAAGCCTTGATTGTTGTGGGCATTATTGCCCTTATCGCCGCTTTTCTGTTTCCGGTGTTCGCCAGATATAACGAACCCAGGGGTGGCAGAAGAAGTTCTTGCATGTCGAACCTCAAACAGATTGGTTTGGGGATGATGCAATATTTGCAGGATTATAACGAGACGTACCCATTAGCTCATCAAACCACTTCGACGGGGTGGGCTGATTTGCTTCAACCCTACGTGAAATCGACTCAACTGTTTCAATGCCCATCGGCTCAGGGAAAGAGCGCCAATTTTTCGACCGACTATTTCTATAATCGCCGCCTGTCGCGCGTCACGATGAATCAGGTGCTGGAATCGCCATTGACAGTGATGTTCGGTGATGGGGATGATGATGCGCTGACGTGGAACTCGTGGAACGTAATGCCCACTGATGCTGCGACGAACAGTAACTCGCCGTCGCAACGCCACCAACAGAAAGCCAACTACTGTTTCGCCGATGGGCATGTGAAGACGTTGGCTCCCGATGTTATCTCTTCGACGTTTGCATCTCCCTCTTCCAAATTTACTTTTGCTTTTCGCTGACTCTCATGAAACGTGCTTTTACCCTCATCGAAGCGTTGGTTGTTGTCGCCGTGATCCTCTTTCTCGCTGCGATTCTTTTCCCGATTTTTGCGCGTAGTCGCGACAATCATAAGCTAAGTTGCATGTCGCCCCTTAAGCAGATTGGATTGGGGGTCCTGCAATATGTGCAGGACTACGACGAGCGCCTTCCACCAACTCGTGTCGGTGCCACTGTGGGGTGGGCTGATTTGCTTCAACCCTACCTCAAATCAACTCAGATTTTCCAGTGTCCACAAGGGCAAGCTGGGCCAACGGCATTTACGACGGACTACTTTTACAATCGTCGTTTGGCGCGTGTGACGATGGATAAGTTGACTGGGCCTGCATTAACTGTTTTAGGAGGCGATGGCGACGATAACGCGCCGACGTGGAATTCATGGGCGCAATTGCCCGCTGATGCCACCACCAATTCCGATTCTCCCTGCCAACGTCATCTGGGGATGGGGAACTATCTTTTTGCGGATGGACATGTGAAGGCGTTGAGTCCTACCAGCGTCTCATCCACATTAACCTCGCCTACTTCACGCCCGACTTTTGCCTTCCGCTAATTATCATGAAACGAGCTTTTTCCCTCCTCGAAGTGGTGATTTTAGTAGGCGTTCTCGCTCTGCTTGCCGCGATTCTTTTTCCTGTTCTCGCGCGGCGGAATGTGCCCTCGAAGGGGCGCTGTGCGTCCAATCTCAAACAAATCGGATTGGGCTTTGCCATGTATACGCAGGATTATGGCGGAAGATTTTTGGTGCCTCAACTTACGCCCTCAGTGGGTTGGGCCGATATGCTGCAATCCTATGTGAAATCGCGACGGATATTTTTGTGTCCGGCCACTTCCAATTACTCTGAGGCGACCATTGACTACTTCTATAATCGCAATCTCTCTGGAGTGCGCTCTGCGAGAATCAGGAATCCAGTCGATGTTGTGATGACTGGAGATGGGGATGCGGCAGCACCAACTGGCAATTCATGGGCAAAGCTACCCGCCACTGCGACAGCTACTTCCACTTCGCCGCTACGCCGACACTTTGATGGGGCCAATTTTGGTTTTGTTGATGGGCATGTGAAGTGGTACAGTTTCCAAAAATTGCCTCCACAGCAGCAGTGGAACCCTCTCTCTCCATGAAACGCGCATTTACCCTTATTGAAGCTGTGATTGTTATCGCAGGCGTGTTGATTCTTGCCATGTTTTTGTGGCCTGTGCTGGCTCGCGCTCGCGATAATAATCGCAGGAGTAGTTGTCAGTCGAATCTGAAGCAAATCGGGCTTGGGTTCATGCAGTATGTGCGTGACTATGACGAAACAATGCCGCCCGCCCGCCCGACATCCTTAACGGGTTGGGCCAATGTGCTTCAGCCTTATGTGAAATCGGTACAGCTGTTCCAATGCCCATCAGCGCAGCAAAAGACGACGCTATTCGCCAGCGACTATTTTTATAACCGTCGTCTGGCGCGGCGCTCTTTTGGTCAGATGACGAACAGCGCGTGGACTATTATGGTCGGCGAGGGGCCGGATTCGGCCTCGACATGGAGTTCGTGGACGAAGTTGCCCGCTGATGCCAGCACGAACCATAACTCCCCGACACAACGCCATTTCGATGGAGCGAACTATTGCTTTCTCGATGGGCACGTCAAATTTTTGACGCCACAAGAGGTATCGGCATCGAAACAGATTAAATGGACGATGGATTAGCGAAAGCGAGGTGAAGGAGTGACCTTAAAAACTGACGGAGCAGGGGCGACATTTGCTGTGAGGTGAAGTGGAACCCGAATTGGTTAGCGCCGTTTATCTATAACCTCTGCCGCGTGCGTGGCGTCTGAGACAGTTTTGAGCCTACACCAATCACTGAGGGAACCTAACCTAGAACAGGGACGAATGCAAAAGTATGCCCTCACGGGCAGCGGACTTGTCCCAGCTTTTGCGACGCGAGAGTTCCGGGCGGTGCCCACCTGCTTTTAGCGGGTTCAACAACTTGACGAGGCACGGCGTAGCGGAGTCTGACTTATACCAAGACGGTGTTCATTTGAACATCGTCTTTTTTGTTTTTATATGATGTGTGGAGTGAGTGGGGAACTGAGAGGAAATTCAACTACCTGCTGCCTGACCATTCGTTTGTTTAAAGCTCCATACTTTGCAACTCACCCATACTTTGCGTCAAAGATGAATTTGTTCGCCGACGAAGATTTCGCCCCTCCCTCGCGGAGCGCGCCGCGCGACGAAACCCTGCTTCCTCTGGCGGCGCGGATGCGTCCGCGCAATTTAAACGAGTTCGCAGGTCAGTCACATCTGGTTGGCCCCAGTGCGCCGCTACGGCGCGCGCTTGAGCGCGACCGTTTGCCATCGTCGATTTTCTTTGGCCCCGCTGGAACCGGAAAGACCACGCTGGCGCGTTTGTTGGCGACGCTCTCCAAATCGCATTTCGAGGAGTTTTCGGCGATTGGGGGCAGTGTGGCCGATGTTCGTAAAATTGCCGAAGGGGCGAAAATTCGCCATCGTAATGGCAAGCGCACGCTGTTGTTCGTGGACGAAATTCATCGCTTCAATCGCGCTCAGCAGGACGCCTTTTTGCCGCATGTGGAGGATGGCACGCTGGTTTTGATTGGGGCGACCACCGAAAACCCGTTGGCTTCGCTGAATGGGCCGCTGCTTTCGCGTTGTCGGATGTGGAAATTTGAACCGCTTTCCGAGGCCGATGTGATGGCTTTGCTGAACAGCGCTTTGAGCGATGAGCGGGGATTGGGGAATTTGAGGTTAAAGCCCGAAGCGGGGGCGTTGGAATGGATCGCGCGCGCCAGCCGAGGGGATGCGCGTTTGTCGCTGGGGGCGCTTGAGATGAGCGCCGATCTGGCGCAGAATGGGGTGCTTACTCTGGCCGATGTGAAGCGGACTTTGGGGGCAGACGCTTTTTACGATAAGTCGGGCGATGACCACTACGACACGATTTCAGCGTTCATTAAGTCGATTCGGGGGAGCGACCCCGATGCGGCGTTGTTTTGGATGATGCGTATGCTGGATGGCGGTGAAGATCCTATGTTCGTGGCACGCCGTTTGGTGATTGCTGCCAGTGAAGACATCGGCAACGCCGAGCCGCGCGCTTTGCCACTCGCTGTGGCGGCGCTGGGAGCTGTCGAGAAAGTGGGAATGCCCGAATGTGCTATCCCGCTGGCTCAGGCGACTACCTTTTTGGCGAGTGCGCCCAAATCGAATGCCTCATATCAGGCCATGAAGCGGGCTAGAAGCGCGGCGCAAGAGGGGCAAAGCGTGCGCGTGCCGCCGCATTTGCGCTCTACTGCGCTGGGTGGCTCGAAGGAGAAGATGGGCAATGGCGAAGGGTATTTGAACCCGCATGAGTTCGGTGGGTTTGTGCCGCAGGATTATTTGCCGCCCGGATTTAAACGGTCGCCTTTTTACGAGCCGACCAATCGGGGCGAGGAACCGAAGATTGCGCGGCGACTCGAAGAATGGTGGGGCGATGACTTCACTTCCTTTAAGGGCGAAAATTAGGCAGTTGGAAAACAGTAACAGCACAGCAGTGCGTGGCATGGTAATTTGAGAAGGTATCAAGGAACACACGATGGAATTAAAATGGCGAATCAAACCCTGGGGTGAGGCGACTTTAGTCGAAGTTGAAGGCGAAGTTGATTTGCATTCAGCGCCGCTGCTTAAGGAGGCGCTGTTAGAAGTGGGGGCGGCGCAATCGGCTCGCATTGCTCTTGATCTCGGTGGCGTGTCGTTTCTCGATTCTACCGGAATTGGGGCTTTGGTGGGGGCCTATAAGAAAACGCGCGAAAGCGAAGGGCAAATCGCTTTCTTCGGCGCGAGGCCGCGCGTGAAGCGCGTGTTCCAGATCGCGGGGTTGTGGAACGCCCTGCCTTTTTACGACTCACGCGATGCAGCGCTGGCGGCTTTGCTGCCCGCTCCTCTCGTGACGGCGCCTGAAACGCCTTCGGCCACAGGAGAAGCTCATGCCGGGTAGTCCCGCTCATCCACCCCGTATCGAGCTTTCGATTCCCGCACAAAGCGAGTGGGTGCGCGTGGCACGCCTGACCGTCGCGGGGGTCGCGGCGCGGCAAGGATTCTCGATTCAGGCCGTCGAAGACCTTAAGGTCGCCGTTTCGGAGGCCATAAATAATGCTATCCAGCATGGGCCGCATGTCGGGGAAAGTGGCGAAGTCCCGATGGTTTCCATCGCTTTCGAGCCGCGTCCGCAGGGGCTATGGATCGTTGTTACCGATGGCGGGCGTTTGGAACACGAACTCTCGCTCGATAAAAGCATGGCTCCCGCGCCCCAACACGAGGCCGATTTGCCCGAAGCAGGAATGGGATTATTGTTGATTCGTTCGCTGATGGACCGTGTCGAACTCGAAGGCGGGAACGATGCCGATACCAGTTTGAAAATGTGGAAAGCTCTGCCGCGCAAGGAAAGCGTGCGCTCCTGAACCTCTCTGTCTATGTCCGATTCGTTTGATCCGATTGCGCCATCTCCTTCTGGCGACGAACACGATGCCCTTGATGGTGGCGACGCTCCTGCGCCCGCCCGATTGGTGTCGCGCGTCTCCATCGTCGCATCAAACGATTTCGTGAGCGCCGAAGCGCCCGTCGCCGAAGAGTCGGCAGCTCCCGCTGAAGCGGAAGAAACGAGTTCGCCTTCGATTTGGAATGAAACGGAGCGTGCGCTGTGGAGTTCGCCCGCTCAGGGGCGCTACGACCACGACGAATTCGACCGATTATTCGCGATGTGGAAAGAAAATTCTGACCCACGTTTGCGCGAGAGGTTGATTTTGATGCATCGCAATCTGGTGACTTTCCTCGCGCGGCGCTTCGCCGAGCGCGGAGAGTTGTTCGAGGATGTTATGCAGGTAGGAATGTTAGGGCTGATTTACGCCATCGACTCGTTCGACCCCAAGCGCGGCGTCAAATTTTCGACTTTCGCGATTCCCACCATATCTGGCGAAATCCGCCGTTACTTCCGCGATAAAGTTGCGGGAATGAGGGTGCCAAGGCGCTTGCAGGAGCTATATTCGTCGCTGCAAGGGCATATCGAAGAGCTGACGCAGCGTTTGGACCGTTCGCCAACCTACGCCGAAATCGCGGCCTCGTTGCATCTGGAAGTAGAAGAAGTGGTGGAAGCGCTCGAATTGGGGGCTGCTCTCGACCCGAACTCGCTCGATGAGTTCGCGTTCGATGATGAAGAGGGCACGACCGTCGCTGACCGCATCGGAGCGCCCGATGCGCAGATCGCCGCCATCGAAGAATATTCGACGCTTCAAGCTGCCCTCGAAGAGCTGGAACCGAAAAAACGGCAGGTGCTGGAAATGACCTATTTCGAGGGATATTCTCAGGCCGATGTCGCGCGGCGCCTCAATGTGTCGCAGATGCACGTCTCTCGCTTGCTGCGCCGCGCTCTGGCCGATTTGCGCGCCCTACTGGACGAGGCTTGATAACAAAGAAGTGCGATTCTTATCTTCCGAATCATCCGACGGTCTTGGGAGAAATGAGGCGACTCGCTATATTTACACAGCCGAAGCGAGCGAAAATCCCCCACACTTTAGGGCGGGGGATTTTCTGTCTTCCTCATCCGACTCATGCGTTTAGTTTCGAGCCACTGGTTTTACTCCTGCGCCGCGCACGATGAGATTCTCGCGGCCTGGGAGGTCGTCAAAAACGAAGAGGGGCCACTGGAACTTGACCTTACCGCAGTGAACTTTTTCGACCCCTACGGTATCGTCGCTCTGGTGGTGTTCCTGCAATCATTGCCCCCTTATGCGCTTCCCATTTCGTTGACGTTGAACGAGTTCCCGCTTCCCAAAGGCAGTACGGCATCGGAGGATGGCCCGGTCGCTTATTTGACTGAAATGGGCTTTTGGGAAGAGGTCGGCGGCCTTCTAGCAGTGCCTCGCGCATTGATTCCAGTGCGCCCGCAGTTCAGCGACGATAAGAACGTGCTTATCGACGTGACGATCATGCACACGCGCGATGCTATCGGCGTCATGATACGCAAAAGTGGCGAGTTGTTGCAAAACCTCGGCTTTAGTCCCGTCGCGAAAATGCATGTGTTGCAGGTACTGTCCGAAATTTCGGGTAATGTGCTCGACCATGCGCAGAGTGACATTGGCGGCGTTGTGACCAGTCAGACCTACCGTTCGCGCCGCTCGAATGTCCGCTATCTGGTGATGAGCATTGGCGATGCGGGAGTTGGGGTGCGAAGTTCGCTGGCACACAATCAGAAGCTTGCCAGCCGCCTCGATTCGGATGCTACGGCGCTTGGAGTTGCTGTGGGGATGGGCAATTCACGTTTTGGCAATGGGGGGCGCGGAGGCGGTTTGCCCTCGGTGCTGGAAATCGCCAAGCGCTACGGCGGTAATGTCGCGATGCGTTCGGGGCGCGGCGCGCTTGCCTATCATGGTGAAGACGACCATAAGCGCGTTTTCGAGGCGCCGCCTCAAATCGGGACTCAGGTTCGCATCATGTTGCCGGAGAACCGATTGCGTGAAAAATAGAAAGAGTTGCCGAACAATTTCGGCAACTCTTTCTATTTTGGTTTATGGGGTGGCGTTGATTTTGGTGCCGTAGTGCAGGGTGACGGGGCCGAGTAGGCCCGATTCAATTAGCGGCGAATCCTTGCGCCAGTGGTGCCATGTGGTGAAGGTGACCCTGCCAGTAGGGCTGGGTTTGCCATCCAATAGCCATTGGGGCCAGCCTTTGAGCTGGTCGCCGTTCCATTCGACATCGTCTGGCAACTGTTCGTCGCCGATGAGGCGGTTGGGCCACTGGTTGGTGACTTCGATTTCGAGTTGGTTGGCTCCGGCGCGGGCGGCATCGGATAGATTGACGCGGTATGGTGGCTTCCACAGAACACCCACTTCGCGCCCGTTGAGTTTGATGCGGGCGATGTCTCTCACCTTGCCCAAATCGAGCGAAACGACCTTATTGGGGCCGATTGCTGAGGCGGGTAGGGTGAGCGTCTTGGTGTACGTCGCGGTGCCAGAGAAATAGCGCACACCGGGGTCGCTGTGTTTGGGCCATGAGATGAGGCTGTCGAGTTGTACTTTTGCGGGTGCGCCCCAGTTGGGCGGGAAGCTGAGCGCCCACGGGCCACTGATTTGTGCGGGGGCCGCTGTTGCGGGCACCTTCACGGATTTGGTTTTGCCGTTCGAGATTTGCAACTGCACAGCGCCCGCGTTCCAGCCGACCAATTGCTGGCGTCCTTTGGAGTCGCTAGTCCATTCGTAGGCTGGGTAGGTGGTGGTATCGAGTTCGACGGGCAGATCGAGGCCCTGATTTTCCTGGACGATGGTGGTCTTGGGGATGCCATCCAGCGTGTACTCGACACGTAGTTGTTTGACGTGCATCGAGGCTGGATCGCCGAAAAGCTCGTTGTCGGCGGTGATGCTGAGCGTGGTGCTGTTTTCGACGTTTGCCCGCACCTTGTCGGTTACGTCGGTGCCACCCGCGCCGTCGATGGCTTCATACATCGCTTTGACAATGACTAACCTCGGGGCTTTGGTTGCGGCATTTTGTGCGCTGGCGGCGCTTTTTGCGGCGACGAAGTGAGTGCCATTGGAGGCGCGGCGGAACAGCACGAAGACCGAACCGGCTGGGTCGAGATGGAGCGGAAGAGTGGTGCGCCCGTTGCTTTCGGTGTAGAGCGGTGCGTCTTCCAGTTGGCCGCTATCGGGGTTCCACAGTTCGGGGACTTTGCCCGTCACTCGGAAACTACACTCGACATCTCTGGAACCCTGACGTTGGTTGGAAACGAAGTAAATGTCGGTGTTTCCGGTTTTGCGGTGAATCTCGGCGAGGCGTGCGCTTGGCGTGTTGCTGATGAAGTCGGGCGTGACTCCCAGCGAGGCAAAGACTTTTTCGAGTGGCTGGCCCCAAATAACTCGGCCTTTGCCGACTTCGCTGGATGTGACGGAGTTACCATCGGCCCTTCCCCAGATTTGGCTGGCGAGGGCTTCGATTTCTTTGTCGCACTGCGGATAGTTCTGGAGGCTGGGCGAACGCCGTGGTCGTGGCCCAACTACCGTTGCACCTGCTCTAACCAATTCGCTGATTTTTGCGAGCGTTTTGGGAGTCATGCTCTGGTTGGAAGGCAGAATCAGCACGCGGTAGGAGGCGCCATCGGGCGTTATCAGACGCCCATCTTTCACGCTGAGGCGGCGCATCAAGGCGTCGCTGGTGCAGGCATCGTAGTCGTAGCCCTTCGGGAGCGCTGGCTCGCCAACGTTCATTCCGACCGGGGCGTTTTCGCCAACGAAGTAGAGGGCATCGGCCACGAAGTTACCCTGCTGCAAAAGGTACTGGCAACGCGCGATGTAGCGCAGCCACGCGGTTTGCGGTCCCCACAGCGTGTTGGTACGGTCGAAGTGCATTCCCCAACGGCCCATCGTCATGCCAGGGAAGCGGTTTGTCCACGGCTGCATGGCGTAGCGGTGGAAGATATAGCGGTTGATGCCCGCACAGAACATGCGGTCGCCGATGGCTTTGAGCGAGTAGGGATCGTTAGTCCACTTGCCGCTTTCGGGTGAGGCGGTGAAGGATTCGGCGCCGATGATGGGACGCCCGTAGATGTGTCCGACCGAGGAGGCGAGTTTGCCCGTTTCGGCGGCAGCACCATTGACCCAGAACTCGCCCATCGGGATGTCGGCGGTGCCACCTGCCGTCAGGTCTTCGAAGGGGCCGTTGCCGTAGGGTTCGGTCGAGAACTTCAGGCCGTGCTGGTGGCACAGTTCGCCGAAATGGGCGTAGTAGTTCTCGTCCATGAGGTCGGCGATGGTGCGGCGCACGTCCCACAGGAAGCGCTCGGAAACGGCGGTGCTGCCCACCACGCGCCCGGTGAAGACGGGCAGATAAGGGGTGATGCTGTAGCCGCGCCGCTTTTGAAATTCGGAAGCGAATAGCGGTGTCCAGTTCTGGTTGCCGACCTCGTAGGAATCTATTAGCGCGTTATTGAGCGACTTACCCACGAGTGGCCCCAGTTCGTCGATGACGGGCTGCATCATGCCTTTCCAATGGGTATCCAGGGCAGTTTTGGAGAGCTTATCTACTTCGGGGCCGACGCCACCGGGGAGGTCGGGGTGGTTGGTTTTTCCTGTAGCCGTGTGACCAAGGCGCAGAATCGTCCAGTTGCCTGCTGGAACATCCCATGTCAGTTTTCCGGCTTTGAATTGCGCGGTAAGGTCGATGACCGATTTATCGTCGATGGTCGCGGTGTTGGGCGCCTGTGGCCCCTGAGCGGGTTCGATGTTGTCGCCGCGCTCAAACCCCGCTTTGCCACGGATGCCGGGGATTCGGTAGTCGCTGCCGGGAGTCGGGAAGGCTAAAACCGAGATGTCGTCGTAGTAGCCGAGATTGGATTGGGGCTGTTTAAGCGCTGCGTCGAAGCGAGTGGGACCAGTAACGGTGGTTTCGCTGGTCGTCACTATCTGCATGGCGTTGGCAGGGGGATTCCACGGGCCACCGCTGCTCGACCATCCGGCGCAGTTGTGCATACACAACTCGATTCCCAGTCGGTCGGCTTCGGTGGCGGCCCACTTGACCATCGAGAGCCACTGCGGCGACATGAACTTCACCTGGCCTTCGGGGATGCCTTCGGCGAGATTGAAGATTTGCGCGCCGCCCACGCCCGCGCTTTTCATTGCCTCTAAGTCGGCGGTGATGCCTTCGCGAGTGATGTTGCCGTTCATCCAGTGCCACCATGTGTGCGGCTTGGCTGAGTCGGGAGGAGTAAGAAACCCTTTCGTCAATGCATCGGCAACGGGAGCCGCTTCGACTCCGTGCGGGAAGACCCACAGACCGCCCGTCAACAAGAGCGGGAGATAACGACGGCGATTGATAGACATAACGTTATGGTTGGTGAAATAGAGTCCGTAGTGTGAGCGTTTTTTACAACGCCGGACTGAGATTTTCGTAACGTACCGACCACTGACCGTTATCGGGAAATCCGGGGGCGTGTTTTTGCGGTGCGCCGTCCCAACCAGCCGCCATGAGAGCCACCGTATAGAGCAGTGCGCCGTTAGATGGGAAGTAGGGGAAAGGGCCTCCTGTGGCTAAACCACGCTCATCGAATTGAAATCCGCCCGCTGAATGCAGCAGCATGTCGATTGCTTTGTCGGGTTCGCCGAGTTTGGCGGCGGTCATGGCGAGCATCGGGAAATCCCAACCCCAGGTGTGGTTGAAGTCCCATGTTTCGCGCACTTTCGCGAAGGTGCGGCGCATGGTTTCTTTGTCGACTCCGTCACCGGGAAGCATTCCGTAGGTTCCGATCAGGGCGGGGTGCTCGAAATTCCATTTGGTCCACATGTCTTGCACGCCATCTTGCAAAACATAGAGGCCGTCCTGTTGGGGAAGCGGAGACAGGCCATTCAGCACTTTGTCCCAATCGGCGTGACGCGGTTCGCCTAAGCGCTGGCGCCATTGCTGAGCGACGCGCAATCCGAAGCGCCAATAGCCCAACTCGAAGGCCGGATTTTGGGTGGTGCTGGCTTCGGTGTTTTCCGATACCACGTACAGGGGAGGCCCCAATACATAGTGCCCCTTCTTCTCATCGAAAAATGGATAGGAGGCCATGAAGGCTCCGGTGTCTTCTACGATGGAGCGCCATTTTTCTAGTGTGGCTTTAGTAGGGTGGGCGCGATAATCCAACTCGGCGAAGAAGATGGGATGCGGCTGCTGCCAGATGAGTAGGGCATGAACTGGCAACGGCCATTCGTGCCCATCGGGGCCAGTGCATTTGGGCCAACGCGCGCCCATATAGCCTTGTTCTTTGGCGAGTTGCTGAGAGAGGGCGTGGAATTTACGATAGACGCTGACGTTGCCCTGCATTTGCGGGAAACGGTTCCACAGCGCCCAGTGGGCGGCGTGCCACCAAATCATCTCGAAATGGAATCGGCCATACCAGCCGTTGTTGACGAGTCCGCTTTCCTGCGGCGGAAGCGAACCGGCTTCGTTGGTTTCCATCAGGTACTGCGACAGCACGATGCGGCGTTCGAGTTCCTTCCAGCGCGGGTCTTTGCTGCCGGACAGGTCGATGGCGCCACCGCTGTTCCAGAACGCGGGCCAGTGCTTGCGTGAGGCCGCGAAAGTCGCGGTTGCTGTGGTTCGGGGAGGCGTTTTAGGGGCGAAGGTGCAAACGAATGATAGTGAGGTTGCGTCTTTGGCCGGTTGCAGGGTGAAGCGCTCGCGTCCCGGTGGGGTTTGGATTTTGAGTTCCTGATTCTCGGCGACTTCGACGCTATGTTGCTGGCCTTCGAGGGTGTAGGTGACTTTGAGCCTTTTGGATTTCTGGGGAGTTGGGTCGCCCAGGAGAGAGTTAATGGCGCGAATGGTCAGGCGATTACCGCGTATGGCGTTGGTTAATATGGCAGTGACATCGAACCATTTATCGGTGCTGCCGTATTCGGCCTTTTGGATGATGAGGGGCAATGTTACCGACTCGTTGTCGTCAACAGGGCGGAGTGTGGCTTTGCCCTGCCACGAGAGGACGGCGTGGTAGGCGTCACCCGTATCGCCGCTATAGCGGCGGGTGAAGTTGGCGTGCTGGCCGTTTAAGGCCATCTTGGTTTCGGGGTGAGCAGGTTTGTCCCAATTGCCGACGAAGTTATTGAATTGATTGGTATCGTCGCCGGGGAAATCGAGGAATACGTTGAGGCGGCCCGCTTTTACAAGCGGCGACTCGATGCGCGCTGCGACTGTGTCCTGCGAAGGGTGACAGGCAGTTACAACTGTGACGGGCTGATCTTCGAGGGTGAAGTGGCTGGTAACGAGGCCGCTCCATAAGTCGAGTTCCTGCCGTGTGTCTTTGAGGTCGCTTGGGGTGGCAGGAGTGCCATCGCTTTTGGTGAGGGAGAGGCCGACGCGACCGAGATTGATGCGGTGAGGGTTGCCGTGCATCCAGTTCGAGAGTTCGGGCTGCTGCGGGTCGGGGAGATAATAGGGAACAGGGCGCCCGTGGGTGTCGAGGGTGGGCTTGTGGTAATCCTCGACTTTCTTACCTTCGGGCAAAGGAGAGCTGTGCCAGCCCCACTGCGACATGGTGTTGAAAGGCGCGAAGCTTTGCAAGCCCGTGATGTCCATTCCAAAGGCGAACTCGCCGTTGCCGACCTGTAAGGGGCGTTCGCCGTTGAATTTGGTCAGTACAACGTTATGCCGTGTCACCAGCGCGTGGCGGTCAATAGCGGTGTTTTTTATGACGGAGGCCCCTTTGGTCGGAGTGTTTTGCACGGCGATGGCTGGTGTGGCGATCATTAAACCGCACACGAGGGGGATGAATTTTTGCATCGGGAAGAAATGGATATTGGAAGTCGACCGATGGCGTGAGTTTCACAGAGCGGGGCTAAGATTTTCGTAACGTACCGACCATTGGCCGTTATCGGGGAAGCCGGGGGCGTGTTTTTGCGGCGCGCCTTCCCAGCCAGCCGCCAGAAAAGCCACGGCATACAATAGGCCTCCGTTGGAGGGGAAGTAGGGGAAGGGGCCGCCCGTCGCTAAACCGCGTTCGTCGAACTGGAAATTGGGCGATGGGTGCATCAGCATGTCGATGGCTCGGTCGGTTTCGCCAAGCCTTGCGGCAGTCATGGCGAGCATCGGGAAGTCCCAGCCCCAGACGCGCTCGAAATTCCAGTCGGTGCAAACCTTGTCCAGAGTGCGGCGCATGGTTTCTTTATCGACGCCGTCGCCGGGCAACATGCCGTATGCACCGATGAGGCCAGGATGCTCGTATGTCCACTTCGTCCACATATCCTTGATTCCTTCGTGGGTGACATAGAGGCCATCCTGTATTGGTAGGGGAGCCAAACCTTCGATGACTTTATCCCAATCGGCGCGGCGTGGTTGCCCTAAGCGCTGGCGCCACTGCTGCGCCTGTTGCAAACCTGTGCGCCAATAACTCAGCTCAAACGTCGGATTCTGCGTGGTCTTCCAGTCGGTGTTTTCCGAGACCAAATTGAGTGGTGGCCCCAACACGTACTCTTTCTTGTTTTCGTCGTAGAAGGCATAGGAGGCCAGAAAATCGGCGGTGTTCTCGACGATGGGGCGCCACTTTTCGAGTGTGGCTTTGGTCGGGTGGGCATGATAATCCAACTCGGCGAAGAAGATGGGGTTCGGCTGTTGCCAGATCATGACCGCGTGGTTGAAGAACGGCCATTCGCGTCCATCGGGGCCAGTGCATTTAGGCCAACGCGCGCCTTTATAGCCTTGCACTTTGGCGAGTTCAAGCGCCTGGTCGAACATCTTCCAGTAGACGTTGACGTTACTCTGCATCTGGGGGAAACGGTTCCACAGCGCCCAGTGGGCGGCGTGCCACCAAATCATCTCAAAATGGAATCGGCCATACCAGCCGTTGTTAACGAGTCCGCTTTCCTGCGGCGGAAGTGAACCGGCTTCGTTGGTTTCCATCAGGTATTGGGACAGCACGATGCGGCGTTCGAGTTCTTTCCAGCGCGGGTCTTTGCTGCCGGATAGGTCGATGGCGCCACCGCTGTTCCAGAACGCGGGCCAGTGCTTGCGTGAGGCCGCGAAGGTAGCTTCGGAGGTAGTGCGCTGTTTGGGGGCCGCTTTGGGCGCGAAGGCGCACGTGAACGACAGCGTGGTTTCGTCTTTGGCCGGTTGCAGGGTGAAGCGCTCGCGTTTCCCATCGTTGGGAATTTTGAGCATTTGGCCTTCCACCGTTTCGGTATGGTACTTTTGTCCGTTCAGTGTGTAGGTGACTTTGAGTGTTTTGACGACGGGGTAGTTGAGGTCGCCCGCGATGTCGTTGCTGGAGCGAATCGACAAACGGTTATTGCGGACTGCTCTAGAAACTTGCTGGGTGACATCGAGCCATTTTTCATTGGCGCCATACTCAGCTTTCTCGATGATAAGGGGCAGGTTTTTGTCGGTTTGCTGAGGGGTGAGTAGAGCCGCTTTACCTTGCCACGAAAGGGCGACGTGGTAGGTATCTTTGGTGTCGCCTTTGTAGCGATGCGCGAATTCGGCGCGCTGCTTTTGGGCTGCGAGGCGAATTTCTGGTTCGTCGGTTGTCTCCCAGTTACCAACGAAGTTATTGAATTCGTGGTCATCATCGCCGGGGAAATCGAGGAACACGGCGAGGCGACCCGCTTTTACAAGCGGCGATTCGATGCGGGCCGCGACTGTATCTTGCGAGGGGTGACAGGCGGTTATAACCGTGACAGGCTGGCCTTCGAGAGTGAAGTGGCTGGTGACGAGGCCGCTCCATAAATCGAGGTCTTGTCTTGTGTCTTTGATGTCGCTTTGGGTGGCGGGAGTGCCATCGCTTTTGGTGAGCGCTAGGCCAACACGACCTAAATTGATGCGGTGGGGGTTGCTGCGCATCCAGTTCGAGAGTTCGGGTTGCTTTGGGTCGGGCATCGGCATCAGAACTTCGCGTCCATGCATCAGCACTGGCTGCATCTGATAATCCTCGACCTTTTTCCCGGCGGGGAGGGGCGACTCGTGCCAGCCCCACTGTGACATGGTGTTGAAGGGCGCGAAGCTCTGCAAACCGGTGATGTCCATTCCAAAGGCGAACTCGCCGTTGCCGACCTGAAGGGGCCGTTCACCATCGAATTTGGTGAGCACAACGTTGTGGCGAGTCACTAGTGCGTGGCGGTCGATGGGCGTATTTTTTACGATGGGTGCGGCTTTTGTCATGGTGTTTTGCACGGCGATAGCCGGTGTTATCGTTACTAAAGTAGACAGGGCAAACAGGAGGCTTTTCATTGATAAAGAACTGCGTTAGGTGTTGGTTATTGTAGGCGTTCAGTGACTAACGAGGTCTCTCGTTAGTGGATTCGTTTTATGGATTTATGTTGACTATATTGCCGGTGTGTATGGTGGCGGGACCGAGCAGACCTGAAGGGAGCAGGGGCGAATCTTTGTTGTAGTGGTGCCAGGTCGAGAAAGTCAAGCGTCCCGTGGGACTTGGTTTGCCTTCGAGCAACCACTGGGGCCATGCTTTGATGTGGTTATCCACCCACTCGGCATCGGGCGGTAGTTGCTCGTCACCGATGAGACGGTTGGGCCACAGGTTGGTCACTTGTACTTCCAACTGGTTCGTTCCGGCACGAGCTACACCAGAAAGGTCCGCGCGGAACGGGGCTTTCCAAATGAGGCCCAGGTCGCGCCCGTTCAACTTCACACGAGCGACATTTTTGACAGCGCCCAGATCAAGCGAAACCACCTTATTGGCCCCGATTGCCGAAGCGGGTAAGTCGAAGTTCTTGCTGTAGGTCGCGGTGCCCGAAAAGTAGCGCACACCGGCGTCGCTATGCTGCGGCCACGAGATGAGCTTATCGAGCGTGACCTGTGGCGGCGCTCCCCAGTTGGGCGGAAAGCTCAGCGTCCAGGGGCCACTGATCTCTTGCGGCGCTGTCACGTTTGGAAGCGGCACTTGGACGGCGGAGCCTTTGGCGCGTTGGACGGACAACGACCCGTTTTCCCATTGAACCAAACGGGTCGTGCCTCTGGCGTCGGTTGTCCATTCGTAATCTGGATAGCTGCGCAGACTATCGGCTGAAAGAGCAAGATTCTGATGTTCGGGGATCGTGATGCTGTCGGTCTTGACGCCGATGCGGTACTGGACAACTAATTGCTTGACGTGCCAGGGGGCCGGGTCTTTAATGAGCGTTGGGGTGTTAGCCGTCAAATTCAACCTCCTGTCTTTCACCAAGCCACGAACGGTTTCGGTCACGTCGGCTGTCCCGGTGCCATCGACCGCTTCATAAACGGCATTGATAATCTCCAGGTTGGGAGACGTCGCCTCAGGTTGCCAATTCGCGGAGGAAAAATGAGGGGCCTTGGCAGCGCGGCGGAACAGCACGAATACCGAATCAGAAGGAGAGAAGTGAAGAGGAACGATGGTATGACCGTTCTCTTCGCGGTATAGAGGTGCGTCCTCGACTCGTCCCGTTTCGGGGTGCCATAGTTCGGGCACTTTGCCGGTTACGCGGAAGTTGCACTCCAAATCGCGCGCCTCGTTCTTCTGATTGGAAACGAAGTAGATGTCTTCCTTTCCAGTGCTGCGGTGGATGTACTCCATGCTATCTGATTCGGCGACACTCGAAAAATCGGGAGTGGCACCGATGCGAGTCATAACCTCAGTAATCGGCAGTCCCCAAAAAATGCGGCCTTTGCCGAAGGCGTGCGAAGTGACAGTTTTGCCGTCGCAGTCCCCCCAGATTTGTTGGGTCAATGTCGCGAGTTCGGTGTCGCATTGCGGGTAATTTTCCAGGCTGGGTGAACGTTTGGGAGGCGCGCCCACCACGACGGCTCCCGCGCGTACCAAGTCGCGGATTTTGCGCAGTGTGGAAAGCTGCATCGTCTCGTTGGGAGGCAAGAGCAGAAAGCTATAGGAGGTGCCAGTTGGCGTCATGAGACGGCCATTTTTGACGCTAATTCGCTTGAGTAAGCCATCGGCGGAGCAAACATCGTAGCTGTAGCCCGGTGGCAGAGCGGGGTTGGTGCGGCGCAAGATGTCCGACCCCACGGCCATAAAAATGACGGAGTCGGGGTTGTCGCCAGTGAACGCCAGGGCGTCGGCCTCGAAATGTCCCTGTTGTAGCAAAAACTGGCTGCGGGTGATGTAGCGAATCCAGTCGCGCTGTGGCTCCCACATCGTGCTGCGCGGGTCTTGGTGAGAACCCCACTGCCCCATCGTCATACCGGGGAAACGGTTTGGATACGGTTGCATCACGAAGGTGTGGAAAACGAAGCGATTGATACCATTGCAAAATGCCCGGTCGCCCATCGGCTTCATCGATTCGGGTGTGGTAATCCAACTGCTGTTCCACGGCTGACCGGTGAAGGCTTCGGCAGAAACAACGTTCGCCCCATAAATATGGCCAGATGACGACTCCATTTTGCAGGAAGCCATCGAAGTTCCATCCACCCAGAACTCGCCCATCGGAATATCGGAAGCTCCAGCGGCAGTGAGTTCTTCCATCGGGCCTTCGCCATAGGCCTCGTTGGAAAATTTCACTCCATTCTGGTGGCAAAGTTCGCGGAAGTGACCATAGTAGTTCTCCGACATCAAATCGGAGGTGGTGCGCCGCACATCCCACAGGAAGCGCTCGGAAAGAGCAGTGCTACCCACCACTCGTCCGGTGAACACGGGCAAATAAGGCGTGATGTCGTAACCACGCCGCTTTTTGAATTCGGCGGCAAATTCAGGAGTCCAGTTTTGAAAGCCGACTTCGTAGGAATCGACGTGGACGTTGGTGGTCGGTCTGCCAGGAAGCGACTTCAGCTTGTCCATCACTGGCCCCATCATTCCCTTCCAGTGCAGGTCGAGAGCGCTTTTGGACAACTTGTCAACTTCCAAACCGATGCCGTCCGAGTAAGGCGGATCGTTGGTTCTGCCGGTCGGGGTGTAACCTACGCGCAGGATGATCCAATCGCCTGTGGGAACATCCCAAACGAGTCGCCCATCTTTGACCTGGCTCGTCAAATTGACGATTTTCGCTGCTTCGATGGCGCCTCCTACGGGAGCGTCCGGCCCCAAAGCGGGCTCGACGTTGTTCTGCCATTCAAACTCAGCTTTGGGACGGTAATTTGGAATACGGAAATCTGAGGTTGCTGGAAAAGCGAGTACAGCGATTTCGCGGTAAGTGCCGAGTTTAGTTTCCGGTTGGGGCAAGGCTGCATCGAAGTGGGAGTTACCGGAAACGCGAGTTTCGCTCGTCGTTACCGTCTGCATCCCGTTCTCCGGCGTGTTCCACGGGCCACCACTGCTCGACCAGCCAGCGCAGTTGTGCATCGACAAGTCCAACCCCAATCTTTTTGCTTCGCTGGCGGCAAACCCCACCATCTCGAACCACTCTGGCGACATGAAACGGACCGGACCCAGGGGGATTTCCTGGGAGGCAAAAAATATCTCGGCACCACCGATGCCACCTCGTTTCATGGCCTCCAGATCGGCAGTGATGGCCCCCTTGGTGACGTTGCCGTCGGTCCAGTGCCACAGCGTCTGTGGCCTGGCCGAGTCGGGCGGAATTGCGAATGCTTTGGAGAGTGCGTCCAAAGTGGGAGCGGCTTTAACTGGCTGCGCTGCAAACCAAAGGCATCCTGTCAGTAAGAACGAAGAATAAAAACGGAGATTGATGGACATTAGTGATGGAAAGAGGGGATACGGATAAGGGGGTATGGTCTGCTGTTAGGGGAGATAATAACGCGCGCCATCTAATGCTTCGAGGTGAAGGCCCAATATGGTTTGGGAAGAACTTTCGGGGAATTGTTCGGCGAGTGAATCATGATGTTCTCAAAAGCGAAGTCATTGGCGCCCTCCACGGAACTCCGACTAGGGTTAGCGCTAACCCTAGCAATTATACCCAATCCATTCAGAGGTTAAACACACGAAGTCGCCTCTTCTCTAGATTTTTACACCTCAGTCACGCATTAGAAATCTGCCATAGTTTTGATTGTGAAAGCGGTATCCCCTATATGCGCACAATCATCTGGATTGCAGAGATTCCCTCACAACCAGCTTTGCTTTGCAGGTTTTCTGTTGAAGAGGCAGTGAGGAGTTATTGATGCGTGCCTGTAAGAATTGCCACGTCAAAACACAGGCCTCTTCCAATGGATGCGCGACGGCACTCAGAGAGGGAGCGAAACATTCCATAAAGGGCACGTCATCGCCTCCAACGACTAGAACATCTTCGGGAACGCGGCATCCATACTCCCTCAACGCACGAAAAGCCAGCATCGCGATTTCGCCGTGCAAACAAACCAGTCCATCGGGGCATCCATGCCTTTCAAAATACAGCTTTATAGCATCGATTCGCTCCTCGCGCGTCATGTCAATGCGGGGACGTGAGTTGATGAATTCGTGATTCTTGTTCGCTTTGTTTATGGTCGCTAGATAGGTTCGCAAACGATCTTCAACGGCCCATGATGGGTCAAATTCTGTCGCGTTAGAAACACCAACATAGGCAATACGTTGGCGTCCCAAAGTAATCATGTGTTCGATAGCTTCCTGGACACCCTCTCGCAAATCAATACGCACATAGTCGGTGTTTGGATGCTCGAAGGTATCCAGGAAGACACAGTGCTGAGAAAGCTCCGAATTCAAAAACTCAGGTTTTTCGGACAGGTCATGGGCACCACTCACAATCACACCGTCCACAGCCGAGGTTTTGGTGGCGTTCAGTAGGTCTTTGAGTTCGCTTTCCTTGTGCAAAAGCCTCATCTCGTAGCCGCTACACAGCATTTGCGCTTGTAATAGGCTCACCATGTTCGCGTAGTAGGCCTGATCTAACTCTCCACAGATAACGGCGATAATCCCTGTTCGCCCGGTAGCCAGAGTTCTTGCCGCCAGATTGGCGGTGTAGTTCAATTCCTCTGCAACTCGCAGCACTTTTTCGCGAGTTGCAGTCGAGATATTGCCCTTGCCCTTGATGACTTTTGAAACAGTCATGGAAGTGACTCCAGCGACATTGGCCACGTCCTGCAAAGTCACAGTTCTACTGCGTCTTTTTTCTCGAAAGCCGGAGGGTATCTGGGACATGGTTAAAGGAATTGTCGAAATCAACGGACAACAGAACTGCGTTGGGAGGGGCAACTCGTGCCGATTCTATTGTGGCACAGTGTTGAGGGGCGCGGTGCTTTTCTACCAGTGATATTCATTCCATAGGAATAAAATTTTACTGGTAGAAAAGCGAGTCGAGTGGTTTGGGTTGAAAAAGGGAAGCGGGCTTCTACCAATCCAGCAGAAGCCCGTTTTATGGTTATTTCGCTGGGCCGTAGACCTCGACTTCACTGGTGAAGGAGAACAGCGGCGAGTAGCCGACGTTATCGGGATAGTGGTCGGGGTACTGCAAGCGGACGTAGCGAGTAGAGACGGGGGCGAATTTGAAGGAGCGGCGGCGTCCTGCTGCTAATGGGAAGGTGTAGCTGCCAACTTCGGTGAATTTCTGGCCGTCTTCGCTGACCAAAACTTTGACGGTTTTGGTCGAGCCAAAAGCGGGAATGCCGGTACGAACTCGCGATACCGGAGTGGCAGCGCCGAGGTCGATGGTGACGGTTTTGGGAAAGGCATCTACATCGCCTGTGGCGAAGGTGTGTGGCGATTCGCCGCTCCATGAGCCATCGGTTAAACCGCCGCCACCGTAGTTATAGACGTTCGGATCGGAGCTGACATAGGGTTTGCCCTGTGCCAGATTCGGCCCTTCGTTTTGCGGAGAGGTGACGCTCAGTTCGAAGCGGTGGGGCTTGGGTTGAGCTGCTGCGCGCTGCTGCTTGACAGTTTCCTCTTCCTCTTTATCGAGGGCTTTGATGAGCGGTTTGGAAGCTTTCTGGGCGGCTTGGCTGCGACCTTCGAGCGGGACTTGAATGTTGCGCCAGCGCCACGAATGCTCGTCGTTGTGCTTCAAGGTCAGGCGGTGGACGTTTTGTGCCTGAGTTTGCATCGGTGTCGGCAGCATCGCGAGATTGATTCCCTGCGCTAACTCTTCGCTGGTGAAATCGCCCGCTTCGTCGCCGTCGATAGTGAGGGTGTAGCGGGGGGCGGTTAAGCCTGTGACTTGAAGTGGCGCCTGATTGAGTGCTTCGACGAAATCGGAGGATTTGAGTGTCAGCGCCATTTTGGAGTCGGTGGTGTCGAGCGGGAAGGGCAACGCCTGATCGTTTTGCGTCCAGGTTATCGTTGAGCCTGTTTTGAGGTCGGAGACCTGTGTGTTATCGCTGCGCGTGACCTTTTTCGCCGTTGTGTCGATAGTGACAGATGAAACCAGCGAGGGGGCGCCCCAGGCTTTGAGCAGGGCTTCGGCCATGATGAGGTGTCCGGCTGGGCCGGGGTGGACGCGGTCGGGAATGATTTGCTGCGCGGTGGGGGCGTCGAGGCCATTGGCTTTTTGCAGCATGGTCACGACTGGGGTGTTCAAGTCGGCGACTGTGGCATTTTTCGCTGTGGCGGTGTCCTTCACGAAAGCGGCGTAGCGCTGCAAGACGGCGTTATAACCGCCATCGAATGTGGGGGTGCGCGTCACGTCGTCGTAGGGCGAGGGCTGGATGAGGGTAAAGCGGACTGCGGGGTCTTCTTTCTTGACGACATCAAGGATGTGGTTGTAACCCGTCGAATAGGTGTTGAAGATGCCTTGATCGAAAGCGCGATAGGCGGCATCGTTCATGCCGAGCATGATGGTCATGACAGTCGGTTTGTAGGCCAGAACGTCGCGTTTCAAACGCAGGTCTATGGGGCCGCCGCCGCCGCCTGTGACGCGGTCGCCGCCCCAGCCGGAGTGGACGAAGGTTACTGGCAGTTTGGGGAAGCGCGTCACGACATAGGTTTCGGCGAAGGTCGTGTAGAGGCGCTGTTCGGTGATGCTATCGCCGTAGAACACGACGCGATCATTGGGTTTGAGGGCGAAATCGGCGCGGGCTGTTTGGAAGGTGCCGAGTAGGGCCATACCGCACCCCATGACTGCCCAGCATGAACGTGAACTGGTTTTTACGTGGTTCACAACAAAATTATTTGACACGAATACTTTGGAGGCAAGAAAATTCGCATTCGATTCGTGGGAATCCATAGAATCTTTCGGGACTGGAAGCATGGTATTGGCAAAGGTGTAGTTACCAAATAGAAGAATCGTGTCAAATAGATATGTTGGCGCCAACATATGGGGCAAAAATAAATTATCAGATTTTTGACTGGTAAGGCTATGGTTGCAGGGATTTGCGAACCATGAGTTTGGCTTCGAAGGTCCTTTGTTGTAGAGGCAGAGTGGGGGTGACGATGCGGTTTTGTAGGAACTGCCACGTCAATTCGCAAGCCTCTTCCAGATGTTGGTTGATGGTGCTGAGAGGAGGCTCGAAGCATTCCATCATGAAGAGTCCTTCGCAGCCAGCCAGCGTGACATCCTGGGGAATGCGGTAGCCGCAGTCGAGGAGTGTGTGGTAGGTAATGATGGCGATTTCGTCGTGCAGGCACAAAATGGCATCGGGGCAGCCGTGAGCCTCGAAATACTCGCGGATAACCTTGATTCGCTGCGGGCGGCTCAAATTGGGCAGGGAATTGATAAATTCGGGTTTTCTGCCCGTTTCTTGCATCACCGACAGGTAAGTTATCAAACAGTCTTCGGCGGCATCGTTTGGGTCGAAGACGGCACTTTCAGAAACCCCAACATAAGCGATGCGCGTGGACCCTCTGCCAACATCAAACCCAGTGCATGTTTGACGGCCTGACGCAGATCAATGCGCACATAGTCGGTTTGGGCGTGGGCAAAGGTATCGAGGAAGACGCAGTTCTGGGACAGTTGTGAATTGAGAAATTCGAGTTCTTCCGACAGGTCGTGCATTCCGTTGATGATAATGCCACCGGCAGAGGTGGTTCTGGTGGCGTCAATCAGGTCTTTCAGTTCGCTTCTGCTGTGCAAAAGTCGCATCTGATAGCCGCTGGTGGTGATATGCGATTCGAGCAAATGGACGATGTTGGCGTGGTACGTTTGGTGAAGTTGGGCGCTGATAACCGCGATGATTCCGGTTTTTCCCGTCGCCAAAGCTCTTGCCGCCGGGTTTGTCGTGTAATTCAGCTCGCCAATGATGCGTAATATTTTTTCGCGTGTGGCTGCTGCGACATAGTCGTTTCCCTTGAGCGCTCTCGAAACAGTGGTGGCAGTTACTCCCGCCGCTCTGGCGACATCTTCTAAGGTCACCGGGGTATTGTGCTTTTTAGAGTCGCTTTTAGTCGGGTTGGCCATGCTTCGTATCGTTTACAGGAATGGGTGGGTGACTTACTAAAAGTCACCCACGACACAATCAGCCTGTCTTTTGCAGCCACTTGGTGCGCCATGCCACGATGCCCTGCGCCATCGCTTCGGCCATTTTTTCCTGACCCGCGTCGGAGGCAATGAAGCGTGCATCGCGGCGGTTAGTGATGAAGCACATCTCGACAAGCGCGGTGGGCACTTTCGAGAAGATGGAGCCTGTCAGCACGCCGCCCTGTTTGCCACCCACGCCTGTAGCGGCGTCGGTTTTGATGGGGTTGGCGGGTAGGGAGCCACGCAGAACGGGTTTCATTGCCTCGTTGAGTGTGTGGGCCGCTTCGCGGCTCCAGCCCTGTACCTGTTTGGAGGGGCCAGTGACTCCCTGTTTGCGGGCGCTACGGTCGGGATAGTACCACGCGAAACCGCTACCGCCGCCCGCGTCGCAGTGAATGCGAATCATGAGCGCCGCGCCATTGGTGTTGGCGATTTCGGCGCGCTGGCGATTGGTGACCATTTGGTTCTCGGATTTCTTGGTCGAGACGAAAGAAATGCCGCGCGCATTGAGCTTGTTGGCGAGCTTAACAGCGACGAGCCAGTTGAGGTGATTCTCGCTGAGACCGTTGGCTGCTGCGCCACGCGCAGTCTCGCTGGGGTGGCCCGGATCGATGCAAACAACGAACGAACCGTACCTCGGTTGAGCGTCGGCGCGGGGTATTCCCGCCAGCATACCCGCAGAAAGGGTTAAACCCAACACAATGGAAGATTTGAATAGCGAAGATTTCACTGCGGGCGCAGTGTTCCATGTTGGCGAGGATGACGCCGGTAAGCGCGTTGACGCTTTTTTAAGTCAGGCGCTTAGCGTGTCGCGTTCGCGCGCTCAAAAGATACTCGAAACCACGACCGTCAACGGTCAATTCGTCAAAGCCAAGATTACTCTCAAGGTGGACGACGAGGTTGTTGTGCCGCCGTTTGAGATTGATTCGGAAGCCCCTGTGGGTGCTACTCCCGAAGAACTCGAACGCGCCCCCGAAGTGCCGATTTTGTATGAGGACGACGATATGATGGTCATCGTCAAGCCGCGCGGTGTCACTGTACACGTCGGAGCCGGGGAAACCGGGGCGACGCTGGTTGACATCTTGCGCGCTCAGGGCAAGGCGCTGTCGTCGGTTGGGCCGGCTGGGCGTGCGGGAATCGTGCATCGTCTCGACAAAGACACTTCGGGCGTTATGCTGGTGGCTAAAACCGATGCAGCGCACTGGAATTTGGCGGCGCAGTTCGAGGCTCGTCAAATCGAGAAGCACTACATCGCCATCGTCAATGGCGTGCCCACGCCACGCGGGCGCATTGAGGCCGCTATCGACCGCAGCCACACCAACCGCAAAAAAATGACGGTGACTCCCGGTGGGCGTCCCTCTATCACCGAATATGAGGTGCTGAAGTCGTGGGCGAAGTTCGCTTTGCTCGACATCAATTTGCTGACTGGACGCACCCACCAGATTCGCGCCCATTTGACTTACCTGCATCACCCGTTGGCGGGCGACAGCCTTTATGGTGGTTTTCATCGCGCTTTGACCTGCGCGCCCTCCGAGCGAGCCAGCGAGGCTATCAACGCACTGAATGGGCAAGCTCTGCACGCTTACACCATCGCTTTCGCGCACCCGACAACAGGCGAACCGATGCGCTTCGAAGCTCCGCTTCCGGCGGGCTTTAACGAATTGGTCGAGGCGTTAGATGAAGCGACTTGAGGGCGAAATTTAAAGAATGAGCCTCTTTGATATGTCCATCTGTGCCCACTTCATAGCTACTATGGAGTGGGCATACCTGTTCTAAAGCTCTGGAGCCACACTTTGGAGCGGGCGTTGTAAGCGGCCTGTGAGTTGTTGTTACCGTGATGGTCTGACTTTGGCATAACAACCAACTCCTTCTTCCCCTGTATTTGATTGAACGTTGCCACGACTCCGGCAGCAGGACAGGTTGTATCAATGAGGCCGACAGAGACTAATGCGGGGCACTGAACGTGTCTGGCAAAGTTCGCCACGTCGAAGTATTTGCTGGTTTCGGCTACCTTAGCGGCGTCCTTGCCTGCGACTTTTTCATACCACTGCGGCCAACCTGCACGGCGTCCGACGAGTGGCCCGCTGTGGTCACACCCGGCGGGAACATTCGCGAGGAGTCCTGTGACTTTGGGATGCAAGCCACCTGTCATAATGGCTTGTAAACCACCCTGGCTGGTGCCCATCACAACGAGCGTTTTTCCATCCCAATCGTCGCGCCCCGCGAGGTAGTCAACGGCACGATAGCACGACAAATACATGCGTAGAAAGTAGCTCTGCTCGCGGTCGTCGTTACCGTAACCGGGGTAATCCTTGAACATCGGGTCTGTTCGTTGTTTCTCTTTGTACCACTCTTCCGGCATGTCGGTGGGGAGGTCGTGGGCATTGAGGTTGAGAGCCAGCCAGCCTTCGCGTGCCCTATCGAGTATCCGGTTTTTCGCCAATGGATAAACACCAGCCGACTGTACCAACAAGATGGCGGGTAGCTTTTGCGTTGCTGCTTTGGGACGCGCCAGTTGTCCCTGAATGTGGGTGCCACGAATGTTATCGAGGGTGATTTTCCAATAGTCAAGTTTGTCGTTTCCGCTCTCCTCCTCTTTCAAAACTGGATTGGCGGGAACGGCCAGCAATTCATCGACTTTGGATTTCCAAAATGCGTCGAAGTCAGCGGGGCATGGTGCAGAGATGCCGATTTTTTCCGGCTCCACCATCGCACCTGCCAATCCGGTGATCGGCTTGTCGCCAGTGGGCAAAGCGGTAAATTCGGCGAGAAGGGTTCCCGGTTCATCCAACTGGGTTTGCAGGTCGACGCTGTGGTTCTGAACTACTAACTCGCCCTTACCGACTTCTGTCAAACCACCTTTGCGCAGTACGTAACCAACCCTTTGCACTTCGTCGGCTTTGTCGCCCGTGATAGTTACATGCCATGATATTTTCTCGCCTGGAGCATAGACGCCTCCGACTTTGGCAGCACTGATAGTAAGTTCCTGTGCGACGCTGCATGAAGCCGAGGCAAGCAGGAGAGCGAACGCCGAGATTTTCAGACGAAGAGAACGAGGAAATCGCATGGAACAGTTTTTTGAGGACTCTAGTGTTCCTCAAAAAGAATTAGACCCCTTTAATAAGTGGGCGTTGTAGGAAACAGAAAGCCCATTGGTCAAATTCGACATGCGTTTGCAACGATGTCTCCGTTTTCTTTTGACTCGGCCCTTACGCCTGATCCAATCGCGCGTGAGTTGGATGCTGGGGAGCGCATCCTTTGGTCGGGACATCCCAATCCTGAGCGAATGCGGCGAAAGGCGCTTCCCATGACGTTCATTGCTATTCCCTGTTTCGCGTTCATGCTGTTCGCGTTTTGGGATGCCAGCAAGTTAGCCCGCATGGCTTTGGCGGCAGGGCGAGTGCCACATATTCTGACGATGATTTTTCCGGTTCTGGCTATGGGCGCGCTAGGTTTTTTCGCTCTCATGGCTGTTGCCCCATTGTATGAAGCGATAAAAGCTCGGCGCACTTTTTATCTGCTGACCAATCGGCGTGCGCTGATTATCGTCGATGGAAAGAAGAAAGATGTGCAGAGTGTGTTGCCCAATGAGTTCATTCTTGAGCGCTGTGATCTGGAAGTTGGAGGCGACATAATTTTGAAGCGGGAAACCAAGGGCAGTGGCGAAGACGAAACCACCATCGAAATCGGCTTTTATGGCATTGAGAACCCGCACGAGGTCGAAAATTTGGCGCTTCAGTTGAAGCAGAAGGTGCGTTAACGCGCCTTTGCGTTTCGGCACCTGCGAACGTGAAAGCTTTGCCACACTCGGTTGGTGCGTTTTTCCGTTTTTGGTTTTCTTCCGCTTCTGGTTGTTGGTGTGTCGGCACACGCCGCGACTCTGACTGTTGGCCCGTCGGGCGCCCAGCCCGGTGATATTTTGACGGTGACTGTTACGCCCGCTGGTGGCGAAAAAATTACCGGTGTCGGGATGCAAGCCTTCGATACCGATCAGGTCAAGTTCTACACCCGTCCCGATGGCTCGGTTCGCGCATTTGTGGGCTATCCCTTCGACCGTCAAGGCGGCACTTTCCCCCTCGCGGCCCGTGTGCAAACCGATAAAGGCGAACAAACGGTGAAGTACAACTTCAAGGGCACGACGCGCGTTTACCCGACACAGCGCATCACCATGCGCGACTCGAAAACCGCCGCGAAGATGAACGAAAAAGACGCGCTCCGGCAGGAAAAACTCTTCGTGCAGTCGAAGATGAAAAATTCTTACGCCGCTCCGCTGTGGAAAGGCAATTGGGTAGTGCCCTGCGCGGGCGCCGCGACTTCGGCATATGGTCGCCGCCGCTATGTGAACGGCAAATGGTGGGGCCAGCACAACGGCGCCGATGTCAAAGCCGGAACGGGCACTCCCGTCAAAGCAGCCAACGCGGGCCGCGTCGCTCTGAGCGCCTATTTGCCACTGCTACGCGGCAACTGTGTGGTTATCGACCACGGCTGCAACGTGTTCTCGATTTACATGCACCTCTCGAAGCGTGATGTGGTCGAAGGGCAGAGCATCGGCAAAGGACAGGTGCTGGGTAAAGTCGGCGCCACTGGCTTCGTGACAGGCGCCCATCTGCATTGGGAAACACGCATCGGCTGGGAGCCAGTCGATCCCAACCGTGTTATCGCACGCGGAATCAATTTCTAGGAATAAGCTGTTGGCTATTAGCCGTTAGCCACACCAAATCAGGTAAGTCGAGGGATTTTTGCCCTCGTATATTGGGGCTATTAGCTAACGGCTAATAGCCCACAGGCAAAATCATCATGCGTCGTCGCCGTCTCCTCCTCTCGTTGTGTGCTTGCGTTGTTATTCCGTTTGTGGCGCTTCTGTCGTTCGGGGTGTGGCTCGAACGCTGGGGCCGTGTTGATAGGGCGAAAAAAAGTGAAGCCATCATCGTTTTTGGCGCCAAGGTGCGCAGCGATGGTTCGCCTTCGGTGTTGCTACGAACACGGACACGGCACGCCTTCGAGCTGTGGAAGCGGGGGATGGCGCCGAAAATCGTCTGTACTGGTGGCGTCGGCACAAACCCTCCCGCTGAGTCGGTGGTAGCCAGCAAATTATTGGTTCAATGGGGTGTGCCTGAGAGCGACATTTTGCGCGACGAGAAATCGACATCGACGCGCGAGAACGCGCTGTTTGCCGCGCAGTTATTGCCGAGCGGGGCGCGTGTGATCGCGGTATCCGACCCATTTCATGTGTGGCGTTGTCGGCGCGATTGTGCCCGCGCCGGCCTTCGCGCCTCGACTTCGCCCGAACTTCCGGGGTGGGACAGTTTGCCGTTGTGGTCAAGAGTGTTTTACTGCGCGCGTGAAGCCGCGCTCGTCGTTCGCGACACCTTGTTAGGCTCTTGAGAAACCATGCCACTGCTTGATTTATCTATCGAGGCACTTTACGAGTACGAGGGGCGCAACCCGCGTCCCGAAGGGTTCGATGAGTTCTGGGATGATTCACTGCGCGAACTTGAGTCGGTGCCGCCGCGCGTTGAACTGGTTCGCCATGAACTGGCTGCTCCTTTCGCCGAGTGTTTCCACCTGACATTCGATGGTATTGATGGCGCGCGACAGTACGCGAAGTTTTTGCGCCCCGTGAACATCGACGCGCCCGTCGCGTGTGTTCTTGAATTTCATGGCTATACAGGAAATTCGGGGGAATGGATGGGGAAGTTGCCTTTTGTCGCGCGTGGACAGGCAATTGCTTCACTGGATTGTCGAGGGCAGGGCGGCCGTTCAGAGGACCGGTCGCGGGTTACGGGCAACACCCACAATGGTCACATCATTCGCGGACTCGAAGATGCTCTTAGCGGACGCCCCCAAGCATTGTACTATCATCAGATGTTTCTCGACACCGTGCAATTAGCGCGTGCTGTTTCTGATATGACCGAAATCGACGGTGAGCGACTTGGTGCGCGCGGTGGTTCGCAGGGCGGCGCTTTGACCCTGGCGTGCGCTGCCCTGGCTCCCATCAAGAAGGCGGCAGCGGTGTATCCGTTCCTGTGCGATTACAAACGGGTGTGGGAAATGGATTTGGCGCAGGGCGCGTATGCCGAACTGAAAAGCTGGTTTCGTTCGTTCGACCCGTTACATGAGCGTGAAGACCACGTGTGGAATGCGCTTGGTTACATTGATGTACAGCATCTTGCCCCGCGTATCAATGCCGATGTTTTGATGGCTGTCGGGCAACTGGATTCCATTTGTCCCCCCTCGACTCAGTTCGCGGCCTTCAACAAAATCAGCGGTAGCAAACGCGCCGTCTTCTACCCCGATTTCGGTCACGAAGGTTTGCCGGGGTGGAGCGACACCGACTTCAATTTTTTGGCTGATTTGTAAATTTTATGAGCGCGATGAGATATTATGCATCGTATTCGCGCTCAACTTCAATCGAAACCCAGCCGTCGCGCTCGAAGCGGATAGTGAGCAGATTGGGGCGGCAGCACACCTGGCAGTCTTCAGTGAATTTTTGAGTGCGGGCGCCGCTGGCGTCGGCGAAGACATCGTTTGGCTCACCACAAAAGGCGCAGTCGTAGGAGTGCCAGCCGCTTTCTTCGGTTACATCTTCTTCTTCGGGCAGTTCAGAATCCATAGTTCACTTCGGCTCCTGTCCAAATTTCGGTCCGCGCGATGAGGCGTTCGCGCTCCTTTGCCAATGCAACTATTTGCGCGTCATTTCGATAGGCGGAAAACGCCGCTTCATCGGGAAACGAGACGAGATGCACCTCGAATGGTTCGTCGCTATCCGAGGGGGCATTGACCCGAAAGGCGCGCTCGATGCGTCCACCATGCGTTGCCATAATTTGTGCCGCTTGCCGCTCGAATGCTTCAAAATCAGCGATAGCTGCTTCGGGGCGTAGCCACAAGCGCACCACCAAATTCAACTGAGGCATGGAGTTAGTCTTCCAACACGCTGCCGTGCGTTTCCACGATGAAGGGCGATAAAATCGCGCCGACGAGGGGAAATATTGCGGTGAGAGTGAGCGCGCCTAAGGCGGCGGGCAGGGCACCTTTGCCTTGCGAGGCAACATAGCCGACCAGAAATGGGCCACCTGATGCCAGAAAGCGCCCGAAGTTGTAGCAAAAGCCCGCACCTGTGCCGCGTAGGCGCGTTGGGAACAGTTCGGGAAGATAGAACGTAAAAGCTCCGAAAATCCCGAAGATCGTCACGCCCACAAAGAAGACGAGTAGCACACGCACGTCGGGACTCCAATTCATGCCGTAGGTGACGAACACCGCGATGGCTCCCAGCGCGAAATAAAGCCCGAACATGGCGCGGCGCCCCAGATGCTTCGCAACTGGAATGGTGGACAGCACACCGATGAGTCCGCCGAGGTTGAAGGCACTGGTGGCGCGCGCTTTGAGGGCTTCGGCCAGAACCTTATCGCTGCCGCCTAATCCAGCGGCGACCACTGGCAAAAAGGCGTTGCAACTCCACCAACTCAAGAGGGCTATGAGCGCCATTAGCAAGCCGCCCAATGTTTTGCGGCGCAGTTGGGGTGAAAAGAGTTCGCTGATACGCGGCGCTGCCGTGCCCTGAACGGCGTTTTGCCAGCGCTCTGGTTCGCGGACAAACGCCCGCACTCCAAAGGCGAGGAGGGCTGGTAGCAAGCCGCACAAAAACACGTAGCGCCAACTTTGCGACGGATCGGGAAAGGCGCGGGCGATGCTATAGGTGACGAAGGTGGCTGCAAACAGTCCAAATGGAGCCGCCGTGTAAAGCCACACGCCCGCTTCGACTCGCCGTTTTTCAGGCACTACCTCGGCTACCATAGCGGCTCCTGCCGCCCATTCGCCGCCAATGCCGATGGAGGCGATGAAGCGGAAGAGCATCAGCACCCAGACATTAGGCGCGAAAGCACACGCTGCCGTGCCCAGCGAATAGAGCACCATCGTAAAGAGCAGGGTTTTGGTGCGCCCAATGCGGTCGGTCACGCTGCCAAACGCGATACCACCCAGCCCCCAACCGACTAACAGCAACGAAGTAATCAGTCCCGTCCATTGAAGCGTGGCGCTTTTGGCGGCTGGGGTGCCATGCGCGATGCCGAGTAGCGTCGGGATGCAGTTGGGCGCAACATAGTTGAAGAGCAGAGAATCGAAGATGTCGAAACCCCAGCCCAACCACGCTGCGAACAGCACTGTCCACTGGTAGGCACTTAAATCGAAGAAAGTGCGCGGTGTGGATATTGAAGAAGATGTCATGGCGGTGCGAGAATTTTATCACGACACCTCTAGGGTATTCTGTTATTTTTCTAGAGGTTCTGCTCGCTCAGATTTCGAGATTCAAGGATTTATGTGCGTGTTCTCGACCGTTTGGGTTTGGTGTCAGCTTGAGCGGGAGTGCCGTGGTCGCGAATCTGGTGCTCCTGCTCGGCGTGATAGGGTTCGGTATGGAGCAGCACGGCAGCACCTGGCAAAATGGCTCGGATGCGGTCTTCTATTTCTTCGGTGAGGTCGTGGGCTTCTAACAATGTGCTGTTGTCGTCCAGTAATATGTGGGCGTCGACATGGCGCACCGAACCTGCTTGCCGCGTGCGAATTTTATGGTAGCCCAACACCTTGGGTTCATCTTCCAAAATTTGCCTGACGCGCTCGACATCTTCGGGCGGTAGGTTGGTGTCCATCAGAATGTGGGTGGCTTCGCTGAATAGGTGCCATGCTGAGCGAAAGATGAGCAGCGCCACGGCAATCGCCATGATGGGGTCGAAGAAGGTTTTTCCAGTGACGCGCACCAATACCAAGCCAATCAACACGCCGATGGCCGCGTAGATGTCGGCCATGTGGTCTTTGCTGACCGCGATTAAAGCCAGAGAATTCGTCTTTTTGGCGATGCGTAGCACGAAGCGCACAACGAAGATATTGATGAGGGCCGAGGCCGCCATAACTACCATGCCCCATTCCATGTGCTGCGTCTCGTGTGGCTCGGAGAGTTTCTTCACCGATTCATAGATGATGTAGGACGCCACCAACGACAGCAGTACGCCTTGCGCCAGAGTTGAAATGCCCTCGGCTTTGCCGTGCCCGTAAGGGTGTTCCTCGTCGGGGGGCATATCAACGACGCGCACTGACACAACCGCCAGAATAGAGGCGAATAAATCGCTGGCCGAGTGGGCGGCTTCAGAAAGCACGCTGACTGAGCCAGTGAGAAATCCAACTGCCAACTTGACGATGAGCAGAGTGAGGTTCGAGCCGAGCGATAAGCGCGCCGCGAGTTCTTTCTCCTGCGCTAACTGAGGAGTGGGCGTGTCTCTGGACTTCATGGGGGATTACGAATGAACCGAAAAGCAGGACTCTACAGAGAACCCGCAGGAAGAACTCAAATTAAACAACAGCATGAGTTGGCGCCAAATCGCCCATGAAATCCTAACAGCCCTAGGTTAACCGAGTCAAAGTTTAGCCCGACGAATTATGAAAATACTGCTGCAACAGAGTCACCGAATGAACTCGTTTTCAGGGGATGAGCGCGACTTGAAGAATATGTCGTCAGTGCTGAAAATAAGCACATGAAAATCCCTAACCTCAATTGGAAAGCGAAGTGGATATTGGGCGCTGTACTTGTTGTGCCCTGGCTCTGGAATTGGTTTTATTATGTAACCCCCAAAGCGGCTTATTATGAATTAGCCCGCGCTGTTGAAGTACAAGATGCTCAGAAATTGAAGCAGTTAGCCGAACCTCATATTTTGGCTGATCTGCCGGGCATTGCCAAAATGCATGGGGGAATGAGAAAGTTCGGTCAGGGGATGAGGCAATCTTCAGATGTGGGTGTTGCTATCCACATGATTGGCACAGTTGATTTGTTCGCGACGGTCAACAAGAGGCCTTACATGATTCAATTCACTCTCGAAAATTGGAGATGGAAGGCTGTTGTTCTTGGTGAATGGTGGTAGTGTCAAACAACAAAAAGCGGAGCGGCCTCAGGCCACTCCGCTTTTTGTATTAGTCCCGTTTTCGATTAGTTGGTGAGCGCGGGTTTGGGCGCGAACTCGTTCCATAGGGTGTCGAGGTCTTTGCCAGTGATTTCGACGAAAGCTGCGTCGGTGTAGGTTTTGTCGCGCAGTTTTTTGTCGAGCTTTGGAACGATGCCTTTGTCGTACTTGTTAGCCAAGAACGCGAGGAAGGCAGCGGTAACGCGATAGCTGTCGGTGTATTTGTTCTTCAACGGGTCGATTTTGGGGCGAGGAGTTTCTGGCTCGTAGCGCCACCAGCGGGTGTAGTCGGCGATGCCTTCGACGAGCCAGCCGGGCTTGCCAGCGTAGCCGGGGTAACGCTGGATGAGGTGGGTCAGTTCGTGAACCATCATGCCGAGGTCATCGGGACGCTCGGTTATCCAGGGGCCGCTCACCGAAATCTGACCGCCGCCCGCCTGAGCGGGAGCCTGCTGCTCTTTCACGAAGACCAGACGGATTTCTTTGGGAGGGGTTTGGCCCTCGGTGCCGAGCATCTGCCAGACAGCGGGGAACCACTGTTCGACGACAACTTTCGCTTCTTTCGCCCATGTCTCGGCGGTTGGGAAGTCGGAGTAGTCGATTGTGACTTTGGGCGCTTCAATGGCCGGAGCCAACGGGTAAGCGTACTTTTTGAGTTGCGCCTCGGTAGGTGGTGTTTTCTCCTGGGCTTGGACAACTGGACTCAAGGCAACGACACCCAATGTAGCGCTGAGCGCAATCAGGGCAGAACGGCGGAAAATCGACATAATGATGACTATAAACCTGCGATGCAGCGATATGGCGCACAGTCGCCGCCATAGCTGTGGTGTTTACGAAAAGGACTAGCGTTAAATCTAAGCCTCGTGACGCAGACCCTTCTTTTTAATATGACACATGAGAGGGGGATAAGTTGTACTATTAGAAATAACAACCCATTTATAGGTGTTTGGCGCTTATTTATGCGATTTTACACATAGGAAATAAACCCAGTGAAGAAATATTGATTGGAATACCATCAAATAATGTTTCCTGCGCGTTTCTCTATGTTCTTACTGGACAATGAAAACAACAGTTGCCACAAATAACTAAAGCACTTATTTGGGAATGGCGCGCTGCATTTTCTTCGAAGTCGAGAGTGTGTGACGCAGTAGGAATCCGTGCATCTTCACCGCGAAATCATTGGGTTTACCCAGCACGGCGCGGGCGTGGAAGAAGGCCAGTTTACGCGCGCACCACATCGCCACTGCCGCCCGGTAGAGGGCGCCACCCGCGAAGCCATAGTGCTTCCAGATGAACAAATCGAGCATGGTGTAGTACCATAGCGTGGTGCGAAGTCGTTTGGCTGCGCCGCTGCCGCCCTGCAAATGGGTGACGTGTGATTCGTCCAGATAGGCGATTTTCATTTTCTGCGTGCGCATCCGCTTTTGCCAGTCGCAGTCCTCGCCGTAGAAGAAGAAATCGGGGTCGAAACCGCCGATTTTCTCCCACACATCGCGGCGCAAAAACAGGCACATGCCGCCCAGCCAGAACTCGCCTTTGAGCGCGTCGTTCGGCTTACCGCGCAGTTTTTCGGCGAGGCGCTTCCAGCCCGAATAATCGAGGATTTGATTGAGCGGCGAATAGAACTCGTTGATGGAGCGTTGCAGCGAGCCATCGCCATTGAGTACGCGCGGGCCGACGAGCGAAACATCGGGATTGGACTCCATGAACTCGAACATCTTCTGAACCGCGCCCTCGAACGGGAATGCATCGGAGTTGAGCAGCAGGAAGTAGCGGCCTCTGGCCCGTTCCATCGCCTGGTTATTAGCGCGCCCAAAGCCCTGATTTTCCTTATTGTCGATGATGAGGACCTCGGGGTATTCGGCGCGCACCCGTTCGAGGGTGTCGTCCGCTGAGTCATTGTCCACCAGCCAAATTTCGTGCGAGAGGTTGCCCATCACATCGCGCAGCGTTTTCAGGCAACGGAGGGTCAAATCGCGGGTGTTATAGGAGATGATGATGATCGAAACGGCGGGCGCTATTGAATCGGACACGGCTCTTCATTTTACAAAGCCGACTTTTGGAATTTCTCCAACATCGGCACACACGGCGTTTTTCCTGCTCTGTGGTCCCTGCCAATGAAACTCAAAGACAAGGTCGCGCTCATTTCGGGCGCCAATTCCGGCATCGGTCGCGCTATCGCCACGCGCTTCGCTCAAGAGGGCGCCCATGTCGCCCTCAACTATCGCCCCAATCCCGACAGCGTCGCTGGCGCGCAGGCCATCGTGGACGATTTCGAGAAGAGCTACGGCGCCACTGGTATTGCGGTGGCGGCTGATGTTTCCAAGCGCGAGGACGTGCAAGCCATGTTCGATGCTGTGGTGCAGAAGTTCGGGCGCATCGACATCGTGGTTAATAACGCCGGAATCGAGTTCAAAAAAGCTTTCGTTGATGTCAGCGATGACGAGTGGAACAAGGTGATTTCCGTCAACCTGTTCGGCGCGTTTTTGCTTTCGCAGTTGGGCGCGCGCCAGATGATCGCTCAAGGCGGAGGCGGCAAAATTATTAACATCTCCTCGGTTCACGAAGACATTCCTTTCCCCGGCTACACCGCTTACTGTGCTTCGAAGGGTGCGATGCGGATGATGATGCGCAACCTCGCGATGGAGTTGGCGCCGAACAAAATCAACGTCAACAATATTGCCCCCGGCGCGATTGCCACCCCCATCAACCAGGGCGTGTTGGACGACCCTCAAGCGAAAGCCAACGCCATCACCGAAATTCCGTGGGGACGCTTCGGCAAGCCCGAAGAAGTGGCTGCTGTCGCAGCATTCCTCGCCAGTGATGAATCGGAATATGTCACCGGCTCGACTTACTACGTGGATGGCGGTTTGACGCAGCAGGTCACGCTCTACTAATTGCCCCCTACCATGCTTGCCGAACATAAACGCCTCCGAAACGCCAAAAAGGGCACCGAACAGTGGAAAAAGTGGGGGCCATATCTGGCCGAGCGCGCGTGGGGTACGGTGCGCGAAGATTACTCGAATAGCGGAGCGGCGTGGGACGCCATGCCGCACGACCACGCGCGTTCCAAAGCCTATCGCTGGAATGAAGATGGCCTCGCCGGATGGTGCGATGGAGATCAGAACCTGTGTTTTGCCCTCGCGTTGTGGAACGGGCGCGACCCGATTCTCAAAGAGCGACTATTTGGACTCAGCGGCACCGAAGGCAAGCATGGCGAGGACGTGAAGGAACTGCTGTATTTCATGGACGCGCTGCCCAGCCATGCCATGAATCGCGCGTTATACAAATATCCGCAAGCGGCGTATCCCTATCAGCAGTTACTGGATGGCAACGCGGCCCGCACCAAAGCCGACCCCGAATATGAACTGCTCGATACTGGCGTTTTCGAGGGCGACCGTTATTTCGACATCGAAATCGAATACATCAAAGCCGCGCCCGAAGACACGCTGATTCAAATCACCGCCCACAATCGCGGCCCTGATGCCGCGCCTCTTCATCTGGTGCCGACGCTGTGGTTCCGCAACACATGGACTTGGAAAGGCGTCGCCAAACCGGGCATCGCCCTCGAAGCCGATACGCAATATCTCACGTTCAGGGCGACGAAAGCTGGCTTCGGCAGCTACTATTTGCTTTGTGAAGGGGCGCCGGAAACGCTATTTTGCAACAACGAAACCAACGCGCAGAAGCTGTATGGCTCGCCCAATCCGGCGGCTTACGTCAAAGATGGCATAGGGCGTTTTATCGTGGAAGGCGACAGATCGGCAGTCAATCCGCGCTCAGTTGGAACCAAAGCGGCGGCGCACTACACGCTGAACGTAGAGGCAGGTCAGAGCGCGTGTATTCGTTTGCGCCTGTGTGCCGAAGCCCACATGAGCGAGCCGTTCGGTGATGCATTCGAGGAGATTTATGAGCTGCGTAAGAGCGAAGCCGACGAGTTTTTCGCGACGCTGGCCTCCGAAAAAGTAGATGCCGACCAAAAGTTGGTTCAGCGGCAGGCACTCGCCGGGTTGTTGTGGGGCAAGCAATATTACAACTTCAACGTGTTGAAGTGGTTGCGCGGCGACCCCACGCAAATCGAGCCGCCCGAAGAGCGTTGGTATGGGCGCGACCACAATTGGACTCACCTCAATGCGTCATCGGTGATGTCGATGCCGGATGCATGGGAGTACCCGTGGTTCGCGGCGTGGGATTTGGCTTTTCACTGCGTCACCTTCGCCATCATTGACCCTGAGTTCGCCAAAGACCAACTAACCCTGCTGTTGCGCGAATGGATGATGCACCCCAACGGCCAGTTGCCCGCCTACGAATGGGCCTTTGGCGATGTTAACCCGCCCGTTCATGCCTGGGCGGCACTGCGCGTTTACCGCATCGAGAAAAAGCGCACTGGCACTGGGGACATGGATTTCCTCGAAAGCACCTTCCACAAACTGCTGCTCAATTTCACGTGGTGGGTCAATCGCAAAGACGCGCAAGATCGCAACGTTTTTCAGGGCGGTTTTTTGGGGCTGGATAACATCGGCATCTTCGACCGCAGCGCGCCACTTCCCGGCGGCGCGATTCTCGATCAGGCCGATGGCACGGCATGGATGGCGATGTATTGTCTGAACATGCTGGCGATGGCGCTTGAGTTAGCCGCCGAAGACCCGACCTACGAGGACATGGCGACCAAGTTCTTGGAGCACTTCTTCTATATCGCGCACGCCATGAATGACCGCTTTACGGTGCTGCGCGAACCGGGAATCGACCTGTGGGATGAGCAGGACGGCTTTTACTACGATGTGCTACAAATCCCCGGTCAGTCGCCGCAGTTTTTGCGCGCCCGCTCGATGGTTGGCTTGCTGCCGCTACTCGCCGTCGAAACCCTCGAAGATGAGGTGTTGAACAAACTGCCCGAATTCAAGGCGCGCATGGATTGGTTTTTGGAGCATCGACCCGACCTGACCAGAAGCGCCGCTTCTATCAGCCAGAAGGGCCAAGGGGCGCGCCGCCTGTTTTCGGTCGTCGATGAGGGCCGACTGCGACGCATTCTGGACAAGATGCTCGACCCGAACGAATTTCTGAGCGCGCACGGTCTGCGCTCGGTATCGAAATTTCATCAGGATAACCCCGTCTCTATCGAACTTGGCGGGCAAAACCGCACCCTCGACTACGAACCGGGAGAAAGCCTGACCTACCTGTTCGGCGGCAACTCGAATTGGCGCGGCCCGGTTTGGTTTCCGGTCAATTATCTGGTAATTGAGGCGCTGCAAAAGTTTGATTTCTTCTACGGTGAAGGCTTTCAGGTGCCCTCGCCCAATGACCCCGACAAAATGCTGACGCTGTGGGATGTCGCCACGCTGCTATCGCGCCGCCTCATCCACCTCTTCACCCGCGACCACAACGGACAGCGCGCGGTGTGGGGCGACTCGCAAAAACTCCAGACCGACCCCAACTTCCGCGACAACCTGCAATTCTTCGAGTATTTTCACGGCGAAACCGGCAAAGGCTTGGGCGCCGCCCACCAAACCGGCTGGACAGCCCTCGTCGCCAAACTCATCCAACAAAGCGGCGAAGAGAAGGAAAGCTAAAGCGATTCAATGTCGGCGTTTTCGCTGACGACTCGGCGTAGGAACTCCTGATTCGCGTCGCCCCAGTTGCCCAGAGCGCTGATGATAGGCACCACGCTATGGCCGAGTTCGGTCAGTTCGTACTCGACTTTGGGCGGCAATTCGGCGTAGATGGTTTTGAAGACGAGGCCGTGTGCTTCCAGTTGGTTCAACTGCACGTTCAGCACGCGCCGAGTCGCGCTTGGAATTTTGCGCTGCAACTCGCCGGGGCGCTTGATGCCTTGCGAGATGAAGTACAGGATGTGGATTTTCCACTTGCCATACAGAACCTCCTTGACCAAATCGAGGCCGCAGTTGAGGTCGAGGGGAATTTTCTTCTTATACGCAGTCGCCATGAGTTAAGTGTCCGATTTACACGCCGCCATACGGATAAATTTATCCCCTCTCGGCTTCATTTTCCGTATTGAGAGCTGCGCTCCAAACGCGGAAATTAGCAGGGTATGAATACGACATTAGAAGGCAAGCGAGTTTTAGTGACCGGAGGCACCAAAGGAATCGGCGCCGCCATTGTCCAGCAGCTACGAACGGAGGGGGCCACTGTTATCGCCACTGCTCGCTCCACTCCCGAAGACCTCACCGACCCCCAACTCTTCATCCCCGCCGATATTTCAACGGTGGAGGGAACAACTAAAGTCGCACAGGAAACCTTGGCGAAGTTCGGCGGTATTGATATTGTGGTCAACAACGTTGGCGGTTCGTCTGCGTCTGCGGGAGGGTTTGCGGCTCTCGATAATAACGAGTGGCAGAAGGCATTCAACGACAACCTGTTCGCAGCTGTCCGCTTGGATAGGGCCTTTCTGCCGCACATGTTGGAGCAGGGAAGTGGCGTTATCATCCACATCGCCTCCATCCAGCGCACGCTTCCACTGTACGAATCGACTTTGGCTTATGCCGCAGCCAAAGCCGCTCTCGTCAACTACAGCAAGGGGCTTTCCAACGAGGTCGCCAGCAAAGGCGTGCGCGTTAATGTGGTATCACCCGGCTTCATCGAAACCAAAGCGGCGGAGCGCATGATTGAGCGACTCGCTGCCAGCACAAACAGCGATATTCAATCCGCGCGACAGGAGCTAATGGATTCGCTCGGCGGCATCCCGATGGGGCGCCCCGGTCGGCCCGAAGAAGTCGCCGATTTAGTGGCCTTCTTAGCCTCTCCACGCGCTTCCTACATCAACGGCGCCGAATACGTCATAGATGGCGGCACCATTCCTACCGTCTAGGCTTCATCGCCACAGGCCCGCAGAGCCTCAATGTCGCCGGAGACGATGATGGGCAGGTGGCGGGTGATTTTCTCAATCCGCCAATCCCACCACGCGATGGATTGCAGCGTTTCGATGACTCCCGGCTCGAAGCGTTGGCGGATGGGTTTGGCCGGATTGCCGCCGACGATTGTGTAGGCGGGCACGTCGCTCACCACTACTGAGCGCGACGACACGATGGCGCCGTCGCCAATTTTCACACCCGGCATAATGAGGGCATCGAAGCCAATCCACACATCGTTGCCTATCACCGTGTCGCCTTTATAGGGCAAATCGCTGAGGTCGGGCATCACTTTCTCCCAGCCGTTACCGAAGATTTGGAACGGGTAGGTCGAGATGCCCGATAGCTTGTGATTGGCGCCGTTCATGATGAATTTGACGCCACGCGCCAGAGCGCAAAACTTGCCGATGATGAGCTTATCGCCGATGAATGGGAAGTGATAGAGCACATTACGCTCGAAGTTCTCCGAATCATCGGGATCGTCGTAGTAGGTGTAATCGCCAACGATGATGTTAGGGTTTTGCACCGTGTTTTTGATGAAGCACACCTGCGGAAAACCTTCCATCGGGTGCGGGTTATTGGGATTGGGGCCATTCATATTCGCGTTTTAAATCGACTTCACCATTTGCCGAATCGCGCCCAGATGGTAGGCAGCGTGGGGCAGAAGTGCCAGAGTGCCCTTCAAGAAAAACGGATTCGACCAATCGGTGACGGCCCCAATGGCATCGCGCACTTCCTTGTACTCTCTGCGCAAATTGTCGCGCAAGGCTTTCCACTCCTCATCGGTGACGCTTGTCACGCGCCAGCTCTCTTCCCAATCGGCTTTCGGCTGTTCGCCGCGAAAATAGGCTTGCGCTAATTCCAGACTCCACCGCAAATGCTCGGCGTGCGAAGCGATGCTTTGCTCGCTCGACTGCAACCGCGACGCCTGTTCAGCGCTGAGGGTGTCAAGCGTGCCGAGGATGGCTGAGTTAGGGGCATTGTCCGTGAAAAAGGTGTATTTCGAGTCGGACGGGCCGCTGTAGGCTTCATCGAATAATTCAACAAATGCACTGAGAAAAGCTGATGTGGTTTCGTTACTCATGGCTAATCGGGGCCACGAGTCGCAAAACCACTACCGAAAATTCGTGGAGAAATCGGTGCATACAGTTTTCACTCCTATGTAACTCTTGCTCCCCCACTTCAACAAACAATGCGGCAGGGGAGAGTCTGCCGATATTAGGGCGTCGCGTTTTCGTCCAGAACCCACTCGCACTCGTCTTTTATAACTTTGGTGTTTGTGTGGCCGGTGGCTTGGATGCGGTTCTTGCCCGCTGCTAATTTCACGTTCTCCCAGCGGAAGACATGCACCTTGTCGGGTTTGGCGGTTCCGAGCGAGATGCCGTTGACCATGAGTTCGACGTTTTCGCAGTTGGAGAACACCTTGACCTGAGTGGTGGGGAGCTTACGCGGCGTCATGCGCCGTGCGGCGATGTAGGTCATCGGTTCGGGATTCCAGTTCGCCTTGTAGAAAAAGTACGAGTCCTTTTTCACCTTGCGGTCGTGCGAAACAAGCCCCTTGTCGTTAAGGCCCGGAGTGGTGCCTTCGTTGCGCCAATCGACGGCGAAATCGAACATCGCCCAGATGAAGGTGCCCCACAAATTGGGATTGTCCATCATCTGTTCCCAGTCGCGTTGGTGGACGAACGTTTGGTACTCTTCGGGGTGAAACGGGCCGCCCGCCTGAATCTTCAAATCGCCGACAGCGCCTTCCATGTGCTGCCGATAGTTCGCCCCCGCGCCGTATTCGCTCATGGCGATGCGCTTGCCAGAGAGCTTGGAAACGCGTTCGATAATGTTCGTCATATCGTTCACGTTGCCTCCATACCAGCCGGGGTAGGCGTTATAGCCGATCCAGTCGGGCACTTTCAGCGATGTACTTTTTTCCGAAGATCTTTCGGTGGCAGTGACTACGGGGCGAGTCGCGTCCATTTCGTGAGCGAGCGCCTTCTGGCGTTCTAGTTCTGGCGTAGCCTCGTTTGCCCACTTGCTGTTCAGTTCGTTCGATAAGCCCCAGAAAGCGACGCTGGGATGGTTGCCATGCTGCAAAATCATCTCGCGCAACTGCGTCTCGGCGTTGGAGGCGAACTCTGGCGTCAGTCGCGTTTCGTTGACCTGCGGGATTTCCTCCCACAGAATCATGCCGCCCTTGTCGCACAGGTTCTGGAAATATTCGCTCTGTGGATAGTGCGCCAGTCGAATGACCGTGGCGCCGACATCGGCGATGAGTTTGTAATCCTCGTCGTGGTCTGTGTTGCTCAGCGCCCAGCCTTTGTCTTGCTTTTCCTGATGGCGATTGACGCCGTGCAGCGAGTAGGGCGCACCGTTCAGCAAAAATCCCCGCTCGTTGGTGAGGGCGACGGTACGAATGCCCAGCGGTTGCGTCACTTCATCGAGCAGGGTTTTGCCTCGCCATACTCGCACCGTCGCCGAATATAAATACGGGTCTTTGCGCCCGTTCCACAGGTGCGGGTTTTTCACCTGAAGATTCTGAACCAGCGTTTGCGTCGCTGAATCGGGCAATGTCACTCGCTGCGAGGCTTTTTCTACTACTTTGCCGCCCCTATCCTTGATTTGTGTTTCGACCAGTACAGGCGAAGGCGTACTCAGCCCATTGGAGAGAATGGTTTTCGCTTCGACGGTCGCGTCTTTGGCCGTGATGGAACGCGCGGTTAGATATAAACCGGGCGAGGCGTAGTTAAGCGGCGACACGCACACCGAATCGGTGGCGAACAGTGAAACCGGGCGATAGATGCCGCCGAATACGGTGAAGTCGCCGGAAAGCGGCGCCACATCGTCCACACGCGCGTTATTGACTTTCACGCGTAGTTCATCTGTGCCATCGAATTTCAGTTTCGAGGTCAGCTCGAAGCAGAAGGCGCCAAACGCGCCGCGATGTTGCCCTATTTGCTGTCCATTGAGGTACACGTCCGAAACCAACGAAGTGCCCTCGAAGCGCAAAAACACGCGCTTGCTTTTCCATGAAGCGGGCACTTCGAGTTTTCGTTCGTACCACGCTGGCCCACGATAATAACCCGCCGGAGTTTCTGCGGTCGCGGCTTGCCCATTTTGGCCGTCGATGTTGTTCCACGTGTGCGGTACTTGCACGTTAGTCCATGTGCTGGTGTCAGCGCCCACTTCGGCGTCTTGCCTCAAAAACTTCCAGCCCGTCGTAAGTTCGCGCGTTTGGCGTTGTGCCAATGCCGGAATCGCTACTTGCACAAGCACGCCCACAGCAAGCACACATCGGAAAAAATTCATATTCAGGGTTTGAAAATCGTCTTTTTGACTCTTTTCTCAGCTGGGTAAGGTGCCTGTGTATATAGGGATAATTTAAAAACGACTTATCTCACTTAGAATTCTCTGTAAGTAATGCGAAATGCTGCTCTATAGACTAAGATGCCATAATTTTTGATAATTCCATGTTATTTTCACGCATAGGAAAACGCTATTTGGTGTTGGCATCCCTCGGCCTTATTTGCGCATTTGCTCCCACTCGCCCCTCTTTCGCTCAGAACGCCCCCGCCGCCAATATTCAGGGAATAGTCGAAACCCCCATCATTCCGACCACTCCCTTTCCTTCGTTGCTTGCTCTCGATTCGGAGGACAGCGTGTGGACTCTCAAAGTCGTCACTGGCGCTATCCGAGTCAATGGCGACGTGGCCGTTAACTCGCCCAACAAAGGCGCTATCTGGATGTCTGCAGGGACTATCAACGCTCAAAACGGACAAGTCAGCGTCGTTGGCGGCGTGTCGCGTTTGGGCCGAAATACCATCCGCCCACAGGAAGCTCTCGGTGGCAATGTCGTGAGCGACCCCATTCCTGAATTCAACATCCCATCGCCGACAAAAGTGATTTCGCAGCAAAAAGTGTTCGTAGACACCGATGCCGAGGATGACCAGGTGATGCCACCGGGAATCTATAAGGGTGGCATTTTCGCCAGCGGCAAAGGCCACATCACTCTGGAAC
>SDZD01000002.1 GCA_004172935.1 bacterium | reverse complement strand
TGTCGAAAAGTTGTTGCGAACTTATAAAAGAAAACCGCGTTGGGAACGCTACTTTCTGCCTGATTGACGTTCAAGGTGCCTGCCCTCATTTGGGGCAACGGGAAATTATACGGCTTTTTTGGAGCGGCGCAAGGGCAAATACTAAAATTCCCTAAAAATTTTTAAATTCACAAATCTTCGTGGCAAGATTGAGATGAGGATTTAGTGAAGGTACGTTGCGCGAATTTGCGGTTTATTGTGCGTGTGGGCACCTTATACTGATACGTATTCCTTCCGGCATTCGTCGAGTGCCAACCATACACAAGCAGCCAGCTCTCTTCCCATCTCACAGCACTCCCAATGCATCCCCTATATGAGAGCACTCGGCCTCAACTCTAAATTACCCATTACACATGGCTCTAAGGCGTGGGCGAATTGAATAGAGACAGAAATCAATTTTTTAAGGCCAAAAAGTGGCTCAAAAGATTGATTTATTGGGGGAACCGCTTTTGAATTGAGCGTGAAAAAGGGTTCAAAGATTGATTATTCAAAGTTTTTGCATTTAGCCTCTATATTGGGGAGATACAGAAAAGGAGATGCCGCATCACAAATCATTCTCTCTATATAGACAACTTCGTTCCGTAAAACAAGTTTCTATAAAAGGGTTCATCCCTATTCATTCTTCAGGCAGCAAAATCTTGTCGACTCATTCTCTGCGGCTGACTCCAGATTTTTCTCTGCACATATAGGAATACCAGTGGATCTGACCATTACTGACAAGCCAAGACGGGGCCAGGTCAGGTGGAGCTATATATGGAGTGCGCGCCAGCAGAATTCGGCTCTGTTGTCCCCTACCCTCAAGCAAAAAGCTCGTGAGTATTTATTTTGGCTCGTTCACAACTGACCGAACAAATACTCACTGGATGAGATTCATCAGCTTGTCCCCGATAAGGAGCGCGACTAGGATTACCGAAAACGATTTGAAAAAAATAAAAAATATTTTTTTCGATACCGGAAAAATTTTGAAGAAGGAAAAAATAAAAAAACGCGGCTGAATTTCAGCCGCGCTTTTTTATTTATGTATGGGCGATAGTAGGATCGAACTACTGACCCCCACCGTGTCAAGGTGGTGCTCTCCCACTGAGCTAATCGCCCGGTTGCCCCTAAAGGCAAGGGGAAAATTTAACCGCTTCTTTCAAAGAGCGCAAGGGCACATTTCAAAAAAAAGCCCGTTTTCAAAAAAAAATAAAAAATTGGCTTGACAAGCCCCGGCAAAACCTATAAATTGTTTTGGGCCGAGGCGCTGAGCAGGCGAAAGGGCGAGTAGCTTAGTGGCTAAAGCACCTGCCTTACAAGCAGGCTATCGGGGGTTCGAGTCCCTCCTTGCCCATAAGTTTCGACTAGTCGAAACTACTCGAAATACAATTTGCACCCGTGGTGTAGAGGCCCAACATGCTTCCCTGTCACGGAAGAGATCGCCGGTTCGAATCCGGTCGGGTGCGCTTATAGAATTCGGAACGAGTATAGCCGGAACCAGAAAACACAACTTTCTGTCTTCCGGCTTCTTTTTCCAAGTTTGATTGCCTGGATAGCTCAGTCGGTAGAGCAGAGGACTGAAAATCCTCGTGTCGGCGGTTCGATTCCGTCTCCAGGCACTATATAGGAAACGCGGAAGGCGGAAGCCGGAAGTCGGAATCTAAAGAAGTAAGGACAAGCGCTCACAGCGCCCCTCAAATTTCCTTTTCCGATTTCCACTCAAGTGGCAAACTTGAGCGGCTTCCGCCTTCCGCGTTTTTTTTATGGTTCCGCTTTTCGACCTTACGCGCCAATACCAACTTCTCAAAGCCGAACTCGAACCCGTTGTGCTGGCACAACTCGAATCGGGCGGCTATGTACTGGGGCCAGTCGTAGACGAGTTTGAAGCCCAGTGCGCACAGGAATTAGGTGTTGCTTACACCGTTGGTGTTGCGAATGGCACAGATGCCCTTCAAATATCGCTCCGTGCATTGGGATTGCAACCGGGCGACGAAATCATCACCACTCCCTTCTCGTTTTATTCTGCTGCCGAAGTGGTTGCGGATTTAAAAGCCGTACCAGTGTTCGTCGATATTGAAGCCGATACCTTAAATATCGACACCCAAAAAGTCGAAGCTGCCATTACCCCTCGCACGCGCGGCATTATCCCAGTTCATATTTTCGGTTTGCCCGTCAATATGGATGCACTCCGTGCCATCGCGCAAAAACACAATTTGTTCATCATCGAAGATTGCGCGCAAGCCTGGGGCGCTAATATTGATGGAAAGATGGCTGGCTCCATGAGCGAGGCAGGCACATTCTCGTTTTTCCCAACCAAAAACCTGGGCGCGTGCGGTGAAGGTGGCTTAATTTCCACCAACTCGGCAGAAGTGGCCGAAAAGTGCCGCCAGTTGCGCGTTCATGGACAATCAAGGCGCTATTTCTACGACGAGATCGGCTACAACTCGCGCTTACATACGCTGCAAGCGGCCATTTTGAAAGTGAAATTGCCACACGCGCGCGATTGGAACGCCTCGCGCCGTCGCCACGCCGCACAATATGCGCAGTTGTTGGAGGGCACTCCTTATATATTGCCCGTCGAGACAGCGGGGACTTATCACGTCTATCATCAGTACACATTGCGCGTGCCCCAAGAATTGGGACGCGACCACGTGATGAAGACTCTCGCAGAGCGCGGCATTGGACACGCCATCTATTATCCGCACCCGCTCCACCTGCAACCCGTTTTCGAGAACCTCGGCTACAAACCCGGCTCACTGCCCGAATCCGAAGCCGCTTGCGAAGAGGTTCTATCACTTCCAATCTTCCCAGAACTACGCGAAGATGAAGTCGAACAGGTAGCAGACGCCCTCAAAGCGGCACTTTAGACCACCATCCACTAAGAAGCGCGGCTCAATCTTGTCAAGATTGAGCCGCGCTTTTCGTTTTATACATTCAATCGCTTTAAAATAAGAGGGTGGCTTATCGCTTCGAGCGCCCTCAGTCGCCGTTTCTGCGCGCGCTCCCGCTGATAATATGCGGCATTGGGGCAATCGCGCTGTTAATCACGCGACCAGCCAACGACCGTGTGCTGTTAGAAGGCGGAATCGACAAGGAAATGGGAGGGTGTTTGGATAATCTGGGCCAAATATCCAAAGCCTATGCGATGTACGCCCGCGACTTCGATGGCAAAATCCCCTTTGGTGTCGATCCCGAAGACCACTTCCACCCCGAAATCTGGCAAGATGAAGGTATTGGTAACTACAGTGGTGCCTTCTATAAAACTGCGAAAGAAGCCCCTTACCTCCATGAGGTGCTGCGCCCCTACGTCAAAAGCCCCGAAGTTTTTCACTGCCCCGCCGATAACGGCTGGACTCAATCGCGCCTCCCTACTCTCGCCCGCTCTTCCTTGCGCAACGTGACGCCCTCGTCCTACGGTAAATTTGGCACTTCGTATTACGTGTTCACGAAATTCGGCTTCGCCCAAAACCGTGCCGACGACATCGCCTCTCCTTCGCAATCGCTGCTCCTCTTCGATGGCGACCTGTGGCACGTCAACTCCAATCAGGAACTCCTCAACGGCCTGTTCGCCGACGGACACGCCCAAAACCTGACAGCCACCGAATTTGAATTTTACGCCCGCAATGGTTGAACCGATTTTAGAACTCGCGCCTCATGAATTGCCACCTGGCGGTGATCGCGGTATGGATGGCAAGGCGTTTTTTCTCGAAGCCAGTTTGTTTAACGAGAAACGCACGTTTATCGGACGCAGTTTTCGAGATGACCCGTATGAAAGCATTTTGTGCTTCTCCGTACCGGATGAGCCACAACGTGGGCACTTTGTGTGTGCGCAAGCAATCTACAAAGGCGACTGGGTTTATCCCAAACTTACCCACTCACCTGATGACGAATATCAAGCCTTAGCGAAGTGCATAGAGGACGAGCTTTGGGGACGTTACTTTGTTCTTGATGCAAACCTCGAACTCACAAGCGAGGTTAATGCGGTATTCGTCCTCTACTTATGCGCGGATGGACGCGCGGCAGTGCGTTCACCCCGTCGAGGTTTTGCTTGCTTCAAATGGTCTGAGCCTTGTGGCCCCCAAATGTGGGAAACGTCCTACCAAACATTACTCAGCCAGATAATCTCTGACATAGCGACTTCGGATACGGTAGGCTTCGCCTTTCGGTGGGCCAATATGTCTCGTCGAGAACATTTTGAATTGGCGTATCCCTTACAACGGGGGACTTATTCTGAGTGGATTCGAATGTGTGACTTATTCCTGCGGGCTCTCGACATTTGGACCGAAAAAGAGGCTCACAAGCTTGAATTTAACGTGTCGATTAGCGATGGAGCAATTAGTGCCAACTGGTTTCCAGGGGAAGCAGGTAATTATCGAATAGCCAGAGAAAACTGCTTCCAGAAGTTCGCCTATTGGTCACATCACTATTTTTCTCCGACTCTGGATGACGAGCTGTGTGGTCGGTACTCTTGTGCTGCGGAATGGGCCAACGGCCCTATTTCTGTGGTGCGTGGTAGCCTCAATCCTCCCACTCTTCACGAACGCCTCGAAGCACGTCTTAAATTAACAGAATGGCTCGCCGATAAAGCCACCCCTGAAGAAATCGAACAGTTACTGAGCGATGATTAGCGCTCCAAACGCAATTGTGCCCAGTCGCGGGGGGCGCTTCCTTCGCGGAGTTTGAATTGGCGCGAAAAATAGGCGGCGCTTTCAAAGCCACATTCGCGGGCCACGTTTTCGATTGACATGCCTCGGTTTAGTAATAGGGTACGCGCTTTCTGAGTACGCGCTGCCAATACGTCCTCCACTGGCGAAGCACCAAAAGCAACTTTATACACGGCGCTCAAACGCGAGGGAGAAAGATGAACGCGGCGAGACATGGCAGCCAGCGTCCATTTATCCTGTGGCCGGGAATAAATCTCGGTGCGTAAAGTGGTCAGACGCTCGTCGGTGCGCGCCGCATGGGCTTCAGTGACAGCAGGATGAAGGCGCCCCAATTGCAAAAAGAGTAGCGCCAGTTGCAGTGCCGCACCACAGCGCCAGTTCGCCTCGCGGTGCGTGATTTCGCGGGCCATTTCCCCAAGTCCTCGCGCAATCGAATCGCCATCAGCGATGAAAAAAGGCGCGTCGGCGGGCCAAAAAGGAAAGGAGGGCGCCCGAAAATGGACGTAGTCATTGATGAACCCCTGCCCCTCTAATCCACGATACAATTGGGGTGAACGCGGCGCAAACAATAGCCCCGTTCCTGCCCTTAATTCGCCGAATCCTCGCACACTGATAGGTGTACGAAAGTACAGAAATAGCCAGTCCCCACTACCCTCTGGACGATACATGAAGAACTCCGAGTTTTCGCGCTTGTGAACGTCCCAGTCCGAAATTTCCACGTTTTCTACCCATCGCGAGATAGCATTCAGCATTGCTGCCAAGTTTTGTGACTACAGGAAGATAGTGCAAGAAGACGCGCGAATATTGCCTGTTGCTTGCTTTCATTAATCAGGAAAATTGGGCTGTTCCAAACGATATGTCCAACCAACTGCACGTTCTCACGCGCGCTCCTAAAGCGCGCATTGAACCCGAAATCTACGGGCACTTTGCCGAGCATCTCGGTCGCTGTATCTACGAAGGCTTCTGGGTCGGCGAAGATTCCGATATTCCCAACACTCGCGGCATCCGCAACGATGTTGTCGAAGCGCTCAAAAACCTGAATATCCCGGTTTTGCGCTGGCCCGGCGGATGCTTTGCCGACGAGTACCACTGGAAGGATGGCATCGGCCCACGCGAAGGTCGCAAAACCATCGTTAACACCCACTGGGGCGGAGTAACCGAAAACAACCATTTCGGCACTCACGAGTTTTTCGACCTGTGTGAATTGCTGGGCACCAAAGCCTACATCTGCGGCAACGTCGGCTCCGGCACAGTTCAGGAAATGGCCGAATGGGTCGAATACATCACTTTTGATGGTGTATCCCCAATGGCGAACCTGCGCCGCGAACATGGCCGCGACAAAGGCTGGGACTTACCGTTCTTCGGTGTCGGCAACGAAAACTGGGGATGCGGCGGCAACATGCGCGCCGAGTATTACTCCGACCTCTATCGCCGCTACTCGACTTATGTGCGCAAGTTCCGCGACCTGCCTGCCTATAAAATCGCGGGCGGTGCCAATGTCTCCGACTATCATTGGACGGAAGTGCTAATGCGCGAAGGCGCCAATCACATGAATGGCCTGTCGCTGCACTACTACACCATGCCCGATGGCTGGCATAATCGCGGCACAGCGCGCGAGTTCGATGAAACCAGCTACTTCGACACCATCAAGGCGGCACTCCATATGGACGAACTACTATCACGTCACGGCGCCATCATGGATGTCTACGACCCGAAGCGTCGCGTTGGGCTTATTGTTGATGAATGGGGAACTTGGTGGGATGTCGAAACTGGCACCAACCCCGGCTTTTTGTATCAGCAGAATACTATCCGTGACGCACTCGTTGCGGCGGCACACCTCAACCTGTTCCACAACCACGCCCACCGCGTCAAGATGGCCAACATCGCCCAGACCGTCAACGTGCTGCAAGCGATGGTACTCACCGATGGCGCCAAAATGCTGCTTACGCCCACCTACCACGTCTTCGAGATGATGAAGGAAAATCAGGGCGCGACCTCGCTCACCGCCACTCTCGAAGGCGACACCTACAACATCAACGGCAAGGAACTGCCCGCGCTACACACCTCGGCCTCACTCACCGAAAATGGCGAGATTCTGCTTAACATCGCTCATTTCGATCCTCACAACGCGCGCACCCTCGACATTGAATTGCACGCCTTCGAAGCGAAATCTGTGAGCGCCCGTCTTCTGTCGGGCGAATCGCTGCAAGCCTACAACGAATTTGAAACTGCCGAAGCCGTGACACCACGCACTATAGATGGCCTCAAATTCGAGAAAGTGGGCGACAACACCAAGCTGACGCTCGAAGTGCCGCCCGCGAGTGTCATCGTCGTAAAAGTCGAGGGGTAATCCTCTACAACTCATAAACAACCGCGAGCTAATAACTCGCGGTTGTTTGTTTTCGACTCACATTTAGCGAGGCGCGTTAAAACTATTCCCCTCTGATGCAATTTTTTGATGGGTTAGCCTCCGCTCGTGAAGCCGTGCAACAGGCCAATGCTACGCGCGCGCAAGCAGCTAGTGCGGCCACCGAAGAAGCGGTACGCTCCATATGCGACGATGTGCGTTCGCGCGGCGATGAAGCCCTGCTCGATGCAGGTCGCCGCTTCGACTGCCCCACCCTACAACTCGACGATTTGCGCGTGCAAGCCGATGAAATCGAAGCCGCCTGGCACTCGATGCCCGATAACGCCAAACGCGCCCTCGAACGCGCCGCTCGTAATATCGAGGCCTACCACCAACTACAAAAGCCGTACGATTTCAGCTTCCAGTCGCCCGAAGGCGCCACTCTGGGCGCACGCTATACCCCGGTCGAGCGCGCCGGAATCTACGCCCCCAATGGACGCGCCGCTTACCCTTCCACTGTTCTGATGCTCGCCATCCCAGCGCGTGTGGCTGGCGTACGCGATGTGGTTCTCGCGACTCCCGCAGGTAAAGATGGGAACGCCCACCCTGTCATTCTGGCAGCCGCTCATGTCGCGGGCGTGCGCGAAATCTGGAAAATGGGCGGCGCGGCAGCAGTAGCAGCTTTCGCCTATGGTACTGAGCGTATCTCCAAGGTTGATAAAATCGCTGGACCTGGTTCGGTCTACTTCACCCTCGCCAAGAAATTGGTGTTCGGAGAAGTCGGCGTGGATGGCCTGTATGGCCCCAGCGAAGTCGCTATCATCGCTGACGAGCAGCAGTTGCAACGCGCCCCCCAGCTCGCCGCCGACTTGCTCGCTCAAGCCGAACACGGCGGCGACTCATTCGTTTTGTTCGTATCGCCCTCGCAAGCCGTGTGCGATGCCGTTCAAAGCGAACTCGAAACCCAGACCAACGAATCGCCCCGCGCCCGTTTCGCTCTCGAAGCCCTCGAAAACTCGCTGATGTGCCGCGTCGATTCGATGGAAGAGGCGTGCGTCCTCACCAGCGAGGCTGCTCTCGAACACGTCGAAATATGGAGCGACAAGGCGCGCCAATGGTCTGAGAGTGTCTCCCATGCGGGAGCGATGTTCCTCAACACCCCTGTTCCGCTCGGTGACTACATCATCGGCCCCTCGCACACACTGCCCACTGGTGGAACAGCCCGCTTCACTTCGGGTGTAGGCGTCGATACCTTCTTGAAGCGCACCTCAATCGTCGAAGCCCCCAGCCAGGCAATCGCGGCCTTAGCCGACGACCTGGAAATCATCGCCTTGCTCGAAGACCTCCCCGGCCACGCCGCCGCCACAAAAAAAGCTGCTCAATAACCAGAATAGAAAAGGAGTCCTCGGTAAAGAGGACTCCTTTTCAGCTTTCAACGGGCACGTACAAATCAATAGCTTTGCCGTGTGCCTGATTTCGCTGATTGCTCGATGGCTTCCAGCATCTGATGGCGCTTGACCGCATCGGCAAAGGTCGGCACCAACTGCGTTCCGTCGCGCAAATCGCTTAGCACCCCTTGATACATTTGAGTGATGGGATACGAAATGTCAGTCGGCGAACCCGGTGCGGCCACATATTCGGCAGGTAGAGTTAATTCAGCCAAAGCTTTATCATCGCCCTTCGCGCCATAAAGCGTCACTTGCCCGAATTGAAGATGCCCACTATCCCCTAGCACAACCAAATCCCCCTCTGTACCATTGATTTCCCAGCGGAAATTCGTGGCTTTCGATGCCCCACCGCGATAGTGAATGGTGGCAACCGCGCCACTTTCTAATATGCCGCTGATGGAAATATTATCGTCAGCCAATTTGGCGACTTGGGCACCTGTATCTGTATTCGTCACCTGTGGTCGTTGATTGGCGGTGATGGCACTCAGCTCGCGAAATTCTCCCAAAGCCCAGCACATCGCGTCGATGGAATGGCCGAAAGGAATGGAAAGCATGGTGGCGCCATTAGCTGGGTCGAGCAGATACAAGCCGCGATTATCGACAGTAGCCCCAGCAATGATGCCCGAACCGACGACGGTAGTGGAGAGAACTTCGCCCACATACCTAGATGCCACTAAGTCTTTAACCCACCGCACAACGGGAACACCATGCGACTGTAGACCAACAAAAGCGGGAACTTCCTTCTCACGGGCCAATGCTTCCAAACCTTGCGCCTCTGCGAGACCATTACCTAACGGCCATTCGCAATACACCATTTTTCCGGCGTTGATAGCAGCCTCAACCAGATATTTATGCTCTGGCACTTTCACGCTAACTACCACCAAATCGACTTCGGGCAAAGCCGCCAATTCGACAGGATCGGTGAAATAGTGCGGCACGCCGAACTTTTCGGCGGCAGCTTTTGCCGATTGTGGCGTCGAGGCCGTTAAAGCGCGGATTTCGTATTCAGGAAGCGATTGCAACGCGGGAACGTGGGCGCGTGCCGCCCAGCCACCATTGGCACTAAGGCCGATGATACCGACCCCAATTTTTTTGTTGGACTGCATAAAGATTGTCGTCTCTCGAAACAGTTCGACTTTCATCGAACCAATCAGTTCCATGATATTCGAACTGTTCTTGACTCCTCAAGCAACCTAATCGAGGAAAATTATTCTGTAACTCGAAGTTATCGTGTCCAAAATCGTCCTTCCTACCGAGCCAGAATGCGCCAACATCTCGTTTCTGGCCGTGATGCACGCGCTCAGCGACCCGCTTCGCCTCAGCATCGTGCTGTCAGTGCTTTGCGAAGGCGAAAAGACTTGCGGCAGTTTCGTCATTCAGGCGCCCAAATCCACGCTTTCCCACCATTTTCGCGTGCTGCGCGAATCTGGCGTGCTTTCAACGCGCCGCCAGGGCAAAGAACTCATCAATACCGTCCGCAAGAATGACCTCGACTTCCTCTTTCCCGGCCTGTTGGATGCCGTAATCAACGGCGCGCGTCCTGTTGTTACTTCGCTTTATCCTCACCCTTGACCCCACAGACCTAACGAAAAAAGCCCGCCTTACAAGGCGGGCTTTTTGTTTTCAATCGTCGCGCATAAGCTTCTCGAACTGTTTGCGACGGCGCCGTTTGGCAAACCATTCCAGTGGGTTCAAGTCGCGCAATGTAAAGCGGTCGTCTTTGGGCTTTGGCTCTCTGGGAGGAACGATACGCAAATTGGGGCGCCTCGCAGCTCGGCTCGCAACACCCGGCAATAGGGTGCCAAATCCGTATTGCCAGCTGTTGCGCACCCACAGCCAGGCCAGACCACAACCAACGAGGGCGAAAGGAACGGCCCACCAACCTGCCGTTTCAAAAGCGACGCGAGTGAGCGCACCGTTAGGGGCGGGCGCCACAGGTGGCTGCTGTCCCGCAAACTGAAACATCACATAGCCAACCGCAATGATAGCCATGTGAATCCCGCGCATTGGGATAAAGTAAAGGCTGACTCGTTCCTCGGCATTAACCAATCCCCACGCCAAAGCACACGCAGCAACAGGCAACAAATCATCGGCGAAGAAGTTAGTGCGCAGCAACAACGCCCCGACAGCAAGTGATAGCGCTGTTGTCGCCGTAACCGCCGCAAAAAATTGAACGAAGTTTTTTGTGCCCCACGAACGTTCGAGCGACGAACAAAACCAGTAGGTGATGCCGACATCGAACAAGAAAGACAAAAACGGGCCACCTGTTACAAAAGAATAAGTTAAAAGCGCCCAGGGTGTTGTGACACCATCTGGCGCCTTGAAAACCAGATGACTCAAAAACGCACTCAACGAAGGTACTGTCGTGAAGAACAGCGAGATGAGTTTCAAGACCATCAAGGCGACGGTGAAGGGGAAGCCAGTCTGCAACCACGTCCTTTGTGTGTTGCTCCAGGTATTGCTTTGCATAGAAACACCATTTGGACGCCGCGCCCATGTTAAAGGTGCCACCTACACATCAGGGAAATGTTTAAAAATTCGGCTCTTTTGCTTGACAATGGCGCCGGGATATACCCGATGATACAAACAGCCCGAACCAGCAAGATACACAAAAATGAAGTCGAAAATGGCTAAATCGCCGAATAACGAAGCCTTTAGTTCTTTGGTGACATCATGTAAATTAGCAACCTATCCCAATTAAAGAGGATTTACCTTCGCGAACAAAGAAATCGAATTTTCTCCGGACAAGGAGCATTATGCTCTGTCTGTTTCAATCACCGAAAAGGGCGACCTCGTCTTTCATCATGATGATCACAGCGGGACGTTGGAAACATCGCGGGGTGACCACTGCCATTGTCATGTAGTCATCCACCGCGATGACAAAGAACAGGTAATGCTTGCCCTCCAATCAGAAAATTTAGTCGTGGAAGATGAAAATGCCGAATGGGCGCTCCTCATTTCTATCGCGGAGAGAGGTTTCCTCTCCTACCACGACTACGTCGAGTGGCTAAAAAACCACTCCATCCCCTTCCGCGCCTTTCACTCGATGTGATATCCCGATGAAATCCCTGTGCGTCTACTGCGGCTCCAATGCAGGTGCCCGCCCCGATTACCTTCAAGCCGCCCAGCAACTAGGCCAACTCCTCGCACAACGTCAAATTAATTTGGTTTATGGCGGTGCTAACGTTGGCATGATGGGCGCCATAGCCAACGCCGTCATAAGCGCAGGTGGTCACGTGACGGGCGTTATCCCCGCCGATTTGGTCGATAAAGAAATCGCCCACAAAAACCTCCCCGACCTGCGCGTCGTGAATTCGATGCACGAGCGCAAGAAACTCATGGCCGACCTGTCCGATGGTTTCATCGCCCTTCCCGGCGGACTCGGCACCTTCGAGGAGTTCTTCGAGGTCGTCACCTGGGGCCAACTCGGCTTTCATAACAAACCCTGCGGTCTACTCAATATCTGCGGCTACTACGACAAGTTGCTCGACTTCCTCGACTCAGCAGTTGAGGAGCGTCTTGTACGCGCCGAACATCGTGCCATCATTCTACAGAGTTCGGATGCCAGCGAATTACTCGAACAGATGGCGGACTACCAACCGCCCACCGTTGAAAAATGGCTCGATATAAGAACTTCATGAATTGAAAGGCGCGCGGCTATTTCAAAAACACCAATCGGAGCATCAGTAATGCCGCTGCCAGACAAAGCAGAGCGGGCGCTCCGATGAACCAAGCGAAAACCTTCGATAAGAATTCAGCATCGGGTGCTCCCTCTTTCTGCGAATCACGCAATGAAGTTCGTGTCCAATGCGCCAGAAATCCCGCGAAAATCAGTAGAGCAGCAGTGCCAATCGCCGTCCCAATCGGCCCGAAATAGTGGCGGAGTAACAGAGTCAAACCTACTAACAGGCCAATGCCAAAGGTAAGAATCCCACTGATGGCGACGCCAATAACCACAATCATAATTGAGTAGCAGAAATCCTACATCTAACGATCACACTACTATATCAAAATATCCCTTTGCCACACTCACTCATTGACATGACTCCCACCGAAGACTCCACCCAAAAGCGCTTCGAAGCCGAAAATTTAATCCGCCAATTCGCACCAGCAGGTTTGCAAGAACAACTTATTGCCCTAATACGCCCCGCCATAGCCTTAACAGCCACTCCTATAGATGACGCAAAAATCCCCATCGGCGCCAGTAAATTCGGTGGCTCCCCCGATGTCCCCGAAGGTTTCGAGTGGCCGACTTGGAACGACAAACCATTAGGCTTTCTGGTGCAGATCAACTTAAAAGAAGTCACGCCATTCGATGTCGAGAACTTACTTCCCAAGAGCGGGATTCTCTGGTTTTTTACATCTTTAGATGAAAACAATCTTGTCGTGGGCCAACCAGAGCAATTTGGTGGTTGGCGCGTACTATTTGGTCATGAGCCATTCCATCGAGTTGCAACCCCTACAAATTCCCATTGGATAACACCGATTCTGACACAACAAGTAAAATTCGGAGCAGGTTGGTCGTTACCTGCAGATTCGTTCGATTCCTTCGAATCTTCCGACTGGGACGATGAAGAATGGGAGCAATGGGAGGACTTTCAGATGCAGGTATCAGAAATTTTTCCACACCGAATGCTCGCCACTCCCTATGCTCCTCAACTCTCACCTCTTGTAATTGCAGCCAACGGCTCGCAGGGAAAGAGCGGTTATGACCTGTATGATGACACGGTCTCTACCGGGGAGTGGGAATTGTTACTCCAGCTCGATACAGGCAAGGATGAATTCTTTGTAGGCCCGAATGATTTAGGTTGGCACTATTTCATGGTTAACCGCGAAGACTTGAAAAAAGCTGATTTCTCGCGTGTTTGGTTCAACGAACAGGGCACTTGAAATCTGCCATTCCTCACAGTGGCGGGCCACTAGCCAAGTCCGCAGTCTCCACACGATGCTGAAGCATGGCGAAGATTGTGGCGGTGATGATGATTAGGCCACCGAACACAGTTCGGTAGCTGGGGATTTCGTGCAGCAGTAGAGCCGCCAACAGTACTCCATAAACCACTTCCATCCCCGCCGTCACCAAACTCGCTAACCGAGCCGGAACACCCAACAGCGACTGCATGAATAACATCTGTGCGACGCCAGTGAATACGATTCCCAACAAGGCAAGCAATCCTACGTCGTGCATGGTTACAGTGGGGCGCATGACGAACATCACGGGTAAAAGCAACACAGCCACCGTTGTTAGTTGGTAGAAGGAGACGAGAAGTGGTTCGTATTTATCGACTTGTTTCCGGCTCTCCAAAGTGATGAGCGCACTGGTTAGGCTCGCCATTAGTCCCCATAGAACGCCCTGCGTAACAGCGTTGCTGATGTCCCATGAGGGGGTCGCGATAATTACGCCTGCTGTTACGGCAATGGCGACGATAATATTGCTGCGGGCGAGCTGTTCATGGCGGAAAAACAGTGGCTCTAGCAACACCACGATAATAGGGGCCGTAGAAAGCGCGATAAGACAAATTGCTACATTGGAGACTTGCACCGACGCGAAAAAGGACAACCAGTGCAATGCTAACAGGACGCCAATAAGGACAAGGCCGCCAAAATCGCGTTTGCTGCGGATTCTCAGGTTGCGTCCCTGAAGGGTCAGTAAGAGAAATAATGTGAGCGAGGCAAACAGAACTCGCCCGAAAACAATCACGAAAGGGTGTACCGAAAGCCACTTACCAAACAGTCCCGTAAAACCAAACAGCACCACGGACGCATTCAATTGAAACAGACTATTTTGGAGGAGTGGAATTTTCTTAAGCATATAAACCGAACGCGATGAATGTAGTGTCCCACACCGTGCATTCACTAAAGGGGTCTGGCACACCTATGCTCTATTAATGTCACTTTCCATTGGATACGCAAGGAATGGTATGCCAATCACAGGATTGGAACGAAACTGGACTAGAAATACCTCGAAAATAATAAGAGTGTTTGGTTTAACGAGCAAGTCATCTGAAACATAACGCTCCGGCCTTGCTAAAATTCAATAGACAAACCGCACCATGAGCAACTCTGACAAAAATGGCGCACAGCCGACCGAACTTGAGACCATCGAAAACCAAGAATGGCTCGAATCGCTCGACTACGTGCTAAAAGCTGCTGGACCGGAGCGCGTCGCACAACTTCTGGAGAGACTAGAAACGCACGCGCACAAAAAGGGTGTCGAAATTCCGTTTTCGGCCAACACCCCATACATCAACACCATTCCAGTTGAAAAACAGCCCGATTTCCCCGGTGACTTGGAATTGGAAAAGCGTATCCGCAACATCGTGCGTTGGAACGCGATGGCGATGGTGGTACGTGCCAACAACCACCCCGATAGCCCCGGCGGCCATATCTCCACCTTCGCTTCTTCGGCCACTCTCTACGATGTAGGCTGGAACCACTTCTTCAAAGGCAAAGAGCATCCCGATGGCGGCGACCAAATCTTCTTCCAGGGTCACGCCTCTCCCGGCATGTACTCCCGCGCTTTTCTAGAAGGCCGACTTTCCGAGGGTAATCTCACCAACTTCCGTCAGGAACTGCGCACTGATTTCCAGGGCCTTTCCAGCTATCCGCATCCCTACTTGATGCCCGATTTCTGGGAGTTCCCCACCGTTTCGATGGGTCTTGGCCCAATCGGCTCCATTTATCAGGCCCGCTTCAACCGCTACCTGCAGGACCGAGGCTTTAAAGACACCAGCAAACAGCGCGTTTGGGCCTTCATTGGCGATGGCGAAACCGACGAACCCGAAACAACGGGCGCCATCTCGCTTGCAGCCCGCGAAAAACTCGACAACCTCTGCTGGGTCATCAACTGTAACCTCCAACGCCTCGACGGACCGGTACGCGGCAACGGCAAAATCATTCAGGAACTCGAAACCCTATTCCGTGGCGCGGGCTGGAACGTTATCAAAGTGCTGTGGAGCGGCGAATGGGACCCCATCCTCGCCAAAGACAACGGCGACCTGATTGAGCAAATGGGCCGCGTTGTTGACGGACAGTACCAGAAATACACCGTCTCGACGGGCGAATACGTGCGCGAACACTTCTTCGGCGCCACCGAACACACCCGTAAATTGGCCGAAGACCTTACCGACGAACAGATTCGCACCATTCGTCGCGGCGGTCACGACCCCGTGAAGGTGTATGCCGCTTATGATGCGGCGAGCAAGACCAAAGGCCGTCCTACCGTCATCCTTGCCCACACAGTCAAAGGCTATGGCATGGGCGATGCTGGCGAGGGCAAAAACACCGCGCACAACACCAAAAAGATGAAGGAAGTGGAAATACGCGCTTTCCGCGACCGCTTCCACCTTCCCATTTCGGACGAAGAAGTCGACGAGGCACCTTATTATCTTCCCGCCGAAGATTCACCGGAAGTCAAATACGTCAAAGAGCGCCGTGCCCTTCTTGGAGGCCCGGTTCCTTCGCGCACCGAAAACGCTCCGATGCTTCCCGCGCCCAGCGACGACATCTTCAAGCAGTTCATGACTGGCACCGATCCCAAATCGGACAAGCAACCCTCGACAACGATGGTTGCTGTGACGATCATGCAGAACTTGTTGCGCAACAAGGAACTCGGCAAATACATCGTCCCCATCGTTCCCGACGAGGCACGCACCTTTGGTATGGATGGTCTTATCGGCAGCTTTGGCATCTATTCGAGCATCGGCCAGTTGTACGAGCCAGTCGACCGCGCCAACGTGATGTATTACAAAGAGGCCACCAACGGACAAATCCTCGAAGAAGGCATCAACGAAGCCGGTTCGATGGCATCGTTCATTGCAGCTGGAACCGCCTATGCCACCCACAGCCTGCCAATGATCCCGATGTACATCTACTACTCGATGTTCGGTATGCAGCGCGTCGGCGACCAGGTCTGGCTGGCTGGCGACATCCGCGCCAAAGGCTTCTTGCTCGGCGGCACGGCTGGACGCACCACGCTCAACGGCGAAGGCTTGCAGCACCAGGACGGACATTCCCACTTGCAGGCGTTCTCCGTTCCTAACCTGCGTGCTTACGACCCAGCCTACGCCTACGAGCTTGCCATCATCATTCAGGAAGGCATCAAGCGCATGTACACCGAAGGCAAGAGCGAGTTCTATTACCTCACGGTAATGAACGAGAACTACGTCATGCCTCCGATCCCGCAGCGCGAAGGCGTCCGCGAGGGCATCATCGAGGGTATGTACCTGTTCCGCACTGCGCAAGAAGCTGTTGGTGGTAACACCGAAGGCGGCGCTCCCACGGAAGCCGTTGTTCAAGCGGGCGAGGGAACTTCCGAAGAAGGCACCTCTACGCCTTCCGACAACAAACAGGCTGCTGTCAAAACAGCCCCGGCAACTGCCGCTCCAGCAAAAGAGGCCGTACGCGCTCAGCTCTTCGGCTCCGGCACGATTTTGAACGAAGTCGTGAAGGCACAGGGCATGTTGCTCAACTACGGCGTCGAGGCCGATGTTTGGAGCATCACCAGCTACCAGCAACTGTACCTCGACGCGATGAAAACCGAGCGCTACAACTTGCTGCACCCCGGCGAGACTCCCAAAGTCCCGGTCATCGCCCGCAACCTCGAAGGACGCGGCGATGTCGTGGTGGCCTCCAGCGACTACATGAAGGCTCTGCCCGAAAGCATCAGCCAATACGTCCCATATCCAATGGCTTGCCTTGGAACTGACGGCTTTGGTCGCTCATCTGGTCGCGGCGCCCTGCGCGACTTCTTCGAAGTAGACGCCCGCTACGTCGTCCTCGCGACCCTGTCCGAACTGGCGAAAGTCGGCAAGCTCGATTGGAGCGTTGCCCAAACTGCCATGAAAGACATGGGCATCGACCCCGACAAGCGCAACCCACACACCAGCTAAATCACAGCAAAGCAAAAGGCCCGACTCACTGAGTCGGGCCTTTTCTCTTTTATCGTGACTGTAGTTCAAAAAGATTACCTTTGCAACGGTCTATTTACTCCAAGGAGAGAAGTCAGGTTCTTCTAATCTTTCTAATTCTCTTCGAATAAACCCGTAGTGCTCAGGCACAAATTTCTTATACAACCTATCAGTGCGAGGAGGCAGAGATAAAGTCAGGACTTGCATCAATCTATTGGAAGGAACAAGTTGCTCTTGGATATGGTACGGAATATTCTTGAACCGAAATGTTGATGGCTCTTCCGATGTCTTCCCCTCACCCTCATGGCTGATCTTCTTAAAACCAAGCAGTGAAATGTATCCAGGAGCCGTTACTCTCCACTCGAAGAGTTCAACAAATTCTGGGAAGTAATTAATTACTTCATAACGCCCCGTGCCATCAGCCTTGAAAATAAGTATTTCTTCTGCGGGACCACCCCACCCTTCATATTCATTAGCGCTCCATAATCCAATAAGTTGTGTGTCCATTTTCTTCTCCCGATTTCTCTCAGCTAAGTTAAGCCAGCTATTATACATTCCTTTCTTTATACATCTGCTCTTTGCTGACTATTGCTGCGAGATAATCTCCCGGCACGATTCTTTCCCTAACGCCCGCAGTTCGCTCGATAACGATAGAATTTGAGAGGTTTTTCTATGTCTTCATTTCCACAGGCCCACGTTCCCAATCATCCGCTCATCGACCACCATATCGCCCAATGCCGCCACATTGACACGGCGACACCTCAATTTCGCGCCGCCGTCGTTGCCTTGGGGCAGTTCCTCACCTACGAGTGCTGCCGCGACTGGCTCCCAACCCGCGAGGTCATGGTCCCAACTCCATTGGGCGTCGAAACACCGGGGCGTATAGTCGATAAGGAATCGCAGGTCGAAATCGTGCCCATTTTGCGCGCGGGCCTAGCACTGGTAGAGGGCTGTCTTCCACTTCTCCCCGATGCAAAAATTCTGCACGTCGGCTATCGGCGCGACGAAGAAACCGCCGAGGCGACCTGCTACCTCACCCGCTTGCCCTCGAAACTCCCTGAAGGCGGACGCTACCTCATCTTAGAGCCGATGCTGGCCACGGGCGGCACTCTCATTCAAGTTCTCGATGCCATGCACGCACGAGGCGCCAAACAGGAAATGATTCGCGTCATTTCCCTACTCGCTTCTAAGCCCGCTCTGGAAAACATCGCTGCCCATTACCCGAACGTGCAGATATTCTGCGCCGCCATCGACCCCGAAATCAACGAAAACGCCTTCATAGTCCCCGGTCTGGGCGACGCCGGAGATCGCGCCTTCGGAACTGAATAACCCGCAACCCAATTCCCTCAAAGCCCATCGACTCAATAACGGTTGATGGGCTTTTCCCTGCCCTCTTTCTAATCAACTATCGCGGCTCATCGAAGCAGCGAACTCTGCCATCGCCAATGCCGATGGGTTGCGGTTATCAGGCGTTAGTGCAACGACTTGGTCGATTAGTGGAGCATCGACTAGAGGTAGATAAACCACCCCCTCCATACGCACCCGCCGCATAGAATCCGGCACTAGCGCCACTGCTAATCCTTCCGCCACAAGACTCACAATGGTTTGCTGCAACTGCGTTTCTAGCATGACGTTCGGCTCGAAACCCGCCGCCCGACAGGAAGTTACCACCATATCGTGCAGCACGCGCGTTGTGTCGCGCGAAACTAGGATGAAAGCATCATCGCGCAACTCCTCCAAATGTAGAATTGCCGCTTCCGCACGCGGATGGTCCTCTGGTAGCACAACACACAGCGGCTCTTGCCACACAATGCGCGTTTCTAACCCAAATCCAGTCTCTCCCCGGATAGTGATAGCGACATCCAGTTTGTTATCCAACAGTTCAGCGACCAACTGTTGCGGTAATCCCTCGCGTAATACAATTTCGACTGCCGGATACTCCTCTCGAAAACGACGCACCAATCTCGGCAACACACTGTTAGCCGCATACATGGTGAACCCCACCTTGACTTCCCCCATTAAACCCCGGCTAGTAGCGCGAACACGACCAGGAATTTCTTCCAGAGTTGCCAGCAGTTGATAGGCATCGCGCAGTAATTGGCTTCCAGCAGCGGTCAATGCCACTCGGCGTGAAGTGCGCTCGAAGAGCTTCACACCCAACTCTTGTTCGAGCATAGCGATGTGGCGGCTCAAAGGTGGCTGAGCCATATGTAATCGCGCTGCCGCACGCCCAAAATGCAATGTCTCAGCGACAGCCACGAAGTAGTGCAATTGACGAACATCAAGCACAACAATCTCCTTTGGAAAAGGCTGAATTAGAACTATTATCCATGCACTACAGGGTATCAATTCGCACTATTTAATGTATTGGACAGCAATAATAACCCTCCCTAGACTCCTCGAATACAAGGCGCCATTGGGAGCGCCGAAGGTGTTCATGCAAAAGACGTTGCCCATAGTTATTCCCATCTTCGCCTTAATTTTGGCGGGATACATTTGTCGCAAACGTCAACTTCTCGGTGAAACAGCGGCCTCCGAGCTGAATAAGTTCGTGGTCTATCTGGCATTGCCCGCGTTACTATTCGATGTTCTGTCGCACACGCAACTCAGCACCCTAAACCAACCCCGCTTTCTTCTTGCCTATTGCCTCAGTTCTGCACTGGTGTTTAGCGGTGCGTTGGCGCTACGCTTATTCCAGTCACGCCATATAGTCGATGCCAGCATTGATAGTTTGGGAGCCTCTTACGCCAATACTGGCTTCATAGGTTTGCCATTGTGTGCGCTGACGTTGGGTAGCGAGAGTTTGGCCCCGGCTATCATCGCCACCATTCTCACGGTATGCGTGGTCTTTGCAGCCGGCGTCTTCTTCGTGGAATTGGGCCTGCAACAAGAACGCCACATGGGAAAAGTGTTGTCAGTCATCACCCTCAAACTCCTCCGCAATCCGCTGATTCTGGCTCCACTTGCCGGAATAGCCTATTCCCTCTGCGGCTTCACCACTCCAGCCCCCGCCGAGCAATTCTTAAAACTGCTGGGCGGCGCAGCAACACCTTGCGCTCTGGTTTCAATTGGCCTCTTCTTAGCCGCCGAAAAATCGGTAGAGCAGAAAATACCAGTGCCAGGAGCACGACGTAATGCACTCTTTCTCGTGGCACTGAAACTCATCGCCCAGCCCGCATTGACATGGTTACTGGTGATGCGCGTGTTGCCCCTGCCACCAATTTGGGCCAACACCGCCATTTTGATGAGCGCCTTGCCAACAGGCACCGGGCCTTACATGCTCGCCGAATTCTATCATCGAGAAGCAGCGATGACATCCCGTGTTATTCTGCTCTCCACTGCCGCCTCACTCATCACCGTATCCGTACTTCTCGGTTGGCTCCAACCTTGATGTCATCGTCTAAGTGACGGAAGGCAACAATAAAGGTTATTCAATTCGGACAACAACTCAAGAACACTCACACACGCGACACGGAGTTTCTCCGAGGCAGTCCATCCCCATCGCGTAAATAGACTACGATGTCACCCGCCTGAAGTGGTAACTCGCGGCAACGGTCATACAAAATCGAGTTCTCGTCGCGCGCAATACCCAGTACCAACTTGTCCTCCAATTCCCCGATCTGAGGCCACGTCTTTCCTGCTTCTGCTGCCGAAATATGATATTCAGCCGCTTCCAACCCCTCGCCATAAGTCAGCAAGTCATTCAGGAATCGTGGCACTGCCACTTGCTGAACCGCCGCCCCCATCAATCGCCCTCCCGTCACAGCCGGAGCCACCACCACGTCAGCCCCAGCGCGATAGATGAGCTTGATGTTCTCCTCTTCGCGCGCAGCCGCAATCAGCCGCACCTTTGAGTTCAATGCCCTCACCGTGAGGCAAATCAATACACATTGGTCGTCGGAATGTGGCGACACCAGAATGTGCCCCGCGTCCTCGATACTGGCCGCTTGCAACACCGATTCGTGTGACGCATCGCCCACCAGAACGGGCAAGCCTTCGCTCGTGGCCCGCGCGGCGGCTTCCTCGCTCAGCTCGATAACCACGATCTCCGAGTTCAGGTGACCATGTGCGCGCAGCTCACTCAGCGCCGCCTGTCCGCGCACGCCAAAGCCGCACACGATGATATGGTTAGTCAGTCGATTTTTGAGTTGTCGCATTCTAAAACTTTCGCGCGTGCGCAGCAGAACCAGTTCGTAAGCTGTGCCCAGAAAAATAGCCCACACCACCAACCGAACTGGCGTCAAAAACACCGCGTTCACAAAGCGGGCAAACCCCGTCACGGGGACGATGTCGCCATATCCTACCGTCGTCAGCGATACGACAGTGAAATAGAACACATCCACGAACCGAATAGGCCGGTCGGGATGCAACTGGTCTTTCAGACCGTTTCGGTCGAGCCACAACCCCAGCGAAACCAATACAATCAACCCAACAGCCAGAGCGATTCGGTTGAACAACGCCCGCGACGGATTTTGTTCGGGCAAACGCAGCAAACCAAGCGGACGATTCGGGGGCATCAACAGCCTTTATTAACGGCAAAAACGACTCCACAGAGTTTAGGCACGCAAACCATGTTACTCATCCTCATAGAGCGATTTAACTTCCTCAAAGCACCAGTCGAGCCACCACTCATACCAATCCAGAAAACGGGTACGCTCTTCGCCTTCGGCAGCTGTGAAAACAAACACCTCTTCTTGCGACTCTCCGAAATGTTCGCGATTGGGTGCAACTGGAAAAACACCCGCATCATTCGTCCTATCATCCATCCATATGTGGCCGCGCTCAACTCCTGATACGACCAATAGATCGTACATCCCGCATCCCCAGTGGCTCAAGCAAAATGCTCCTGTCACCCATTTATCCAAAGAAGTATCTTCTGATTTTGATTCATCAGAATCGCTATCTTCAGGGAACGACTCAATTAAGGGAAATGGCGCAGCGAGAAAGTTAGCGGGCAATTTCTCTCGATTCAGATGTTGCATATCACCAAGCGGATTGAGACCATAGCCCGGCCCTACCCCGGCACTGCCGACTTCGAGCAAAAATCGGCGATAATCAGTTGGCAAAACAACCCCATGCTCCCCTTCAAAGGCAAGGACTTGAGCCTCACTCAGAGGAGGCTCTAACTCATAATCAGTCCCACATCCCAGCAAGCAGTCAGGATCAAGACGGGACAATTCTTCTAAACGCGGACGAATACTTTGAAGTCGTTCGGTCATAATTACAAATCTCACCATCAGGGTAGCAAAGCCACTAATAAGAAGATTAAAGTGTGAAGGAGGCGATATGTCAGGAAAATTAGACGCAACCTGAGCCAGAAGCGCTAATCTTAATTCTTTGATATGAGCGATTCTTCCGATCAACCCGCAAAACCATTGTCTCCTCTGGAGCGTGTCAAAGCCCGCCAGGCTGAACAGGCGAGCAACCGAGCCGCCAAAAACAAAACGCCCGACCCAACCGATGCAGGAAAGGGTGGCGGCACACAGGGAACGTCCAAGCCAATGCGTTCCAGCGCCAACAAATCGGGCGGCTAAAAAGCAAAAAGGACGAAGCGAATGCTTCGTCCTTTTCGTTAGCCACCTACATTAAAAGATTCCTGTGGCATCCACTGGATAGGATTTTTCCAACGCGAGACTTGCCAATAGTTCTCGACACGGCGCATTTCAAGCAGTGCAGGCTGATCAGCGTTCTTCTTATCGTTGTGGAAGTGCAATTCAACGGTGGCTGTGTTGTTATCAACAGTGACACTGCCCACACCCTCAAAATGCAAACCATCGCTGACGATACTGTTCTTAATTTCTTCCAGATCGACGGGGCTTGATGAACCTGTGCCTGAAACCCCCGATAAAGTTAGCTCCCCGGTTGAAACATATTCGCGGGCCTTTTTTTTCACTACGCCAGTAATGGTCGGCTTGAGGATTTCCAGAAGACCTTCGGCCATTTTGCGGCCAGCCGCGACGAACGGATCCGCGTCATTTACCGACTGCGCGCGCGATTTTTTCAAAGCCTCAGCAAAAACGTCATCGGTAACAGCTTCGGCGCACTGGTCAATGGCGACATATTTCTCGAAGGTCGCCAAGTCATGCGCATCAAAGGCCGATTTAGCGCGGAGCAGCGAATATTGCGGCGTGGATAGCCAATAGCGATAGCCCAACCCCGATGCGAGTACGAGGGTCGCCAAAGCAACACCAAGTGGGATTATCCAACGTGGGTGGGTGCGCTCAATGGAGGGTGGAGCGGGAAGATACATTGCCCTTGGCTCGGCGGGCGAAGGGGAGTTGGGGCCATTGTTGGGAGAGGTCGCCATAATTTTACACATCAATTTTCTCTTAAGACCAACAAAAAAGCGAGGCCAGTTTGGCCTCGCTTCATGCTACTCGATCATGCCCGCAGCGACGGTTTCGTTCGTCCCTGCATCTATCAAAATAAATGAACCAGTTGCCCGGTTGCGGGTGTAGGCGTCAAAGAACAGCGGCGCGCTGGTACGGATATGAATCTGCCCGATGTCGTTCTGCGCAAAGTTCGCCGTATCTTCATCGCGCTCCAAGGTGTTGATGTCCACCTTGTAATTCAGAGCCGAAACGATGGCCTGAACTTCGCGCGTCGTGTGGCGCAAATAGTATTTGCCGCGCGGGATCAATTTCTTCTCGCTGAACCAGCAGATGGTGGCGTTAAGTTCCTGCTCATGGCGGGGCAAATCGTCGGTGGCTACGATCATGTCACCGCGCGAGATGTCGATTTCATCTTCGAGCGAAATCGAAACCGACAGCGGAGCAAAGGCTTCTTCCAAATCGCCCTCGTAGGTATGAATCGCCTTGATAGTCGACTCAAACCCCGATGGGAGCGCCGTCACTCTCTGACCGGGCCGGAACACGCCGCCCGCGACACGGCCCGCAAAGGCGCGGAAATCAGGGTAGGCGTCGCTTTGCGGACGGATGACCCACTGCACCGGAAAACGAGCATCCTCGTGGTTCTCGGTATCGAGAACTTCGATGGTTTCGAGGTGTTCCAACAGCGTCGGGCCAGAGTACCAGGGCATGTTGTCCGAAGCATCCACGATGTTGTCGCCATGAAGCGCCGCCAACGGGATGGCGGTAATCTCCATCGGATTTTCCAACCCCGAAGCAAAAGCGCGGTATTCGTTCTCGATCTCGTTAAATCTGTTCTGGTCGAAATCAACCAGGTCCATCTTGTTGATCGCCAACACAATGTGGTTGATGCGAAGCAAGTTGACGAGGAAGGAGTGGCGCCGCGTCTGCTCGATAACGCCTTTACGGGCGTCAATCAGCACAATGGCCAGTTGCGAGGTCGAGGCCCCCGTCACCATGTTGCGCGTGTACTGCACGTGACCGGGAGTATCGGCGATGATGAACTTGCGCTTGGGCGTAGCGAAGTAGCGGTAGGCCACGTCGATAGTAATGCCCTGCTCGCGTTCGGCTTTGAGGCCATCGGTCAACAACGCCAGGTTTACGTTCTCGTCGCCACGCTTGCGCGACGAGTTTTCAACCGCTTCCAGTTGATCCTCAAAAATAGATTTCGAATCGTATAGCAAACGGCCAATCAGCGTTGATTTACCATCATCAACCGAGCCGCATGTAGAAAATCGGAGTAAGTCCATAGTGTTCAATTCAGTTCAACTTCCACATCGAGTGCATAGGCTTCGCCCGGTTGGAGGGAAACCGCGTTGCTTCTTAAAGCGCCCGACTCGACACAGACAAAGTTCGGCCAATCGGCCTCGGTCAAATCCGCCATCGCCTCGCCGGGGTTCCACACCACGCTCGAAAGCCAGCCGCCCCGCTCTACAAGCCGAAAGCTGCGCTCCGGTTCGCGAATAACGATAGGGCCATTCGATTCAACAAACAACCGCGCCCCGAATGGCGGAAATTGCAGAGTGCCGCCCTGCGCAGCTTCCGTTTCATTCCCCAACCATACCCCATCGGGCAAGCCTTCAATAGTGGTCTTTCGCACATCCGAAACCACAAAGTAGGGATGGAAAGCGCACTCGAACGAGATGGCGCGCGTGTCGCGGTTCTCAACCTCGAAGCATAGCCCCAACGACTCGCTGAATGAGAATTTCATTCGCGCCAGAAACTCGCCGCTCCACGCGGGCGAATCGATTCCCTGCTGCCGCACATCGTCGCTTGATAGAACCAGTGAAACCTGCGTCCCATCCTCGCTTTGATGTTCGAGCGACCACTGCGCCTGTCGCGCGAAACCGTGGTTGGGCGCTTCGGGATACTGCTTAAGACGGTTGAACCACGGAAATACCAGTGGCACACCCGCGTAGATTTCCAGGCCCGACTCGAACGGAGTCTGGGCATTCTGGAAAATCCACGGTTTTTGGCCGCTCGGCTCAAAGTGCATCAACTGAGCGCCCTGCAAAAGAATTTCGGCGCTGAATCGCTCATTGCGAATGCTGATGCGTGGTAACGAATGCGACATGATGTGCATAAACACAAAGAAGCATGAGAAACACAGAGGATTGAATGAGGTTCAATTCACTCTCCTGCCACACTTTGTGCTTCTCTTGTTGCTTCGTGTTCTCTGTGTTTAGAAGTAGCCCTCGCGCTTGCGGTCTTCCATCGCGGTTTCGCTGCGCTGGTCGTCGGCGCGTGTACCACGCTCGGTTTGACGGGCAGCTGCAACTTCAGCAATGATGTCGTCGAGGTTATCGGCGCGCGAATCGACCGCGCCAGTACAGGTCACATCGCCAATGGTGCGGAAACGCACGGTGCGCTCCTCCACATGTTCACCCGGTTGAGGTGCAACAAAGCCGGTTTCTGTGTCGAGCCACGCTCTGCCACGCAAGAAAACGCGGCGCTGGTGCGAGAAGTACAAGTTCGGCAACGGGATTTGCTCAGCGCGGATGTACTGCCACACGTCCATTTCCGTCCAGTTGGAAAGCGGGAAGACGCGAAAATGCTCGCCGAAAGCTTTACGCCCGTTGAAGATGTTCCACAATTCGGGGCGCTGGTTCTTCGGCTCCCATTGGCCGAAGGCGCTACGATGCGAGAAGAAACGCTCTTTAGCGCGCGCTTTTTCCTCGTCGCGCCGTCCGCCACCGAGCATAGCATCGAAGTCGTTGTCTTCGATGGTTTCCAGAAGGGTCACGGATTGGATGGAGTTACGCGAGGCAGTAGGACCAATCTCTTCGACGGCAGTTCCCCGGTCGATGGAATCCTGTACATAGCCCACGACCAGACGCGCGCCATAATCTTTGACGAACTGGTCGCGGTAGGCGATGGTTTCGGGGAAGTTGTGGCCTGTATCCACGTGAACGAGCGGAAACGGAATGAGGGAAGGAAAGAACGCCTTGCGCGCCAGATGCGCCATTACAATGGAGTCCTTACCACCCGAAAAAAGGAGGCCAGGATTTTGAAACTGCGCGGCGGTTTCGCGAAGCACAAAGATGGCTTCGGACTCCAACTCACGCAGATGAGTTAAGTGAAAATCGGTCGCTGTATCCAAAGACATAAAAGCAGAAACGTGAAAGTATAAACGCGCGCTTCCTCTTTTTAGGTCCAAATCATATCCTACAGGTAGAATTTGACCAATGACAGAAAATTCGCACGGCGAATTCTCCCACTTATACCAGCCATTTGTAGGCAAAAGCCCGACATTAGGACTGAATTAAGGGTTCAGGCTTTCGGCTTGCTCTCTGGTAAGTGCTAAGGAGTAGATCATGTTACGAGGAGCCAGTCCCAAACGGGAACACGAATACGAAGAACTTAAAGACAAGTTCGAGCATGAAAGTCGTTATAAAGGCCGAGAAGAGGAAGTTGCCGCGCGTATCGTCAACAAACAGCGCGCAGAACTCGGCGAAACACAGGCTGCCCGCGAAGAAGATCGCAAGGGCGAGTCTCCAGACCGCGACTTACCCATCAAGAACTACGATGGGCTGACAGTCGAAGAAGTCACTTCGCGCATCTCGAAACTTCAGCGCAATGACGTGAGAAAAATTCGCGATTACGAGAAATCCCACCGCGAGCGCAAAAGTTTGATGGAAGAAATCGACCGCCATCTCGATAACGACTGACTGCCAAGTCAACAAAGGGAGGATTTAGATGAGTCAGAAAATCGACCGTCGCGAAGATGTCAACCCCGGACGTGGGGAACATGAATATGGCGATGTAGAGTTCGCCGACCCGACTAACAACAAATACCCGATTGATACGCCCGACCACGTACGAGCCGCATGGAGCTACATCAATCACCCGCACAACGCCGAAAAATATGGTGCGGACGATGTCAAAACCATCAAAGGTCGTATCAAGCGTGCCGCCAAGAAACACGGTATTGAGATAGAAGAGGATTGAGCGCAACATTTAGTCATAAATACCAATGGGAGACGAATAATTTCGTCTCCCATTGGCGTGTGCGGTCAGGCGCTGTGCGAACCCACCTTAGCATTAGATGTGGCGGCAGGCGGCTCTAAATCTTCGGGGGCGATTTGGGTTACTACGTCGCTCCAGAACGTGGTAGAGATGGGGCGGGGTATTTTGCCGTTCCAGCGTGAAAGAGGCTCGAAACTGGAAATGTGGGCAGGGCCTTCGCCCCATGATTGTTCGGGGATTAGGCGTAGGCCTTTCGTTTGAGCAGGCAGCTCGATTTCGACCAAGCGCTTGCTGTTGTTGGCTTCCTCGTGGGCAATGTGCCAATTGCCGTTGGAATCGAGGGTTTCGAGGCGGAAACGACGTAGTAGCGTCGAGGGCATCAGGGAACGGTTGCCTTTTTGCGGATAGGAGGCAGGCATCCGCTTCTCGTGATTCAGGTTGGAGTCGAGGACTAATCGGACTCCCTGAACATTAACCTGTTCTTTCCATTGGTATTCGAGGGTGGCGCCCTGCTCTCCTATCCATGTGTGTTCTTCTTCGCCGATGTTGCGGTCGAAGCCGTCGCGCAGAAATTCGGTTTCGCCAGCGCCGCATAGACGGGCGCTCATTGCGAGTTCGTCGGGTTGGCGACGGAGGCCGGGAAGCCAGCAATCGTCGGTCATAAGGGCTTGCTGCAATTCGCGTAAACGGGGGCCACTGGAGAGGTCGCGGGGTTGGCAGCGCTGGCGGATGCATTGGGCTGCGGCGGTTCCGGCGGCTTGACCGATAAGAGCGCAGGTCGCCATCACGCGCGTTGAGCTGAGCGCTGCATGGGTAACAGAGATGTTGCGTCCGGCGAACAGTAGGTTCGGCACATTGCGCGAGTAGAGGCTGCGGTATGGGATGCCGTAGGGTGATGGAGCGGGATGGAAAATAGTAGGCGGGCCGGGGAAATAGAGGCCAGCCGGGTGATGATCATCCATGCTCCAACCACCGTAGGCGATAATGTCGTCGAATTTCCCGCCGTCGCGGACATCGTTTTGAGTGAGGATATGGTCGCCTACATAGCGACGGCTTTCGCGTTTACCGGGCAGGCTGCCCACCCATTCAAGCGCCCAGTTCGCAGCCTCCTGATTTTCGGGAGCGCGATTTTTGATGTAGTCCCACACACCGTAGGTAATGCGGTGCAGTTCGCTTCCTATATGTTCGGCGTCTTTGATGGTGTCTTTCAAGCCGCCGATTTCTATCCACCAGAAGTTATTGCCTTGAACACCGCGCATTCGGTTCGGCAAGTCTTCGGGACGTGAAAAACGATAGGCCCAATAGGGGGCAATGAACGGTTGGGGTTCGTCGGTGCGGCGGATTTGGATGAGAAGCGAGTTTCCCATCGTTTTCTGGTCGCCACGTTCGGGCTGAATATCCTCGCCGAACTCTTCGCGGGCCTCGCGTCCCCGGCGAAACTCGGCGGGGGTGAGAGCTGCCAAAATCGAGTCACCCGAACAGTCGATGAAGAGGTGGGCAGCGATATGATGCCATGTCTGGGTGGTGCTTTGCCAGGCACGCACGCTTTCGATGCTTTCGCCCTGCATGGTAGCATCGGCGCAGGAGGCATTGAGAATGAGCGTCAGGTTGGGCTGCATCGCAGCGGCTCCCCACAGCACGCTATCCCACACCGAATAGTTGAGCGATGGGTTGCGATACAGGTTTTCGAGTTGGATTTCTTCGAGGATGCCGGTTTCTTTGTTGCCTTTGCCGTGGGCGCCGCAAATCCACATACGGACTTCGGAAGAGGCATTACCACCCAGCACTGGGCGGTCGTTGAGAAGGGCGGTTTTAGCACCGCCACGTGCTGATGCGATGGCCGCACAAAGACCCGCCATGCCACCACCAATGACACAGACATCGAACTCGTGGGACTCACGGTTCAAACCGGTTGAAGCGTTCATACGATTGGATTTGGAAACGATGGAAAGAGTACGAATCGGGCAGCAGTTGAACCATAGCTCCAAGCTCTAAACTTTTGCACTGAACCGGTGGTGTAGTTTTATGAGTGACTCGTCGCTTTTTGAGGATTGGTTTGTAGCGCTGTTCAAAGAGGGGGCGCGATTTGAGGTATCGTTGGCGGGGGTAGCGAGCCGGATGCGCGCGCAACGAGGCTGGGTGGCCAAGCTGCACTCACAAAGCGAACATCTGCTGTATTTTGTGGCAGAAGGGGCATTTGATGCCCAAATGGGCGGTGAAACGCGGCGAATTATAACAGGTGATTTGTTGTGGGGAGCGCGCGGAACGCTACTGGATTACTCGAAACAACAAGATGAAGAGTTGGTCGTATGGCGATTCCGGCTGAAAGCGATGGATGAGAACGATAATTTTTTGCCTTTCGAGCGCCCGTATTTACATCTTCAGGGGGCGAGAGAGTGCGAAAAGTGGATTAACCATATCGTGGATGAAGCGAGCGAACCGGGGACGCACAGCGAGGCACGGATGCGAGGATTACTGGCGTGTTTATTGAGCGAAATAATTCGGCACCAGCAAGACGAAAATGAGCGGGGCAAGCTATCGCGCGCGCAGAGGGCTATCGTTCGGCGCGTGCTTATCGAAACGAACTTCTCGGTGGGGGCACGCGAATTAGCGGAGGCGGTCAGCTTGACGCCCGATTATTTCTCGCGTTGTTTCCGACACACATTTGGTGTGGCGCCACGCAATTTCGTGCTTCAGGAGCGCCTGAAGATGGCGGCGTTGCGCTTGCTTGAATCGCCGCAGACGGTTTCAGAAATAGCCCACGACCTAGGCTATCGCGATATATTTTTGTTTTCGCGACAGTTCAAGGCGCATTTTGGCCAAAGCCCCACTCAGTACCGAACAGCCCATAGCGCCATCGAGTTACCGAACACCCGACGAATCACGAATTAAGCGACCACGTGGGCGGAAAGTGTTCGAGTGGGCCAGCGCCCCCACCCAAACCGGGAGCATTTCGCATCACGGCAGCGACGTAGTCGCGGGCGCGTTCGACAGCCACAGGCAAAGAGGCTCCCAAAGCCAGTTGAGCAGCGATTGCCGCCGATAGGGTGCATCCAGTACCGTGGGTGTGGCGGGTGTTCTGGCGTGGCGCCCCCCAGGTTTGATAGCCGTCGCTCAGCCATAGATGGTCGTATAGGGTCGCTCCCTCGCCATGCCCACCTTTGAGAAGAACGGGGAATGGAGCGACGCTTTTTAGAAGCGCTTGAATGGCACCCTCATCACTGAGCGAACCTGTTTCCAGACCAAGTAGAACTTCGGCTTCGGGTAAGTTGGGGGTGATTAAAGTCGCCAGTGGGAAAAGTTGAGTTTTCATGACCTCAACGGCGTTAGGTTCGATGAGGACATCGCCACTTTTAGCGAGCATAACCGGGTCTACGATGAGCGGCAGGTTGCGACCACGCAACTCGTCGGCGACAACTTCGATGATAGCGGCGTTACCGAGTGCTCCGGTTTTGACGGCAGCGACAGGAAAATCTTCCAGCACGGCGCGGATTTGGGCGCGCACCAATTCGGGGTCGAGGGTTTGAACGGCAGTGACGCCGCGCGTATTCTGGGCAGTTATAAGGCTAATGGCACTGGTGCCGAAAGTCCCGTGCGCAGCAAAGGTTTTGAGGTCGGCCTGAATGCCCGCGCCGCCGCCGGAATCGGAGCCAGCAATAGTTAGACAGACTGCTTTCATGCCGCCACCTTGAGCAAAGAGGATTGTTTCATCATTTCCTGAACTTGTGTAAGTACCCTTTGGGCAGTGAAGGGGGCGAGCAGAACACCGTGGCGCGAATGCCCGGTGGCGACCAGAACATTATCAAGATGGGGATGAGGGCCAATGATGGGTAGTCCATCGGGTGTGGTGGGGCGAAAACCAACCAGTTGTTTTATGGCGGGGGCGTTGGCCTTTTCAGCACCGAGAAGCAGTTGGGCTTTACGTCGAAGAGCCAGAGTCGCCTCGGAATCGGGGTAAGTGGCTTCGGTCGTGGTTTCGCGGACGGTCGCCCCGATGTAGACCCCATCGCGGCGCCCTAGCGCGTACTGACTGGCGCCACTTTGAGGTAAGCCATATAAAGATGGCGTATCGGGCGAGCCGTCGAGAAGAAGCGCCTGTCCCTGCATTGCATACACAGGCAAACCGAAGCGGCTACTCCAAGCACCACAACAAAGCACGGCGATGCGGGCCTCGAACGTCGCGGTTTCGGTATGGATGCGGACGCCCGCATGGGTGGGTTCGAGACTTTCGACTCGCGAGCGCTCAATGTCTTGTCCAACAAGTGCAGCAGTGCGGATGCTGGGCGGGTGGACACAACCTTCGTCGGCGTGGAAACGGGCACCTTTCAGGTGAGGCATCGGGGGCACACAGGGTTCTCCATCTCTATCGACTTCCAACTCCTTGGCCTCATTATCATTAAGCGCGATACGGTAGACGCCCGATCTAAAACCAACGTTTTGGCCCGATGCCGATTCCAGACGGCGAGCGAAATCAGGCCAAAGTGACAGGCTGTGTTTGGCGGCGGCTTCGAGTGCAGTTCCGCCCAAACGTTCGCCGCTTGGTGTCAGCAGCCCAGCACCTGCTCGCCATGCAGCACCGGGCAGATCGGCGTCAAAAACCAGCACGTCTTCGCCCGCGTGTTTGAGTTCGAAGGCGACGCACGAGCCGATCAGTCCGCCGCCGATTACGGCGATCACTTAGAAGTAGCACCCTCCGGCTGTTCGGGATCGGGCAAACGCACAACGCCCTGCGTGGGACTGCTGGGACTGGCATGGGAACGCATTTCCATACGCCCCGCGAGATAGCCTTCGCGACCAGCACGAACACCCATAGCGAATGCCGCCGCCATGCGGACGGGGTCTTTGGCCTCGGCGACAGCGGTGTTAACCAGAACAGCATCGGCGCCAATTTCCATCGCTTGCGCGGCTTCGCTGGGTACTCCCAAACCAGCATCAACGACGATGGGGACAGTGGCGCCGTCGATGACGGTTTCGATAAGGGCGCGGGCCAAAAGCCCTCGGCCAGAGCCAATGGGACTGGCGAGCGGCATCACGGTCGCGCATCCAGCCTGTTCAAGTTGGCGGGCCAGCACGGCATCGGGCTGGACATAGGGCAATACGACGAAACCTTCGTCAACCAGCAGATGAGCAGCACGCAGGGTTTCGAGGCTATCGGGCAAAAGATAGCGTGGGTCGGGAATGACTTCGAGCTTGACCCAGTTGACGCCTGTAAGGGCGCGGGCCAAACGCGCGACGCGCAGTGCCTCAGCAGAAGTGCGACAACCCGCCGTGTTGGGCAGAAGTTGCAATCGGTCGAGGTCGAGAGCATCGAGCAAACCTTCGTGACCGGGGGCACCCAGTTCAACGCGGCGGATGGCGACAGTGATGATTTGGGCGCCGCTGGCTTCGATGGCTTCGCGCATCACGCCAAAATCGCTGAATTTGCCTGTGCCCAGCATCAGACGCGACTCAAATTCGCGCCCGCCGATGGTGAGCGCGTCATTGGTCGTGGGTAAAGATAAAGTTGGTGTCATGATTTCAGCCTCCTGCCGTGATTCGCACAATGTCGATGACATCGTCGGGTTGAAGCACGACATCCGGTACACGAATACCCGCATAAATGTCGTCGTTCACTGCGACGGCTACCCCCTCGCGCTTCACGTTGAGTTGGTCTAATAGCGCGTGCAACGTCAGCTCAGGGGTGTATTCGAATGGTTCTCCGTTGACTTGCATTTTAGTTCCTGCTGGCTAGTTTTTAGTGAGGTACTCGGTTATCGAGTGCGGTTCGGAGTTGGGCTGCTGCTTTGGCGGGATCGGGGGCGTCGAGAACGGCGCGCACCACTACGACGCGGCTTGCTCCGGCTTCAACGACTTCTTCGATAGTAGAAGAGTCGATACCGCCGATGGCGTACCAGGGCAACTGCACATTGGCGGCAGCCCAGCGGACATAGTCAAGACCAACTGCGGCGCGGCCCGGTTTGGTCGGAGTGACGTAGACGGGGCCGGTAGCGATGTAGTCGGGTTGTTCGGCGACAGCGGCAAGTGCCTGTTCGGGCGCGTGGGTACTGCGGCCAATCGCCAAATGAGGAGCGATGCGGCGCGACCACTCGACGGGCAAGTCGTTTTGGCCCAAATGGACACCATCGGCTTCGGTAGCGAGGGCGATGTCTACCCGGTCATTAATCCAGAAAGGTACATCGCGCTCTGCCGCGACCTGGCGCACACGATGAGCGAGTTCGATTATCTGCTTCGCCTCCCACTCTTTGCAGCGCAGTTGCAGCACATCGATACCACCGTCGAGTGCCGCCGTCACGCGCGCCACGAACTCATCGTTAGATAAGTTCGGGCGCGGCGTGGCGACGAGGTAGAGGCGTCCTATCAGGGACGAAACGCTCATGAGGTGGCGATTTCCGCTTCGGGCGCCGACAGATAGATGAGACCGCCTTTGTCACGGAACTCCTGGGCTTTGTCGTTGAGACCTTGCAGCAGTTCGCCTTTCAAGTCCTGAGATATACGCATTGAGCAGAACTTGGGGCCACACATCGAACAGAAATGCGCGGTTTTGGCGCCTTCGGCGGGCAAGGTTTCGTCATGCATCGAGCGGGCACGGTCAGGATCGAGCGACAGGTTGAACTGGTCGTTCCAACGGAACTCGAAACGAGCCTTGGAGAGCGCGTTGTCGCGGTCTTGTGCGCCGGGGAATCCCTTGGCCAAGTCGGCGGCGTGGGCAGCGATTTTATAAGCCATGACGCCTTCGCGCACATCCTCTTTGTTGGGCAAACCGAGGTGTTCTTTGGGCGTGACGTAGCACAGCATGGCGCAACCATACCAACCGATATTAGCCGCGCCGATGGCGCTGGTGATGTGGTCGTAGCCGGGCGCGATGTCGGTGGTGAGGGGGCCAAGGGTATAGAACGGCGCCTCGTCGCAGGCTTCGAGTTGGCGGGTCATGTTCTCGCGAATCATATGCAAGGGCACATGACCGGGGCCTTCGATCATGGTTTGGACATCGTGCTTCCAGGCGATTTTAGTAAGTTCGCCCAAAGTGTCGAGTTCGGCGAACTGCGCGTCATCGTTGGCATCTTCAATAGAGCCGGGGCGAAGGCCATCGCCGAGGCTGAAGGTGATGTCGTAGGCGGCCATGATTTCGCAGATTTCCTCGAAGTGGGTGTAGAGGAAGTTCTCGCGGTGGTGCGACAGGCACCACTTAGCCAAGATCGAGCCGCCACGCGACACGATTCCGGTGCGACGACGAGCGGTGAGTGGCAAGTGGGGCAAACGAACGCCCGCGTGGACGGTGAAGTAATCGACTCCCTGTTCGGCCTGTTCGATGAGGGTGTCACGGTAGACCTCCCATGTCAGGTCTTCGGCGACGCCGTTGACTTTTTCGAGCGCCTGATAGATGGGAACGGTGCCAATGGGAACGGGGCTGTTGCGCAGAATCCATTCGCGGGTCTGGTGGATTTCTTTGCCCGTGGATAAATCCATGACGGTGTCGGCGCCCCAGCGGGTGGCCCACACCAACTTTTCGACTTCCTCGCCGATGGAGGAACTCACAGCGCTGTTGCCGATGTTACCATTGATTTTGACGAGGAAGTTGCGCCCGATAATCATCGGCTCCAGTTCGGGGTGGCAAAGGTTGGCTGGGATTACAGCGCGGCCACGGGCCACTTCGTCGCGCACAAATTCGGGAGTGATTTCAGTGGGGATATTGGCGCCCCAACTACGGCCCGCGTGCTGCTGTCGCAAGTCGAACTCCTGCGACTGACGCATGTTTTCGCGGATAGCGATGTACTCCATTTCGGGAGTGATGACGCCCTGACGGGCAAGGGCGAGTTGAGTGGGACGAGAGCCAGCGCGACCAGTAAGCCAGGGGCGGGCGCTGGGAAGCCCAGTAGCTAAATCGGTATGAGGAGTTTCATCAGTGTAAGGACCACTGGTATCATAGACGAGGATGTCGGGGTTGGGAGTGAGGCGGGAATCGGTGCCGAACTTTTCGCGCGTTGGGCTTTGCGAAATGGCACGTGCCGGAACGCGGAGTTCAGGATTGATGGACGAAGTCAGATACACCTTGCGGCTTCCCGTGAGAGGGCCGGTGGTGAGTTCGGGCATGACAATTTCGGGTGCGGTCATAGTTCTCCTTGGCCTGACGTAATGCACACGAAGGAAAGGAAAACTGAGAAGGCCAGAAGGCTTTTCCAATCACGCTCCCTCCGCCGGTTCGAGCCGGATCAGGTTCAACGGGTTGGGCATTGCCCTCTCAGCCGATTAATACTCGGCACCCCTGGTGATAACCGCCAGTGTGCAGCAACTATAGCGCTGCGTCAACAAAAAAGTGAAAGTTGTGAGGGGAGAGGTAGGGAATTTAACAGGCTTTTAATGTGCGTTGAATTTGGTCGCGAAGCGCGAGGGAATCGGCGGAGTTATCGTCGCTTTGTTCCATCAGACGCAGCAATTGTTCGCAACCGAACGCCAAAATATGTCCAGATTCTAGTGATTGAGCCAGATTTTCGAGTTCATATGGATCGCGTTCGAGGTCGTAAAGTTCATAGCGGTCATTGAGGTGGGCTACAAATTTCCACTTCGCCCAGCGGGCCACACGCTGAATGACTTTCTGACCGTAGTGCCCGTGACTTTCAATCAACAGGGCCTCCCGTCCTGACAATTCGGGGGATTGCAAAAGCGGGGTCAGGGTGGCACCGTCAACTTTGGCCTCATTACCTACAGATGCACCTGTTACGTCGCGGATAGTGGCGACGATGTCGAGGTTGGAAACAAGCGCCTTACTTTGGGCGCCCTGAACCACGCCCGCTCCGCGAGCGGCGAAAGGAATGCGGATGGTTTCTTCGACGAGCAACCAACCTTTATCGAAGCCACCGCCATGAGCGGCGAGAAGATCGCCGTGGTCGGCAGAGTAAAAAACGAGCGTGTTATCGCTGAGTCCAAGCTCATCGAGCGTGTTGAGAACTTGTAAGAAGGCATGATCGACGAGGGAGATGTGTTCGTAGCAACGCGCAACGATAGGCGCCCACTCGTCCCATGTGTGGGTGAGGGCACTTTGCAAAATGCCGTCGAGGCATTGCTTCTGATGGAGAGGACGGGTATCCCAGGTTTGCTCAAAATTGGGAGGCGGAGCAATAGCCGAAGGGTTGACTGTGTTGGCGAACGGTGGAGCAACATAGTAAGGCTGATGCGGCCCCCATGTATCCATGCGCATACAAAACGGTTCTCCATCTTGTGCCCGTTCATGCAAATAGCGCTTTGCTAAGTGGGCCAGAAAATAAGATTCGTGCGTTTCGGGCGGACCATCAATAACGCCACAAGTCGGATGAAATTCGATACCTTGCGCTGTCTCGCGAAGCGGACGTTTGCCAACCAGCGAGGACTTTTTCAGATGCCACTCGATGTTTACTTCAGGATGCTCAAGTCCGAGTTCCTCCAAATAGGCAGCGTAAGCGGCGGTATCATAAACCGAGCCGTAATGAGGAGGCGCCCAGCCTTCGTAGCCGCAATCGCTGGCCGTGGTGGGGCCGCTTCCGACGGCGTGCCACTTACCGAAAAGCGCCGAACGATAGCCCGCAACACGCAAATCATGGGGTAGTAAGGGGGCGTCCGGTTTGAAATCGCGTCGAGAATCGGTCGTATCGCCATTGTTCAAAATGCCGTGTCGATGCGGATATTGCCCCGTCGCCAGAGAGGCCCTCGCCGGGGTGCAGAGGGGGCAAATCGTATAAGCGTTGTCGAAAACAACCCCTTCGCGTCCTAAGCGGTCGAAGGCGGGCGTGTTAATCAAATCGCGATTCAAAGAGAAATGGGGGAAGAACGCATAATGATCGGCATTGAGCCAGACGATATTGTGTTGGGGCATGGAAGCTGAAGGTTACCTTCCGCCGAGGTGTTTTGTGTAGAGCAGCTCACAACGGGGAAGAGAATTTATCGTGGTGAACTTCTGAATAGGCCAGATTACTTGTCAGGCCACAGCACCGAAGGCTTTTTGGAGTGCGGCAAATTCTTCTTCCGATACTTCGAAGGCGCTACCATGACGGGCTGCTTCAGGGAAAGCGACTTCGGAGGATGGTAATTCGGTCCAGTGGATGAGGTCGTTCGATTTCGAGGCGCCGTAGTCATCGGTGGCGCAGAAGTCGTAGAGCAAAAGCCAGCCGTCGCTTTGCGGGTCGGGCAAGACGGCAGGGCCTTCAGTGATGGTGGGGACGACTGCGCCATCGTGGGGGCCGTCGATGATTTGCCAGGGGCCATCGGGCGAGGTTGAGGTTGCGAGGCGAATCGCGCGGCGTTCACCTTTTTGGGCACCAAACTCTTCTTCTTTGTGGAATAGATAGTAGGTGCCAGCGTGTTCGATAAGAGTACCGTCGATGACCGAATAGGGCGGTTCGAAGTAGACGCTTGGCTCAGAAAAGGTTTGCCAATCGCGGGTACGGCAACTCCAAAGGCGCGATTCTTTCCAACCAACGTCACCGAAGGACGAAGACCAGATGAGAAGATATTCGCCCGTAGAGGCGTCGTAAAACCATTCGGGCGCCCAAACGTTGCGGGCCTGTGCCACCGACTTCATGACGGGCAATTGGCGGGTCTCCCAATGAATGAGATCGCTAGAAACTGCGTAGAGGCATGAGCGTTGGACGCCATCGTCGTCGCGGGGGCCGGTAGCCACCAAATGGAATTTGCCGTCAGCGCCGCGATTGACGAAGGGGTCACGCATCCATGTATCGGGCCATGTGGGTTGGTTGCCATTAAGCGCTTCGAATTGGCGCCCGTCACGGCTCCATGCGAGATGGAGGTATTCGCGCTCCATCCGTTCGCGGAGCGTAACCAAATGTTCTTGCCCCTGCTTGTCAATTTCGACGCGGCCCTGATAGTGCTGGCAGAAGTAGGCAAGTATCCAGATGGAGTTGTTCATGAATGAGGGGAGTGTAAACAGGCAATATGAAAACTAGAGCCACTTACCAGGATTGAGCAAACCTTTGGGGTCGAGGGCAGCTTTTATGGCGGTGTGAGCTAGACGAACTTCGGGAGAGACGGACTGAGGCCACCAACGAGCTTTGGCGATGCCGATACCGTGTTCGCCTGTGATGACGCCCCCCCAGGCCAGTACCTGAGCGAAAAGTTCATCGAGCGCGGGTTGGGCGCGCAGTCCAGCCTCTTGCGGGGAAAGTGGGGTATCGAGCAGGAGGTTGACATGGATGTTGCCGTCGCCCGCGTGGCCGAAACAAGCAACTTCGATGGCGTGTTTGCGGCCTAATTCTCCGGCGAAGGCGACTAATTCGACGAGTTTGCTGCGAGGAACGACGATGTCTTCGTTGAGTTTGGCACCGCCTGTTGCGCTGAGGGATGCGGAGAAACTGCGTCGCATTTGCCAGAGTTCTTCGACCTGCGCTTCGGTGATAGCGACCTGACAAGCGAGGGCGCCGGATACACGCAATATCTCGTAGAGAAGTTTGGCTTCGGCGCGCACGCTTTCTTCGATGCCATCGACTTCTATGAGGAGATGGGCGCCTTCGATGCGGGGAATCATGCCTTGCGCGGCGCGGAAGTGGCGTAGTGTGGCGGCGTCGGCCACTTCGAGCGCACAGGGCAAAATGCCCGATTCGAGGATGGCGCCAATGGCTTTTGCGGCAACTTCGATGTTCGGGAAATGGGCAGCTAAGGCATGGCGGGCGCGTGGGTGAGGAAGCAACCTGAGAGTGGCTCTGGTGACGATACCCAGCATTCCTTCGGAGCCGACAAAAAGACCGAGTACGTCGAAGCCAGTTTTGTTTTTGTGGGTATCGCCACCGAGCTGCAAAATGGTGCCATCCATTAAGACAACTTCCAAGCCCAACACGTAGGATCGCGTGACGCCGTATTTGAGGCAACGGGGGCCTCCCGCGTTGGTGGCGATATTGCCGCCGATGCTGCAATGATCGAGGCTGGCCGGGTCGGGGGGATAGAACAAGCCAACTTCGCGGGCGGCGCGCGCAATGTCGCCAGTGAGGGCGCCCGCTTCGGCATGAGCAACAAAGTCGGTACGGGATATATCCACAATGCGGTTCATGGCGTCGAGGCTGAGCAACACTCCTCCATGCGAGGCGATGGCGCCGCCAACATATCCCCACCCGGCACCGCGCGTGGTGAGGGGGATGTCGTTCTCGAAACAGAAACGGGCAATGGTTGCGACTTCTTCAGTAGTGCGGGGGCGCGTTACAACATCGGGGAGTGGGCCACGCGCCCATTTATCGCCAGCGAAAGCGGCTCGTTCGGCTTCTTCCCAGAGAAAACGATCTGGAGGGAGGAGGGGAATGAGCGGAGCGAGAGCTGGTAACGGCATAGCAGTATTTTAGTGTGAGAGGTGGCTATCTGTTCACCTGCTCAATCGCATTGCCAGTTGTAGAGATCGTCGCTACGGGCAATGCCAATGGCAGCTCCATGAGGGCCAGAGCGGTCACCGTGAAAGAACATCGTCCAGTGGCCCAGTTGGGGGCGAGTATCGAGAACCATCGCGGCTGTGGGGCCACCGGGCGCCCACGACAAGTGAGGAAAATCGAGGTAACGCACATCGCGCCAGTGGATTAAATCAGTAGAACGGGCGACGCCGACACCTCTTCCCTTACGACAGGGAGAAAAGAAAAGCATAAATTCGGTGCCGTCGTGGATAACACAGGGGTTTTCGGTGGTGGAGCCGTCAGGGGTTTGCTGCGGGCAGAGGACAGGGGCATCGGGACTGGCTTCGCTCCAGTTTGTTAAGTCCGGCGAGACGAACAAACCCAATTTCCCCTCGCTTTTGTAGAAACAGTAGAAATTCCCATCATGCTCAACTAGATATGGGTCTATCTGACGGCGTGAATTACACCAGTTGGCCTGACAACCAGCTGGTTGGAGCAATCGCGGTTCGCTCCAATGAAGCAAGTCGTGGCTTTCCATGAGCCAGAGGCGCGACTCATCGCTGCCGTAGGGGTGACCGGGGATGGTGGGATAAGATTGAAGGCACATCACCCAACGGCCGTTGAAACGGATGATGTTGCCGGGGGAAGAGAAGTTGAGGCCTCGTTCGGTGAGGCGCGTGGGGCTTGACCAGTTGACTAAATCGCGGCTGTGTGAAACATCGACATAGAGTGCGAAATTATCGGGCATTGTTTCGACGGCAGTATGAAAGCAGTAGTACAAGCCTTCGTGGAAGATGGCTGCGGGGTCGCGCAATGAGGCTAGTGGCTCACGGTCTAGAATCGGATTCATGAGGAATCGACTTTATTTTCCTTGACTGGCCTCCTCATCGTCTGCACTCGATACTACGGGCATCGCCTTAAATATGTTGCCCTTCAATTATTGTGTTCTTTCTGCGGCACTCGTGCTGTCCATTGCAATCGGGTGTGGTTCTGCGGCCAATGCCGTCCAACAAACAAATGTGGAAGAGAAAGTAGTTGCCTTGAATAAAGCACAAAGCTATCGAATTTTGGCTCTGGGCGACTCGATTACTCGCGGATCGAGCGAGGGGCTTGGTAACTATCGCCGTCCACTGCAAGCGCTGCTATCGCGGGGCGGTTATCAGTTCGAGTTTGTGGGGACCAATACCAAGCAGTCGGACAATTATCACGGTGATGATACGGAGCAGACTTTTACGCCGTACCAGACACTACATGAAGGGTATGGTGGTTTTCGCATCGACCAGATTGGAAGTGAGAATCGGGATACGGATGATGGCGGTGTGGCTTATGCGGGACTAACCACAGCTTTGGAAAAAGCCAACCCCGATGTCGTGCTGATGATGCTGGGCACCAATGACCTCAATCGTGGTTTCGACCCGCCCGGTGGTGCGGGATATGGCGGGCGAACGGGATTCTCGGCGAATGCAGCCGCGCGCATGGATGTGCTGGTAACTCGCATTCACGAATTGAAACCGAGCGCGACACTGGTGTTGGCGACGCTAGTCCCGATTCGCAATGAGGCGAAGCAAGAAAAGGTGAAGGAGTACAACGAGCTTCTGAGGAAAATCATTATCGCCCATCAGGAGAAAGGAGAGAAGATTGTGCTGGCCGATATGGGAGTAGAGTTAGGGGATGGCGATCTATCGCGGGATGGGGTGCATCCTTTGACCGAGGGATATAACAAGATGGCGCGGGTTTGGTTCGCAGCGCTGACAGGCGGCTAAGAGAGGCTTCGCGCGCTCAATAGAGAATTTTTCTATCGTGTTTGTTTATCCATAGGTTTGGCGCGCAATTCGCGAGGAGTAAATTGGTTTATGATAAACCAATAGTGAACCACGTGGAGGTCAACGATGGGAAAGGCGCGACAACAGGAGGATTTGAATAGCCGAGTCAGGGCGCATTTGCGTTCTGGCGGTTTCGAGGTCGGGGGGCGTTTGCCCGCCGAGCGCGATTTAGCGGCTTCTCTGGGGGTAGGGCGCACAGCACTTCGGCCTATATTGGAAGAGTTAGAGCGCGAAGGAGTGCTAGAAAGACGGCCACAAGCGGGAACTTTTTTGCGTGCCTTGCCCGTTTCGACTTCGAAGGGAACAAAGGTCGCGCTGATTGCTCCTTTTGGTGAAACGGGACAAAATGAGCGGGAAACCGACCCGTTGTGGTTACATCGCGTGGTTTCGGCGTTTGAGCGGGTGGCACAACCCGCCGGAATGGAATTGCAACTGCTGGATCAGTCGCCACTCGCCGCCGATCCGTGTTCGGTGAAAGAGTTAGGACGCGAAGCGGTAAACGGGGGCGCTAAGGCTGTGGTGCTGCTGCACCCACTGGGTTCGCGCTGCATCATTGATTGCGCTCTGGCTTTGCTGCACGATTTGGGTGCTCATCCCATTATTGCTTCAGCACGCACCTACCCTGGCATGGCGAGTTCGGTTTATTTCGATTCGAGTTGGGGCATTTACTGTGCGACGCGGCATCTCATCGAGTTGGGACACCAACGCATCGGGTTTGCTGGCTCTTCGATGGGTCACGAATGGGTACGCGAGCGCCTGACCGGATTTCAGCAAGCATTAGAAGCAGCGGAACTGGATTTTTCGCCACAGTTAGTTTGGACTAGCGATGAGGGCGAACGCATTCCCACGTTACAGGACGGAGAAAAAGCGTTAGAAAAGTGGTTACTATTGCCGGAGAAGGAACGACCGACAGCCGTAGTCGGGGCAAATGACTTGATTGCGCTCGGTTTTATGGCAGCCGCGCGTAAGCACGGCATCGAAATTCCGGGCGATGTCTCACTGACAGGTTTCGACAATGACCCCGGTGCCCTACTCGCCGGACTTTCGACATTAGAACGCCCAACGGAAGCGTTGGGCGAAGCATTGGCGCGCGTGACTCTGGAACGGTTGGCGCAGGATTCGGGTTCGGATATGACGGCGATTACTCACCGTTTACGGCCCGATTTTATAGAGCGCCGGACAGTGGCCGCACCGCGCTTAATCAACAAGACGAGGACATCAACACCATGAACACATCATCATTACCGCAACGCACTCTGGGCCGCACCGGGCTTCAGGTGTCGCAACTGGGTTATGGAGCAATGGAAGTGCGCGGGACTCGCATCTGGGGCGGACGCCCCGTTGAAGACGGCGAGGCCGAAACCATCTTGAACGCCGTGGTGGATGCGGGCATCACTTTCATTGATACCGCCAACGATTATGGGCGCAGCGAAGAGTACATCGGGCGCTACTTGTCGCACCGTCGTAGTGAGTTCGTGTTGGCGACGAAGTGCGGCTGTACCGTCGTGCATAGAGACGAGCATACGGATGATACGCCGCACGTTTGGACGCGCGACAACCTATTTCGTGGGCTGCATGAATCGCTGGAACGGATGAAGACCGACTATGTGGACTTGATGCAATTGCATAACCCCAGCGTCGAGCAGTGCGAGAACGGCAATTTGGTCGAGGCGCTGCAAGAAATGCAAGCTCAGGGCAAAGTGCGCTTCATCGGAATTTCTTCGACGAATCCGCACCTCGCAACTTATATCAACTGGGGTGTGTTCGATTCATTCCAGATCCCCTACTCGGCTTTGGAGCGCGAACATGAATCGCTGATTCAAACGGCGGCGGATGCGGGGTCGGGAGTTATCGTGCGCGGCGGTGTGGCACGCGGCGAGCCGGGGGCAGGACTGGGCCATCAAGATCGTTGGAGCGCGTGGGAAAAAGCCAATATGGATGAGTTGCTGACGGACGGCGAAACGCGCACCGGATTTTTGCTGCGCTTCACGCATTCGCATCCTGGCATGACGACCAACATCGTGGGAACGAAAAACCCAGAGCATTTGCGCGAAAATATCGAGGCCGCGCAGCGCGGGCCGCTGGCGGACAACGTTTACGCAGAGGCGAAACGACGTTTGGATACAGCGGCGTGAAGGCCTAAAATGGCAAAACGAAAAGGGCGCATCTCAATCGAGATGCGCCCTTTTTAATTGGTCACAAAGACTTTTGGTGAGCTACACACCCCACCAGGGTAGGCCGATGGTGGGCGCGTAATCCTTATCGCCCAACTCAACGGCACTGAGGAATTGAGCGAAGTTGAATTGGGGAGCGTAACCCAAAAGCTGCTTGGCTTTGTGAATTGGCCAAATGGTACGGCCCCATACCAGAGATTGAATGTCCCACTCATTAGCCTCAGCAAGAGAGGCAAGATTGGGATAATAGCGCTCCAAAGTCGAAATGAGATCGGTTTGGACTGCGCCCGCATCCTCGCGGGTAAAGGGCACATCGGCCATGATATTGAAGGCGTCGAAGTTCGCTTTAGGAGCGAAAGTCAGCGAGCTGAGCGCAGCTTGAGCCACGTCGCGCTCATCAACACCGCCAAAAAGTAGGCGGAAACCATAGCGCTCGGCGCTGCCTTCGGGGACGAACATCCCCAGACGCAAAGCGACTGTCGAGATGCCATGACTGCGCCCATAGTAGCCAGCCATGTCTTCGCAGGCGACTTTGGTAAGGCCATATACATCGCCGGGAAGAAGTGGCAAATCTTCGTCTACCCAACCCCACGCATTAGGTGGAGAGGCGCTACTGTGGCCGTAGACGCCCATCGTGCTACACAATACAACGCGCTTGATGGACGCCTGACGTGCTGCTTCAAAGACATTGAAAGTGCCTGTCGCGTTGATGGCCCAGAAATCTTCCGGCGTCCACTTGCGCAGATGTATGCCGTGGAGTGCGACGCCATGAACTATGGCATCAACGCCATCGACGGCGCGTTGCACATCGGCAGGGTTTCGCACATCGCCCTGCACGAACTCGTGAGGCGAATCGAGTGGGCGGAAATCCATCAGTCGGGGCATGTGCCCCTGCTCCACTAATAATGGAACAAGGGCACGGCCCAGATTGCCGCCCGCACCAGTGATTAAAACCTTCATGGAATTAACGGCCCAGAATCTGGTCGATTTGCGTCATTTGGTCGGCAGTGAGCGGGCCAAAGTTCATGGCAGCCGCGTTTTCTTCGACCTGAGCGACGGTTTTGAAACCAGGAATGGGAATCATGGCTTCGCTGCGCGCCCACAGCCATGCCAAAGCGCCCTGCGTGACGGTGCGCCCATCGCTGGAAAGCACATCGCGTATCGCCTCTAGCTTCTTCATATTCTCGGCCAAGCCACCATCTTTAAAGTTCCAGCCACGGCGAATGTCGTCGTCGGGAAACTGGGTGTCGGCGTTGAATTTCCCGGTCAGTAGTCCCATACCGAGTGGCCCACGCAAAATGCTGGCAAGGTCGTATTTCTCGCAGACTGCCAAGGTAGCAGCGTTGCCACCGAAGAGATTGAAGCCCTGCTGAATGGCGGTGCAGTTCGGGCTTTGGGCGAAGAGTTCAGAGCGGGCAGGGTCGTCGGTACTCCAGCCAATGGAGAGAACTTTCCCTGCAGCTACCAACTCATCGAAAACGGCCAGAACTTCGGGGGCTTTTTCCATCGGGTAACCGCCGAGGTGGAACTGGTAGAGGTCGATGCGGTCGGTGTTGAGGCGACGAAGGCTTTCATCACAGCATTGACGGATGTAGTCGGGATCGCCGCTTTCGCCGGGGGCTTCGCGGGTTTCTTCGACGTAGGTGTAGCCCGCTTTAGTAGCGATGACGATTTCATCGCGCTTGTCGCCGAGCGCCTGAGCGATGAGATATTCGCTGTGGCCGCAGCCATATACGTCGGCGGTATCGTAGAAGTTGACGCCGAGATCGAAGGCGCGCTGAAGGGCGCGCACCGATTCGGCGTCGTTGACTTCGCCCCAACCGACGGGGTTGCCACGACGAGCGTGTGGGCCACCGATGGCCCAGCAACCCATGCCGAGTGCGCTGACTTCAATTCCACTGCGTCCTAATTTGCGTTTCATAGGGATGGTGTCGAAAGTGTTTTTGAGTTATTTGGTTCCGGTGTAGGAAACACGCCAGATGGTATTCGAACCATCATCGCTGACGAACATCGAGCCATCGTTACCCACAGTAACGCCAACGGGGCGGCCCCAAACATCGCCTGCGGGAGTCACGAAACCGGTGAGAAAATCTTCGTATTCGCCAGTGGGAACGCCGTTGCGCTGCGGGACGCGGATAACTTTATAGCCAGTACGGCGGGCGCGGTTCCACGAGCCATGTTCAGCGGCGAAGGCATCGCCGCGATAGGTGCGTGGAAACTTGTTTCCGGTGTAAAAGGCAAGGTCAAGCGAGGCGGAGTGCGATTGCAGCAGCACGTCGGGCACAGAGATTTTGCCTTTGAGTTCGGGATGTTTCCCATCGTGACGGGGATCTTGATGGTCGCCGATATAGTACCAGGGCCAACCGTAGAAGCCGCCATCTTTGACGCGGGTTACATAGTCGGGCACCAAATGGTCGCCGAGGCCATCGCGTTCATTGACCGAAGTCCACAGATCGCCCGTGCGTGGGTTAACTGCGAGGCCGACGGGGTTACGGATGCCGGAGGCATAGACGCGCTCGTTCTTACCATCGGGCGTGAACTCGAAGATTCGGGCGCGGCGTTCCTCTACTTCGTTATCATCGACGTTAGAGCGGGAGCCAACCGAAACCCACATCTTTTTGCCATCCTTCGAGAAAGCGATGTCGCGCGTCCAGTGACCACCACCGCGCAAGCGTCCGCCACCGGAAATGTTATCGACAATCATTTCTTCAGGGCCAGTGGCTTTCAAGTCGCCGTTTTTATAGGGGAAACGCACAACCGAATCGGTGTTAGCGACGTAGACGTATTTCGGATTTTTGCCCGGTGGGTAAAAAGCTATACCGAAGGGTTGACGTAAGCCCTCGGTGAAGAAGTTGTCGGTGCTGGGTTTGCCGCCCTGCACGCCACGAATGACGCGGACGCGGTTCGGACCGCTTTCGGCGACGAAGATGTCGCCGTTAGGCGCAGTAACGATGGCACGCGGGTTATTGAGACCCGTCGCGTAGGCTTCGACAGTGAAACCTGTTGGGACTTTGGGCAATGCACCTTCGGGACGAGGCACCATGTGTGGGCCGTTATCAACCGATTTGGTGGCGTAAGGAGCGTCCAATTCGGCGGGCGTCAGGAGGCGACGCACACCAGGAGCGTCGGTAGTCCAATCGCCACGCGCGGCTTCGCCCTTGAGGGTCTGACCGGGAACTGCGGGTTGGGCAATAGCATTGGTGGAGGCATTTTGCGCCAGGCAACCAACGAGTAAAAGACCACTCGCGCCGGATAAGGCAGCGACGCCGAATTTACGCAAGGGAACAGATGATGTTTTCATGAATGAGAAACCAGAATTGGAGCGGTGTAGCGACGCACAGGCGCGCACATCGTCCTTTGATACGGTGCGGCGCGTGGTAGTAGCAATAAATCACCACGAAATGCTCTGGTTCATAATTGGTTTAATTTAAACCAATTTGCGTGCCAAAAACAACGGGCACAGGCAACAATCTGTATTTTTCACCAAAGAGCGGTGGCACTATCACCAATTCTTAGCGGTCTGAATCTGTCTTTTGCGACGGTGCCGAGCCGATTCAAGAAAAACTACATCCCAACTCCATGAACAACGATTCTTCAAAACCAGATTCTCAACCTATACCTCCCCTAGAAATACCGCTATCGCGACGGCGCTTTGTGGCGCTGGGAGCGGCTGGACTTGGCGGCGCCGTGTTCGCGGCACATGGCGGCAGCGCCTGGGCGCAAGCATTGGGGACACCAGTAGCGGCAACTGCGCTGGGCGCGGCGGCAGGTGCACGCGGCGTTGTAGCAAACCGGGCACCACTACAAAACGTGCCTTTCGTGAGCTTGCCGCTGGGGAGCGTGAAGGCGCGCGGCTGGCTTTTGCAGCAGTTGGAGTTACAACGCGATGGCTTGACCGGGCACGCGGAAGAGTTGTTGGATGCGGCCAAGAGCGACAGCGCATGGCTGGGCGGCAAAGGCGAGGATTGGGAAAAGGGGCCGTATTACCTGAAAGGGCTAGTACTATTGGCCTACACATTGGATGATGCGGGGCTGAAAGCGAAAGCGCAGAAATGGGTGGACGCGATTTTGACGAGCCAACGCGAGGACGGATTTTTCGGGCCGAAGACGAACGAGGACTGGTGGCCCCGCATGGTCGCGACCTATTTGGTGCGCGACTACGCCGAGGCGACAGGCGATGCGCGCGTGGCGCCGTTTTTGACGAAGTATTATCGTCACATGGCCGACAACCTGCCAAAGCGGCCTTTGCGCGATTGGGGACGTGCCAGAGCGGGTGACGAGATGGACACGGTGCTTTGGCTTTACAACCGCACTGGCGACAGCTTTTTGCTGGGACTGGCCGACACGCTGAACCAACAGGCATATCCGTGGCGCGACATTTTTACCAACAATCGCTTTTTGGACTTCGGGCAGGATTTTCACCCGAAACATAACGTGAACGTGCCACAGGCGATGAAGATTTCGCCGGTTTACTGGCAGCGCTCCGGCAATGCCGCCGACCGAGCGGCATTTGGGCTGGGCAATGACCATCTGATGCGCGATCATGGGCTTTCGGTGGGCATCAACTCTGGCACCGAGTTTTTGGCGGGGCGTAGCACGACTCAAGGAATTGAATTGTGTTCTATAGTTGAGCGAATGCTGAGTGACGAGACGGCGCTACGGATTTTAGGCGACGCGAACATCGGCGACAATCTGGAGCGGTTGGCTTTCAACGCACTTCCGGCGGGGCTTTCGACGGATATTCACCAACACGTTTATTACACGTTGCCAAACAACGTGACAGCGCCGCGTGGTGGGCTGGGCTTCACACAAGATTACGGCGATGGGCGCACTCCAGCGCCGCGTTCCGGTTTTCCGTGCTGCTGCTACAACTTCCATATGGGTTGGCCTAAATTCGTGCAGAGTGCATGGGCGGGAACACCGAACGGTGGATTGGCAGTGTTGGCGTACGCGCCTTCGCAGGTGACGGCGCCAGTCGCAGGTGGCGTGACGGTGAGCTTTGTCGCAGAGACGAACTACCCGTTCGAAGACACTGTTCGCTTGAAGTTGAGCGCACCACGCAACGTGCGCTTCCCGCTTTCGCTTCGTGTCCCGGCTTGGTGCAAAAATCCTTCGATTACAGTCAATGGCAAGAAGCAGGATGCCAAACCGGGGACGTTTAGCGTAATTGACCGCGAATGGGCGCCAAACGACGAAGTCGTGTTGCACTTTCCGATGACGGTACAAACAGAAACAGGCGTCAACGATTCGGTTTCGGTGTGGCATGGGCCACTGCTTTACACACTCAAGATAGAAGAGGAGTGGAGCGCGTTTGAAAAGAGCAAGGTCGCGGGCTTCGATTCATATGAAGTGACGCCTAAATCGGCGTGGAACTATGCGCTGATGTTGGATGGGGCGGCGCCAACTGTGCAGCGCGGCGCGATGCCCGCCAACCCGTTTGACCAGAAACAAACTCCGGTAACGCTGCAAGCACGCGCCCGCAAGATCCCCGACTGGACGCTGGCCTGGAACGGGCATATTTCATTCGACCCACCGCTAAGCCCAGTTGCCTCAAACGCGCCCATCGAAACGGTGACTCTGGTGCCCTTTGGCGCCCAGATGCTGCGCGTAAGCAACTTCCCGGTGATTGGGACACCGCGCGCATTGACCAAGGAGTTCCGTGACGATTTCTCGAATGAGCATTTCGATAACTGGGTGACTTATGGTGGCGGTTGGCTGATTCGCGAAAGCGCGTTCGGGCCTTCGCCAGATGCACCTTCGAGTAAAGCCATCGCGACGAAAACCCGCTTCCGCGATTTCGTTTACGATGCCGATGTATCACTGGGTGATGTTGGCAATGCAGGGCTACTGTTCCGCATTAGCAAGCCTTCGATTGGCGACGATGCTTACAGCGGCTATTATGTCGGGCTTTCGGCGGATAAAGGCGAAGTGGAGTTGGGCAAAGCGGACGGCAAATGGACGCCGCTCAAGTCGGCGCCGATGGCGTTAGCGGCCAATCGTCCTCAGCGTGTGCGCGTTGAAGCACGTGGGGCACGCTTGCAAGTATTCGTCGAGAACATGACTCAACCACTCATCGAAGTCACGGATGATTCGTTCGCGGATGGGGCCGTTGGCGTGCGGCAGTACGGCGCCAAAGGCGACCGCTCTCAGGCAGCGTTCACCAATATCGCGGTTGTCGCGGTGTAAAAGAATTAGACACAAGTAACAGCTCCGTAAGGTATCTTGCGGGGCTGTTACTTTAAGTGGGGATTCGTTCCAAGATGCCTTTGCCGAAAGTTTTGTAGAGGCCCAAGTCGTCCATGTGGACGTAACCGATGTGGCAACCGCAGGTTTGGTTGGTGCAAAGGCGGGGGCGTAAAATGTCGTCAAGATCGTCCTGGTAAATGTTGCCGAGCGAGGTTTTGACGAAGTGGCAACGGGTTATATTACCATCGCCATCGACGGAAATAACGTTTTCTCCAGCGCGGCAGGTACGACCGAGGCTGGGATGGCGAACGTTGTTGAATTCAAATAGATGGTCGATGGCTCGCAAAAACTCGACTTCGTCCTGACTGTAGTAGCCCTCAACACGCTTGAAGGCATTCACCCAGATATAGACCTCGCGAGGCAGACGTTCGCGCAAACGTTCAATAGCCTCAAAGTGCTCTTTCATGCCAACGACTCCGACGCTGAGGCGAACCCCAAGCGCCAGAAGCGATTCGATTTGAGTTACGAAGCGGTCGAATTGGGTTTCTTCGGGGTGAAAAGTTATCCACAGCCCTAAACGCGATTTGTCGCAATTATCGACCCAGTGAGGACGGAAGGAGCCGTTGGTCTGCGCGGCGATTTTGGCGACGTGGGGCAGATGAGTCAGGCGGGCGATAGCCTTTTGATAACGGGTTCGCACAAGAGCTTCACCCCAAGGGGTGAAGAAAACGGATAACTCTCGATTGGTGTGCAACTCACACCAATCGACGAAGCGTTCCAGCGCACGCGCATCAGCGGCGTGTTCTTCATCAGTTTCGACATGCTTTGCAAACGGACAATAGGGGCAGGCATAGTTGCAACTGGAAAGCGGGCCACGATACAAAATCGACAGGCTGTTCATCGCAGAGTGAATCCCTCCATTTGGGCGCGCACAGCATCGGAGGCGAAAAATGGGCCAAGTTCATCGGAGCGTTCCATGCCCGCGTCAGTGAGGCGCAGAACGCCGTTTTCCTCAGTTGCCAACTCCAGTTCGCACAATTCGTCAAGCGGCCATTCTCTTTGCGGTTCGGAGCCAAACTCGCGCTCGTAGAAGTCGAAATCTAGTCCCTCACTGTTCAACAGCGATTGGATGAGGAACCGCCTTTTACGCTCGTCTTCGTTGAGCCAGAAGCCATAACTAGCGAGGGCGAAGTCAGCCTCAGAGGTGTTCATGTAATCATCCAGAATGGCTTGGACACCCGTCGAGGCGACAGCATACTCGGTGGAATAGTGCAGATGCGATGTGTAGGAGCGCGCCCCGGCACCAAGTCCAATCATTCCATCGCTCTGGCAGCAATAAAGAGGGGCGCCACCCCCCGCCCCATCATGGCGGGCGAACATTCGCATCGACATTTGCTTGAAGCCGTTGGCTCGCAGAAAATCGCGTCCCGCTCGGTATAAATCGAGTTGAGTGGTGCCGCGTTTGGCTCCACGTTTACCAAGTCCGGTGAGTGGACGGATGTAAAGGGGATAAAGGAAAATCTCGTTCGGCTGCCATTCGAGAGCTTTCTTCAGCGAGAATAGCCATGACTCGATGGTCTGTTCGGGGAGGCCATAGATGAAATCAAGGTTCCAGATAGGAAAATTACACTCACGGGAGGCATTAAGCGCAGCAAATAGCTCCTGTTCTTGTTGGGGGCGCCCCATAGCGCGCGTTTCGGATGGGATGAAGGATTGAACTCCCATCGAAACACGCGAAACACCACGTTCTTTCAGCAGAGAGAGGCGCTCGATGGTAGCAGTAGCGGGCGAGGTTTCGACAGAACAGGGGATGTTTTTTGGGGAAGCGCCGAGATACGTTTCGGCAATATCGAACAGGCGGTTGAGGTTGACTGGGCTGAGAATGGTGGGGGTGCCGCCGCCAACGGCCATACGGGCGAAGGAGGCCGGCACCAACGAACTGGAAACTGCTTTGAGTTGGCGTTCGAGCGCATCGAGAAAACGGGAATGTTGCTCGTCGTCCCGCTCGATACGGGTGAAGAGATTGCAAAAACCGCAGCGCATTTCGCAGAAAGGCACATGTAAATAAGCGAAGAGCGCATCTCGCCTTTCTTGCTCCCAGACATCGCGCAACGACACCGGAGGAAACGACTGGTAGGCCGTTTTATGTGGATACGAGTAGGCGTAAGCCGCAAAGCGGTTGGAAGCGAGGAAATCACGCAGAGATGAAGTGGAAACAGGAGTCATGAAAGTTGCGGTAACACCCGCTCGGCATAGGGCACGTTCCAAACACATGGATGGGACAGGCGATGCCCCCAGAATCCATCTTCGCCGTAGCAGGTGCCGTGATCGGAACAAATGACTAACAATAGCGGCGCTCGGCGGCGCATGGCCTCTATCAATGGGGGCAATTGTGAGTCCACATAGGCGAGAGAATCTTCCATCGTTTGCGTTGAGTCGCGTGTGACATTTGAAGTCCACAGGCAATTCGGCTGATGGGTGGCTGAGACATTGAGAAACAGGAATGCACGCTTTTCAGGCGGAGTTTCGCGCAATGCGGCGAGGGCACAATCGACTTGATTGTGGGTCGAGTTCGGGTCGGTAACTCCCAATTCGTGCGACCAAAAGGCGCGCTCAAATAAGGCGGGCAAGGTGCTGCCGAGCGGGGTTTGAAGATTGAAAAAACCGACGCCCCCAACACAAATGGTAGAGTAACCCTGCCCTGCCAGACCTTCAACGATAGTTGCAGACTCGAAGATGGCGGTGCGCTCATCGGAGGTTTCGCTGCCAGCGAAACGTGCGGCCAATAGGCGCGGATGAGTGCCGGGAATGGCGGGGGTAGGCAAGAATCCCGCGAAGAACGCCTGATGAGCAGCAAAGGTGAAGTTGCCCGGCGAGTGGCGCAGTTCCCAGCCCCTGGGACCAAGCAAGGAGTGGAGAAACGGGGTGCGGCCTTTGCGCAAAGCATCTTGAGCGCAATCGAAGCGTAGTGAATCGAGCGTTATAAAAAGGAAATCGTGAGTGCCCAGAAGTGCGGCGGCATTGATACGAGAAGAAAACATAGTCAGCTACGCGGGATAGTTAGTTTTCTTCTATCGCCAGAATTGCGCGAATTTGCTCCTCATAACTGTCGCGGCCTTCGCACAATATCCCCGGCAACAGGTCGCCCCAGGCATTGAGTTCGAGCACGGCATGATGATCGAGTGAGGGGGAAAAAGCGACATCAGCGCCCGCGAAAAGCGATGACGGAAACAGACTCATCGCACGTTGCAAGGTATCTTCAACGCAGTGCCAGCGCACTTCGCCCATTTGTTGACGCAGAGCATCGACGGGCGAACGCTCGTTTCCCAGATGCAAGTTAGTTAGCGGGCCGTTAGCCAGCCTCATTACGCTGTGACGAATTTTTCCTCGTACGACAACGAAGCGGCAATCGAAACTCTTACCTGCTCGCATAGCTTTAGGGAGCCAACGCTCAACGGTCAAACGCTCACGCGCCAGAGCATTGACCAAACGGGCGATGTCGCGCTTCGTCTCGTAAATTTGCGGGCGGCGCGAGTTGTATAAACGGGTTTCGCCGCCGATTTCGACCATCTCGACGGTTGTTTGAGCACGCCAGAAGCCCTGTTGAGTTTGGAGCGCGAACACACCTGAAGCGCTTGAGCCATGTGCCAGTTTTCCGAACACACGAGACCAGCCCTTACGCTTCATATTGTCTTCGAGGACCTCGAAGTTTTCGACTGTCCCCAATGTTGGAGCAACAACGACTCCGGCATCTTGGAGTTGTGCATGACAGGCGATTTTGTCGCTCATAGTCAGGCAAGCCCCCAAATCATGCATGAATTGAAGGTCGCCGAATTGCTTCGATTCGGCTTGGAGTTCATGAAAAAGAGAGCTTAGCCCCAAATACCACTGGCGCGAGGGCCAGATGCGCCCCCATTCGCCAAACTCCTCTTCCAAGGCAGTTTTCGACATGAAACGGAAGCCTTCGCTTTCGGCCTGAGCAACTCCACGTGCCAAGAGCTTTTGCTCGACCTGGGAATCGCGCCCGGTCGATTCGAAGCGAACGATGTCGCCGGGGCACAGATGCTCACGGAGAGCCGTTTTGCCATCGAGCAGATCGGCCCACAAAACCACAGGGGCGACGGGCAAATCCAGCCGCGCTAATGCCGCTTGAAAGAGCGCGACGCGGCGACAGTCAGAGTTACCAACGATGACAAAACGGGCCATTATCTCGCGTGATGTGAAACCTTTATTCCGTTACAGCGCAGTAGCGGTGGATTTCTCCATTCCAGGATTCCGCCTTGTTTTGATCAGTAACATCCACTTCAACAGGTAACGCCTCGAAACGCTCAACCATCTCAGCGGAGAAGAAATTGTAATGCAAGTCGAGCTTTTTCAACTGGAGAATGAGTGGACTCGCCAGCAAAACCTCGCCACCTTCGTCACTCAAAGTTCCCAGCGACAAATCGAGGGTTTCGATGCGAGATAAAATGGGAGCGTTTGCAACGGCTTTGGCGAGTTCATCGACCTGATCGTAGTCGCGTAGCCCTAAATATTTAAGAGCCGGAAAGACTTCGCCATCAAGCAATGGCTTCAGGTCTTCGATGGTTGTTGTCCCACCATACTCGTCCGTTCCCAAATAAAGTTCGAGGTGTTCGAGAGCGGGCAATTGGGCGCTCATCAGAGCACGAACAAGGCGACCATCCAAACCGCCGCTTTCAGCGATGAGGGACTTTAGATTCGCGTGTTGGGGGGAACCCAAAAAGAGATCGGTGCCGCCACGTGCCCCCAGCACTTCAAGGTCGGGGAAGGCATTGAGAAGCGGAGATAAGTCGGATTGCTGAATCCACGAAATCTCGTTTTCTTCGCTGGTGATGTCGCCAATGAACAAAGCCCGTAAAGCGGGCAGTCGTTCGCGCGCCGCAACGATGGTTTCGACAATGCCAGCCGAATTTTCGGAGGATTCGAAGTCCCAAGGGCCAATGATTAGGCCCGCAAGGTCGCTGGTGTCACCTTCTTCCAGAAATTGTGCGAAGAGGTCGATCATTTTCTGTCCGCTTTCGTAATCATCCCAATCGAGGGAGAGACGGACAGCGTGACCTTCGGGGCGAGTCTCGTCGGGAGCATAATTCCAGATCGGCGCACCATTCAGGTTTTCGAGATGGTCAATCATGATGTTTTAGAGGTGATGCCAATAGACGCATCAGGCACTATTGTACTTGCTCCACCTCAAGTTTCCTTGAGTGGAGCATAGTCGTTTGGATTATCGAAACCAGCAATCCAGGCAGCGGCATGGCGGCAAGTGGGAGTTTGAGGTGGCACCCGCAACGTGTACTGATGCCCCGTAGAGGGGCAGAACACAGCCAGCACCACTAAAGGCTCGTCATCTTGCAACTCAACCTTGAGCAAGCGCCGTTCCCCTCCCGGATCGGTGTCGGCATCAAGTGTCTGTGCGTTCGCTTCGGCGATGAAACGCTCGTAGCCCAACAACTCTAAAAGCACGCGGCGGCGCTCGGCGTTGGTTTCGCCCATCACCTCAAAGGGGGTCAGTGATTCGCGCTCAAAGACTTCGCGATAAGAAACGGGGACACCACGAAAGCGTAGTGGCGCATCACGTAAAGAGAGGGGGAGTTCAGTCAGGCCAGAGTCGGCGACTTCAAGCCACGAGGTAACACAAAGACCTTCGGGGAGGGAACGCAAAAGCGAACATCCCGAAACATCGAGTTGAGAGAGGGTGCCAAGCCAGGCAGGAAGCGATTCGAGTTGGATACAACCACTCAAATTGAGATTGCCCATGCGAATCTCGCCTCGCTGTGGCAACGAACGCAAACCGGTACAACCACTGAGATCGAGAAAGTAAACGCTGAGATCGTCGGGCAGAGTTTCGAGGGAGGTGCAACCACTCAAAACTAACGAGCCAGTGCGCAAGCCATGTGGCAAGTGGCGCAGCGTAAGGCACTCAGCGAGGTCGAGGCGAAATTCCATGCTCCAACCTTCGGGCACACATTGGAGTGAAGTATTTTGTGCTTTGAACTCGCCGCATTCCATGACTTCGGGCCAAATATGAATGTCGGGACAGTGAGAAACATCGACGCGCCGAGCTTTAAGGTATTTGGGAAGCGCCTTTATAGGAGGCTCATGTTTGGGCTTTTGCCACACCCTCCAAGCGGGAAGTGAAGCAGAAGCATTGGAAAGCGCCAATTCGAGAGCGCCGTTGACACGTAGTGCTTCTGGCGTGGAGCCGCCAAGTACCAATGCCTTTGCATCGTTAGGCGAGGTTGCAGGGAGAGAATTAAAGTCGAATTTCATCGCAATATCCCTTAGTCGCTGACACGCACGATGCGCGTTGGGGTGTATTCACGCTGGCGCCAAACTCGATAGGTGCCCACAGGTAAATCGATGGGGGCGTGTTCTTCGTGGATTACACGAGTAGCTTTTTCGGCGACCTGCATGAATAGCACTTCACCTGCGTTCCAGAGGGAAACACCTTCCATCGACTCAAGGCGATGCGAATGGCCAGTAACTTCGCCATGAGCCAATACATTGGTGTTGAGCTTTTGTACGTTGGTAGGCACTTCGCCGACCATCTGAATCAAAACGTCTCCGTGTCGAAATAGCATTTTTGATCTCCTGATTTCCATGCGATGAAGCCCCAAATTGACTTCACCGAAATCAATGATACCACACGCTCAAAAAGAATGGAAGGCATATTTTCGACTCTCTCAGGAGACGGATGTACTCGCAAACAAAAAATCCTCCCGAAAATTCGGGAGGCTTTCTTGTTTTGATTTTTTGAGGATCAGGTTGTGGCGTTGAGGTTGCTGGCCGTGCTGTTGAAGGTGTTCTTGATTTTGCTGCCCAAGAGTGTCAAAACGCCGATAACGACGATAGCGATGAGCGAGATCAGCAAACCATATTCAACGAGGGTCTGGCCCTCTTCTTCTTGCAAAAACTGTTTGATCATGATGATTTATCTTCCTGTAAAACCTGCGCTTTAGCGGGGACTTGCTTTTGTGTTTGCCCTCGCCGGAGCTATGCGTTATCTAGCACGACTTTAGCCACTGAAAATAAATCGTAAAAATAATGCTCTGGCGTCTTCCCAAGATTGGCTCGTTTATTGAATAGATTCAAGCGCGGCCCAACGAGGCAAGACATTATGGGAGATAGGCCAACGAGAAGACAAAGATTTGAGCAGGTGCTGGGCAACCGTATGGACGGGAAGCAAATGTTCACAGGAGATAGTGGCTTGTTCGAGACGGGAGATGGCTGCGAAGACGGCTCCTCGCATCGTCCAGTTATCGGCCCATGGCTGATCCTGCTCAATGATAGTAGGAGGAATCCACGTCAGAATGGCTAAAGCCCGATAAGCACATAGTACGCTCCAAGCGTGCGCGAAACGGGTTTCTTCTCGTGCAGCAGGACAGGTTTTCTCGAATTCCTGCTGAAAGCAGTCGCGCATTTCGCGCACACAGTCGGCAGGAAGCGGGCAAAGGATATTCCAAGCGGTTATATCATAGAGCGCATGGCGAAAGCCGCCGTATTCAAAGTCCAGAAGGCGAGCGTGGTTTTGGTCGAAGTGATTGTTGGAAGGGGCTGGGTCGCCGTGGGTGAAGGTAAGAAAATCTTCTGGTTCGGCATACACATCATGGATGTGTTGCAAAGCAACATCGAAGCGAGATGGCACGGAACAACCGAGCGCTTCAAACCATTTGAACAATCGGGGGCGATTGGAAAGCCAGTTGGCGGCTTCCCGGTGTCTACCTAACACCTCGGCTTCAGGCAAGTTGGCTCGCATTGTCTCGAATGTAGTCTGCTTACCCAGCGTGGCAGATTGAAGACGCGCCATGTTGGTTGCCAACAATCGAAGAGCCGCACGCACAGCATGAGAGTCGTCAGCACAGAGGATGGTATTTAGATTCTCTCCGGTCCCTAAATCTTCCATAAGAAAGAAACCGTTCGTGACATCGCCGCCATAAAACCGGGGACAAAGGTTCTGGGTTTCAGGCAGTTGCGACAAAAACGCGAGACTGGCCCAATCGGAAAATCCACGAGCTGCATCGTCCTTGTTTTGTTTGATGATGACCGAAGAGACGTTTCTGTCGCGACAGTTCACTCGGCAACGCAAAACACAACTGCGGGCGCCCTCTTTGATGGCAACAGGTTCAGAAAGAAGGCACTCCCCCAGTGGCGGCTCCAAAATGCGTTGGGAAAGAGACCGCACTCTTTCCCAATCCATGTGCTTGTCCATAATCACCTTCGATTAGAACATGGTGTTGCTGTTGGCGGATTTGGCGGGGACGGGCTGAATGACATCCCAATGCTCGACGATTTTGTTGTCTTTGATACGGAAAATGTCGACGACCGCGCGCGCGGAACCAGTGGTTTTGCTGCGGATGTGGAGCCACACCAGATCGCCATCGGCGGCGACTCGCCGCACGTCGATTTTGGTTTTGGGGATGGCGGGGTTAGCGAAGAATGGCGTGAAGAAACGCTTGACAGCATCGCGGCCAGTGGCGGCCAGAGGATTGTGCTGGATGTAGGAAGGCGCCAAATATTTATCGGCGGCGGAGATGTCTTTATCGCCAAAGAAACGCTGGTAGAAATCGAGGACTAACTTTTTGTTGGCGTCTTCCTGAGCCTGACGCTTTTGGATGGCTTCGAACTTTTGAAGAAGAGCTTTTGTTTGAGCGGCTTGAGTATTTGCGGATTTGCCCTTTGCCTGAGCAGGGCATACCCCACTTACAAAACCAGCGAACAGAACAAGAGACGGAATGATATTTCGCATATAAGTTAGTCGCGCCATCGAATTGGACGCGAGGAGGGTGTAGCAAAACGCTTCGCAATATCTGGGGGAGAGGTGCTACCAATGGGCAAGCAATTGAAAGGGAGGAGATATAGGGGGTTAAACAAAGAGCGGTGCCATCTGACTATTCTCTAGCATGGCGCTCATATCGGCGGCATCAACCCCCTGTTCGAAGCGACTAGCGGCATCCAAAACTTTCGGCAAGATACCGATGTCACCCACTGTGTTAAGGAACAAGCCTTCGTGCGAAAGCAGCCAATGCACAGCGCGGTCGATGTCCTCTTGCTCTTCGAGAGGCTGATACCATGTAGCGCGGTTGCGCTGTTCATCGCCCCAGGGGCGACGCAGCACGGCTTTGATGGTTTGCATCGCCACATTACGCGAGAGACAGAGGGCTTCCAACTGCTGAAAATCGGCGACGTACTGCGCGTCCTGACTCATGGTGTAATTCCAAGGCAGAAGCACAGTATCGAAATCGAAGCGCTGCAAACTTTTGAGGTGCATTTGGGCGACTCCCAAACCGTGCCCGGTGACACCCAGAAAGCGCACCAAACCTTGTTCGCGTGCTTCAATGAGCGCTTCTAGCGCGCCGCCGTCGCCCATCGCGGTTTCCCATTCCGTGGGGTCGATTAAGCAGTGCAACTGGATGAGGTCGATTTGGGAAACGCGCATCCGCTCTAAGCTACGATGGATGGAATCTTTGGCGGCTTGATAGGTGCGGTCGCCCGTTTTAGTAGCCAGAAAGAAGTCGGCGCGGTGGTTTTCCATCCAGGGGCCGATACGCTCTTCGGCGTGACCGTAGGACGCTGCCGTGTCGATGTGATTGACACCGTACTCCAGCAGGGTTTCGAGGGTGGCATCCGCTTGGGCCTGGGTGACTTCGCCGAGCGCGGCTGCGCCAAAGATGGTGCGCTTCGAGAGGTGTTCGGTGCGACCAAAGAGGTGAGTTTGGATCATAAAGCACATTTTGCGACAAACTCACGCCAACTCCCACCCTCAATGTAGCCGCCGACATGACAATAGGGCACAGATATTAAGGAATCGGTGTTGTGGGCATGAGAAAGAGGGCGAACTCACGTATGGCAGGACAGGCGCTGGCACCTGTGATTCGGAGTCGGACTTTGGACGTGGTCTTAGTTCTGTTTTTTGTTTAGAAGCTTCTTTTCCGACTTCATCTTCAGTCATTTCTGCTCCGAATACGAGTTGCTACTGGGGACAACGATAAGGAAATAGAATTCAGGGATAGCGAACCAGATAATAGGGCGTTTTATCGCGGGCGCCGTCGATTTCGATGATGCCGTTTTTGACGGGGATTTGAGTCGCGGTGAGTTTGCCATCGTGGTCGAGGGCGAAGACTTGCGGAGTACCGGGGCGACTTAGTGTGAAACGGGCTTTGATGGGTTCCATTACGATGGGGCCTTCGCCACGTGCCAGCATGGCGGCGCCATCGGGAGAAAACTTTTCGCCTGTGTTGCGGGCGCGGGCGATGGCGACAATGAGCAGGTCTTTGGCGGTTGCCAGTGTGCCTTGCGGCTCGCGCACGGTGAGGTAAAGGGCACCGTATAGGCTCTGGAGTTCGATGGTGACATCGCCCAAGGCCAGTTTTTGGCCCTGAGCGAAGCCGACAACCGCTTTGGTGGCGGGGGTATTCATGGTGAAAAATCCGCCATCAGGTTTGGGGCTTTCGGTCCATGATAGTTCTTTAGTGGCAGATAGCAGGGCACCGTTTTGTTGGTAAGGCTGAAGCGAAAAGGTCGGGGTTTCTTTGGGTGTAGAGGTAAAATCGACGACGCTACGCGCTACGGCCAGAGCGCGGGCCGGGACTTTGGAAGAGTCAAGCTCTTTGGCATCATAGCCCTGCACCACTTTATCGTCGAAACCAATCTGGCCATCGAAAAGCGAAGGAAAATGGACGTTGCGGGCGGCGACAACTTTCGATTCCTGCACGTCGCCGCGCAAGATTTGGCGCGCGACAGCGGGGAAGACACCCATTATTTGTGGGGCAGCGACATCCCACTCGTTGCCGCCCAAGCGCTGCGAGAAGGTGCCATCATCGCCGTTTTGGAACATGTAGGAGACATCCCAGCCTTGCAGTCCCAAACCATAGGCCCCCAGAATGGCTGGGCCTTCGACGCCGTATTCGTTGGGGAAGGTGTGAATCCATTCGGACAACATGAAGGGATGATCGGCGACCTGTTGCATTCCCGATGAAAGCAAACCGGAACCTGCACGCGAAATCATGGTGGCGTTAGCAGTGCCACCGAAATAGTTGTGGCGGTCGATGGTGCCAACGAGCGAGTCGGAATGCAAATTCGCGAAGTGGCTGAGCGAGCGTCCGGCTTGCCAGTTGGAGGCGACGAATTCGCCCTGATAACCCGCATCACGTATAGCTTTGGTGTAGCGCGCGTAGAATTCGTCCTGTAACTCGGTGAGAAATTGGAGGGTATCGAGTAGGCGTTGGCGACGGGGCTTCTGGGAAGTGTTGAGGTTGTCGGGATCCCAGTACCAAGGGTTGCCAATAGGCAGAACGCTGTTAGCAGCCAAACTTTCGCCGCCTTCAACAGCGACTTCGTTGGCAAACACATTCATGCCACCTTCACCCCAGGCGGCATCCAAACCTTGCTGATTTTTGTATTTGAGACGTAGCCAGTCGCTGAAGCGCTTGCCGACCTGACGGCGCAAGGTCGCACTCTTCTTGAGCGGGTCCATCGAAGTCCAGAACAGGATGCTTTGCTCGTTGATGATTTCGATGAAGGCAACGGAGGGTTCCTGAGCGTAGGTGAGGCCCGTGTAGGGGTTGCGGTGTTTGAGCAGGTTGGCAACCTGAGCGATTTGGACGGCTTGCAGTTCGGGCGAATAGTGAATAGCGCTGTGTGGGGTTTCGATGCGCCCATCCTTGAAGGGGCCGAACTCCTCTATCCAAGGGACAGTGGCTTTATCTTTGGCGCCGAGTTTGAGCGAGCCGAAGGTGGCCGATAATTTCACGAAAATGCCAGCTTCTTTCAATTTGGCGATTTGATAGTCGAAGCGGTCGAGGGCTTGCGGCTCAAATTCGACGGCGCTGTCTTCGCTGAGGATGCCCGCCCAGCCCGCGCCATCGGCCCATTTGTGGAGGCGAACCGAGTTGATGCCGTATTTGCGATAGAAAGCGGCGCGCTTATCGGCGAGCGCCTTGTCGGGAGCGGTAGCAGCATAGCTGAGGTTGAGGCCCCACAACTTGATCGGCTTGTCGTTGTAGATGAGTTGGGAACCGCGCCGCGTGATGCGCCCGAATTGACCAGCCGGATTCGTGTTCCAGTCGGCCATGCTGAGGACGCTGTTTTGCGTGTCGCCCGTTGCGTTCCAGCGATACCAGTTAGCCAAACCCGGTTCATCGGGTATTTCGTTGACACCTCCGTACCACTGCACGGTTTCGGGCAGTTCGACGGTGATGGAGACGGTTCGTACTTCCCCTGCTTTCAACTGGTCTTTCGCCAACACGATGCGGGCTGCGCCATCGGAGCCGATGTCAACGGGAGGGTCGAAGGTGAGCGTGGTGGACCGATTAGCTGCGTCGGAGAGGCGGACGGTTTTGACTTTTTCGCCCAGCCCCTGGCGCTCGAATGGAAAGTTGACCTTGCTTTCGCCATCGGTTTTTGTAATTTGTACTTCCTTGCCGTTGAAGGCTTCGCCGGGGTTGAAAGTGGCTACGATGAGGGTAAGCGGAGAATCGTTCTCGACGCTGGCGGAGTAACTGACTTTTAAAGTGCGCGGGCCTGTCTTTTCGGAGCGGAAGGCGATTTTAACGGGCGTCTGGGTGCCACCGAGTTGGCCCTTAAGTTCGCCCGATGAAACACCACCACGCGCGGTGGTTTGTCCTTCGAGCCACGTCCATGACCAATTCGGCCCCCACAACGTCCAGCCAAAACGGAGGTATTCATTGCCCTCGCGCGATAGAACCACTTCGGCCCGGTCGTTGGCGTAAGCCGTGATAGGACTGGCGGCTACTGTGGGGGCAGTAGGAGCGCCAGCGGTGTTTTGCGCCCGCGCGCAACCGATGGAGAGGCAAGCAGTCGCGAAGAGCGCGCCGACTAGATACGCATTGCGTGTGGTCATAAATTCCTTTTATGTTTCAAAGCAAGGCAGGTCGCCGAAAGGGTGCCTCAGTTAAGTCCATGAACGCGGGCTTCAACACCCATGAGGGCGGGCAAATTATTCTCAGGACGGTCCAAATAAAAGTAGGCGGTCGAACACCAGTCGTCCTGCCTATAGAAATTTAGGAATCCGATTTCTCGCGAGGTATCGCCCAGCGTGACGGAATGTTCGCCCGTCAATAGATGCACCATTTCGTTACTCAGGGTAATTGAGGCGAGAATCACAGGTGCGCCCGCTTTCATCACTGCTTGAACGCTGGTTTCGATGGCGCTACCGATGGTTTGGATGACGACGCGGCAATCCTCGTAAAAGTAGACGGGGTCAACGGTGTGGTGGCGGTAGAAAGCGTAGTGACCGCGCTCTTTATCGGCGATAGTGCAGCCCTGAGTTCGGTGGGAATAGACGCCCTGTTCCCAGGCACTACCGATGTAATCTTCGGTGCCAGTCCCACACAAAGTGGGAAATTCGCCATCGCCGTCGAGCCAGATTTTAACTTCGCCTTCGCCCCACCATGTGCCCCCGTAAATGGGGTCGGTGATGACGCCAATGTTGGTGCCCAGAAAACGCCCGCTCCCCTGCACTAGAGGAAGAATGGTGTAGTCGTGGCCGAGCTGGTTGGGGTTTTCGCGGCGCCAATGGGCGTGGAAGTAGAGAATGTCGTCGCCGTGTTCGACATCGAGCAGAACGTTGACATCATAGAAGAGCAAGGCGAGGGTATCGCTCGATTCGTTGGTGAGAACGATTCGGGCGCCATCGCGAAATGGCATGGGGATAAAGCAGTTGAAACTACGCCCTTCGGGGTCGGAGAACAATTCGCTTTCGAAGGGTACTCGGCGTCCCAGAGCGATATTAAAGAAGTCGCCGAGCGGAGCGGAGACAGCGGGTGTCGTGACGCCATCCCAGTAGATGTCGATGCGGACAGAACGCAGCATTTGCGGACTGCGATTGGCGATGGTGAGCCAAATACGGTTGATGATGCCACTTCCGGCGACATCGAGCAGAGCGACTGACTCTCCTGCGCGGATATTTCGGTTGGGGCTGCCTTTTCCGCCTTTATTCGATTGCGCGGCAAGACCTTTGGCTGCGGACGGATTTTCGAAGCTGGCCCAATGGGTCTGGGCACGTTTTGGGCGGCGGAACAGGTCGTGCGAGGAGTGCATGTTTTTGTGACCCTCACGAGACTCGCACGTGGTTGAAATTAGAGCCGAAATCAATCTTTTTGGGCACTAATTGGGGTATAAAAGGGGGGTTAATCAATCTTAAATATTGATTATCGGGGCAATCTGTATATTTTTAAGCATTTAAAGTGGGGCAAAAGATTGATTAATCAAAGTTTTTTCAATCTTTGGAGTTTTTGGATGGGAAGATAGGAGGCCAGCCCATTTTCACTGCGTTCAGTATAACTGGTTTTCTGTGTGCATGTATAGACCTCATTAAATCAGAGGCTACAAGTCGCGGCTGGATTGTTCATGTTGCCATAATCTCCTACAAGGGGTGGAGAACACAGAATTTAGCCATAATCCTCTTGCTCCTCTTTTATTGACAGGGAACTGTTTGAGGGCGAACACAAGGTTCGCCCCTACAGGGGAGAAACCGAATTGAAATTTATTGGCATGGGGTATTAATGGATGAGGCTGTTCATAATCAACGGGGGAGTCGCATTTGGAATTATGCGAGGTTGATTACTCAAGATTGAACCATCAATATCGAGATTTCTGGGATGCCTGGTTAGTCTTGGTTGGCTTTGATTCCTGAGGGTTGCATTGGGAGACCCTCGGCGTAGAGGTGGGAGATGTCGCCTAATCCCAGGCAGCGAGGGACGGCGATTTCGGGGATTCGCTCATCCAATAAGATGGTTGTGACACTGCTGGGGGGTAGGAAGAATCCCATCCAGACCAATGGAACAGGGATGTTGAGGAGATGGGAAATCCAAGTCATGCCGAAGGCGGCGTGGCAGAAGATGGCGACCTTCTCGCGGTTGCCTTTTCTGACCTCATAAACCTCGCCTTCACGGTGATAGCCCAATTCGGAAAGGAAGGCATCGGAGTTTTTATGCACATCGTCAACTCCCGCACGGAAGTCGGGGTGGGCAAATGGGGCGGCTTGATGCCAGTCGTCGCGGCGCCATTCGGGCTGTAAACCTCGGAGGATGTGGCCATGAACATCCCATGCGGCTCCGGGGCCAAATTGGCTTTCGGTGTTAGCCCATGCCAGTTCGGCAGTCCAGGGGGCGATAATGGGTTCGATGCCGACGGCATCGGCGGTGTAGCGCATGGTATCAACAGCACGGCCCAAAGGCGAACAATAGATGCGGTCGAGGCCCATTTTCTCCAGACGACGGGAGAGGGCCTTGGCTTCGAGATGACCTGCGGGAGTTATCGTGTTGTTAGCGTAGTCGGGGTCAGCATGACGAATGATAAATAAGCGCACTACACCCATTTTACCGAGTCAGATTGCCGAAATCGGGGTGGCCTTTCTCTGCTTTACAGAAAACGGTCTCTCATCTAACATGGCTGAATAATGGGGGGGAGTTAGGGGAGAAGTTATTCAGCGCCGCCGAAACGCTGGATTGGCGGCAAGGTGTTATGGGATTGGGATTAGGGTGACGCGGCGTAGGTTCATGACGCCGTAGTTGGGTTTGCTAAGAGGGACGATTCGCACGATGTGCGTGCCGGGGGTCAGTTTCAGCGAGCCTTGGAGGGTCATGGGGCGATAGTCTTGCCAAGAAGCGGTTGAAGCTAGAGTACCTGTGATGCCCGAAGCGACTCCGTCGAGGTGAATAGCAACTGCGCTTCCGGTTTTGCCAGGTTCGCTGGCGTATTCGAGCCTGACTTGGTAGGTTTTAGTTTGGTTTTCGGGAACTGAAATTTTCCAACTGACGGTATCTTTAGGGTTGGTCCAGTAGCCGATATTTCCCTCTCCATCCGCCCCCTCGACCTGGATATTGTCACCCTCCATAGTGGCCTCGTTAGCCGACAAATTGTAGTTGCCGCCCGTTTGTGGGGCCAACACGACTTCGGGCAAGGAAACCAGAGGGGCACCGGCGAGTTGGAGCATGATGGTAGTGGAAACCTCGTCCAACTTCATGGGTTTACTGAGCCGTACTGTACCATCGACAGCCTTGAGCAACTGCAATTTTTGGCCTGTAGCGAGAACAGTCGCGCTTTGTACGGGGGTTTGAAGACCTTCCAGTTTGAGGCCCGCATCGGGCCAACGGAATACGTTCAGATAGAGACGGTTGCCTTTGACGGTGGCGCGTCCCTCGAAAGACAGGCGCTTGAAGGGATTGGCAGTGGTGCCGTAGACGCTATCGCCATTGGCTTTCAACCAGCGTCCAATGGTTTCCAAGCGTTCGACTTCGGCGGAGGGGATAACGCCCTGCCCGTCGGGGCCGACATTGAGTAGATAGTTGCCGCCCTTGCTAGTGATGTCGATGAGGTTGCGCAACAGCGATTCACTCGATTTGTAGTCCACATCGAGACTTTTATAGCCCCAAGAATCGTTGATGGTCATACAGACCTCCCAATCGCGATCCTTGAAACCCGTCGAGGGGATGCGCTGTTCGGGGGTTTCGGTATCTCCCTCAACGCCGTTACCAAGTCGGTTGTTGGTGATGACGTTGGGAGCCTGAGCGAATGGCGCCATGATGGCCTTGATGTCTTCCTGGGACATATCGACAGGCGTATCCCACCACAATATGGCGGGGTTGTATTTCGTGAGCAGTTCTTTGACCTGGGGGGCCGAAACGGAGCGGACGTACTGGTGCAAGTCGCCTTTCTGGGCGCTATCCCACTGCCCCACCCACGCAGCACCTCCGGCGTGGTGCCAGTCCTGAGCCTGCGAATAGTAGACGCCAAAAGCAAGGCCCTGCTTTTTACAGGCTTCGGCTAATTCGGCGATGGGGTCGCGCTTGAAAGGCGTAGCGTCCTGAATATCGAAGGTGGAGGCTTGCGAGGAGAACAGAGCAAAACCGTCGTGGTGTTTGGCAGTGATGACGACGTATTTCATGCCCGCTCGTTTGGCTAACTCGGCCCAACGGTTGGCATCGAACTGAGTGGGATTGAATTGAGGTGCCAACGTGGCGTAGTCGGCGACGGGGACTTTACCTGTTGCCATCAGGTGTTCGCTGGCGCCACCGATGGGCTTATCTTTCCAGATGCCGCCGGGGATGGAGTAAAGCCCCCAGTGAATGAACAGGCCGTAACGGGCTTCTCGCCACCACTTCATACGGGCGTCGCGTTGGGCTTTGGTTTCTCCGGCTCGTGGGTCGATGGAGCGCGTGAGGGTGGTTTGCTGTGCGAGTGCCAGTTGGGTTTTCAGTGGCAGACCGGCCAATGCGAGCGAAGCAGATAAAGCGACAAGCGTTCGTTTCATAGTGGTGCGAGGGCCGACTTTCACAGCATGGTGTGGCGAGTTGCCAATATCTGCACTCGGCGAGTGTTTAAGTTAGGGAAAGATCGAGGGTTTTTTGTATGGCAGAAGACGGCCAATTTATGTAAATTATCGCGCATCGAAGCCGTAGCGAAGCAAGAACAAGCGTGGGATAAATTGTTGGAGCGCGTGCAGTTGCAAATTTCTACAGTGCGGCGTTTCCATTTGAGCGCCGAGATGTGGCAACTGGATATTTTGAGTCCCTTTTGGCGACTTTATGTAAATGACCGTGCGGGCGCGTACATCATTTTCGAGGGAGAACGTATTGACATCGCTCCCGACCGACTGTATTTGATTCCGGCATGGGTGCGCTTTCAAACCGGGACATCGCAGGAACTGAACCAGAATTTCATCCACTTTTATCTGACGGGCTTTTCGCCGACTCTGTTGCGACAGCTGTTTTTTCGGCCCTACTCGTTGGCATTGGAGGCCCCGCTGGCAGCGTTAGCGCAGCAGTGGCAAAGCAGCCTTGATATTGAAGTGACGCCGGGATTAGCCGAGTTTTCGTGGAGCTATGCGCTGGTTCATACGGCGATGGCGCAATGCGTGACGGAACTGTTGGAAGAAAAAAATCGACGCGGCGATTACTGGCTACGCGAGTCGAGTTTGGTATGGCCCGCGATTGAATGCATAGAGACGCGATTGGCCGACCCGCCAACGAATGCTGAACTGGCGGCACTTTGCCATTTGAGTACCGACCATTTCATCCGCCATTTTCGCCATTCGATAGGGTTAACACCCGCACAGTACGGTTTGGAGCGGCGTATCGCGGCGGCGGCGTATCGGCTCATCAACTCGAAGCAAAGTATCGAGGAGATCGCAGCGGCGACAGGTTTTACCGACCGCTTCCACTTTTCGAAAGCCTTTCGACAGAGGCTGCACATTCCACCAGTGGCATATCGGAAAATGCACTGGCAGGGAAGTTAGGCGTTCATGAGCAAAGTGAAGAGGGGCACGGCATTGTAGAATATTACGGAATTGGCACATTGGTATTTGAAACTGATGTAGACCAAATGAATTGCGCCGATTGTGCGATTTGAAAGCTCGACATTATTCAGGCCATCACTCTCATGCAAACTCCATATCCACCACCTGTTGCACCGAAGAAAAAGACGGCGATGTGGCTCGCCCTGGGTTGCGGGCTGCCTTTTGGGCTGTTGGTACTGTTCATTATTGCCGTTGCCCTTATGCCTTCGACTTCCTCAACGAAGGTACAAACTGGCAAGGCAGCACAAGGAACAGCCGCTCCAGTGAATATCGCGCGTTATGCGGGCAAGTGGAAGGGCACCGATGGCATATCGCTGTGGATTCGCGGCGATGGTAAAGGGGACTTCGACGCGGGTAGCACTAATGTATCGGGAGGTGGAGTTACCATCGACGAACAAGCTAAAACTCTGTCGATAACATCATTCTTCGGCATTGGAAAGACGTGGAAGATCGACAAGGCTCCCAAGAGCGCTGACAGCGCCGAGATGACGCTGGATGGCATCGTTTACAGCAGAGAGGGAGCCGCCGGAGATTCGGAAGAGGACACAGAAACAGGGAACAGCAAGGCCATTTCACTCAGTCCGGTGCCTTCTGCCGCCGAGTGCGACTCGTTGGCGCGCGCGACTCTCACAGATTTCGATAACGCCCTCGCGACTCGCGATTTCAAGCCGTTTTACCAGGCCAGCGCCAAAGTGTGGAAAGCACAGACGAATCCCACCGAACTCAAAACTGCGTTCAAGACTTTTATTGATAAGGGCATCCGCATTGGCCGCGTCATACGCGAGGCGACACCCACGTATCAAAAACCGCGTGTCAGACAAACGAACTTCAGCCCTGACGGGATGTTGGAACTGGCGGGTTCTTACCCGACCAAACCATATAAAACCTCGTTCGAGATTTCGTACTTGAAGGACAACGGCGTTTGGCGTCCCGCCAGCTTTAACATCAGCATCAAATAGAGGACGCCAAACACCGCTTACTGCGCCATTATGGTTTGGTGGGGGCTGTCACGGGAACATCGACCCAAATGCCGCGCGAGAGCGAATCGGGTGCGCTGCCTTTGGCGGTTGGGGCGATAAGAACGCCGCGAACACGTTTGATGGACTCGGAGGCATATTCCGAAGTCAACAGAGGCAGACGGTAGCCGTTACCTTCTTTGACGACCTTTTGCACTGCTGGGTGGGCGAGCGCTGATTCGTCGGCGGGGTAAAAGTACAGCTGCTTGAGGCGATCTTCTGGCAAGACCAGTTTGTTGGCGGAAGCGAAACGCAGGTTGACAGCAGCACCAGCGGGTTTGGCGTTGGCTGCACCAGCACGGTCAGCGCGCACAGTGACTTTGGTCTGGGCGATGGGAACGGGGATGCTGGAGCGGGCGGCAGCGAATTGAGCCTTGAAGTCAGGGTCAGGAATAGGAGCGTCTTTGGAGACTTTCAAACTCAAGCCAAGGGTCTTCTTCTGTGGGACGCACTGCTCGCTGCAAATAAGCCAATCGGCCTCGGCAGCCAAGGTAATGGATTGACCGGGGGTGAGGTTAGCAGGTGGCGTGATTTGGGTGAGTAACCAAAGTTCGTTCTCGAAGGCGTAGGCAACCATGCCCGTATCTACGAAGCGATGGGGAACCGGCCACTGGATGGCTCCGGCGCGAAAACCTGCGGGCAAAGCCCATGTGATGCGGGTGGGTGTTCCCGAATCGCCGGGGTTACGCCAATAGACATGCCATCCCTTCTCCATGTTAAGACGCAAAGCCACGGTGAACGGTTGGCCGGGGCGAATGTCTTTGGATTCCCCGATCAGAGCGGCCTCGGTTTGCGGGCCTCCCTGCGAGGAGTCGTCGTAGTCCTGAGCGTGGGCAGGTTGGATGTTAGCCGAAATAAGAAGTGCCGATGCGGTTGCAACGGTAAGAAGCAACGAACGAACGGGACGGAAAGTGGGCAAAAACGAGGCGCGCGCAAACGAGATGGAACGCATACAATTAAGAGTATGTGACGGCGCAAAAACTGATGAGTTCATGGTGAAAAAGATGGGGTGTGATGTGTGAAGATAGATAGAAGCAACGCAGAAGCCCGAAAGGAATTTTCCTTTCGGGCTTCTGGAACGTCATGGCTAACCGTTGGAGATTACTGGGCAGCCAAAGCGGCCTGAATGGCAGGTTCCAATTTGTCGCCACGGGCGCCGACTGCGGCAATTTTGCCGTCTTTGCCGATGAGGATGGTCGCAGGAATAGCGCGCACGTTGAACGACGTGGCGATTGGGCCATCCCAGTAACCGTCATAAACCTGACGCCAGGGCATTTCTTTGTCTTTGATGTATTTGGTCAAAGGTGGTATGGTTTGGTCGAGCGAGATGCCGAGAACGTCGAAGCCCTGTCCCTTGTATTTGTCGTAGTTGGCTTTGACGTTGGGCAATTCGGCGATGCAGGGGCCGCACCAAGTAGCCCAGAAATCGACGAGGGTTACTTTGCCTTTGAACTGTTCGAAGACGATGTCTTTGCCGTCAATGTCTTTGGTGCCAGTGGGCAACGCCAAGGGCAACTCGCCCACTTTGGCGCGCACTTGAGCGCGGGAGAACTGTTCGACTTTAGTGGCGCCTTCGGGAGCGGTGAAGTTGAAGCTGGCTTCGGTCAGGCCTGCATCGGCTTTAACAGCGGTGAAGTTTTCAGCAGTCTTGCCTTCGCGACCATTGGGGAGTTTGATGCCAGTTTCGATGCTGTGAATGAGGCCATCTTGCTTACCGATGACGAAAGTCAAGGTGGTTTCGAATGGCTGGGTTGCGGACTTTTCGGTGGTGATGGCAACAGGAGTCACTGCGACACCATCGACAGTTGTTGGAGTGCCCAATGTGTAGGAAGTGGCTTTGTAGCGCCCGCCATCAGCGAAGGGGTCGATGCCAGCCAAAATGGAAGAGAAGATAGGGCCGCCAGTTGTCGCGGGAGTGGCGACGCGGGAGCGGGCATCCTTTCCATCGGCAGCGGGAGGACGAGTGGCGGTCGTCCACTCATAGGTGTCGTTGGGCTTGCGAAGCGAGATGACTTCGGTATCGGTGTAGAAGGTCTGGCTGGTGACTGCGCCCAAAGAATCGAGGCCGCTGACTTTCAGGCTCTGGGGTGCATAAAACTCAATGAGTTGCTTGCGTCCCGACCTCTCGTAGACGGTGCTCAAGGATTTGAGGGCACGGTAACGGTCAAGAGTTTGTGTGAACAAAGCTTTGGCCTGCGGGTCGGTGGCAGGAACCGGCGTAGGGGGAGTATTGTTGGGCTGCGTGGAAATCGCTGGCGTCATAGGCGCCTGTGCGAAAGCGGGAATCGAGGTTGCGAAAAGACCTAAGCCGATGGCCAGATAACGGAATTTGATGGTGTGCATGATTTACCGGATGTTGGTAGATGTTTAGAATTGGAAAGTGTATTTAACCATCAGTCGGTTGGTTTATACAAATTGAAGTAGTAGTTTACTTTTCGGTATGTCGCACCAGCAGCAACATATGTATCGGTGTTGCCTAGCGGATATTTGGGGTTAACGATATGTCCCAAATCGCGAGCGGCATATGTAGCGTTAGTTGATGGAACGACTTTGACAGAACTTGCTCGCCCGTCAGCCCAAAGAATATTAGCAAATCCTTGATGCCTTCCGTGAACGCCGATAGTACTTATTGTAGGCCAGTATACGTAGGGCGAACGTGTCAACTCATTTCGGGAGTAGCTCGCGGAATCCCCCAGAACAACAGTTTCGCCGGGGTTATCGAACTTTGCCATATGAGCGCCGTTGACATATTGGTTAATGCCATATCCAAAACCACCATAATAGCTGACATTACTGGCATTCCCAGCATCTTGAGGATTGGGGGCATCGGGGCAGTCGAAAATTTGCCTGTTCTTCAAATAAGGATAAAGTGGGCTTTCGGTAAAGTCGCTGATACCGTCGTGTTGAGTGCCAAACCACCATGCGGTGCGGCCATTGATGCGGCTGTTGGCGGGCATAATCCAGTAGTCGTCGTAGTCTTGGCTGTACATCTGGAAGCCAAGGCCGAGTTGTTTGAGATTGGAGGCGCAAGAGGTTCGGCGCGCTCTGGCGCGGGCGCCCGCGAAGGTCGGAAAGAGAATGGCGGCCAGAATTGCGATGATGGCAATAACCACCAGCAATTCGATAAGAGTAAAAGCTCGCTTAAAATTGTAAGATTTGGTTTTCATGGATTGGCCGTTCCTGTGGGCCAATGACTAGGGAAATTTGTTCGGAGTGGATAGCTTTAGGGCCATCTGGCAGCAGGTGCCCCACGAATGAGCGGAGACGCAAAGCGAGTTACGACAACGGGAAGTGGCGTTGCCGATGTTTTTCCAAATCATGATGATTAAAATCGAATAGTGATAGGAACAGGGGCGTCTGCTGAAAGGCGCCCCTGTTTCGGGCTTACTTTTGGTAGGGCAACAAGGTTTTGGACTCGCTTTTCAGTAACTTGAAGTAGCGGTCTTTAGCCTCGGAGTTGTTGCTGGTGCGCAGGTTATGGTCTGAAACGATTTTGCGGGCCAGACGCAAGAAACGCAGTTGCTTGGCCTGGATTACCGATATGCCACTGCCTTTTTGTTGGGCGGCATTGCGCTCCGCGACAAGAGCCTGGAACGGCTGCCATTTTTGTTGGCCGATCTCGGTGGTGATCTGGGTCAAAGCCTGTTGGCGGGCCTCAGTTCGCTCGGTGGCATCCGCCGAAGTTAGCTTCGGGAACGCGGCCAAGTAGGTAGTACGGCTTTGGTCACGCAGCGCCGTAAAGCGCTGATTGACATCTTGAATCTGGGTGTTAATGGCCGCAGTTCGGGCATTAAAGTCGATGTTCTTCACTTGCGCGATTCGATCTTCGCCAGTGACTTCCAGAGCAGCAGAAAGGCCATTGAGCGAGGCTTTTTGCGCGGTTGAAGCCCATTCGAGAAGCGACTTGTAAGGAGTGCTTTCCCATGTATCGCCGACCAGAGGCGAGAAGCGCTCTAGAAAGACATCGCTGGTCGAAACCGGAACGTCGATGCTATTGTCGTTGATAATCGACCAATAGAAGGCTTCATCAAGGCCAACTTTGCCGTCGTGGTTGAAATCGGCATCGGGAGCGGCCTTACGGTCGAGACGGTCACGGCCAGTGAGAGCAGAGAAGAAATACGAGGTGAAGTCGTAGTAATATTCTTCGTTCACAGCCGGGGTGCAGCCCGCCGCAACACGGTCTTTGGTCGATGCATAGAAGCCAACAATATCACGGTCAATGAGCGGTGCGTTGGGCAAACCTCCTTCAAAAAGAATGTTGCCGAACGAGCCTGAGAAACATTGCACCATAACGAGTACCACTGGCTCTTTCTCTGGCAGTCGAGCCACCTGTTGGGAGAGGTCTTGAACGGTCAGTTTTTCTCCGGCCCACAGGTTGTAGTAATTGTTTTCTAAATCATCCTTGGTTTTGCTGCCGTGTCCGGTGAAGTAGAGGAACACAGGCTGTTTCGAGGGCTTGGCTTCGACCAAATGCCCGAAAGCGGTAGCAACATTAGTTTTTTGCGCAGGGCCATCCAACTGTTGTAGGTCGGGCACCTTGAAATTGCCCTGTGACCTCGGAACCTGGGCAGTAGCACCATTTTGCTGCGCCTGTGTTAGTTGAGCAGTAGCGGGTGCAGGGGCCGGAGCCGGAGCCGCTGGTGGGCCTCCGCCGCCGGGACCACGACGGCGGCCAGTGGGCCGCAAGAAACTATCGAGAATTTCCTCTGCCGGGCTTTTTGGGCTGGCTTCCGGGTTGAAAAGGACTGTCGCATGTGTTTTGTCTCCATCAGCGAACAAGATAGTGGCATCTCGTTTTTCGGGGAGTAATTTGGTCACGTAGCGGACGTTGCTTTCGATAGCAGCTTGATTCGATGCCGGGGATGGGCCACCGCCGACAATCATTACCTGTAGTGGATTATCCGCAGCTCTCACAAGTTGCTGCGATACCAGCAGAGTAGAAACTCCAAATATCATCTGGAATTTGCCAAGTCGCGAGGAAATGGCCCGTCTTTTGGACACGGTTGTATCGTAATGGATAACCATAATTTTTAGCGAAACCCTATTGTTCAATACCAGATGAAAATTTAGCAAGAAGAGCCGTGATTGTACGGTCTAAAGCTGACATCAGTTAGCAAAGTTGGCAAATAATGAAAGGCAATGAAAGCCTTAACACCAACAGAAACACAGAGGACACATTTGGGCAACAAATTGTCTGCGAGAAGCTAACATGAGGAATGTAAAGTCGGATGAATATATTTCGGAAGAAAGAGCGTAATTGGCAGTGCGCCAAACTCCTACATCAATCATGGACTTTAAAGGACGATTTAAGATTGGAGGATTATTGAGCGTTCGTCAAGGCACTAAATCAAATTTATTTCGATTGAATAACCCACTTGTTTCATCTCACAAATTACCCAAACTTATCAATTGTCAAGAAAAACTCACTTTTCTGGCTTATAACACGCCGCCTTCTCAACCCTCACCTCTTGACGAGATGCTCGATTTCCTCTACATTAGTAATCGTGTTTCAAATCCCACCTGATAGGTAGATTTATGTGCAGGTGCAAATTTGGGGTGTAAAGGGGACGTAAAAGTCCGAGGACATGCCCAAGCAACTGTGCGGATCAACTTACAGAGTGGTAGGGGTTTCAAATGAATATCTGTCCAACAAATACATCTGCTGCTATCAACGAACTGGTTTGTGCTTTTGAGAGCTTGCCTTCGTGGGAGAAGCGTTACTTTTACCTGATTGAACTCGGCAAACAATTGCCATCGCTTCCCTCGGATGAGAACCAGGCTCTGCACTTCAATGGTTGCCAGAGCAGCGTGTGGCTGACCACTTCCCTCCAAACCCAAGAAGATGCCCCCCGGCTTCACTTCCTTGCCGACAGCGACTCCAAAATTGTTCGCGGCCTGATCGCGGTATTGCACCGCGTTTATTCGGGACAAACCCCCGATTTCATCCTCAATTACGACATCGACGCGCTTTTTGAACAACTTGCCCTCGAACAACACATCAATGCAGGGCGGCGCAACGGACTCCACGCGATGGAAATGCATATCAAAGGGATTGCTCGCTCTTACACGGCTTGAGAGCATTAGGGCGATATAAAATCGCCGCCACCAAAGTAGTCGGCCTTCGCCGACCGGCGCCAGAGAGTGCCACATATAGAGCGGGAGTAGTGGAGATATACGAGAACTCTCCACCACCACCTGACCTCACCCGTAAGTGGGAGAGGGACCACTCACCGAACTCGCATAGGTTGTGGGGGAATCTCTCGCGGATACGGGTCCCTACAATTGGCTATTGCGGCCACTAAATTTATTGGGGTTTAGGTCACATCCCTTTTTGATTTTCATAAGAGGATTTAATTGACACATGTCTAATATTCAGGAATTGACTTTTCCGCGCTCAGGAAATGCACAAGCGCTCGACATCGCTAAAATTCGGGAGGAATTTCCTATTTTGCAACTTCAGGTTCGTGGTAATCCACTGGTTTATTTGGACAATGCCGCCACTACACAGAAACCACTCGCAGTTTTAGACCGGATTCAGCGCTACTATCGCGAGGAGAACGCCAACATTCATCGCGGCGTACATTATTTGAGCGAAGTGGCGACTCGTCATTATGAGGAAGCCCGCGTTAATATCGCACGCTTTTTGGGGGCACGTCATAGCCACGAATTGATTTTTGTGCGCGGGTGTACCGAAGGCATCAATCTGGTGGCCTCCAGTTGGGGTAAGCAAAACATCAAGGCCGGAGACGAAATTATTTTGAGCGCGTTGGAGCATCATTCCAACATAGTCCCCTGGCAAATACTGGCCGAGGAAAAAGGCGCCATCATTAAGGTCATCCCGATTAATGATGCGGGCGAACTGCTTATCGACGAGTACGAGAAGTTGTTATCGGAGCGAACCAAATTGGTTTCCGTGCTGCATGTCAGTAACGCGCTCGGCACGGTTAACCCCGTCAAGCAGATTATTGATTTGGCTCACGCTTACGGCGCTAAGGTGCTGATAGATGGGGCACAATCGACGCCTCACTTCCCGGTCGATGTCCAAGAACTCGACTGCGATTTCTTCGTTTTCTCTGGTCACAAGATTTATGGGCCGACAGGAATTGGCATTCTGTACGGCAAGGAAGAACTTCTACTCGCTGCCCCACCCTATCAAGGTGGGGGTGACATGATTTCGCGCGTTAGTTGGGAAGGTTCGAGTTGGAACGTGTTGCCTTACAAATTTGAGGCGGGGACACCGCATATCGAAGGCTCCATCGCGTTGACAGAAGCCATTCGCTGGTTTTCGGAGATTGGACTCGAACAAATCGCGGCCCATGAGGGAGCGCTGTTGGAACGGGCCACCGAAGCTGTCGCCGATATTCCCGGACTTCGTCTTGTGGGGACAGCGCGCAACAAAGCCTCGGTACTGTCGTTTGTGTTGGAAGGAATACACCCCAACGATATTGGGGCATTATTGGATGCAAATGGTATCGCGATTCGGACAGGGCATCACTGCGCGCAACCATTGATGGACAGATTGAACATCGCAGCGACGGCACGCGCTTCCTTCGCGGTGTACAACACCGAGGAAGATGTCGATGTGTTTGCGGCGGGACTAAGGCGAGTTCAGAGCATTTTGGGGTGATATTCGAGTTAGATGAAGGTTTGGTGTGTCGAAGTGATGGAAGAACAGGGAAGGATGCGGGCACGCTCACGGATTCTGTTCGCTGTTTACATAGTGACCTTATCGGACCACACTATGTTGTCAGGGCAATTAACGTGGTAAGTCCCAAGTCCACAAGCCCCTGTTTCATCCACAAATCTTCCACAATGGCGATCTATTATCGACTCGCTGGGTCAAGGCAGCGCCGGTTGTGGGCTGCCTTATTTATGACGCTCAGCACCACACCAGCTTTGGCTCAAGCCCCTTCCACGGGCGCCGCACTGAAAGCCACCGCGCCTACAAGCGCGGCTTCCGGTTATCTCATTCCGCCCTCGCCGATTCCCCAAATTCTCGATGCGCCAACGACGCCGAGCCTGTCCATCAGTCCTGATCACACGACGATGGCCTTGTTTGGTCGCGATGCGATGCCGTCAATCGAAAGCCTCGCCGAGCCAGAGCTACGCTTGGCAGGGACGCGCATCACACCGCGCACCAACGGGCCGAGCCGCGAGCGTTTTTCCAACAGCATCACCCTTGAACCTGTCGCGGGCGGCGCGAAACGCGAGGTAAAATTACCCGCCAAAGCCCAGCTTTCGTACTTCATCTGGTCGCCTGATAGTTCGAAACTGGCCTTCGCTAACACAGTAGAACAAGGCATCGAGCTTTGGGTATTGGATGTTGGCACCGCCCAGGCCAAACGTCTACTCAGTGCGCAGTTGAACGCCACCAATGGCTCGCCGATTAGTTGGGCGCCGGATGGTCGTTCGCTTTTGGTGCAACAAATAGTGGCGACTCGTGGCCCCGCGCCCACATTGCCACGAATTCCCAATGGGCCAGTCATTCAAGAGAATGTCGGGCGCACAACACCAGCACGAACCTATCAGGATTTACTGACTGACAACTACGACGAGCAGCTTTTCGACTACTACTTCACGTCGCAAGTCGCTCGTATTCCGGCGAATGGTGGCAAAGCCGAACTGATAGGGAAACCCGGTATCTTCTCGGATGTCACCGTTTCGCCCGATGGACAGTATTTTCTGGTGACGCGCATCAAGCGTCCTTACACCTACCTGTCGCCGATGGGGACATTTGCACGCGAGACGTTCATCATGGATAAGGGCGGCAAACAGGTGCATGTGGTGCAAGACCGCACTGATGTTGTGCAACCGCCTCTGGGCCGCGACATGGTGAACACCGGGCCGCGTAGCATACAATGGCGCGCCGATGCGCCCGCGACTCTCATCTGGGTCGAGGCTATGGACGATGGCGATGCGCGCAAAGAGTCTGCTGTCCGCGACCGCATTTTTGTTCTCGATGCCCCGTTCACGGCGCCAGCGCGCACGCTGATGGATTTAGACCAACGCTTCGCGGGCATTACCTGGGGGCGTGCTGATGTGTCACTGGTTCAATCTCGTTGGTCAACAACGGAACGTACCAAGACCTATGTGCTAAACCCATCGCAGCCAGCCAAGCCTCGTCTGTTGTGGGATCGCGGGGCACAAGACCGTTATGGCGACCCCGGCACCCCGATTACAGAAGCGAATGCTATGGGACGCCGTGTGCTTCGTTTTGCGCCCGATGGCAACACCATCTTCCTGACAGGTGATGGCGCTTCGCCACGCGGCAATTATCCATTTTTGGATAGCCTCGACATTCGCGGCGATAAGCCGCAGCGCCTCTGGCAAGCCGCCGACCCGTATTACGAGACGATTTCTGTACTGTTGGATGATGATGGGCGGCGTTTTGTTACACGGCGCGAGTCGGCAAGCGAAGCGCCCAACTACTTCCTGCGCGACTTGAAAGCGAACACAACCAAGACTCTCACCAATTTCGCCGACCCCGCGCCGCAACTGGCGGGCATCGGGCGCCAGATCATCACCTATCCTCGTGCTGATGGAGTGATGTTAAGCGCCACGCTGTACACGCCTCCGGGTTATAACGCGGCGCGCGATGGGCGCTTGCCGATGCTGATGTGGGCTTATCCGCGCGAATTTCGCGATGCGGATGCAGCCAGCCAAATCGCCGACTCACCGAACCGCTTCAGCCGCCCTGGCGGCGCTTCTCACCTGTTCTTACTAACACAGGGCTATGCCATCCTTGATGGCCCAGCTATGCCAATTATTGGCGTGGGCGACGTGGAGCCGAACGACACATACATTGAGCAGTTGGTTTCCAGTGCGCGCGCAGCGGTTGATAAAGTGGTGGCGATGGGTGTGGCCGACCGTGACCGCATCGGCGTCGGAGGGCATAGTTACGGCGCCTTCATGACGGCGAACCTGTTGGCTCACTCCGATTTGTTCCGTGCCGGGGTCGCCCGTTCGGGAGCTTATAACCGCACTCTGACGCCGTTCGGCTTTCAGGCCGAACCACGCACCTACTGGGAAGCGCAGAACATCTACATGCAGATGAGTCCCTTCAACTACGTGCAGAATATCCATGACCCGTTGTTGATGATTCATGGCGAGGCGGACAACAATTCGGGCACATTCCCGATTCAAAGCGAACGCATGTATCAGGCGCTTCAGGGCAATGGAGCCACAGCGCGTTTGGTGTTCCTACCGCATGAGAGCCACGGCTACGCCGCGCGCGAATCGGTGGGGCATGTATTGGCGGAGATGATTACGTGGCTAGATCGCTACGTGAAAAATGCTCCACCGCGCCCTGCTCCTGCGCTAAAGACCGAGTAAAAATTCGTATCAGGACAAAGGGGCTGGAATCTACCATAGTGGATTCCAGCCCCTTTTTGTCTTAGCTCCTATACCCACATTAAAAATCATTATTTTTTAACGTTGTAGGCTTCTGAGAAGTCTTTCGCAGAAGGGGTTCCGTCGTTGAGTCCGTCACTTAATAATGGGTTGCCGCTTGGTGAAGGATGCACATACCAGCTTCCTTTGGCATCTTGAATGACCAATGTTCGATTGAGTACGCGCTTTCCATTTTGGAGGAAGACGCCAACATCTACGAACTTCACATCTTTGAAACCAGGCATAGCGTATGCATAAGACGCGGGGCCACTTTTAGTGAGATTTCGGGCGGCAAAGACCTTTCCGATGAACTTGGGGCCATTGGGAGACGGCTTGGAGTGCTTACCTTCTTCAGTCATATCATGCGTCACTTGTTTGAGAAAGGCTTCATAGCATTGACGACCTGAGCCACCACCGAATGGTTTGATGCAAGTCGATTTGAAAAGCGCGGCGTCGTGCTTGATGAAAACGCGGGCAAGGTCACGGGCCGCTCCTTCGGGAGTGGCCTGCCCATTTGGGAAACCATCTTTTGCTACTTTGAGGACAGTGACACGATAACGTCATTTTTTGCCCCTGTTATCAAGTGCCACTCATAGCATAACGCTTTGGTATCAATACCAATATATTCCGCTCATTAGCCCAGTGTCCCGCGCTTTTTTGTATTTTTATAGGACTTCCAATAAGTCGCATAACTGGCTCGTTCACAACTGACCTGGGAGAAAATTTGTCTTTTAACTGCTTTGCGAACACTTACTCGTAATCTCACTCTTCTTCGGGGCGCGCTGATGGTGTGCGCCCTCGCTCATTCTCTTCCCTCGGCTCATGCCCAGAATGTGCAAACCGTGCGTATCGAAGACCTCGATCTGACCCCGGTGACAACTGGCTGGGGGCAGGTTCAACGCGCTAAATCGGTAGATGGAAAAACAATAACCATCGCGGGCAAAACTTTCGCGCATGGGCTGGGCATTCATGCTCCCAGTCGGGCCGCTATCGCGCTCGATGGACGCGCTCAAGCGTTTCTTGCCTCAGTTGGTATCGACGATGAAGTCACCGATGGTAACCCTGCGGTTGAGTTCAAAGTGATCGGCGATGGCAAGGAGCTGTGGAAGAGCGGCATCATGCGTCGGGGCAATGCGGCCAAAGAAGTTAAGGTCGATGTGCGCGGCGTGAAGTTGCTTCAGTTGGAAGTGACCGATGGCGGCAACGGTCGCGATTATGACCACGCCAACTGGGCGGATGCCCGCATCGAGTTCACGGGGACGGCTCCGCAAACCACGCGCGACCCACGCGAAATCTGGATTGAAGCGGGCCGCACGACTCTTGCGTTTCGCGCCAACGACGATAAGAGCTTCCAGCAACTGCGTTTCGGTTCAAAGACTGCGGAGCGGAGCGGCAGGGCTTACCTTTCGGCGGGCGATGGTTCGCAGGTGGAGCAGTCGATACTTCGGCCCGCTGTGGGCGCCATTCATAGCGATGGCAACCCATCAACTCAACTGGAGTTCGTGAGCCAAAGCCAGCAGAAGCTTGATGCGAACGTGACTCAAACGCGCGTCGAACTCAAAGACCCCAAGTACCCGTTCTTCGTGTCGCTGATTTTCAAGGCGTATGCCGCTGAAGGCGTCATCGAACAGTGGAGCGAAATTCGCCATCAGGAAGCGGGACCTGTTACGCTCAATCGCTTCGCTTCATCATCGGTGACTCTGGGCACTGACGATTACTACCTGACGCAGTTTCGCGGCGCATGGGCGAATGAGATGAATGCCGATGAGGGCAAGCTCGATTATGGGGTAAAAACTCTGGAATCGCGGCGCATCACTCAGGCTCATCTGGGCATCAGCCCTTCGTTTTTGCTGTCGGTGGGCGCTCCAGCGCGCGAAAATGAGGGTGAGGTTATAGGTGGCACTCTGGCTTATGCGGGGAGTTTCCAATTGCAGTTCGAAGTCGATCCCGACCATCGCTTGCGCGCGCTGTGCGGTATGAATTCGGAGGATGTGCGTTATCAACTGGCGCCGAACGAAACGTTCGTGACGCCTTCGATGATTTGGGGATGGAGCGACACGGGACGCGGCGAACTGGCACGCAACTTCGCGAAATGGGGACGCAAATATGGGATGCGCGACGGGCAGAAAGCGCGCGATGTGCTGCTGAACAACTGGGAGGCAACGTTCTTTAACTTCGACGAAGCCAAGCTGACCTCGCTATTCGACGGCGCCAAAGATTTGGGCATGGAATTGTTCCTGCTCGATGATGGCTGGTTCGGTAACAAGTACCCGCGTTCGAGTGATAATCAGGGATTGGGCGACTGGGACGTAACCAAAACCAAGTTACCACGTGGCATCTCGTATCTGACGGATGAAGCCAAAAAGCGCGGACTGCGCTTTGGCCTGTGGCTGGAGCCGGAGATGGTTAACCCGAAGAGCGAACTATTCGAGAAGCACCCCGATTGGGTGATTCAGTTGCCCGGTCGCGAACTGAGCCTGCAACGCAACCAGTTGGGCCTCGACCTTTCGAACCCGCAGGTGCGCGACTGGATGTTCCAGATGGTGGACGGCGTTTTGACGCAAAACCCCGGCATTTCCTATGTCAAATGGGACTGCAACCGTCTGGTCAACCAACCCGGCTCGACTTATTTGCCCGCTGCCAAACAATCGCAGTTGAACATCGAGTACAACCGCGCTTTATATAACGTGATGGAGCGTCTCGCGAAAGCACACCCGAACGTGCAATTAATGGACTGTTCGAGTGGTGGCGGGCGCGTTGATTATGGTACGCTGCGCTTCGGGCACGAGTTCTGGCCCAGCGACAACACCGACCCGCTCAAACGAATCTGGATTCAGTGGGGTTACGAGCAGTTCTTCCCGACGAATGCTATCGCCGCCCACGTCACTCACTGGGGCAACCGTCCACTCAAGTTTGCTTTCGATGTGGCGATGAGCGCACGTTTGGGCATGGACATGGATACCGCTCATTTGAGCACCGAGGATAAAACCTTCGCGCGAGCGGCGATTGCTTCGTACAAAACCATCCGCGATGTCGTGCAGTTGGGCGACTTGTATCGCCTCGAATCGCCGTATGATGGTGCGCGCGCTTCGCAAATGAATATCGCGCCCGATAAGAGTCACGCCGTAGTTTTCGCGTGGCAAACGCGCGATGGAAACGCCTCGCGTCTGATGTTGCAAGGTTTGGATGCCACTAAGCGCTATCGCATTCAGGAAATCAACCTCAAGGCGGGACAAACTTCGAAAATCGCCGAAAACGGTCAGATTTTGGATGGGGCTACACTCGCCAAAAGCGGCCTTGCCCTGCCATTACAGAAGCAGTTCGATAGCGCTGTCATCGAGCTTCGGGCGCAGTAAATTGTTCAGTTAAAAACGCCGCCAACGAATGTGTCGGCGGCGTTTTTAGTTTTCTGGTAACTCGATGGGCAGGAAGACGCGAAACGTCGAGCCTTTGCCCAGTTCACTTTCGACTTCCAAGCGCCCGCCGTGGGCTTCGACTATTTTTTTGACGGTGGCTAATCCCAGCCCAGTACCGGAGGCCATTTTCTCGGTGTGTTCAAGGCGAACGAAGGGAGTAAAAAGGCGCTTCAAATCTTCTGGCGAGATACCCGCCCCCTGATCGTGGACTTCGATGATTGCCTGGGAGGCGTTCTGTTCGAGATGGGCGGTTACGGTTGTACCGCGCGCCGAATACTTGGCGGCGTTTGAGAGCAAGTTGCCGACGACGCGCTCCAGGCGCGCTTTGTCGCCGCGTAGTTCGAGTAAGTCGCTGCCGTCATAGCAAACGATGTGGTGCGGGAAAGCGATGCCGGTTTCTTCGACTCCCTCGCGCATCACTCGCGCAATGTCACATTTGCCGGGACGCAATTTCAGCGCGCCGGTTTGCGCTTGCACAGCGTCGGTAAGGTCGAGAATCATCGCCTCCATGCGTTTGGAGTTGCGCGCGATCTTATCCAGCCAGTCGCTTTGCTCATCGCATGAGAGTTTGTGCGGTTTGTCGCGCAGCATGTAAGCCACGCCACCAATGACCACAAGCGGGTTTTTCAGGTCGTGGGCAACTGCCGCCACAAAACGAAGGCGCTCCGCCTCGCGGGTCTGAACCGCGCTCGCCATGTCGTTGAAGGTATTACCGAGTTCTCCCAACTCATCGTCGTATTCGACTTCGACACGCGCCGCCAAATCGCCCTGCCCAAAACGGCGCGCGGCATCCGATATGGCGAGCGTCGGCTCGAAAACGCGCGTCCACAATTTGACTCCGCCCGCGCCAAGGCCAATAACAGCGACGCCCGAAAGCACGATGATGGCGATACGCGATAAGCGGTCGAATTGCCCATTCTGCAGCGAGTCGCTTTGGATGCGCTCGACCTCCATGCGACGAAAATTTCGGAAGGCATCCAAGAACTCACGCTCGTCCCCCCAGGGGGTTTGCGGGTCGAACTCATCTTTGAGATGCCTGTAACTGGAGACGATGGGCGCCAGAGAAGGGTCGTGCGAGTTGCTTTCCCGTAGGCGTTGCAAAGCGGCATCGGCGCGCTGCCACTTGTTTTGGCCGGGGTCGCGGTTGGCTTCGAGCGCCGCTACCTCGAACTCTTGCAAAAGTTGGAGGCGCGTCACATCGCGCGCTTCATCCTGACCTACAGTGCTAAGGCGGTGCAATGCAGCTCCCGCATCCAATGCCAGCAATATGAAGGCAAGAGAGATGGCTCCCGACCAGAGAATCAAGAAGCGGCGCAGCGAACTACGGGGCGAGTATTTCATCAATCTTTTGCCATTTCCTTTCGCGCCGAATCATCGCGCACCCTCTTAGGGTTCACCTTTCAGACGAGAGGAGCCTGAAGGTGGATACTAGCATTATCCAGAGAAAACATGATGCTCCCACAGGGGACACTAGCAGCGATGGGATTTTCTCGCTCCTGTTTACTAATTGGCTGTTTTCTTATCTTCGTTCTGGCGTTGGGCGGATGCTCATCTTCACCGAAATCGACAAAACGAACCCTGCGGATTGGCACCGATGCCACTTACCCGCCATTTGAAAGCTTACAGAACAGTGAATTCACCGGATTCGACATCGAATTGGGGCGCGCAATTGGGCGCGAAATGAACGCCGATGTCGAGTTCGTCAACACCTCGTTCGACGGCATTTTCCCGGCGTTGCTGGCTCAGAAGTTCGACATGGTGATGTCGAGCGTTACCATTACCGACGAACGCAAAAAACAACTGGCGTTTTCCTCTCCGTATTACGTAGCAGGCCAGATCGTGGCCGTGCGCGAAAAAGAAGATGCGGTAAAAGGTCTGGGAGATTTGAACAATCAAACCGTCGGCATCCAGATCAACACAACCGCAAGCGAAGTGCTGAAAGATCGGCCTGAAGTGGCAGTGCGGAAGTACCCTACTATCGACCTCGCCCTTCAAGACTTGAAAAACGGCAACATCAAAGCCGTAGTGGGAGATGCTCCCACCGTTCGTTACTATCTGGCGCATGGATTTCAAGGGCTTCGCACCGTTGGCGACATGCTCACGAAGGAGAACTATGGCATCGCGATGCGTCCGCAGGACAAAGAGCTGCAAACCGATGTCGATGCGGCATTGGGACGATTACGAGCTAACGGGCAATTCGCGGGGCTAGAGAAAAAATATTTTGGCACCGCCAGCATAACTACAGCCCCCATCGTCGACCAACAACTACCGTGGAAAACCATCTTTTCGGTGTTGGGGCGCGGGTTGCTACTGACGCTAATGTTGACGGGAGTAGCGCTGATATTTGGTTTGCCGTTGGGCTTATTGCTGGCTCTGGGGCGTCTCGAATCGAAGGTACTCTCGGTGTTTTGCACGACTTATATCGAGCTATTTCGCGGCACACCGATGCTGGTGCAAATCATCTTCGTTTATTATGCCCTGCCCCAACTCATCGGCCTGAATCTTTCGGCTCCTGTGGCGGGCGGATTGGCGCTGACATTGAACAGCGCCGCGTATATCGCCGAAATCTTTCGAGCGGGCATCCAGAGCATCGAGAAAGGCCAAACAGAAGCGGCGCGTAGCCTTGGCCTTTCGCACCGTCAAACCTTGCTTCATGTAATCATCCCTCAGGCGGCTCGTCGCGTGGTGCCGCCACTAACGAACGAAGCGGTGGCCTTGCTCAAAGATTCATCGCTGGTTTCGGTGATTGGCCTCGCCGACCTGACGCGCGGCGGGCAGGAATTAGCCTCGCAACTGGCGGCACCACTCGCCATCTGGCCGCTGGTAGCGCTGTTTTATCTGGCAGTGACACTGCCTTTGACACGAGTGGTCGCTGTATTAGAGCGCCGTAACCCGATAGGACGATGATGAATACACCACTGATTGAAACACGCGGTCTGCACAAAAGTTTTGGCACTCTCGAAGTGCTGCGCGGCATTGATTTCGAGGTAGCACCAGGTGAAGTCGTGGTCGTCATCGGCTCGTCGGGCTGTGGCAAAAGCACCTTACTGCGCTGCCTCAACGGTTTGGAACGCGCCACCAAAGGAAGCATCCGTGTGGCGGGGCACACGCTTGACGCGGGTACATCGGAACGTCAACTCAATGAACTACGTACTGGCGTGGGCATGGTGTTTCAGCGCTTTCATTTGTTCCCACACCTGAACGTGATGGAGAACCTGATGTTAGCGCCGCGCCTGTTACGCAGCGAATCGGAGACACAGATCGAGGCCAAGGCACGCGATGTTCTGGCGCAGGTGCATCTGAGCGATAAAAGCGAGGCATATCCCGACCAGCTTTCGGGAGGGCAGCAGCAACGCGCCGCCATCGCGCGCGCCTTGATGATGGAACCTCAGGCGCTTCTCTTCGATGAACCGACCTCAGCGCTCGACCCCGAACTTGTCGGCGAGGTGTTGGAAGTGATGCGCGAACTAGCCCAGAGTGGAAAGACGATGGTCGTCGTCACACACGAGATGTCGTTCGCCGCGCAAGTAGCTTCGCGCGTGGTGTTTTTAGATCAGGGTCAAATCATCGAGCAGGGTCAGCCAAAGGATGTGCTTTCCAATCCACAACACCCACGCACACGCGAGTTTCTGGCACGTTCGTTGGCTCATTAACTTGTCGGCATGAAAACCATTCAAGTGAAAGTGAAGCCCAACGCACGCACCAGTTCGTTGCAGGAACCATCTGAGGGAACGGTATGGCTGGCTCAGCTAAAATCACCGCCCGTCGATGGCAAAGCGAATGCGGAACTGATTGCGTTGGTTGCTCGCCATTTTGGACAGCCGAAATCGACTGTCTCTCTCAAAAGCGGCGCAACGGGGCGCTTGAAACTGGTTCAAATCGCGGAGGTTTAAAATAGGGGAAGCTTAGTCAATCCATGTCCGATATTCGTTCCGCCTCGAATGCGCGTAGCACTACTGCACCTCGTGAACTGCGAATCGACCGATTACTGATTCAAAAAGCGGTCGGAAGCCGACTAACTCCGATTGCACCCAACGCTTATGCATCCTATCGTGGTTATCACAACGAAGATCGCGTTTTCCGAGTTCGAGCCGGTGAATTTGAAGGCATTGGTCACGGCTTCCATGCTCCCGACGAGAAGGTGCTGAACCAACTGTTGGGGGTCAATCCATTCGAGCTTTTTGAGTGGAGCGAGGGCGATACTATCGTTGGACCAGCCGAAAAGTACGCCACGTTTTTTGATGAGAATCGGTGGTGTGACGTGGCGCTTCTCGACTTGTTGGGGCAAGTGTTAAAGCGCCCACTCTTCCAACTTTTGGGGCAGCGGGTACGCGATGAGGTACGGATATACGACTCGTCGCTTTACATGGAGGATTTGCTAACTCCAGAAGAGCGTGTGGGATTGATTTATCTGAATGGAACACCCACTGTTGATGCAACGGAGATGGTCGCACGCAAAGCCGAGTGGGTATTGAGCCGTCCCGAAGGCTTCACGATGCTGAAGCTAAAAACCGGACGCGCGAAGTGGTTGCCTTCGTTCGAGGAAGCGTTAGAACGCGATATTGCCGTCACTCAGGCAGTGCAGCGAGCAATCGGGAGCCAAACCACCCTACTCGTCGATACCAACAAGGGCTATGCCGAACGGCCACTGGCGACTTGTGATTACATGGCGGCTGTGGGCGATGTCTTTTTGCTGGAAGAGCCGTTTCCTGAAACCGACGTGGAAAACCTCCAAGAGGTCAAGAGCCGTTTGCACGCCAGCGGAAATCGCGCGCTGTTAGCTGCGGGCGAGAGTTTTTATGGCGGTATCCCGGAGCATGTAGTGAGCGAGATGGTGACAATTGATGGTAAAAGCAAGCCGCTTCTCGATGTAGAACAGGCCGACATGAACCAGAACGGGGTGCTGGGCATTATGAAGATTGCGAAGGCACGCCAAGAATTAGGTATAGCTATCGCGCCGCATAATTTCGGCTCGAAGTTGGGCTTCTATTCGCAAATCCATGTCGGAATGGTTATTCCGAACTGGCTTTTCGCCGAGGTCGATGACAGCCAGGTTCCAGCGCTACAAGCGCACGGAGTCAGCATCAGCCGGGGCTATGCCCATCTGACAGGGGAAGCAGGATTGGGGGTCTCACTCGATGACGCGACTTTGGAGGCTCCCTCACTGCGTTTGGAGTTGTAAGCGGTTATAGGCGGTTGGCTTAGAAGCCGACTGCTTGACCATCTTTGCGACCATCAGAGGCGGCGCAGTAGCCATCCGTTTGTTTGCCGATGAGTTGGGCGCCGCCGAACCCCCACGTTTCGCTTTCGACGATTTCGTGGCCGCGTGCGCGCAGTTGTGCCATTACTTCGGGAGCGAAGCCATCTTCGAATGAAACTTGGCGACCACTCAAGACGCGCCAGCGTGGGGCGTCACAAGCGGCTTGCGGGTTTTGGCGCCCGTCTACCAAACGGAGCATCATTTGGACGTGGCCTTGCGGCTGCATGGGGCCGCCCATGACTCCAAAGCTCATATAAGGAGCGCCGTCTTTGGTGACGAAAGCGGGCAAGATGGTGTGGAGAGGGCGCTTACCGCCTCCAACCTCATTGGGATGGCCCGGTTCGAGAGTGAAACCGAAGCCTCGGTTTTGCAGGCTAATACCAGTGTTTGGAACGACAACACCAGAACCGAAACCATAGTAGTTGGACTGGATGAGAGATACCATCATGCCGCTGGCATCGGCAGCGCAAAGGTACACCGTGCCGCCATGCGGAGGGATGCCATACACAGGGTCGCGCGCCTCGCTCATGTCGATGAGTTTTGCCCGCTCATCCAGATAGTCAGAGGAAAGGAAATGGGTCGCACTGATTTCCATGCTGTTAGCGTCGGCCAAGTGACGGTTGACATCGGCGAAGGCCAGTTTCATGGCCTCTATCCCCAAGTGAAGCCAATCAGCGCCGTCGAGTGGGCATTGGTGGATATGGGTTCGGGCCAGAATGCCCAATGCAATCAGGGCTGCTAAGCCCTGCCCGTTGGGCGGGATTTCGTGCAGTGTGTAGCCGCGATACTCGACACCAATAGGTTCAACCCAATCGGCTTTATGCGATTGCAGATCGGCCAGTGTCAGGGCGCCGCCATTGGCGGTCGAGTCATCGACCATTTGCTGTGCCAGAACGCCGCGATAGAAGGCTTCACCGCGCGTTTGCGCGATGAGTTCGAGAGTTTGGGCTTGAGCAGGACAACGAAAAATTTCGCCGATGGCGGGGGCATTGCCATTAGGACAGAAAGTGCGCTGCCATTCGGGAAAGGCGACATAGGCGTTTTGTGCCCTCTGCCACGAGATGGCGGTAAGAGGCGAAACCGAAAAACCATCGCGCGCATAGCGAATAGTGGGTTCGAATAAATCGGCGAAGGGAAGCGTGCCAAAGCGCTCGGAGAGAGCCACCCACGCAGAGACGGCACCCGGCACGGTCACGGCATCCCATCCTTTCAGTGGCATTTCGGTAAGTCCGGTGAAACGCGCGGGATTCCACGCCGCCGGAGCGCGTCCCGATGCATTCAGGCCATGCAACTGACCGTCCCATACCTGAGCGAAAGCATCACTGCCAATGCCGTTGCTAGTGGGTTCAACAACCGTGAGGGCAATAGCTGTCGCAAGGGCAGCATCGACGGCGTTGCCACCACGAGCGAGCATTTGTAATCCCGCTTGCGCCGCCAGAGACTGCGAGGTCGCGACCACGTTGCGCGCGTAAATGGGCATTCGCTGCGATGCGTAGGGGAACTCAGGTTCGACGCTCATGAGGGCAACACTCCGGGCGAAAGCGATAGGACAGAAGCCATGCCAATTGAGCGTATCTGGTCGGACGTGATTGTGCGAATGTTTGTAACAGTGAGCGGGCACACTGAGGGCTAATGAACCTTTCCTGGCTTGCCCTAACGCTGTTGCAAGTACCAACGACTACGCCTCCAACCAATCCGATGTTTGTCGATGTCGCGGCACAGCACGGGGTCGCTTCGGATAATTCGGCTCGCACTCAGCTTATTGATGTGGACGGCGACACGTGGCCCGACCTCGTCATTGGTGGCTCACCGTTTCGTCTGCTGCTCTCCAAGCCCTTGCCAGAAGGGGGACGGACCTTTGTGGATGGCACGAAGGCAAGCGGGTTGGGAGATCGCGACCATTCGTTGATGCTATGGGGCGACGTGAACGGCGACAGCCATCTGGATATGGTTTCCATTGTGACGCAGAACGCCGACCAATACAAGAAATCGCCGCAGTCTCCCGCCGTTTACCTTGGCGATGGGAAAGGGCACTTCAAACGGCAAAAGCGCAGTGGCCTGGAAATTCAACACCATACAGCCACTCATGGAGCCGTGCTGTGCGACCTCGATTTGGACGGCAAATTGGATATTGCACTCGGCAACCAGTACGACGGCGCTAGTTTGGAAGCGCAGCCGATGCGTGTATTTCAAGGCAATGGACGGGGAAGGTTCGTTGATGTCACTGGACTATGGGGATTTCCCACGCACACAGTCGTTCCCGGTGCAGCCCATGCGCCGCGTCCGTTGTATGGCCTAACTGCCGCCGATGTCGATAACGATGGCTTCCCCGAACTGTTGGGCGCAGCCTATGGCCGACAGTGGAACACGCTATGGAAGCGCTTACCAGCTTCGCCTTTTTATGACGATATGGCGGCGAACTATGGGTTGGATGGCGACTCGATTCGGCATGGACGCTACTCACAAGCAGTGAAAGATTCACAAAAGAAACAGGGCATCGAGCGCGAAGACGAACTGCCTTTTCGCACTGGCGGAAACAACTTCTCGATAGTGCCAGCCGATTTCGATGGCGACGGTGACCTCGATGTGTTCACGGCGGCGATCACGCATTGGTGGGCAGGCGATTCGTCCGATTTGTCGTGCCTTCTCATCAACCGACTCGAAACTCGGCACGAACCATTTTTCGAGCGCCAACTGGAAATTCTGGGCACTGCCGATACGGAAACGGGACGGCTCGACCGACCAGGGCGGGGGCTAGTGCGTGACCATACAGGGCAAACGCCAACGAACTGGAATCAAGGCGATTTGCAAGCGCATTGGGCTGATATGGATAACGACGGGCTGCTCGATTTGCTGGTGTGCGAATCGGACTATCCCCAGAATCGTTTGCGGCTTTTCATGCAACAGCCAGACCATAGCTTCGCCGAGCGTGACCGCGAATTTGGTTTGAACTGGCCCAACTGTCCAGGAGTGGCGCTGGGCGATTACGATGGCGATGGGGATATAGACATCATCGCCACTGGCTCGACGACACGCTGGCCGCAAGCCCGCCCAAAGGCGGCGTTGGCATTGCTAGAAAATCGGCTCGCACCAACGACAAACGGCTGGCTGAAAGTGCGACTCGTGGGCAATGGAGTGACTGCCAACGCCAATGCCACCGGGGCACGCGTTACTCTGGTAACAAGCGATGGACGCACCCAAACGCGCGATGTCAGTGGACCTTATGGGCACTGGGCGGCGCAGACCGAACCCGGCGAAGTTCATTTTGGGCTGGGCACAGCGACGGTAACAAGCCTGAAAATAACATGGCCGGATGCAAAGCGCACGCAAACAACAGTTGGCGTCCCCGCGCGCAATTCGCTTGTTACCATTCGGCAGGATTCTGTCAAAAAGTAGACGCAAAAAGGGGGCGAGTTCCATTTGGAACTCGCCCCCTTTTGACGTCGGGTGTTGCCCGTTTATTTGACGGTGACTAAGCCAGCGTCAAGGTACTTATCGCCGCCTGTGTCGCGGACGTGAACAGCGAGGATGTTCTTGCCCGGTTTGAGAGCGGCGAGAGCAGCTTTGTTGATGGGGAAGGTTTCGTAGGAACCGTTCGCTCCACCCAAGTTAGCGGCTTCGACACCGTTGATGTAGGCTTCCGCATCGTCGTCATGGTAGAGCGCCAACTGCAAGTTATCGCGGTCAGCCAGTTGCTCGGCTGTCAGGGTGAACTCGCGGCGCACCCAAATATCGGATGTTTCCCAGGGAGTTCCAATGACGGGACCACGCTCACGCTGCCAGCCGAAGCCGCCCAAGCCTTTGGGCCAAGCCGAATCGTTGAAATCGGGAGCGGCCCAGTTAGCGGGTGGAGTCGCTGTGGTGTAGCTCCAAGTGACGCCACCTTTGGACGAGTTGGACAAGACAGTAGTGACTTGCTGCGGAGGTGGCAACGGCGCCCAGTTGAGGTTGATGTTCTTGGAAGCGGTCAGGTCGCGCGCAGCCCACTTCGTCCAGATGGTGCGGTCATTCAGCACTGGCATGAAGACGCCGCCGATAGCCGAACGCGCTTTGAAGCCAACCTGTGTGCCTTGAATGGTGCGATACCAGTCGGTCAGTGGCACACGCGATGACGATTCGTTGGCGAAGTCGTAAATCGGGGCAGTCAAAGCGATGACATCGGCTTTGCGGCCTGTAAGGGCGGCGCTCCAGAGTGTCCAATCGAGCTTGGTGTAGGTTTCACGCGAATCGAGCGGCAAACCATAGCGGTTGAGCTTGGTCTTGTAGTAGGCCATCTCGGTGTCGGTGACGCTATCAGGGAACAGATTAATGTTGAGGATGCTGTCCCACACAAGGTTGTACTTCTGGCTCCATGTGCCTGATTTGTCGAAGGCCAGTTTGTAGTGGTCGCCATCCTTGGCGGCAGCAATCCACTGCTGGGTCATGCCTTCGGCGATGCCGCGCACACGCTTGGCTTCGGCGGTTTCGCCACGCATTTCGCACATCTGCGCGTAAGCACCGAGCGCTTCGATGGACTTGCCGGAAAGGTTGACGTTGTGCGCCAAGTGGCCCGCGAAGTCGTCGGTGGAAAGCTGGTTGTCGAGGTCGTAGCCTTTGCTGATCAGGTAGTTCGCCCACTTGACGATGGTGGGCCAGTGGCGGTCGGCGTATTTGGTGTTGCCCTCGATTTTAGACAGGCCCGCCAGCAAAAGCAGCATGTTGCCCGACTCTTCGACTGGCATTTTGCCACTGACATCGCCGTTGGCGGGGATGTTCTCGCCGCCACCATACAGCATTCCTGTTGCCTGCGGGTAGACACCCATATCATGCGGAGCGAAGGGGAATGGCCAGCGTGTTCCAGCCGAATAGAGCATGATGGGTTCCATCGTCGCCTTGAGCAATGTTGGCGACAGCAACATCATCTGCGGCGAGGCGGGATACATCAAGTCAACGGTGCCAATCGAGCCGTTGGAGTTGTTCTCTTTGGAGAAGGACAGCGGGGCGCCGTTGGCGTCGGCGACGATTTTCTGGGCGGCCAATGCCTCGCGGTGCGACAATGCCACGATGCGGGCGTATTTCTCGCCACCAACGGCGCGCAAATCGGCCATCAACTCGGTGTCGAATGCTGCAGATCGGGTGTTGAGGCTCTCGTAGTCGCGGGCAGCGACTTGCAGCAACCCCAGGGCGTCCATGCCATTGCGACGCCAGTAGGGACGCAAACGCTTGCCCATCCAGTTGATCGAATACTCGTCATCGTAGGCGATCATAAAGGTGCGCTTAACGGGCTGCGCGCTGACGGAACCGACATTGAAGGACAGAGCGGCTACGGGCGAGTTGTCGTTGGCTACGCGGGGGGTCGCCACATCGTCGGCGGTGGGGAGTTTGCCAGTACGTCCCCATACTGCTTGCGCGTTGCTGCGGCTGGTCAAAACGCCCTGCAAATCTTTAGCGTCAGGAGCGGCCAGGTAGAGGTAGCCCCAGTCGATACGCAGGTCATCGCCACGCTTGGCAAGAACAGGCTGATCGACGGAACCGATGCGAAGCGCGGTGATGTTGTTCGCCGAGGCACGGTTCCACGTCACCTGTTGACGGTCGGCTTCGGTGACGGTGATGTCAGCGCCCGCATCCGAGTAGAGTTCGACTTTGTGCTTCTTGCGGTCGAGCGAACGCACCTGATAGGTAACGTAGGTAACCGGACGCGCCAAGACCTCAAAATCACTGGGAATGGCGGGCGTCAGGAAAGTCAGCTGGACCTCGATCTTCTCGTTGGCAAAGGTGTAAATAGTGCGAGTGGGCAATACCGACAGATTCGTTTGCGGCAACGATGCGGACTCTTCAGGTTCCGAACCCATCAAGCGGAAGGTCTGACCATCGACGCGCACCATCGCATTGATGCGATTTTCGCGGCCCGTCCAGTGGCGCGTCCGGTCGCTATAAAGTTTGTTGGTGTTCGACCAAATCGAGAAATAAGGGTCGTGCGTTACCAACGGCACCGAGGGCGGACGGAACGGCGGCAAGGTGTCGCCGGCCATCTGTGTGCCCTGTGCGCGGGCTTGCGTTAGCGATAAAGCAATGGGCGCCAAAGCGCAACCGAATGCCATCAGGCGCAACATGGAACGTTGTTTCGTTGTGTTCATGCAATTTAGAGGAATCAAGCGGAAGTGTAAGAGCAGTTAGCCATGTAGAGTGGCACTAGAGGCAAAAATTACCTTTGCACAAGGCAAATCCTCTCCGAGAGACGAATGGACAATTCCGGCTCTTCGGGGAGGATTTGATGTACATTTCCGCGCTTTGTGGTGGCAGAATGGGAAGATTGAACACCTTCTCGACTCTAACTCGTTTGTGAAACCACAATATCCAATGACTCGTTGAATCGCGGCGTTTTCATCTGAGATAACGACTGATTTAACACCACCTTCGCGAACAGTAGATGGTCGTCGGCAGAAACCATCATAAATTTGCCGTTTTGCAACTGGCTTTGGAGTTCGGGAAAACTAATCGTTTTCATGCCAGCATCGAGTATGGAATCTGGCTTACGGAAAACCGATACCAAATGCATAAAGAGCATTGCGACATACATGAAGCACACTTGTCGCATCAAGAAGAAGCGGGCACGGTGGTAGTCGTTGAGCGAATCGCCAAAATAGTTGCCGAGGAGGATTTCTTCGCCGTATTCTCCAGCACCGAAGAAGATATTCACTAGAGCGAGGTCTACGTAACGGTCGTTGGCGAAGGCTGCTTCCCAGTCGATGAGCCATATCTTGCCATTGTTATGCAGGATGTTGGTCGGGTTCAAATCGTTGTGACTGGCAACTAAGTTAGTGTCGTGCCGAGGGTAAGCGAGTTGAATGGCCTCATAGTAGCGGAAGTGCTCCTCCAATACGGCTGGAGGCAGTACGCCCAAAGTTTTGTAGCGCTCAATGAGGCTTTCGACTCCGTCCAGAAATCCGACGAGCGGCGGAAACAGCGGCAAGCTGTGAGTGGCTTTCACGAGCGACGCCAACTCGCCAAGTAGCTGCTCTTGAGTGGTAAACGAGGTACTGAGCGGCGCATGTTCGATGAAATCGACGATGGAAACCGCATCTTGAGCATTCGTATAGCGCACTGGTGGGGCGATGCCTTGCCTCGCGGCGGCATTCAAGCAGATGAAATGGCGGTTTGGGTCAGTCAAGGCGTCAATTTCCGTGACCAAACGTATGACATAGGGTTTATTCTCAGCGGTTACTTTGTAGACCAGAGCTGAGGAGCGGCCACCTGTAAGCGGCGCGATGTGGTCGATTTCGGTGCTTCCAAAGGCACCAAGTAGCGCGTTTTCGACGGCATTATGTTTGGCAGCGGGAACGAGAGTTTTCCAGTTGGATTGATTCATTTTTGTCTTTTTGTGGCACATGGAGGCTGTTTATAGGCGCATTGAATATAGTAGAAGCTTGATAAGTGCCTTAATTTGTTGATTAGTAGTGTTGTTTGCGCCGAAGCGAACGGATTTACATGTGGGTGTTCGCTTCGGTTTTCGGTTCGTGGGTTATGGGAGCGCTATAGCTCCCATCCGGCGCCTGCGGCCAGATGGTTGATGTGGTCGCGAATATCGGCGGGCCATTCGGCGATGGTCTGCTCGAATTTTTCTTTGTCCTTACGGTACAAGGCTCTGGAAGCCTCCTCGAAGCCGGGGAGATTACCCGCCATAATCATCATGAAACGGTTCGTCGCCTCCTGGGCGAGACGGGCATTATCCAGTGCAACGCTATTGCGTCGTGCTTCTTCGACCAACTTTCGCAGCGTAACCGAAGCACTGGCGGGTTGGGATGCCAACCAGTCCCAGTGGCGAGGCAACAACGTCACTTCGCGGGCAACGACGCCCAGTTTGGGACGCCCCACTTTCGACTCTTCGACTTCGACGCTTTCAGCCGGAGCCGCCTCTGGTGGTGCCAATCGTTGCAAAACTTCGTCGCGAGTGCCGCGAAAGTCGATTTCTACCTGCCGACTGGTGGTGTTGTCGAAAACCAGAATCGAGGCATGAGGGACCTGGTCAACAACATCTTTGGCGCTTTGCACGACAGCAGCGAGATCGCCCGAAGCGATGGACTGCTGACCGTGAAATGCGGTGTAGCCCTGTAATTGTGTGTTCTCCATTCTACCCGGATATTATATTTAACCCGGATGAATTATTCAAGTATTATTTGAGCCGGATAAAATATTTTAGCCCGGCAAAACAGAAGTGAATTTGTAGGTGCCTGAACGAACCGCGAAAATAGCGACACCGTTTTCTATTTTCACCAACGTAACGCCCGTCGAATTGCCTGTCGGCTTGCCGCCTTCTTTCACGGAAGCGGCATTCGAGGCAGGTATGTGGATGTTGGCGGTGGTGTTGGCCGGAATCGAAACGGCGAGAGTGATGCGCAGGTTTTGGCGAGTCCATTCGCTTTTGATGGCACCATAGCCTGAAACATGTGTGGCCGCGACATGAGTAAGGTCGCCAACAAACGCGGGTTTGATGGTGATTTTCGAGAAGCCGGGGGCAGCGGGTTGGATTCCGGCGAGGTCGTGGAAAAACCACTCGTTGATTTGACCGAGCATGAAATGGTTTTGCGAAGGACCGGGGTTGGCGTCCCACGCTTCGGTGAGGCTAGTGGCACCCCGCTTGAGTTGCATCCCATAGCCGGGTTTATCCGACTGGTTGTTCATGGCGTAGATGACATCGGAACGCCCGTTATCGGCGAGAGCACGCAACAAATAGCGATAGCCAACATCGCCCGCAGTTAGACCTTTGGCTTGCACATCTTTGACGATGGCCTCGACAACTGAAACTCGATTAGCAGGGTCAACTAATCCGACGACCAGTGGCATCGAGTTCGCGGTTTGTGAACTCGTGGCATAAGCTCTGGTCGCAGGATTGAAGAATTTCGTGTTGAATGCGCTGCGAATCTGATTCACCAATGCCTCATAGCGCTCGGCGTCGCCCTTGTTACCAAGTAGACGCGCGGTGTGGGCCAGAACGGTTACGTCCTCAAAATAAATGGCGGTTGCGGTGAGCGCTCTGGGAGTGAGTTTGGAGGGGCCGGGTTCGCCGGGACCAATATCGAACCAGTCGCCCAAACCGAAATCAAGGATGTGGTCGTTGGCGCGGCTATCCAGATAACTAACGTAGCGCTTCATGCCGTCGTAGTGGCGGCGCAGTAATTCGAGGTCGCCGTTGAACTGGTACTGTTGCCATGCGATGAGCACAAACGCACTGCCCCATTCAGGCGAATTGCGGAACGGATTACCGTCGCCATCGCCGCCGAACTTGACGTATTCGGGCGCGATGCTGGGCACGAAGCCATTATCCACCTGTGAATCGGCGATGTCGTTCATCACCTTGGCGAACATATTCGCCATATCGAAGTTGTAGCGCAGCGCGGGGCCGTTCAAATAGTCCTCTTCGAGCCAGCCCAGTTTCTCGCGGTGTGGGCAATCGGTCATCACCGACACCATGTTGGAACGCTGCGCCCAGCGCACTAAATTCCAAGTACGATTGAACAGAGGGTTCGAGGTGGTGAAAGTGCCCGCCACGGGCGAATCGGCGTGGACCATCACGCATTCGATGGACTGCACAACAGGGAGTTCGGTACTGCCAGGAGCGGGAGTCACCTCGACCTGCTGATAGCGTGAGCCGCGATAGAAGAACTTCGGGAAGTAAGTCTCATTGCCAGTTCCGGCGAGGGTGTACTGCCAATAGGAAGGGCCGCCGCCCGAACTTTGACTAACCGAACCATCGGGGTTGAGCAGTTCACCGGGAACGATGCGTACAGTCGAACCAGCGGGGCCACTTACAGTGATGCGCGGCATGACCGAGGCGTTTTGCCCCATATCGTAGACAGTGACACCGGGGCGAAGAATGCGTGTCGAGACGGGCGCAAACTTCTCGAACTGGCGAATAGGCGGGTTCGCCACCGACACCCCACGCAGTTTGCCGCCGGGGCTTTTGACGATTTGTGGCGCGGCCCATGCGCTGGCATTGAAACCGGGAGCATCCCAACCTTTGGATGCGAGGCGGGCATCGTAGTCTTCGCCGCCATAAACGCCCGAAAAGGTGATCGGACCGGACGCGACGCGCCACCTCTCGTCGGTGCCGATGGTTTGCACGCTGCCATCGTTGTATTCGAGGCGCAATTGCACAATGGCTTTTTGCGGGCCGAACGAGCCGGTGAACTTGTTGTACCGCCCATCCAGCACATTGTACATGCCATTGCCCAATATCAAACCAATAGCGTTGGCTCCGAGCCTCAAACTCGCCGTTAAGTCGCGCGTGTCGTACAGCACAGTCTTGCGATAGTTCGTCCAACCGGGAGCCAGCAAGTCATCGCCGACCTTGGCCCCGTTGAGGCTCATTTCGTAATGGCCTAGCCCACTGACGAAGGCAATGGCACGGCGCAGCCCCGCTTTGACGGTGAACTCGCGGCGCAGCAGTAGGGTCTCGTATTTCTTGCCGGCTTCGACAGGTGGATTAAGCGCGCCATCGGTGAGGCCAACTTTGCCCCACCCCGAAAACTCGGCGCTATCTTTGGCGGTAACAGTCGCGCCTTCGGCGACATTTTTCCCGCCAGATACAACTTCCAACTGGCTTAAGGCGAAGGCATAGATGGTGGCATCACGCTGCTGTAATTTGGTCGCGGTGACGCGCACGAAGCGCGCCGTAATCCCCTTGGCATCGAAGGGCACAGGGCGCGTGCCGGGGTTGAGAAAATCGCTGGCGGTTTGGTCGGCGATGCCTGTCGGAGCTTGAAAAGCGGCATCATTCGCCGCTTCGACTTTAAAGCGAAGGGGAAAGCCAAAGCCCGCACGATTGGCATGGAACATGGGGTGGAGCCTTACCGCTTCGAGAGGCATTGGCGCCCCCAAATCGACCTGCACCCATTTGGTGTCTTCCTGTCCTGTGGTTTCGGCGGCGTGGTAGCCAATAGCTTTGCGCTGCACTTCGCTGGCAATGGGCGACGCGAGCCATTGAGCCGTCCAATCGCTGGGCTGAAGCAAACCCATCGTCCACTTCGCGTTTTGACTCCATGCCGAGGGTTGGCCTTTTCCGTCCCAGATGCGAACTTTCCAGAAGATAGCTTGCGCCGAACGAAGCGGACGCCCACCGTAAAGCACATCCAGATTTTTGGCCAAAGCCACGCGCCCCGAATCCCATAGGTCACCACTGTTTTTGGTCAGAATCTGCGGCGAAGAAGCCACTAACACCTGATAGGCGCTCTGGCGAATACCTCGTCCGTTGCTACTATCGGTCAATTGCCAGCCCAAACGCGGGGTTGCGACATCCACACCGAGGGGATTAGTGCGCGATTCACAGCTTAAACGGACGGGATTCACAGCAGCCCCCGCCTGTGAACTGAGGGGGAGCAATATCGGCATCAAGAAAATCGGGCGAAGCATAAATTTGTGGACGCATCGACGGAAACACTTCTTCCGACCAATTGCTATATACAAGCGGCGTGCGGCCCATTTTATCCCAATTATTGTCTCACCGATACCTCATATTTTAGGAAGGGGCAGACTGAAACAGCGAAGCATGACTGAAGCGGAAATCAAGCAATTCGTGGCGAATCTCAAGCGCATATGGGGAATGCAGCGCCCACACTGGAGCATCCGCAAATTTGGACCAACGGGTGAACCACATCTAGATTTGCATGGAAGAATTGCAAAAGATGTACAACTCATCTACTCCTCTTCCCCATCAGGTGCTCACTTCTTACTCTCAGTCCGCTTTGCTGGTAGTTGGGAACGGATCATTGGGTGCGAATTTAATAGCGGCCAGATAATAGTCGTTCTCAACGAAAGCGAGGACGAAGAAAAACTACTACTGGCAGCACAGCATCGCGAAACCTTTCGTCGCAACTGTTGGCACAGTGGATGCGCTATCGAATGCACACAGCACGAACAACTCGAATGGACGCTTTGGCTCAAAGAGCAGGAGAGCAACGATGAATGATATTAAACGCGAGGCGATTCGAGTGGCTGTGGCCTTCGGGGTGCAACAGTGGAGCGAGTGCTTAGAGAGCTATTGGGAGTGCTACTATCGGGGTTATAAGGAGCCGGGAGTTTGGGTGCAGATCGAGTTTGAGGACAACGTGGCCGAGGTGCGTCGTTTCGTTGTGGGAGAGTATGACCACGAGTGGGGCAGTTTTCGTACTCGCTGTCAGGTATGGGCAACCGAGGCAATACCCGCCTCAATGGCGCACTATAACGAAGTGATGATGCGCGGACTTTATTGCCTTGGATTCGAGAATGAAGAGGTGTTAGACCAACTCAATTCTCCCTTAACAATGCACGAACAACTCGAACTACGCGGGGCGTTACCGCACGAACACTGGCCCGCGAAGTGGCGAGATTAGGCGAGTTCCATCAGGGCGTATTGCCCTTGAGGGTCATCGCCTGTGGAGACTACTTTCCAACCATGACGCACATAGAACGCTTTCGCGGGCCTATTAGCAAGAAGACATTTCAGGCGGTAAGGGCGAGGTAGCCACGAATCGAGGCTTTGCAATAGAAGCGAGCCAATGCCTCTGCCCTGCTCGTCGGGAGACACAAACAAATGGTGGATGAAGCTATCAGGCGTCCACACCGAAATGAAGCCCAGAGGGCATAAGTTGCTATCGTGAGCCAAGTACACGTCTTCTCCTGCTGTGTCGCGGACAAAGTCGTCCAAATGGAATGATTCGGGAGGAAACCAGGGAAACGCCTTGATTCGAGTTTCAAGAAAGAGAGGAGCTAAGGTGGGAATATCGGCATCGGTGGCGGGGCGAATCTGAATCATCAGAGATGCTATTTTAACTTGCCTCACTCGCCACTCTCAAACAGAAATAGCAAAGCCAGACACCCGTTGGGGTGTCTGGCCTATTATGGAACATTTAAATAACTGGGCCGCTACCGTTGCTCTCGTAGCTTTCGGTCGTTGTGGATACGGTATGCTCGGTGGCGGTCTTGCCAGTTAGCTGCGAAAGTAGTTCTTGCGCGCCACCGTTTTGGATTAATCCTCCGACCTGGGAAAGCAGGTCTTTCACCTGGTCGGGGGTGCCTTGCACGGCGCCTTCGGCCATCGCTCCCCAGCCCAGACCGCGATTTAGATTGGTCAACATCGAAGCCATTGTCGAGGGGTCTCCATAGACTTTGAAGTCGGCTTGGGCGAGGGCTTCTCCAACAGCTTTGGCCATTGCCATTTGGACTTCCTTGCGGGCCTCGATTTCCAGTTTGGTGGTTTCAAATTGAATCGCGACACGCTCGAAGGTTTGGCGGTTTTCTAAAGCACGCCGCTCCAGTTCGACTTCGATTTCACGAACCTTGAGGCTTTCGCGTGCCACCGTCAGGTCGACCATTTCGCGCGCCTCCACAGCCTGGGCTTCGAGTTGTTTCGCCTTCAATTGCGCTTCGGCGAGGGCAATTTGCGCTTCAGCCTGGCGCTTGGCAGTTTCGACTTCGATTTCGGCGTTGCGCAATTTACCAAGGGCGACGACTTCGATTTCTGTTTCGCGCCGGAACTTTTCCTGCTCGATCATCTGACGTGCAGCCGTGAGCTTGACATCGGCTTCGCGCTGGGCCTCGGCGATGGCAACTGCGGTCAGAACTTCCTGATTGGCCTTTTCACGAGCGCCCTGTGCGGCCACTGCTTCGGCCTGTGCCCGTTCGCGCTCGGCCTCCTTCTGGGCCACTGCAATCTCGCGTTCGCGCTTGGCGATTTCCAGACTTTGCTGGCGCGTTTCGTCGGCGGTTTGCAGCGCAGTCTCTTTGACGATGCGGGCCTTTTCCCGGTCGCGTTCGAGGCTAATCTGGGCGCCTGCTTTTTCGGCTTCGCGAGCAGCCACCGAAATATCCTGAGCGATTTGCGCTTCTTGAATTGCCCGACTTTGCTCGATGGCGAATTCCTGCTTTTCACGTTCACGCGACGCCTTAATCTGGGTGATTTCCGCGCTTTGCTGGGCTTCGGCCTGAGCCTGTTGCTTTTGCAGTTCGAGAACAGCGCGCCGTGTTTCCACATTCTTCTGCTCAATTTGCAGTTCGGCTTCGCGCTCCAATCGCGTTGTCTCAATTAATTGCGCAGTGGTGATTTCGGTGGCTTTGCGGCGACCTTGAACATCGAAAACGTTATCAGTTGAAAGTTGGCCGGGATCGAGTTGGTCTAAAGAGGAAATCGTCACCGATTCGAGGTCGATACCGTTGGGCGAGAGGTCGCGGCGCACATGCTCTTGAACGACCTGAGCGAACTCGTCACGGTGGGCGTGGATGTCGAATAGCTCCATCTGAGCCGCAGCGTGGCGAAGTGCGGATACCAGCTTCTCGCGCACCAATTCTTCGACCGTCGTTGCGTCAACCGACTTGTTACCCAGAGAACGCGCCGCTTGCAAAACACCTTCGGCATCGGGCTTGACCTTGATATAGAACTCGGCTCCAGTGTTAATACGCAAGTTGTCTTTGGTAATCAAAGCGTGATCGCGTCCGTTCAAAACCACAGCGAGTTTCATGGTTTCGAGCGAAACCGGAATTTTCTTATGGTAGAGTGGGAAGACGTAGGCGCCGTTATCGAGGAAGACCTGCGCGCCACCTTTTCCGGTACGAACGAAGGCCTGGTTAGCCGAAGCCCGCGTATAAAAAGTGATGTAGGAACCAAACCACGCGGCGGCTCCCCAACACAAGACACCCAGCGCAAACGAGGCGATTTGGATAGCGACGATGGCGTGCAAAACCTGTGGTGCCACAATCAGGGCGGCACCAAGCACAAACAAAACCAGTGAGATCATGGAATTACCTTCGAGAGTAGCCCTATAATGGGCGAAAACCAGACAAAAATTAGGGGATTAATCCATCCAACTACAAACCTGGAAAAAGTCGCCGTTCGCGTTATATTCGACGAGCAGAACGGCCTCGCCTCGCGCGATGGATTGCTCGCAACGCGCGGCGAGATGATGGAGGGTGCCAAATTCGTCGCGGACCAAAATCGAACCTCGGCGGGTGTCGATGGTGGCGTCGCACTCACCGACGCGCCCTTGCAAATCGCTCTTCTGCGTGATCGAGGATGCATCGACGGGCGTGAGACGCACGAACAACTGGGCGCAAACCGCGAGCAATCCAAGAGTCAACAACGCAATTACTCCCAGAATAACCGTCAAAAGGGGAATCGCGGCATTTTGCGGCTGAAAAGGCACCGCGCAAAGCGCCACCAGACTCCAGATGAGCAAGAAATTTTGCAGCAGAAACAGCGGCGGCAACTCGGCGGCGCGCGTTTGACGTGTGGACGTTTTGGTTGGCGCGGCTTTAGCACTTTTGCCAGCTTTTGCCGCAGCGGGACGCGCGTTTCGAGGTGCGCTTTCGCCACTACGGGCGCCTTTCTTACCGCGCCCGCCGAGCGAAAACAATGTGAGAAGCGCGCCGCCACCGAGGGGCACAGCAACCACGTACAACCACCAGCCCAGTAATTCGGGCATTGACACTCTCCTTAAAAGTTGAATTGGGGTTTGGCGAAAATTCAGTTTGTGGGAGGCGGCTCTCCGGTTGTGGTGAATCCGATTGCGGACATCAAACGCGGTAGAGAGACAGGACTTTGACGCAAGCTGGAAAGCGGGCAAAATTGGTTTGCCAGACCGAACATAGGGAGCATTGAGACTCCAGACTCGCGCCTCAAACTCCGGCGCACATCTCGTAATCTTCGCACTTATAAATGCTGATTTCAAGAGGCAATTTCACCATTTCATCGCATCAATGTGTTGAATAATTTGGAGATATTTTTGGAGGCAAAATGCGGAAGATTTATGGAACGCCAGAGAGGTTTGCATTCGGTTTTTTCAGCTGATTACAGGGGCAGTAATGCACGCAACACAAATAGAAAAAGACCCATCTCAATGAGACGAGTCTTTTAGGTCGTGGGTTTTGGGTATTAGGACGAGAGAGAGACTTTGATAGCCTCAAGTCCCTTGCGGCCTTGTTGAACTTCAAACTGCACTTTGTCGTTTTCTTGAAGCGGGCCACCGGAGATGTTGGTCACGTGGACGAAAACGTCCTCGCCACTGTTGTTGGGTTTGATGAAGCCGAATCCTTTCGACTCATTGAAAAATTTCACTACACCTGTTTGCATAAAAGTAATCTTCTTGTGCGAGCGAAACTCGTCAAGCCGGGGGCATATAAATGCTCAAAACAGGCGTGAATCAAACGACAGAATTGCCCTAATCTTATCACCTCACTGGAATAGGTGTTTCAGAAGATAAAAGAACTGTCTAGTAGTAAACAATTCAAGGCGATGTAATTGCGCGGTATAGCTTCTGATTCCAGTTCGTTATGTCGGTCGATTTCCCAGTTTGAGACAACCAAACGCACTGGCTGGAATTTTCCCTGTTAGCCAAAGCGTAAAACGGAATAACGGTAAATTGCCCGCCATCGGCTTTGCGTCCGCTTATGGTGCTAACCCCACCAAGAAAATCTGGACGCTGCTGCACCTGAAATTGAGGGTCGGTGGCAACTGACCAATCGAGGCGATTATCGTTATCGAGAGCTTCGGCGCCGTACACGATGGGGCCACGCTGAACAGCAACTAAACCAGCGTCCTCTTTGACGTTGGGGTTAGCCTCGATACGTTCGACTGGCATCGCCAACTTAATCTCGACCGCATCGCCTTTGCGCCATCTGCGGTCGAGAACCACATATCCCTTTTCCATGCGCGGTTTGAGAACGGGCTTACCGTTCACACTCAAATCGGCCTTGTGGCACCAACCGGGAATGCGCAAACGAAGCGCGAACTGGCTATCTTTCTGGGGGTTGACCTGAAGTTTGACGTTTCCCTCCCACGGATAATTACTCTGCTGAGACAACAAAACCTGTGTACCCGCCACCTGAGCCGTTGCTTCGCCACCGATATAAAGGTTGACGTACAGGTCGCGGGCAGTTTGAGCGTAAATATAATTCTGTACTCGGAGCAGAGTGCGAGAAAGACAGGGCGGACAACAAACCCAGATGTTGTAGCGTGGGTTGTTGCTATCGGTCAGGGGGTTGCGATAGTAACTGGTGGTTCCCTCCAGCGACATACCATGCAAAAGAGCGTTGTAAAGCGTGCGCTCCAGCACGTCGATGCTTTCGCTTTCGCCATCGAGGAGAAACATGCTCTGAGCGAAATACAGCAAACCACAGGCGGCACAGGTTTCGTTGTAGCCGTGGTTAGGCAAATCGTAATCGGGGCCAAACCCTTCATCGGTGTCCTGCGAACCCACAGAGCCAACGACATACATTTTACGTTGCGTCGTGCTGAGCCACAGGCGCCGTGCCGCTTCTTTCAACCCCTCATCGCCGGACTCATTCGCGACTTCGGCGACTCCGGTCACGTAGAACATGGTGCGAACCGCGTGTCCAGTGACTTCGGACACTTGCCGAATCGGTAAGTGATCCATGAAGTAGGAACGAGGAGTTTTGGTGCTGTAGTTCCACGGTTTGCCGCGCCGCTCAATCCAATCTTTAGCAAGGGCCAAATAGCGCTTCTCTCCAGTCGCGCGATACAGGCGCACCAAAGCTAATTCGAGTTCGGCATGTCCGCAAACGCCCTCATGCTTTTCGACGATGAAGTGCTGGTAAATATGATCGGCCATTTTACAGGCGACATCCAAAAAGCTGCGCTTTCCAGTCGCCTGATAGTGGGCAACAGCAGCTTCGATAAGGTGTCCAGCCACGTAGCCCTCGTGATGCCCGTCGAGGTCAACCCACGTCTCCTTATGGCGCACCGTCATCAAGGCGTTCACATAGCCGTTCGGTTGCTGCGCCCCGGCGATGGCGGCGATGATGCCATCTAATTTTTTATCCAATTCGGGATTAGGCTCTTGCGGCAGAGCATACGCAACGGTTTCGAGGACTTTATGGAGATTAGCTTGATTCCAGATAGAATCCTCGCCGCGCTCGATGTTTTTCCAGCCAGCGGCGATCTCGTTATCTTCGATGTCGCGTTGAACGTACTGCCATGAATGCGGGATAGTCTTATCGCGATAAATTTTCTGCTTCGGCGCCCAAAACGAATCTCGAATAGTCACCGCGCGAAATGGCAACTCCTGGCGTTTCAGTGGAGAATCGGCCATTACGTTGGCAGACAAAGCCAAGCCGAACGCACCTAAAACGGCAGATTTCAGAACAGTACCAAGCGGCCCCCAATTGTTATTCATGGCAGAGGAAAGAATCTCAAACAAAGAAATACGGTGAACCGCACAGTGTAGGATTTATCACAGATATAATTCACACAGGATTTCCCCTGCCCGCCAAACGCAATGGGAGGGGGCTTATAAAGCCCCCTCCCATTTCTAAACGTCTATTTCTTCGCGTGCCACTGATATATCTGGGCGTTTGAGAAGCGCGCCGCCGCGATGAGTTCGGGGTAAGGCGTATCGGTGATAGACGCAAAACCGATATTGAAATTCTCGCCATCCTGATCGCGTCCTGTCGTTGGCTCATCGTAGAATTGGAACCAATGACAGCCTATGAACGCTGGCTCCGAAAGCACGTTTTTCACATAGTCGGTGTAGCTGGCAGCGCGGGCATCCTGATCTTTCACAGTGATGTTGCCAGAGAACATGCCCCGGTCGGTAGCGCCGAAATGGAACTCGCCGATGATGCAAGGTTTGCCCAACTCTTGAGCGAATGCGTAGGTGTTGCGATTCCAGCCGTAAACATTGAAGGAAATCGCGTCAACATACTTCGCCGATGCTTTGACGGCTTCCGGTGTGAACCAGAAGGCGAAGCGGCATCCCAAATACAGATGATTGGAGTCGTGGCGCTTGATGGCGCTCGAAACCACCTGAAAGTATTTCTCGGCGAAAACTTCCAAAAAGGCGCTGAAATCTTGTCGCTGCTCTTCGGACTTAGTGCCCCCAGAAACTTTATAAGGCTTTTTCAGCTCATCCCACGAAGCGAAGTTTGTTTTCCATGCCGCGTTCAATTTTTCGATGGTGCCATGCCGCGCCACCAGCAAGTCGATGAAAGCACGCTTGGCGGGCGAATCCTCGCCGAGGGAGAGAGCGCCATAGCAAAGGACATAACGCTCGTTCTCAACACTGGGCATCCCCCACGGCAGCTCGTTATCGAAGAAGTAGCCGACACAAGCGGGGTCGTTTTTGGACTGGGCGGCTTTGGGGGCAATATTGGCATCCACATCTGCCGCGAACGCGGTATCGAATGGGTCGGGCATTTTGCCTCCTTTATGCCCCGGCACGGTAGCGAAACCGCCCTTGGTGCCGACTGCCACCACGTAAGGGAATTGCTGTTCGCGCCCCAGCTTTTCGGGTGTCCAGTTGCCCAACGTGTTGAATCCCCACGACTTGAGGCGTTCGATAGCCCGTGGTGCGAAGGTTTCATCGTAATTCGCGCCATATTTGCGCGCCATGTTGGCACGCAGAAAGTTATATCCGTTCCGCCCTCCTGAATAATAGGTCGCCAATGGTTCGCCAGTTTTAGGAAGCCAATTGAACATTGCCTCACGCCCTTGCACTTTCGTACTTAAATCGGGGCGCACAACATCAATACCTACAGAGAGAAACAAATACCCCTCTGGGTCGACCATCCACCATTTGCCATCGACTTGCTCGGTGCGGAAAAAGCCAGTGGCCTTTTGACGCGGCCCATCAACCCAGCCTCCCCAACGACTGCGATTTTTCAAGGGCGGGTTCGCTTTCAAGTCGGCAACTTCGCTTACCTTCTGCGCCTGTAAATCGGCATCGCTTTTGACTTTACCCGGCCAATCGGCGCGCGTGTATTGACCGTACTGGTCGATGATGCCATTGAGGTCGGCGTTGACCGCCTGCCCTGCGAGCGCAATCGACTTAATGACGAGCGTTGCGGGGCGAGTTGGAGTCGCGCGGAATATCTGCAACTGGTCGATGTGAGCCGGTTCGACTCCGCTTCCCAGAGGAGTCCCATAGTCGCCCAAGACGGGCGGCAAATTTCTCATTCCGCTTTTCTCGCGCAAGCTTCGCGGCTGAAGAGAGACGAAGAATCGTTCGGTCTTTCCCGCCGCGAGGTTGCCCGACAACTGCGAGGAGTGCTTCCTGCCGTCGTCGCTGTGGTCGCTAATCTTGACGTGGAAAGAGATGTCTTCGGTGGTTGGGTTAGTCAGCGTGAACACCAGAGCGCTATATTTGCTCCAGTCCCAACCCGCCTGGTCGGGAGCATTCCAGTTGATGTTGGGCCAAGCCTCTTTGTTACCGAAATTAACCTGCAATCCTTCGGCTGTTGCGGCCATTTGTGTCCCCGAAACTCTAGCGCCATCGAGTGAAAAACTTTCATCGGCGCGGCACGATACATTCGCGAGGAACAGCGCCGAGGAAAGGACGAAAAGGGGCAATCTATTGCCAATGTATCTCATTGTTGGAATCGCAATTAGAAGCGGTGTTTAGCTTGTCGGCAAGTCCTGATCGCTGTTGAGCGAACTCCATGCGCCCGTGCCGTATAACGACATGCTTGTAGTGCTGACATTGAGCGATTTGACGTGCCCATCGACGTAAAGGACATTGACAGTACCCAAATGGCGCCCTCTGGTGCCAACCGGAACTTGCAAATCAAGAGGCGCGCTCCAGCTGTTGTTGTCGTAGAAATTCTTTCCAGCCTCTGAAGCAAATTCTCGCGTGCTATCCATAGTGGAATAACGCCCATAGTTAGCGACATTAACCGGAGCGCTATTGTCGAAATTGGTGCCGATACGCTCACCCAACATAAAGGTGCGCGACACAGCGGGGATACCAGCGATGTTGCGGCCCGGATCGTAGTAATTGGGTGTGGCACCGCCAGTTCCCGGTGTCGAACGCAGGTAAGTAGCGTAGGAGTAAGAACGTCTAACCGTCCCCAGAGTGGGCAAAGTCACTGCTGGAGTGACACTATCGCTGGGACAAGTCACGAGTTGAAAGCTTTTGATGTAGGGTTGCAGCGTTAAATCCCAGGATTGGGAAACGTTGACACCACCGAGATTGATGGTGTAGAACGAACCGCCACCGGGAAGCCTCTCATCGTAATCTTGCGTGTATTGCATGAAGGCCAGTCCAAGCTGTTTCAAGTTCGATTGGCAGGAGGCACGACGGGCGTTTTCTCTGGCCCTGGCGAAGACGGGGAACAGAATCGCCGCAAGAATCGCGATGATGGCGATAACCACCAAAAGCTCTATAAGAGTGAAGGCTTTTCTATATTTGTTTGATTGAGTGTGAAAGGTTGAACGCATGTTGATTCCATTTGGTGCCGCATCAGGCGGGCAATTCATCTTCGAATTGAGCGGGCATATTGATGATTTGCCGGGCATGTTCGCCGCTGCGCTGGTCATCAATGGATTGTAAGCACGCTCCAAGTAGTGGGCGAATATCATAGCCCAGACGCCGTGCATCAACGACGCAAGGACTTTTCCAAGGGAAGTTGGCATGGGCGACAACTCCCACATCCCTTGGAACACTGACCCCGGCGGCCAAAAGGCCGCTGGTAGCTGCTTCGCTCAAGTTGTCGTCGGTAATAATGAGAGCATCGGGGCGCTCGGCTTGTGCCGAGTGCATCAGCAAATGCACACAGTTTTTTGCAGCCGATGGCACCTCCAACCCCACTCCTTGAATCCAGTAGGGGCGAGTTTCAAGGTCAAAGGCAGCAACTTGCTGTTGAATAAATTCGCCCATGATTTCGGCGAAATGAGACGGGCAAACGAAGGCCACACGGCGGCGCCCCTGTTTGAACAAAAACTCCAACGCCCTCACCACGAACGACTCGTAATCGAGGGACACACAGGGAACGCCGAGATTGGGACCACTCTGAATCGTCACTCCCGGTACATTGGTGCGACGCAACAGCGAGAGGTCGGGCACACGCGGATGAGCTGCCACATAAATGACGCCTGCCACCCTATGTTCTTCAACTTCCACTGCGAGTTTTTGGTAATCGCTCGTGTCGGTATGACCGTCGATACCATAGAAAACCGGAATGGAAACGTTATCCTGACGCTCGCGAAAAGCAGCCTCATTAGCTAAGGCCATCCAAAAGCGCGCCCACAGTTGGTTTCCACCCGGCGCGCCCTGAAAAACCAGAGCGTAGCGCGACAGGTGTGGCGGACGTGCCACGACAAAAGACCCCTTGCGTCGGGTGGCATCAATGAACCCATCCTCGATGAGCAGGTTCATCACCCGTTGCAGAGTCACTTTCGAAACCTGAAACGATTCTTCTAATTCCGAGCGCAGAGGCAACTGACTTCCTGGAGAAAGTTCGCCGGTCGCAATACGCCGACGAATTTCGTTGGCGATGGAGGTGTATTTGTCTGCACCGCGCGAAGTAGAAATCAGGTCACTCACATCGATAATTATACCCACATACAAACAAGGTTAAACATATTGCTCGAAAATTTTAAATTTATTTCCAGCTTTCCCGCTTATGCCCCAAACAACGGCATAAATCCCTCTGAGAATCGGCCACGAAACTTGCGTCGAATTCTCTGTTGAGTGCGTCTTCATGGCTTGCAAATTCGCTCTGTTTCACAAAAACGGGCATTTTATTGCGGTTTATGTTCATCCTTAAATCATGAATATTTCTGATGAAGTAAAACGGCGGCGCACATTTGCGATAATTTCGCACCCCGACGCAGGAAAAACCACGCTGACCGAGAAATTTTTGATGTACGGCGGCGCCGTGCAGTTGGCCGGAACGGTCACAGCCCGTAACAACCATCGCGCCACTACCTCTGACTGGATGGACCTGGAAAAACAGCGCGGAATCTCCGTCAGCTCGACTGTGCTTCAGTTCGACTACAACAATTTTTGTGTCAACTTGTTGGACACCCCCGGTCACCACGACTTCTCCGAAGATACCTATCGTGTCTTGACGGCTGTCGATGCGGCGGTCATGGTTATCGACGCCGGTAAAGGTATCGAGGCGCAGACCCGCAAACTGTTCGAGGTATGCCGTCGTCGCGGTGTGCCAATTTTCACATTCATGAACAAGTTGGATCGCCCCACGCGCGACCCACTGGACTTGCTCGATGAATTGGAAAAAGTGCTCGGCATCGAAGCTTACGCCGTGAACTGGCCACTGGGAGCGGGCGACCGCTTCAAAGGCGTCTTCGACCGCATGAGTGGAGAAGTCCATCTCTTCGAGCGCACCGTGCAGGGCGCCTATCGCGTCCCGGTGTCAGTCGGCGACTTCTCCTCGCCTTTCATACGCGAACAACTGAATGAGAACGTGCGTATTCAGGTAGAGGAAGAACTGGAGATGCTGGACGCCGCAGGGGCCACCTTCGATTTGGAAAAGATTCACAACGGCCAACTCTCGCCCGTGTTCTTCGGCAGCGCCATGAACAACTTCGGTGTCCAACTGTTGCTGGATAACTTCCTGTCGATGTCACTCGAACCGGGGCCACGTCTTTCCACCCAGGAAGAGATTGCCCCCGATTCTCCCTTTTTCTCTGGCTTCGTGTTTAAGATTCAGGCCAACCTCGACCCTCGCCACCGCGACCGCATTGCTTTCGTGCGTATCGTGTCGGGCAAATTCGAGCGCGACATGATGGTGCATCACTCGCGCACCAATAAAAATGTGCGCCTCTCTAACGCGCAGAAACTGTTCGGGCGCGACCGCGAAACCATTGATGAAGCCTACGCGGGCGATGTCATCGGCATCGTGGGTAAAGACGAGTTCGGTATCGGCGACACCTTGACCGAAAACCCCTCGGTCGTTTTCCACGAACTGCCACGCTTCCCACCGGAGATATTTGCCTATTTGCACAACGCCAACAACGCGAAATACAAACGCTTCAACTCAGGTTTTCAACAGCTTTTGCAGGAAGGCGTGGTACAGTGCTTTGAACTGGAGAATGCGTTCGGCAAAGTCGCACTATTGGGCGCGGTTGGTCAACTGCAATTCGAGGTGGTCAAATACCGTCTCGAATCTGAATACGGCGCCGAATGCACCCTCGAACCCACATCCTTTGTAGCAGTTCGCTGGATTCGTCCAAAAGATGGTTCCCAGTCCATGCCGACCATGACGATGGACACCACATTGGCCCGCGACATCGAACAGAACCTGGTCGTGCTTTACCAAACCCAGTGGTCGCTGCGCAGCTTCGCCGAACGAAACGAAGGCTTCGAGATTTCGGACGTACCTTTCGCTGACATCGCCGACAGGTCGAGCAGCCGCAAACGCGCAACTCGCGCGTGATGCAACACATCCCCTCATTTAAAGATAAAAAGAAGTGTCCTTATGGCTCGCTCATTAGAGCGGGCCATAATTCGTTTTGCGCGCTATTCTAAATTGTATGGCGTCTCCTCCCGGCGCAACGCGCACCATCATTCACGTTGACCTCGACGCCTTCTACTGTGCGGTAGAAGAGAAACGCGACCCCAGTTTGCGAGGCACTGCGTTCGCCGTTGGTGGTCGCGCCGATGAGCGCGGTGTTGTCGCATCCTGTTCGTATGCCGCTCGCCGTAGTGGCGTGCGTTCGGCTATGGCAATGGGCATGGCGCAGCGCTTATGCCCCCATCTCATCGTTGTCCCAACTCGCCATTCGCACTATCGCGCCGTTTCTGGCGGGGTGATGGCACTGCTGCGCAGCATCACTCCACAACTCGAACAGCTTTCCATCGACGAGGCGTTTCTGGACGTTACGGAACTTGTTGGCGACGGTAACGAAGTAACGGGGCGTTCTCTGGCGCTGGAAATTCAGCGGCGAGTGTGGGACGAGTTGGAGTTGTCGTGTTCGTTGGGGGTTGCCAGCAACAAGATGGTCGCTAAAATCGCCACCGATTGCGGCAAAGCCACAGTTTCAACAGGTCAGTCGCCGCGCGCGTTGTGTGTGGTGGAAGCGGGCACCGAAGCCGATTTTCTGGCGCCGCTGCCGGTTTCGGCCTTATGGGGTGTCGGTCCAAAGCTCGAAGCCAAATTAAAGGAACTGCGCATCGAGACAATCGGCGATTTGGCTCACTGGGATGAACGCGATCTAGCACATCGCTTCGGGAAGCATGGAGTCGATTTGGCGAAGCACGCGCGCGGCATCGACCGCCGCGAAGTCGTTACCGAACGCGAGACGAAATCCATCTCATCCGAAACCACCTTCTTGCAAGACGTAAGCGAATGGGAGACTTTGCACGCGACACTGCTCGAACAGGCGCAAAGCGTCTCCTTTCAACTGAAAAAACAAAAGCTGCAAGCCAGCACCGTCAAACTCAAAATTCGCTGGAGCGACTTCAGCTTCTCTACCCGCCAAACCACCCTACTCTCTTCAACCGATGCGGCTCCAGCCATCGAAGCGGCAGCCACCACTCTACTCTCCAAGTTGTGGATAGGTGGAGAACCTGTGCGACTGCTCGGTGTGGGAGTGAGTGGCCTCAGCCTTGTTCGTCAACTCGGACTGTTCGATAGCGTCGATGAACCAGAGGCAGTTCCTGAAGAAATCGAGGAACCGGAGGAAATCGAACTCGATTCCTATATGGATGAGCGGCGACAACGTCTGCAAGAAACGCTGAGTCTGCTCGAAGCCCGTTTCGGAAGCGCGATGGTTCATCTGGGAGCACATCCCAAACATGAAAGCCACTGAAACAAACAAAAAGGACTCCGCCAATGGCGAAGCCCTTTTTGTTTGGTCTCCAATCTTATTTGTCGATGTCGATGGTGAGCGAATCAATGGTGCCACTGAACGGATTTTCTCCGGTGTAGTTACCAACAGGATCGCCTTGGTCGAAGCCGACGCTGACTCCATCTTTGGGCAACGCCTTGATGACTCCCGGCGAGTTCACCGTGATGGGGGCTTGCCCATCAAGCGCGAGGGACATAGTGCCATCAGCAGCTATTTTCGCGACGACGGTGTGCGCTCCGGTGACGGTCTGCGGCGTCGCCAATTCGGTTTTGATTTGCTGCCGATGCACGAAGAACGTCAGCTTGCCTTCTTTCAAATAGAGGGCATAGCCACGTGCGACGCCTCCCTGTGCGACCAACACACCCGAAGGTGAATCGGCGTTGAATTTCGCGGTGATGGTGAAACCGCGTCCACCGATAGCGGGCGACTCATCGACACTCAGGCTAGAGCCTTTCTTCAAATCGAAGTGCGTTTTACCTTTGGCTCCCTGTGCGTTCGCGCCACCAGCGCCAGCTTTCTTTCCGCCCTTCTTGCCTCCGCCGTTTTCCGCACGCCAACCGCCCAGAGGCAGCACATTGGCACGCGCGGCGTAAACATCCCATTTGGCCGCCAGCGCTTTCACTCGCTCTGGCTGTTGGGCCGCAAGGTCGTGCTGCTCGGAGCGGTCATTGGTCATGTTGTACAGGCGCCAGGGTTCACCGCGAAGCGCAACCAGCTTCCATTCGCCCTCGCGGACAGCGCGGTTCTCTTCGTGTTCCCAGAAAAGCGGTTGTTTACGACCAATGTCTTTACCATTGAACGCGGGAAGTAAGCTGACACCTTCCATCGGTTTGATGGTGTTGCCATTGAATGTCGTTGGATATTTGGCTTTGCCCAAGTCCACACAGGTCGCCATGATGTCGATGAGGTGGCCGGGTTGTTTTTCAAATTTCCCATCACGCGCTTTAGCAATGCCTTTGGGCCAATGAGCGATGAGCGGCGTCGAAATGCCGCCTTCATCGGTATAGTGCTTGTAGCGCACCAATGGCGTGTTATTCAAAGTCGCCCAGCACTGGCCGACGAAAACGGTGGAGTTGGGGCCACCGGGCGAGGCGCCTTCCAAACGTCCCGGCACTCCAGCCTCGGCGTTACCACCGTTGTCGCTCAGGAACAAAATGAGCGTGTTGTCCAACTCGCCGCGCTGCTTGAGGCCATCAATCAATCGGCCCACAGCGGTATCCATGTGTTCGACAACCGCCGCGTATATCGCCATGATGTTGTCGTAGCGGTCTTGCTGTTGCGGTGTCAGGCTGTCCCAAGCGGGCACTCCCGGCTGGCGAGGCGAAAGCGGCCATTTTTTGTCGATCAGCCCCATCTGAATTTGGCGCTCGTAGCGCGCCTGACGCAGCTTGTCCCAACCCGCCTTATATTTGCCGCGCCAACGCGCGATGTCGGCTGCGGGAGCTTGCAGCGGGAAGTGCGGCGCGTTCTCGGCGACGTATAGGAAGAACGGCTTCTTCGCCTGCTTCGCCTCGTCCACGAACTTGAGGCCGTAATCTGTCCACAGGTCGGTCGAGTACCACTGTTTAGGAAGAGGAGCATCGGTCTGATGCAAATTCTTACCGTTCAAAAAAAGCGAGGCTTTGGTGCCCTCTGGAAAATAGAAGCCGCCAGCAGGCGCATTCAGCGAACGGTCGAAGCCGCGCTTCCAGGGCACAACGCCCGCAGCCTGACCAACGTGCCACTTGCCCGTCATGGCCGTAAAGTAGCCAGCGCTACGCATGACTTCGCCAAGCGTCACACATTGGTCGTTTAGACCTTCTGTATATCCCGCCAAGGGTTTCCCATCATCTCCTACCTCTCTATTCAACATGTGCCCAACTCCTGCTTCATGCGGATAAAGACCAGTTAGCAGACTGGCTCGTGTCGGGCAGCATCGCGCTGTATTGTAGAACTGGGTGAAACGGACGCCGCCCTGCGCCAACTTATCGAGGTTGGGCGTCTTGATTTCGCCGCCATAGCAACCAATGTCGGAGAAACCCATGTCGTCGGCCATAATGACGACGATGTTGGGCCGATTGGCTGTAGCGGCTCCCCCACCGACAGGCGGATTCGTTTGGGCAGATGCCGGTTTTATTCCCGGCACTGCCATCAATCCCGCCAATAGAGACACGCCTACAATTTGAGACAATGCCTCGCGGGTGCGATGCAAAACATTCATTGAACTGAGTTGGACACGAGACATAATTCGTGGTGTTGTATATGGAATCTCAAGATTTATCCAGAAAATAGAGGCTTTTCTCATCCTATTCTCTTTTATTCTCTACGCAAACCTGAGATTATCCTAGTCGGAGTATAGGTTTAAGGCGAGTTACTGGCGTTGGGAAATGCCAACGTCAATATATTGCCCACCTTTGGTTTGTTTGCAGTGGACAGCCAGAGTGTTTGTACCGCCCAAGACCAGACTGGCCTGTGCCAGTTGGCGAATGGGGTCATATTGATAGGCCGAATTAAAGCCCTTCGCCGAATAAGCCATAGAGCCGTTGATAAAGATTTCAACATCCTCATCGTGGATATTCTTCAAAACCAGTTGGGCGACCTGATCGGGAGTCAAATTTCCCAGAGTGAAGGTGCGCCGCATCCAAATATCGGGGCTGTCCCACGTCGTCCCAACACGAGGCGCAGCGGGAATCTTGGTGCCGAAGCCACCAATGCCCTGCTTCCAGTTGGAATCGTCGAAATCGGACTTGTTCCAATCGGCGGACGGCTGAGTCATGGTGTACTTCCATGTCTGCCCTTCCTTCTCCGAAGTCGGAATAAGCTCAGTGAACTTCGCCTGTGGGTATTGAAAACGGTTAGCCAAAGCGATGGATTCTGGTTTGACTTTGACAATGCGGTCATAAGTCATCAAACCGTTCAGCTCATTCTCGACATCGGTAATCTGGGTGTAAACAGCGGCACATAGCCCTTTTTCCTGCTGAAACGTCTTGAGGCGATTGGTGAAATCGCCGTACAGTTGCTCCAACGCCAACGGATTGTAGACCTTGGTGTAACCGTTGAAAATGTCGCTCCATTGGTGTCCCGCGATGGCGAAGCCAATACCGCCATATTCACCGCACACAATCGCTTGCGTCGAGCTGGGGCCAGGTGAGGCCGGCGGTGGGTAAGCATGAACATCGTCCACATCTCCTATAGCTCCATTGCCAGTATCGGGCGTGTTGCCACCGCCGCTGTTTCTGTTCACGAGGCGAGATGGGTCAAGTTCTTTGACCATCGGCACCAACGAGGGCACATCATGAAGGCCCTGCGATTCGTTGAAGACCACCCACATGATGATGGAAGGCACGTTTTGAAGGGTGCCAACCATATCCTGTAACTCTTGCTTATAGGCGGCTTTATCGACTTCCGGCTTGACTAGATTGCGACGATTGTAGGAGTTGGACGACGGCATATCCTGCCACACCATGAGGCCCAGCTTGTCGGTCCAGTAGTACCAACGAGCGGGTTCAACTTTGATGTGCTTGCGCGTCATGTTGAACCCGAATTTCTTCGTCATCTCAATGTCGTACTTGAGCGCCTCATCGGTAGGCGCGGTGTAGAGTCCATCCGGCCAAAATCCCTGATCGAGCGGCCCCATCTGGAAAACGGGCTTGTTGTTCAACAGCATCTTTTTGACGCCGTTATCATCGCCGATGGAAATTTTGCGCATCCCGAAGTAGCTTGTTACTGCATCGACGGACTTTTTGTTTTCCACCAGTTCAACACGCACATCATAAAGGAAAGGGCTATCGGGCGACCATAACTTGGCGTTGGGAACAGGAATCGACAACTCCGTGTTGGCCTGACCTTCCTGTGTGGCGATGGTGCGCCCGCCATCCAAAACCCGAACCACGACCTTAGCGCCATTCGCACTCGTTGGCGAGGTGTTGACCTTAATGCGGACTTTTTGCGTGTCGATGTCAGGGACGATATTCAGGTTCTGAATCGAGGTCTTCGCGACTGGCTCCAACCACACCGTCTGCCAAATACCCGTCGTCGATGTGTACATGATGCCCTGGGGCTGCAAGGTTTGTTTGCCGCGCGGTTGGCCTTGATTATCAGTCGGGTCGAAGACGCGCACAATCAACTCCTGCGGCCCCTTGCCCTTGAGAAAAGGCGTCACGTCGTAGCTAAAGGGCAGATAGCCCCCTTTATGAACACCGACGCTCTTGCCATTCACTAGCACCTCCGACTCATAATCGACAGCGCCAAAATGCAGTAGCACCTGTTTGCCATTCCACTTGGGCGGCACAGTGAAACTGCGGCGATACCATAGGCGCTCATGCGCTTCCATCACACCCGATAGCGCCGACTCGACAGGAAATGGAACCAGAATTTCGCTCGCCAGCTTTTTTCCGACGGGCGCCACATCGCCAGCGGCGCCGGGTTGGTATTCCCATAGGCCGTTCAGGTTGAGCCAATCGGGGCGCACCAGTTGAGGCCGAGGATATTCGGGCAAAGCGTTGTCTGGTTTGACTTCGCTGGCCCATTTTGTCATCAGCGGCGCCTTCTTGGGCGCCCACGCGAAAACGCGCGACTGCGCCAACAAACCGAGGGCAAACAGCAACAAGAGAGATTTTTGGAAGTAATGGGAATGTCGCATGGAAAAATGGGAAAACGTTAGTTCTTCAACTCGATACGGACACTTTCGATGGTGCCGTTGAAATCGTTCTCGGCTGTGTAATTGCCGACCAAACCGCCGCCATCACGTCCCACATTCAGACCATCGGCGGGCATAGCCTTCAAAGATGGACCTTTAGCAGTCGCCAGGGTATTAGCCTCGATTTGAATCGTTAGCGTGCCATCTTTCGCGATGTTTGCCCCTACTATCACTTGGCCTGTAGGCAGTGGTTCGGGAGAAATCGCGGTGGTTAATGTGCCGCCAGAGCGTGTCGCCAATACCAATTTGCCTGCTTTGATGAACAGTGAGTAGCCCTCTCTGTCGCCTCCCTGCGCAACGATTACTCCGTCGCCATGAGTGGCTCCCAACTTCGCGCTGATGGTGATGCTGCGATTCGCGATCATGGGGGCATTGTCGCGCACCAGAGTCGCATTCGGCTTTAGCTCGAACACAAGTTCTTTGCTGCCTACTTCGCCGGGAGCATCGGGCACATTGTCGCCCCAGTCGTTACGACGTTTGCCCTGCCACTGATCAACGAACGACTCGCCCGCCCATTTATCCCAACGCGCCGCAAGATCGCGGGCCAATTGCGGATTTTCTTTGACGAGGTCGTGCTGTTCGGTGCGGTCGGCCTCAATGTCATACAGTTCCCAAGGATCGAGGAATTTGGACACCAGCTTCCATTTGCCAGAGCGCACACCACGATTGCCTTCATGTTCCCAGAAAATGGGGTTGGCGCGTTGCAGTGGGTTGCCCTGAAAAGCGGGCATCAGGCTGACACCGTCCATCGGATGAATGGCGTTGCCATTATAGGTGGTCGGGTATTTGGTCTTGGTGACATCCATCACCGTCGCCATAATATCCACCAGATGGCCGGGTTGCTTCTCGATAGCGCCATCACGTTTTTGAGCGATGCCTTTGGGCCAGTAAGCGATTAGCGGCGTCGAGATGCCGCCTTCGTGAATGAAGTGCTTGAAGCGACGGAAAGGCGTGTTGGCGAGAGTGGCCCAGTTCATACCAAGGAACACGCGCGATTGCGAATCGCCCAAATTGTCGCCTTCGGTAATGCCGCGCGGCCCCGATTCGGCGTTACCGCCGTTATCCGACATGAACAAAATCAGCGTGTTATCCAGCACGCCGCGTTTTTTCAATCCATCAACTAACTTGCCGACGTTCTGATCCATGTTGTCGATCATAGCGGCGTAAACCGCCATTTTCTGGTCGAACACCTTTTTGTCGGCGGCGCTCAGGCTGTCCCATGCGGGTGAATCGGGCGGACGCTGCGACATCGGCCATTTGGGATCGACAATCCCCAACTGAATCTGGCGGCGATGGCGCTCTTCGCGCAGTTTGTCCCACCCCGCCATGTATTTGCCCCGATAACGCGCGATGTCTTTCTCTGGCGCCATCAACGGGAAATGAGGCGCGCAAAAGGCTTGATACAGGAAGAATGGCTTCTTCTGTTGCAGCGACTCATCGACAAATTTCAAGCTAAATTGCGTCCACAGATCGGAGCTATACCAGTCTTTGCCCAAAATCGGCGAGGCGAGCGGCACTGCTTCGCCATCGAGAAAGAGGTTGGGATTGTTGGGGTTTTTCTGGTTGGGGAAGTAAATCGCGTCCACAGCCGAATTCAAACTGCGGTCAAAGCCACGGTTCCACGGCGCAGTTCCCTGCTTCTGCCCCATGTGCCACTTGCCCGTCATGGCGGTGAAGTAGCCGTTGGTTTTCAGTGCTTCGGCCATCGTCACGGCGCGGTCGCTGAGTTTGCCTTTGGTGCCCTGCGAGTCAGGAAGCACCAAATCATCGAGATAGCCCATACCCGCTTCATGCGGGTAAAGCCCCGTCATCAAACTGGCGCGCGAAGGGCTGCATCGCGCGGTGTTATAGAACTGCGTGAAGCGCACACCACCTTTCGCCAACTTATCGAGGTTAGGGGTCTTGGTTTCACCGCCATAGCAGCCAATATCAGCCCATCCCATATCGTCCACAAGCAGGACGACAACATTCGGACGCTGTGGCGTGGTAGCAGCATTCGGTTTCTGAACGGGGTTGGCTGCCTTGCATCCCACTGTCAATAAAGGAGCGCAAAGGAAACTGGACAGAACCAGCCCCGATTTTAGTAGTGACTTCATTATCTTTTTGTCTTTTGTAATTGGAGTTGAATTGTGAGTGGGTTAGGCGCAGCTATTCACACGCGCGCCGTCACAGGAACCGCACTCTTGCAGCATTTACTATCGCCATGCCATTTCTAGCATCGGCTTATTTACATATATAGGCTCGACAGGGAAACACACTAAAGAGCATGGCACTATGAGCGCTTGTCAACAATGAAACATCTAACCACAACACTAAGATATTTTGTCATTCCCCGAAACTTTGGAGTTATATAGCGCACTAAACAACCACAACCCCATCACATGAAGAAAAGAGCCAGTGTCACCCTCATTGTCGAGACTTCGGGAGGTTATGGGCGCCAGATTTTGCGCGGCGTGTCGCGTTATCTCAACACACATGGCGGCTGGTCTGTCTTCGTCGATGAACGAGAGGGCATGGCCCCGCCCCCAAAATGGCTTCTCGACTGGAATGGCGACGGCATTATTTGCCGCTCCACCACCCCCACTCTAGCCAAAGCCCTGAAAAAACGTGAGATAGCGGTCGTTGATCTCAATGATCGCTACGGCTATCTGGGCTTGCCTTACATCGCCTCCGACATGCCAGCTATCGGGCGCATGGCGACCGAACATTTACTCGAACGCGGCTTTCGCCACATCGCCTACGCGGGTTTCAACGATGCGGCATGGTCGAAAAGCCGCATGGTGGGGATTCAGGAAGCACTCAACAATCGAGGCCAGTTATTCAGCGTCTTCGAGTCGGCCTCCAATGGCTACCGCACGAAAAACTGGCTGCTTGAGCGCGAGAGCCTTTGCAAGTGGCTGCTCACCCTACCCCGCCCGATTGGCATCGTCGCTTGCAACGATAGGCGCGGCCAGCACGTCCTCGAAGCCTGCCGTCTGCTGGGAATCTCTGTTCCCGATGAGGTATCTGTCGTCGGCATCGACAACGCCGAAACCCTCTGCGAACTGTGTTACCCGCCGCTTTCAAGCGTGGTACCCGATGCCGAACGCCTCGGTTTTGAAGCCGCCGTTCTCTTAACCCGCCTGATGAACAGCACCTCGCAGCAAAGAGCAGAGGCGAGAGCCGAGAAAATCTTCATTGCCCCCAAAGGAGTCGTCGCACGCCAATCGTCGGAGGTATGGGCGATAGATGACCCCGTCTTTTCCAAAGCAATTCGCTTCATACGCGAACACGCTTGCGACAAAATCACGGTGGACGATGTCCTCGCTCATGTACTCACTTCTCGCTCCACTCTGGAACGCAGCATCCGTCAACATCTGGGCCATTCGCCGCAAGCCGAAATCCGCCTCGTCCGCTTGAAGCGGGTCAAGCAACTTCTCGAAGAAACCAGTCTTTCACTGCCACGTATCGCCGAAATAGCCGGTTTCGAACACCCAGAATACATGATGGCTCAATTCAAAAAACTCGTAGGGCAGACCCCGTCGCAGTGGCGCGAATCCCACCACTGATAAGAACCTCCCACTTGAGGCGTTTCACACACGGTTTCGCCATCATTTGGCAAAGAATCTTAGTGGCATGGTGAATGTCCTCATTGCTAGGCCTCTCTCTTAAAGAGGATGCTTACCAATTATCCTGATGAATCGTAGACGTTTCCTTCAGCAAGTAGCCGCTCCTGCGGCACTAATGCTCTTTGCTAACAACGCCCTTGCCCAAACGACGCCTCAAAAAACGGCGAACACTGCGAAGCCAAACATTGTGGTCATGATCGCCGATGACCTCACTTATAGCGATTTGGGTTGCTGGGGAAACAAAGATGTCAAAACCCCCAACCTCGACCGTCTGGCCGCGCAGGGAATGCGCCTCACCAGTTGCTACACGACCGCCCCGGTATGCTCCCCAACACGACAGGCGCTTTATACCGGATTATACCCCGTCAGAAGCGGCGCCTACCCCAACCACGCCATCGTCAAGCCGGGTGTCAAAAGTTTGCCTCACTATCTCAAGCCACTGGGCTACCGTGTCGGCTTAGTCGGTAAACAGCACTATGGCCCTGCCGAAAACTTCCCCTTCGAATACCCAGGTCAAGATGGCGGCGCAGAAGATGAGGAAAATGAAAATGCAGAAAAAGACCTCAACTATGGCGCTGCCGAGCAATTCATCAATCGCGACAAAAAGCAGCCGTATCTACTTGTTGTAGCTGCACATGAACCACACAGCCCGTGGAATAAAGGCGATGCGAGCGTTTACAAACCAGCCGACCTGAAACTACCTCCTTATTTGGTCGATACCCCACTGACGCGGCGCGCCTTATCCAATTACTACGGGGAAGTTACCTATCTCGATCAACAGGTCGGGCGCGTCATGGACTTCGTTGATAAAAGCGGTCAGGCCGATAACACGTTGTTCCTCTTCGTCAGCGAACAGGGTTCATCGTTACCTCACGGCAAGTGGACCCTATATGATGTCGGCATCCGTAGCGCCACCATTGCCCGCTGGCCCGCGAAAATCAAAGCTGGCTCCACTAGCAATGCCCTCTGCCAATACATCGACTTCCTACCAACCTTCATGGAAATGGGCGGCGGCAAAGCCGACACCAACATTGATGGCCGCAGCATCCTCAAGGTGTTGACTGGCGAATCTACGAAGGCGCGCGACTATGTGTTCGCCGAGGAAACCTCGCGAGGTATCATCGCTGGCCCCGAAGCCTACGGCATTCGCGCAGTGGCCGATGACCGCTGGAAATACATCCTCAACCTGAACTCCGACGCCGAGTTTATGAACACCGAAACGCGCACTCCACGATTCCAGTCGTGGGTCAAAAAAGGCGAAACCGACGCCTTTGCCCGCGAACAGGCACAACGCTATAAAGTCCGCCCAGCCGTCGAATTATACGATCTGCAAAACGACCCATTCGAGATGAAGAATATCGCCGACCAGCCGGACCAGAAAGCGAATTTAACTCGCTTGCGCTCCGCGCTCGATGGGTGGATGAAGCAACAGGGCGACGAAGGTGTGAAAACCGAAATGGAAGCCAAGGAACATCAGGGCAGCGGTCAGGCCAAACGGCGCGCAGGGGCAGGAGCAGGAGCCAATAGGCCCAACAGACAGCGCGCGAATGCCAACGCCAACTAATTTTCAACATCTATTGTCCAATGAATAAAGCCCTTTTTGCAGGCCTGTTTGCCCTCAGCGTTACCGCTGCGAACGCTCTCATCGCGAAAGCTGCCCCCAAACCGAACATCGTTGTCTTTCTCGCCGACGACCACAGCATCCGCGATTCCACTGTTTACGGCGCGACCGATGTCCGCACCCCCAACATGCAGCGAATCAGCGCCACAGGAATGACCTTTAACGAGGCCTTTGTAGCATCGCCCTCGTGCGCCCCCAGCCGCGCCGCCTTACTCACGGGTCTAATGCCTGCACGCAATGGCGCCGAACCCAACCACGCCAAGCCGCGTGCCGACATCAAAAAGCTCCCCGCCTATTTGCACGAACAGGGCTATGAAGTGGTCGCCATCGGCAAAGTCGCCCACTACGCGCAGGTCAAAGACTACGGCTTCGATTACGTCAGCAACTTTGAGTACCACGACGACACCTGCATCGACGCCGCCACCAAATACCTGAAGGAGCGCACCAGCAAAAAACCCCTCGCCTTTTTCGTCGGCACCAACTGGCCGCACGTTCCCTGGCCCAAAGACGGCAGCGGCTATCAGCCCAATGCCATCAAACTACCGCAATCGCAGGTCGATACCCCACAAACGCGCCAGTGGCGCACGCGCTACTATGCCGCCGTCACCAAGTTCGACAATGACTTAGGCCAAATATATGATGCCGCGCGCGCGAAACTCGGCCCCAACACCTTCTTCCTGCAATCAAGCGATCATGGCGCGCAATGGCCCTTCGGCAAGTGGAATTGCTATGATGAGGGCATTCATGTCCCCCTCATCGTCTCATGGCCCGGCGTTATCAAAGCCTCGACTCGCACCGACGCGATGGTGAGTTGGGTCGATATTCTGCCAACTCTGATCGAAGTCGCGGGCGGAAAATCGCCTAAAAATATTGATGGTCGCTCATTCCTGCCAGTTCTACGCGACCCGAAGCAGAAACTACGCGACCGCATCTTCACCACGCATAGCGGCGACGGCAATATGAACGTCTACCCAATGCGCAGCGTGCGCACCGACAAGTGGAAGTACATTCTGAATCTGCACCCAGAGTTCTCCTACACCACTCACATCGACCGGGGCGCCAAAAACGAACCCGAAAACTACTGGAATAGCTGGGAAGCCGCAACAGCAACCAGCACTCGCGCCAGCACCATCGTTGACCGCTATCACCAGCGCCCCGCCGAGGAACTTTACGACCTGGCCGCCGACCCCGACGAACTGAACAACCTCGCCGCGCAGCCCGCCTATGCCCAAACCAAGAATGGTTTGCGTCGCGAGTTGGAAGAGTGGATGACAGCTCAGGGCGATAAGCGTACCGTGTTCGGCACCCCGCGCTTGCTCACCGACAAAGATGAAGTTCCTTCGCCCAAACTCGTGGGCAATGCCTTGACGGTAACCTGCAAAGTGACGCCCGACTCACCCACTTCCAGCGGAGTTATTCTGGCCCAAGGTGGCAATCGTCAGGGTTATGCCCTCTACCTCGAAACCGGAAAACCGATGTTCGTAGTGCGTCAGGGCGGGCAAATTTACACTGCTGCCTCTCTCACCACTATAACGGGCGCCTTCTCGCTCGAAGCACATCTGGAAAAAGATGGAGCCATGACACTGGCAATCGACGGCAAAATCGTGGCGCGCGGCAAAGCCCCCGGCGCATTCAAAGCACAGCCAGCCGAAGAGTTGAGCATCGGCCAGGACACATTTGTCGCCGTTGGCGACTATACGGCGCCTTACCCACTCAAAGGCAAAGTCGAAAACGTCAAAATCGACGCGGCTTAATCTCAACCAATTTAGCCCATCCAAAATGAAGAAGAATCTCGCCTTGCTGATGCTCACGGCCCCATTTCTCGCGGTTTCGGCCCAAGCCGAACCAGCACTGCCACCGGGTGTAAAACCCGCGATGCCCGCCACCGAAATCGAAGCGGGTCTTAAGTCCCACGACCACGCCCTCTACATCAAGCAAGGCTGGATTCGCGACCCCTATATTACTCTGGGGCCGGACAACCTGTACTACCTTACCGGAACAACTCCCGCCCCCGGCGACCCGCGCGAACAAACCGATCCCTACAATATCGGCCTCGGTAAAGAGTCCATCGTCGGCACCACCGTTCAGGTATGGCGCAGCAAAGATTTAGCGGATTGGGAATACCTCGGCACGCCTTTCACCTTGAAAGACAGTTGGTATGCAAATCCCGGCCAGTACGTCTGGGCGCCCGAACTCCATTGGCTTGGCGACCGCTGGGCGCTGGTTCACTGCCCTGCTCAAAAAGCCAACCTCGCCATCAGTGCTGGCCCCGACCTCAAAGGCCCCTGGACAAAACCAATGGGCGCCAATCTCGGCCCCAAACACGACCCCTCGCTTTTCAAAGACGGCGATACATGGTGGATGTTGTGGCAAAACACCTTGGTTGCTCCCATAAACAAGGACTTCACTGGCTTTACAGCCGAACCAGTCCGCATCGACCCAGCAGGTTCACGCCCCAATCCCGAAGGTGGCGCCCCCATTTCCCGCATCGGGCACGAAGGCGCCACCATGATAAAAGTCGGCAACAAATACGTCCACATCGGCACGGCCTGGTCAACCGATATGGGGCGCAAGGGTTCCTACAACCTGTACTACTGCGTCGCCGATAAAATCACTGGCCCCTACGGGCCGCGCAAATTTCTGGGCCGCTTCCTAGGTCATGGCACTCCATTCCAAACTCGCGATGGCAAGTGGTGGTGTACCGCCTTCTTCAACGGCAACGTCCCGCCGCTCGAACGCGAAGGCATCGAAAAGCGCGACCTGTCTCAAGACGCCCAAACAATCAATCAGCGCGGCACAACCATTGTGCCCCTTGATGTGAAACAGTTCGCCAACGGCGACATTAGCATCAGCGCCCTAGACCCAGCCTACGCGACACCCGGCCCCGACGAAGTTCAAAAATTCAACTAATTCACTCATAAGTAACACTTGACAGTGGCCTCACGATAGAACATTTGTTTTCAAAAAGATTGGCTCTAAATTCGCAGAGACGTACCATATGACCTTCTTTGAGCAATTGAAAGAGCGCGTGAAACAAACCCTGACCCGCTTTGCGGCCCGCAAAACTCAGGAACAAGCCGAGGGCATGGCCGAGGAAGCGCGCGACATCGTCGCAAGCACTCAGGCATTGGCCCGCCGCAATCCCGCTGGCCTCGCCGCTATTGTCGGAATCGGCGCCGTACTCGTATGCTTGGTGGCAAGCCGTCGCAACGTCCAAACCGCCCAATAAACCCCACCCAGTCGAAGCAGATGGCGGGTAGAAAGCGCCATCTACTTCTATGAACCAGAGGATGTAGGCAGCGTAAAGGTGAAGGTGCTGCCTTTATCCACCTGGCTTTGCACCTCAATCATTCCCCCATGCGCCTCGACCATCATCTTGCAAAACGTAAGGCCGAGTCCCGTCGAAGAGCGTTCATCTCCCGCTTCCAATCGGGCGTGCCCAAACTTCTCGAAGATACGCGCAAAGGCTTCAGCAGGAATGCCCGGCCCGGTATCGGAAACCGAGAATTGTACCATAGCGGGCGCGTCCTCATCACTATAAGCCAAATTCACACCAACACTCAGCGTGCCGCCCATCGGCGTCAGTCGGATGGCGTTATCAAGCAAGTTCGTTAGCACCCTCCCTAGTTTTTCCTCGTCCACCATTAAAGATGGCAAATCGGGCGCGACATCACATATCATATTCAATCCTTTGTACTGCGCTAAAAATGCGACTTGAGAAACGGCGCTGTCCGCCAAAATCGAAGGCGCGACCAACTTTAAGCGCAAAGCCAGATTCCCCGATTCGACCTGATGAATGTCCAGCAAGTTCGCGATAATGTGCGATAGGGTCTGAGCGCTTTGGCGCGATATATCGAGCGCGCTTTGCCCGCGCGCGGGCAATTCACCTTCTGCCGTCAGGGTACGAAGCGCATAATGAAGCGCATTAAGCGGCATCCGCAAATCATGCACGATCATGTGCATCAAGTTGTCACGCAGCGCCTCCGACTGTTGAACGCGCTGTAGCGAAGCGCTCAACTGCCCATTCGACTCCATCAACTGCACAGTGCGCTCCCTGATACGACATTCGAGTGTGTTACGCGCATCGCGTTGCTCGGACAAAGCCGCAGACAGCACCAGAGTCGTCATCGACACCACGCCCATAAAGGTTTGCAGTAGCAACAACGATTCGTTCAAGTCTTGCACCGCGAATGGCCCCCGACCATGCGCAGTGCCCCATGCCGCCAACACGCCAACCCACAGTACGGCGGCACTGGCTCCAATACGCCCAAATCTAAAAGCCGCCCACAGCAAAAACGGCATCATCAAATAGGCCAGCGGATAAAGATGGGTTCCTGCCCACGGCACCACCCCAAAAACCCATATGCTCGTGAAAGTGGCTGTTGCCCACAGAACAAATGCTTCGAGTCGCCGCCCCAAAAGCAATTTTCCAATCTCGCTCCCCCACCCCTGCTCCCTGTATTTCCACGCTAAAATCGCGGGGGCCACCATCATTACCCCAGCCACATCGCCCGTCCACCATGTCCACCACAAATAGACCGTATCGGTACTGCCCCCCAATTCCCCCAACCGCACGCCAAGGGCGCCGATGGAAGCGGGAATGGCACAGCTCACCGCCCCCGCCAGAGCCGCGAAACGCACCACTCCTTGAGGGTGCCCGAATATATCCCCGACTTTGGGTAGTTCGCCATTCCGGGTCAACCAAGCACCAAATGATCGAAAACCACCGAGCAAAACCGCGCCCAAAATGGCTTCGAGCGTATTCCCAACTGCAATAAAAGCCGAGACCAAAAGCGCGATATGAAGCGGCGCGTGTGAGCCAAGAAAATTAGCGAGGTTAGCGGCGAAAGCGCCACACGCAATAGCGGGCCACACGCGCGGCCCTCGCCAAATCGTCGCCGCTATCGCCAGGCCCGAAGGCGGCCACAAAGGAGAAATGTTGGTGTGTTGGAACGCGAACTGCAAACCGATGCGCGCCGCACCATAATAAGCCAAAGCCAACAGGAAAAGCTCGATAAAAGAGTGGCGCTTAATGAGAGAGGCGAAAGCGGAAATGCTACTCATGGTTTAGCGGGCGAGCCTCTAGAATAAACGTATCATACCATGCATTCGATAATTCGCCTTTTATTAGCTGAGGGCCATTGACCGCATTGATTGTAGCGCCTCCGCCATGCTCCGCCTATAGGACATTTCGCCTATATACGTGGCCTTGCCATTCGGCAACACTACGGGATGAAAGCGCGCCAATAGCCATATTCAGCACAGCTAAAAGCCGCTGAATATGGACTCATTACCGTTCCCTCAGCGATAGAACCTCAGCATTCTCGCTACTGTTCTTCGCCCTATATGGGTTTCCAGGATGCGCGTGGATTTTGGGTGAAGTCCACACGCATCGCCCCCCTCTCTCCTCCCAAAATAACTTCCAGTCAAGCACCGTTAAAATCGAATTTTCAGGGAGTCACGCGCACTTTGAAGGTGTGAAACATCTGCTGCCCAGCTGCATCGCGAATAGAGACGATGATGTTCTCCTCACTCATCGCATAATCCTTTGGCACATTCCACACCAAGCGACCATTCCCCGAAAGCGTCGAACGTGGCGGACCACTATCAAGGCTATAAGTCACCCCTCCCCGCTTCGATTTGACATCAATCTGGTAACTATAGGTCTGCCCCTTACGAGCAGTCGGAACGGGTGTCGAGCTAACGAAGAAGTAATCTAACCCCGCCTTCTCTAACGCCTCCAGAAGATTGAACTTGCGCACGACGAGGCCATCTTTGGTGTCGGGAATGGTGATCAATAGATTGGCGGCAGGGAAAAAGTAAATGAGCTTTTCCAGCGTCATGTTCTCGCGTGCCCACGACATATTGGAGTTCGTCGCCTTCAACTCTTCTAATCGCGGAATAGTCAGCAACAACCTCCTATCGACAACCGAATACACCGCGACATCCAAAGGTAGCGCCGCATCGAAACCTCCGCCAAAGCCACCACCAAAACCGCCACGCCCCAAACCTCCTTTCTGGCTCCCCTTCGTAATACCCAGAAAGTAAGTCCCCCCAAACACTGGAATGCAACTCACATCGCGAAACTTCTCTGGATCGAGGGCCTGAAGTTCCGGCGTGTACATTCCGTGACTGGCGTAAATACGACTGCCATCCTGCCCCGGCAACACATACCCCACGCTGTCATGCATGTAATGTGGCTCGATTTTATTGCCGTTCAATTGCAGCACGTTCAAACCGCTGGGCGATTGACCGTTGTACCAGCCAGTAAAAACTGTCCCATCCGCCGAGGCACGCACCTGATAGGCGTTTCGCTCCCCGCGCGAAGTTCCCCACTTGTGGTCGAAGTTCTCCACGTTCATCTCCTGCAACGTGCCTAAATCAAAGAAGTTCGTCTGGTCGGCAATAACCATCAGTGGGCCGGCAGAAGACGCCCCCATGACAGCGCTACGCACAGGCCCCTCATTGGGCAGAGCCACTCTCAACTCGCGAGTAAGATTCGCCAAATCATATCGCTCGATAGCATTTTCTTCAGGCAGAACAATGGCCAATTTCTCGGAAGATGCAGCAAAGAAAACTGTGTCCGACGTGAGCGAAAGGTATTTCACCGCAGATTTATTTACATCGAAAACAGCCAATTTGCGCAGTTTCTTCAAATAAAGCACCAGATAACGCCCACCCCCACCGACAGCGACATCGTCGATAGTGGCCGGAAGCGGAACGACCACCTTCTCATCCATCATTGTTGGCGCTTGAACCTGCGGTGCAAGCGGCGCGGCTCCCAACGGAGCGCCACCGATATTAGGGAATTGAACAAGCGTGATGCCTCGCGCATCGTCTGCATAAGCGCTCCCAGCCAAAAGCACACAGCAACCCAACGATAACAGGCATTCTCGCATCACCTTACAGCTCTGCGATTTCAGGGAGACATATTTCATACGTCAAATTATATCTTCAATATAACCGCGCCACGAAACCCGCAAGCCACCTCAAGCGCGACAACAACTGGTGTATAAGCGAACTTACTTCGCGTCCGTTTTCCACTCCAATATGCCGGCGGAAACGTTCGGCTGTAATTGCGCCTCGATACGTAACCCTGTGACCATCAGCGGGGCGAAAGAAACGCTGTTGAACTGGTCGCGCGCCACGCCATAGGCGCTCGCATTGGGAACTGGCTTCCACTCCGCACCACCATCGCGGTAAAGCAGTCTCCAGGAAGCGGGAACACGGCATTTGCCAGTGCCGGTGTCATCGAACCAATACACCGAAGCGCTAGAAATACGCTGCGGACTTTTAAAATCGAGGCTCACCGACTCAGTGGTCCCAAGGTGATTCCACCACGTGAATCGCGGTACTTTGCTGTCATTCGAGGCGGTGGGAATAAGTCCATCAACCATGACTTCCGGGTCTTCTGCGCCAAACGAAGTCGACATCGTGAAGTTGTGAACGGGCAAAATGAGACTCCAATCAAGCGCATCCTGACGGCTGGATACGGTCGGAAACAACGTGATACGAAGTCGCGCCGCCCCCGATGGAACCAGAGTGATGCTTTCCAGCGGCTCGTTGGAAAGCGCGGGAGACGCCTGAAGCACACGCACAATGCCGCGCGAATCGGCTCCCCATCCCGGCACACGGCGCGCTTTAACTTTCAACGAAATCGGCACATTCTCCAAAGTGAATGGCTGATTGGCCGAGGCAGAGGTAGCCGACTTAACATCAACCACAAAATCCGAAGCCTTCACGTTTTGCGGCAAGCCATAATTCCATGCCCCCACCGGAGTCACTGCTTCATTTGGCCACGCCGGGGTTCCTCCCGTCTTCGCCCACTTTTCACCGGGATTGAAAGCCAACTGTAGCGGGCCATAACTCACCGAAACCGAGTTCATATTGCTGCTCCACTTGCGCAACTCAACCTGCATTGGCAAGCGCAGCGAAACCGTGTCCCCGTTATTCCACATGCGATCGAGAACAACGTAAGCAAGCGGTTTTGCAACGACCTCTACCTTCTTGCCATTAACCCTAATCTCAGCGTTTTTAGTCCATCTCGGAATGCGTAGGTAAAACGGGAACTGCACGGCCTTCGGTGTGGAAAGTTTGAAATCGACTGTTTCGCCGAATGGGTACGCCGTCGTTTCGCTCCACCGCACCTCAGTCCCATCCCCCACTCGCACACTGGCTTCGGAAGCCCCATACAACGAAGCAGCCACACCTTTATCGCTGGTCGCAAGCCACGACTCTTCCGCATAATAGGGCCACGCCATGCTGTAATTGTGTGGGCAACAACGGTAGGTGTTGGCCCCCGGCTCAAATTCAAGCATCGACCAGCGATTGGTGAACTGCCCGGTATTTGCTCCCAGGTCAAGCTGCACCATATTAGCGCTCGTGATGTAGTGGATTCCCTTATGGTTGGGAGTCAAAGCCGCCGGAAGCGAGTTGAAAGCGATCTCTTCGGCTCGGTCAGCCCACAACGGATTCCCCGAAATCCGCGTCATCATCTCGTGGGTGTGCATAAACTCCACGAAACCACACGTCTCAAACCCCTGTCGCGGATCGCCAAAGCCAGGTCGAATAAGCTCATCTCCCGCGAAACCTCCACCGGGAAATTGACCATACTGCGCCATAATCGACTGATAATTCTTCTCGACTGCATTGAGGTGTCTGGCCTCACCCGACTGCATCCAATACTGCCCCGGCTCGCGGATGCCCTGCGCGATATTGACGTTGTGCAGGCTCGGCACTCCGTCGGTGAAATTCTCCGAATTGTCGTGGATTTTCTTCGCCAAATCCAGCAAAAACGCATCGCCCGTCCGGTTATACAACCAGTAGATGCTATCCGTGTTATCAGCCCAGCGACAGGCCCTAAACCCACCACTTTTGAATGTCGCGCTCGGTACGGTGCTCTGCCACTTGAAATAGCGCGTCATGAATGGGAGGACCCGCACATCACCGCTAAATTCGTAGTACGAGCGCAGCGCATCCAGCATCAGCATATGCGGCCACAAATCGGGCAACCCTTTGATAGAAGTGCGCAGCTTTTCCGGCCCGAAGTACCCATCCGGCTTCTGATTCCTCAAAATACCATTGAGCCATTTCTTCGCGTTCGCTTGAATACTGGCGTTACCAAGCACATACCCCAGATCACCATACCCACGCAGCCAATAAGCGACCTCTTCCCAACCAACATCCGATTTAGGATTAACCCAACCACTCTCTGCGAATTTGACGTAATTCGAAATCTCCCCCATACGCCCGACAATCCCCGAAGCATCCAGATCGAGTTGCCCCTTTAGCCATCCCCCCGGCTTAACTGCACCCGCTGGCAACTTCTGGAAAGGCGATCCCTTAAGCGGAACTCGATTCCCCACATAGTAACCACTCGAATTAAGCAGAGGCGGGGTTGCGACCACTCGCGCACTTTGAGCGCAAGCCACGCGGGCAAGAAGAACAGAAGCAACCAGCGCAGTTGCCAATGAAGTAAGTTGGGAAGCCATTAAATCTCAGGAGTCGAAATGCAGGAACAGTTTGAAACGAATAACAACCACCCAAGAACCTATAGCCATAACTCATGGCTCATCACTCTTTTTCCTCTTCACCTCCAAAACTCTTGCTCAATCCGCCGCCACGGCGCTTTGGTCATTTCGCCATCCCTCAAGAGCCATTCCCAATCCAAGCCCTGGCTCTCGTCATATTCTTGCAAGCCCGCTTTCCCCAACTCCAGAAACACACCGCTTTGTCCCCACTGGAAAAATGATAAAGGAGTTCGTTTTTAAGAGCGTAGTGGAAGTAATCTCACCGACTAGATTTCCATTTTCCACTAACAAGCCAGTATTTTTCCACCGAATGTTTGAACGAATCCGTCGGCATTTTTCTGAACTCCGTCCTGCAAAAGTGGGAGTGGTGGATTTTCTGCTGGGGCCGCAAGGACACTGGAAACATAAAGGCTGCTCACGACTAAAGTGAATGGTATGCAAAACCTTGATGCAGCGAGAGGAAAAGAGAAAGCCATCGGAGGTAACATAACTTCCAATGGCTTTCTCTTTTCTCTTGTTTTTCTGTCCTCAGCGGATTTCGATGGTAATTGGCGCAGCTGCAATTTCGGGGTCGGAGGCATAAACCACTTGGACGGTGTAAGTACCGGGGGTGAGCTTGTTATCTGGCAACGCCTGACCATCCCACTCTACCGAGAATGCCCGCTTTTCGCCCGCCGCGAAGGTGATGGGGAGCGATACCATAAGAAAGCGCTTGTTGGCCGACCAATTCCAGATGGATTCGCCCGCCGCGTTCTTGATGAATACATCGTAGTTCTGTCCGCTGCGAAAAGTGAAAGTGGTAGCTTTAGTAGCGTTGTTGCGCAATGAAAAGTTGACTTTGACTTCTTCGCCCACTTTGTAAACGTGCTTATCGGTTGAGGCTGTTAGCGTGACCTTCGGCTCTATGCCCTTGGTCGGAGCAGATGCAATAGTGAACTCGATGGGGAGGGCACGGACCCTTGAACTATTGACCAGATGCGCTTCAAGGCGATATTTACCAGCGGGCAGTTGGCCCATCTCGCTACCGATTTCGGTGTTATAGGTTTCGCGCTGAGCCAGTTTCAACTTTACAGTGCTATTTATCTGGGCGAACAATTTATTCGCGCTCCAGGTATATATCGACTCTTTTTCACCGACTTTGAATACCCGAAAGTCGTAGCGTTGGCCCGAAGAGAACTTCAGGTAGGCATCTTTTTCCTGAATATTGGTGGCGTTGAGTTTGACTTGAATGGGTTCGCCAGCGGTGTAGAGGAGTTTGTTAGTGCTGACCTGCAAATCGACCCATGAACCACCTTTGACAGAGCGTTTGCCAACGACGCCCTGTTTGGCCATGAGAGGCGAGGCGGATGTCAGAAAGGGGACGGCCACTATAGTCAGAGCCAAGAATTTATGGCGATTGAATTTGGTTTTCATGCCTCCGTTGACCAGCAAACTCAAATCTTTGTTCCATAACATGATGGTGAGAAGCAACACCCGTTCAAACAGAGGGCGGCTTGGCGCGCAATTTGGGCACTCTGCGCTCCTCGGTTAACACCACACACTCATGGAACAAAAAACGTTAGGTCGCACCGGAGCGCAGGTTTCGCCGCTTTGCTTAGGTTGCATGAACTTTGGCTGGGGCACCTCGGAGGAAGATTCTCTCCCCGTCCTGAATCGCGCATTGGAGGCGGGTATTTACTTTTGGGATACCGCCGATGTCTATGGAAAAGGTGCCTCAGAAATCATCGTTGGTAAAGCGCTTCAAGGTCGGCGCGACGAGGTGTTTCTGGCAAGCAAAGGGCACGGTAAGATGGGCGATTTACAAAATAATCAGGGCAACTCACGCGCTCACATCATCAAAGCCTGTGAAGAATCGCTCAAACGTTTGAATGTAGATCATATCGACCTGTATCAAATCCATCGCCCGCAAAGCTCCGTGCCGATTGACGAAACACTGCGAGCACTTGATGATTTGATTCGGGCGGGCAAAATCCGCTACATTGGCACCTCGACATTCGCGGCATACCAGCTCGTCGAAAGTCTGTGGGAATCGGAAAAACTTGGCCTTAATCGCTTTGTCACCGAACAACCACCTTACAACCTGTTGGACCGCCGCATCGAACGCGAACTACTGCCCTTTTGCGCGAAGTACGGGTTTGGTGTCATCCCGTGGAGTCCGCTCGCGGGTGGAATGCTGACTGGTAAATATCAACGCGATCAGAGTGCGCCCGAAGGCTCACGCTATGCAGAGGGCAAATTTCGCGGTGGCAAGGAAGTTAACGAAGAGACTTGGAAAGTTGTCGAGGGCGTCGAGCAGATCGCCAAAGACAAAGGCGTGCCGATGGATGCCTTTGCCCTCGCCTGGGTGGGCGCCCAAAAGACGATTAGCTCACCCATCATTGGGCCGCGCAATCTGCAACAACTCGAAGACAATCTGAAGGCGTTGGATGTCGAAATTAGTGACGAAGATAACAAGAGGGTAGACGAACTTATCGCCCCTGGAACTTTCGTCGCCGAGTATTACAGCGCCGATTTTGGCTCTCGCTAATTAAACAGCTATTCTCCTGGCATTTGTCAGGCTCCCCCTGCCCCCGATTGAGCGTGAGAGGATAAAAATGTCCTCCATTTCCAAGTCGGCTCTTCGTTAGGTTCGGCAACACTTAACGGCTTTTTCATGCGTGCCTTCATTCTCGTTAGCCTCGCGTTGCCTTTGGCCTGTCAGATAGCCTCTTCAACTGCACTTGCACAAGACACCGCGCCTATTCCTCCGGTTTTGCAAACAGCTCCAGTTCCAAGCCCTGTAGATTATGCGGGTGCGGTTTGGGTTGCAGCGGGCGAAGGAAACTTTCAAGCGGCGAATCGGCCCAGAGAACAGCCTATCGATATGGTGATTGTTCACGACATCGAAGGGCCGGATACCGCAGCTCTCAGCATTTTTCAGCGGGCAGGGGCCAAAGTCAGCTCGCATTATGTGGTGGGAGTCGATGGCACCATCTACCAGATGGTGCGGGAACACGATGTCGCCTGGCACGCGGGCAATGGTGATATTAATCGGCGCTCGGTGGGCATAGAAACACACGGGTATGCTTATCGCCCCGGTTTTTATACGCCAAAGATTTATGAGGCGGAAGCCAAACTGGTAAGAGACATTACCCAGCGCTACAATATCCCACGCGATAGGACACACATCATCGGCCATGCGGAAGTGCCCAATCCTCGCGACCCGACACGGTTCGGCGGAGTGAGTGGCCATACAGATCCTGGCCCCTACTGGGACTGGAACACCTTCATGGCCTTAGTGCGCAATGACGCGCGAGTGGAAAGCGCAGAAATCCCGACTGTTATTCGCCCAGGAGAAAAGCTACCAATTGTCGTTAACCTGCAAAATACGGGAGATGATGCGTGGGTAGCGAACAAGGCTTCTAACCCTCGCATCGGACTCCAGGCAGATGCCCCGGTGGTTTATCTGGGCACCTCGCAAGGGACTGCGAGCGAGTTCTCTAGCTTGGGCGGTTGGTTGGCTCCTCAATATGCCGATGTGGTGAAAACAACAGATGTCGCTCCCGGTGCGTCGGCACGTTTTGAATTTACGCTGCAAGGGCCGCGCACACTGGGCGAAATCAACGAAGAATTACGCGCCATCCGCGTCCCGACTATCGCTCAGGGCGGCACACCAACTCCGTTTGGAGCTTCGATACCCCTGAAGCTGAACGTGGTGCCGTGGGATATGACAGTTCCCGCTCCCGATAATGCTACTGCGGGGACCACTCCGGCGGGCACCACCACAAAACCACAGCCGCTTGCGAAATGGACGGTAAAACTGCCAATGGGGGGTATCTGGGGAGTCTTCGTGGCACCACCGAAACCAACTAAGGTTCGCAAAAAGGAGGCGTTTTCTTATAGCCTAGACGGAATCGAGGGGGGAAGCAACATCACGATAGATTCCAAGGATGCAGGCCAAGGCTTCGTGTTCGGCGGTTATTATCGTGTTCCCGAAGCGAGCAAGAACGCTTTAGTGGTGACGTTGGACAAGGCGCCGCAGGGGATGGAAGGTATGAACGCGGGTTCTATTCGCGTTGTGGGGCCGTTCCCGACGATGCCAGAGAAGATGCCTCCCGTTCAGGGTGCGATAGGAGAAATCGCTACTAGCACGCCGCAGCAGTGGGGGTGAGTCACGAACTTATTTTTTGGCGGAACCTCCGGTGATGGTGGTGAGAATTGAAAACTTCAAATTGACGGGGCCGATTAAGCCGGAAGGCGGTAGCAAGCTGTTCTTAGTGAAAAAGCGGCGCGATGAAAGAGTGATGCGGCGGGGTTCGGGGCGTGGGACTCCGCTGAAGGCCCATTCGGGCCATTGAGTGAGGGTGCCGTTGCCATCGCGTGTTCCGGCGAGGTCGTCGGGATATTGCTCGTCGCCAATCATGCGATTGGCCCAAGTGTTGGTGACGAGGACTTTCAGAGTGTTGCGCCCCGGTTTTAAGAATCGACCGATTTCGAGACTATAAGGCGCGAGCATGGCGGTTCCGGCCTCCTGCCCATTTACAGTGACGCGCGCGATGATTCTCACTTGCCCCAAGTCGAGTGTGCAGAGCGAATTGTCAGTTTTATAGTTGGTGGGCAAGTCGAAGTTGGTGGTGTATGTCGCGTTGCCAGAGAAGTATTTGGTGGTTTCGTCGGTCGAATCACTCCACGAATTGAGTTCATTCCAACGCTGCGCAACAGGAGCAGCGGCACCGCTGAAACTCACCTCCCACAGCGAATTCAGTCTTATATCGGGAAGGGAAGCGGGCACCTGAGAAGTTAATATTCGCCCATCCTTCAAGGTGATGGAGTAACGGCCCGCCAGATCGGTTTGAAGTTGGAGTTTGCCATCGGCGGAGCGAAGAACCTGCGCGTTTAAGGGCTTAACATCGGGAGCTTCGGCCTGGTCGTGAGCGAGGGCAGCAATGTCGGCGGCACTTAAGATGCCGTAGCTAGTCTTCACGGCGCGGACGTTGCGCGCGAACGGAGACTCAGCCGCGATTTCTCCAGCTAATCCTGCGCGCCCTTCAACAATACGCTGTCCGCTGCGAATGCCCGTCGCTGCTTCGACACCATTAACAAAAAGATGGGGCACACCTGCACGATAAGAGACGAGAATATGCGTCCAATCGGTGAGGGGTGTTGGAGCGCGCCAAACCAAAACTGCCGGGGCATTGTCACTCCAATGCTGAATGACAGCCACGCCGTTGCTGCCGACAGAAATCCCCGTCCCCGCGAAGCCCGCACCACGGGCGAAAGTACCTTGCAGTGGCATTAACGCCCAACGCTGGTTCGGTAGTGTGACGCCGCCCAGATGCTGCTCCGGCAAGCCAATAGTGTCTGAAGGCTTGATCCAAAACGACTGGTTGAGGTTGGAGTCGGCGACCTCATTGGGGTTGATAATTCCGTTGTCGTTCCAGTTCAGCAGCGGCTTGCCATCGCGAGTCAACTCGGTTACAGTAGGTAGGGTTCTCGTCGGTTTACGGAAAACCACAAAGATCGACTGGTGCGATGTCAATGTGAGCGGAACGACTGTGCGCCCAGCCGTTTCACGGTAAGCACCGAGGGGCTTAATAGTCGCAGTCTCGGCATCCCACAATTCGGGAATACGGCCAGAGACTCTGAAAGAGGGAGCAAGAAGCAACGTTTCTTCGGTCTGGTTGGACAGGAAAAACACCTCGGTACCAAGCGAGGTGCGCTGTTTCCACAACACCGAGGTATTGGGTTCGATGATGGGCGGCCCCACTTTGAGTCCTGCTAATACGGGCGCCAGTGGCGTGCTGTTCCAGACGGTGCCAAGTCCGATTTTGCGTTTTTCAGCATTGCCACGGGGCCATAACGAGGAAGCCAAAGCCTGAATTTTGGCGTCGGCACGTGGGTAGTCGCGCAGGCTGGGTGAATGGGTAGGCGCAGCCCCTACTACAGTAAGCCCTTGCCTCACGAACGCGGCAATGCGTTCGAGCATGGCGGGCCGCATAGTGGCCTTAGCCGGAAGCACGAGAATGGCATAGGAGGCACCGCCCGGTAGAACTAGCCGACCTTTGCGCACTTTCGCGCGCGTCAACAACGCATCAGAGTTGAGCCAGTCATAGTCGTAGCCAGCAGGAAGTTGAGGGTCTAGTTGCCCCGTCATCTGTGGTGTGTCGTCGCCAATGTAATAAGCGATGTCAGCGGCGGGTGCTCCGTGTTGCAACAAATAGCAGGAACGCCTCACATAATCAACCCAAGACTTACCATGTTCGGCGTACCAAAGGGTTTTGCGGTTGAAGTAAGTACCCCACACAAGGTCGAGTCCTGGACCGGGTACATCCGTGGGTTGATGGGAATTGACGTGCAGCACGTAGCGGTTAACGCCCTGCGAAAAAGCCCAATCTCCGCGCGCTTTGATGGTGGAGGGGGATTCGGATTGTTCGCCCGCCGCAGTGAACGCCTCGGCCCAGACGAGGTTTTTGCCGTAGGTATGCCCAGCGGAAGCGGCATCACGTATCTCCATTTCGCCCATCGCGCTCCACACTCCCAGACCTGACCAATACTCTCCGGCGACTTCGTCGGTATTGCCGCCATAGTAAGCGAACTCGGAGGGGAAACCCCAGTGGCCGTAGTTTTCGAGCCATAATTTGAGTCCATAGGGTCGGGCGGCATCGCGCATTCCCCCAACATAATTGGTCGCGATGAGGTCGGCGACTAAGCGCCGCACATCCCACAAAAAGCGGTCGGACTGCGCCGCACTGCCGACTATACGACCACTGAAGACGGGGAGCCAGGGTATTGGGTCGTAGCCGTAGCGCGCCACAAATTCAGGAACCATTCGAGGCGTCCAGTTCTGAAATCCGCGCTCGTAGCTATCAGCAATGGCATAGGTGAATGCGCTACGCTCTTCCGGTTTCAATCGGCGATACAATTCCCCGACGACGCCATTGTCTATATGACGTTTAGCGGCTTCGCGGCTCATTTTGTCCACTTCGAGGCCGCCCATGCCCTCTGGCGCGGGACTGGGACGGGCATCAATCAAAACCGTGGAGAAGCGCTGTACAATCCAATTCCCAGAAGGGGCATCCCAACTTAGACGCCCATCTGCACTCACTTTCGAGGTGAGATCGAGAACCTTATCGGGCGCGACCGTGCCGGAACCCGGTTCGGGAGTAGCGGGCCACATAAAAGTGTTCCAGAGCGGTTCCATCTGGCGACTGGCGATGCCGAGTTGCTTCTCTTCGGCCATCTCAAGGCGCGCTGCGGAGGAGAACGCAACACCGAGGGTCTGACCATCACGCCCCGTGTGCCAAGGCATTTCGACACGGAAAAAGCGCGCTGTCGTTGGAGGAGTTGAGGCTGAGGACGGACGGTTAGGGAGATTGACCTGATCTCCGGCGCGGCGGTCGAGGGTAAAATCGCGCAGCGGCTTGAAAGCAGTGCCATCCTGCGAATAGGAAATGTTGCCACGCACCTGCCCACCATCATGATGAGTGAAGAGTACGCTGCGCACGGTTTGAGCGGTCTCGAACTCCCAGGTCAAAGACAACCGACCGTAATCCTTGTTCGCGGATAAATCGTGTGGCAGCCCATCGGCCAATACCGCCAATTCGCCACCTTGGGCGGACGTTACCCTCAGAGGCTTCAGAACCTTGCCATCGTCGGGGGGAGCAGGAAAAGCGATGGTACACACATCGGCCAACGCACCTTTACAGCGCGGTAAAACGGCCTCATAGCGCTTGCCGCCAGCGACACGCACTTCGGTACTGTCGATGTATTGCATCCCATCTTCCGGTTTCACCCAAGGGCCGCCGGACTGGCTCCACCCCGAACCGTTGAAAACCCCGATTTGCACACCGAGCCGCTTGCCTTCGCGCACGGCATGTTGGAGCAATTCGTAGCCTTCATCCGAATAGCCTTTGACTCGCCCATTGCGTGGCGGGTCGAGGTCCCAACCGCCGATGTTGGCGATGTAGGCACCGCCAACACCATTTTTTGCCATCATCTCGACATCGCGCGTAATCCCCTGTTTAGTGACGATATTGTTGAGCCAATACCAGTAGCAAAATGGTTTCGTCGATTCGGGAGGCGCCAACCATCCATTAATAAGCGCATCCTTTGTGACCTGTGTCGTGGCGGCAAAGGCAGGGGAAGCCATTGGCATGACCAAGGCCCCAACCATCATGATTTTCAAAGAGGAACTGAGACAGCGATTCGACAACGAGGGATTCATGGCAATGAAAATAACAAGCAAACCACACACTGCACTTGTGCGTAGCGGATGCTTGATTTTCGCCCACGAGGAAAGCGGGGTGTTAGACCAGAGAGATCTACTCATTAGCACGATTCCCACTTTTCAAAACATGGATAATTCCGCTCCCCCGATTAGTTGATTGGTGCTGGCATCAAAGTGGGTGTTGCCACGGGACGATGGGTTTTCGTGCAGGTGCCTTACAGCGAACAATCGCATCTCGCGTGGTGAATCGAAAAATTGTTCAAAAATCTCCAAAAATGTTCAAAAGTGTTTAAAAACAGATACAGATGGGTATATTGAAATAGATTCCCCATGGCTACTCGTCGAGAAATGCAAGACCGCCGCGCCCAGCTTCGCAAGCAGTTGATCGAAGCCTGTAGCAACGAAGCCCAGAAACCGGGGTCTATGCTGCCTCCTCTACGCGAATTAGCAAAAAAATATAGTGTTTCGCCTGCATTAGCCAGCGAAGTAGTTCGCAGCCTGGCGGATGAAGGCTTGCTTTACACACAACAGGGGGCGGGCACATTCGTAGGCCGATTAGCGACTCGCGACGATCTGTTTTTACTAATCGTCCCAGACGTGATGGAGACAGACCCCACTTTTTTTGAAATCCGCATTGGTCTGCGCAATGGCTTTGAAAGTTCTCTAACCCGTCTCGGAGGCACATGCCTGACACTCTCGCGCCAAAAAGCTCTCGAATATCGCGAAAGTGGCAACTTGCAAGGTCTGGTCGGCGTCGCCGAGTTTTGTCCTCTCGTAGATAGCCCGATATGGGACGGGCCGGAACCAGTCGTCACTTTGCATGAAATGCGTGTCGCTGAAGTAACGGGAGATGCGGTGTATGTGGATAACGAAGATGCAGGGCATCAAGCGACACGACATCTACTCAGCCTGGGACACCGCCACATTGCTTTCATCGGAACTCATCGGCCCAATACTTCAGTCACTGATTCGCTCGATTGGTCGAGGCAACGTCAGCAGGGCTGGCAAGCTGCACTGGAGAATGCGGATTGTTATCTGCCCGATCTGGCTTTTTGCCCAGAGGATATGCCAGAAAATTCGGTTTCGGCACTACGAAAGGCGGGATATATCACAGGTCGCGAATTAATCCCGCTGCTTGTAAAGGAAGAACCTGGCATCACCGCCATTATCGTCAGCAACGGCAATTCGACAGAAGGGGTGTACGAGGCATTTCGAGAAGCTCGGTTACCCGACATTCATTGGCCGGCAATCGTGTCATTTGACGATTATACAGCTCCCGACAACCACTTAATGAGCGTTCTGCGTCCCTCATGGGAAGAATTGGGAAGGCAAGGGGCCGCTCTATTGTGGGAACGCGGACAGGGCAGACTCAATTCTGCTCCTGAACAACGACCTGTGGAGATGGAACTTATCCCACGCTTTTCGTGCCGCCCTCAACGGGCCAACATACCTCACCAAACACTCGCGAATACAAAGGCATTATCTCCCAGAGTTACTGCCTAAAGTGTTTACGACCTTCTAAAGCCATTATGGCTTTGTATTTTTATTTATTTACCCCGCTTGCCGCATTCGAAAAGCCGGGGACAAACGTGAAGGATTTTCCATGAAACCACATTCGACCTTGCGACGAGTATCCCGCGAATACAATACCAAACCAGCATTCACATTAATCGAGCTTTTAGTAGCCATCGCGATTATTGCTATTCTGGCGGCCATCCTCTTTCCCGTCTTTGCCAGAGCACGTGAGAACGCGCGCCGCGCATCGTGTATTAGCAATCTCAAGCAGATTGGCTTAGGGGTGATGCAGTACACACAGGACTACGACGAGACTTACCATAACTCGATTAACACCAACTATTCGATTTGGTGGTATCAGGCTTATTACCCCTATATCAAGAGCAATCAGGTATTCGTTTGTCCCAGCGCTACCAATACCTCGGCCCCCGATATTCCCAATAATATCAACACCTACGAATTGACCTATGGGATTAACGCGGCGACCTGGATCGAGACGGCTTATACCCCCGGCAACCAACACGTCCGATTGGCAGAAATACCCAAGCCCTCCAACCTCATCATGCTGATGGACTCACAGCGGCTTGCTGGCTCTTACGGCCCCACTTTTAAAGTGACGCCCAATGACAGCCCAGAAAGTATGCGTGGTGATCGCCACTTCAATGGAGCAGTCATCTGCTTCGCAGATGGACACGCTAAATGGCAAAACAAGTCGTGGTACGACCAGAGCGCGGCAAATCCACGCCCCTATGGTCCGGCGCAATACGGGTGGTATGGACGCTGGTATATCTGGCAGAACGAGGATGCAACTTGAGTTGGCCCTCGTGAGCGCTCGCCTCACGAACTGTATTTCAATAGGCCGAATTTCCGATGCAATTTCGTTTTTTATTCACTCTGAGAGAATTGTTTACCCTGTCCCGACCACGGATCGGAAGAGGCTGGTTGAGGGGTGGCTATTTGTCGGTGGGGTGTTGTTTGCTGCTAGGAGGCTGCCAAAATTCGGCAACTCCTACCGCCGCTGCGGCGCCTGCTTCCAACTCCACGTTACAACAAGTTCAAAGCGACCCTGCTGTGCCTGATTCCAAAAAACAGCAGATCGCCGATTCACTGGCGCGTTCGCAACAAGCTGCCAATGACCCGCGTTTGCTACGTAACCGTCCGACTCCTGCCCGCTAATAGAAATGGCTCGGTACAAATGTGCCCTGTTTTCACGACCTTCAAAAATCTCTCCCCGTGACAAAGGTTTGGTATGACAATTTTAACTACTGAAACACCTTCAGTTTCCCATGCAGACCAACAGCAAACCGGGAGAATAGAAGCCGAAAACCCGAAGGTTTGTAATGGATTCAATACAGAACTTCTACGCCACCCTGCCCCAGCCATTATAGCCCCTATCACGCGGGCACTCTGGGTTCGAGGACCGGGTTGGCCCGAAGAAGTGATAGTGGAAGAGGTCGCTCGCTGTCTGCTTTACAACTCGATGGAGCCTACCCAACAGTGGCATAAAGTCATTGCCGAGTGGAGTTCCATGTCTATCGAAGAAAAAGGTTGGCGAGTACCCTGCCACGTAGAACTTCCTTATGTCGGTGAGGTTTTGCGTTTTGACATCGTTGGTATAGAACGTCGTGAATTAGGAGCATGGGATATTTCGATTCCTTCGGAAAGTTTGCAAGAGAAGAATCCAGACCTTGCCTGTCTGCTCACTATCGACTTATTGCCCGATTTTACGGCAGCAATGCAAGGAGAAGCGGGCTATTTATTCCTTCCATGCCTTTCTGGGGTGCTCCATAATTTCCAACACCGTGTTTCGCGTGAGACACGCTTATCCTTGTATGGGCGCCAAGAGCAATGGGCCAGTAAATGCCAGTACAACGCCTTTGGAATGCAACAGCCCGGCGCATCATGGTTTTGCATTGTCACGGAAGGCGATAAAGACGCCGAAGTCGTCGCTCGCTCTTGCTGGGAAGAAGAGAAGAGTTACAGCGTTCACGCGGGGCTGGTGTATCGTTGGGAACCGGGGGACGACTTGCTATCAGGCGACCGCACTGCCCGCTATTACCTGCTGAACCCTGCTGAAAAGGGAGAAAGTGGCTGGCCAGCATTCGCCCGTCTCTATCGCCGCTTTCTCCGTCAGGAACGCGGGGTACGGACATGGCAAGAAAAAGCGGACAGTAACCCGCATGTTCTCCCCCTGGCTCATGGTTTTTTGTTGAAAATCATGCAGGGATATAAGTCGGCTTCATTGGATGGCAAGGGAGATTATCAATCGACCACGACCTTCAGAGAAGCACGCCACATCATTGAAACGATGAGGCAGGACGGAATATCATCGTTCATAACAGCGCAGATGGTGGGCTGGAACCAGCAAGGGCACGACGGGCTTTATCCAACTCGCTTCCCAGTCAATGAAGCGGAGGGAGGCGAAGACGCATTTCGCAAACTTATTCAGTGGGGGCACAGGGAAGGAGTGTGTATCAGCGCACACGACAACTACTCCGACTCTTATCAGAACAGTCCAGAATTCAATTTTGACGATGTTATCGTTTTGCGCGATGGCAGACACTGGCGTAACATCCCCTGGTCGGGAGGCTTCAACTGGCGACTCTGTCCCTTGAAGAGCATCCAACAAGCCAGGCGAGACCTACCCCGAATGCGAGAGCTGGGAGTGGAAGGCAACTATTATCTGGACGCTATTGCATCGTTCATGACGTGCCATTCGCATCAACATGGCGCCAACCGAACACAATTGTTCGAGGCTTTCGGGCAATTACTGGAATTTGCACGCGAAATGTTCGGGACAGTTTCGACAGAAGTCGCGTGTGCCGCCTACTTTCCTTATATAGATGGCGTTTATTTGGATGGTGAAGAGCATTTTCTCGATACATTCACGCCATTTCGCCGCCAATGGGTGGATGAAACGGTTCCATTTGCCGCTATCGTGCTACATAACAGCGTGCGATACCACCGACGCGACGATGCAGAAGTTGGCGCGAAAGGCAGGAGAGGAGCGCTTCGAACTTTAGCTGTTGGCGCGATGCCTTTCGTCGAAATTTCGGCCCGACCGGCTGCGGGGTCTCATCAAATGCCTCACTATGAGAACGTGACGCTCTTTTGCCGCGAAGCCCATCGGCTCTGCTGCGTGGAACACGTCGATTTGGTGACACGCGACATCGAAGACATAGGCGTGCTACAAACAGATGTGTTTCGCACACGCTATGCGGGCGGCATCGAAACGTTCATTAATAGCACGGATGAAGTTGTCCGAGCTATGGGACTTACTCTACAACCGCAGAGTGCGATTCGTGTGGCTCAGGGCTGAATCTGTTCGACACGCTTCCTCCATCTAACACCATTTTCCAAATTTAAAGAACGAAGCACTATGCCATCTCAAAAGAATATCCATGTTTCCAGCTCTCTCGTGAAGAGGTGGAAGCACGCGCTCCTAGTATCTATCTGCAGTTTTTCCATGATTCAATCACAACCTGTGCAAGCTCAGCAACCAGAACCTCGCCTTGTGTTTGCTCATAACCACGCTTATGCACCTTATGGGCGCACTGTCGAGGGCTACAAACAGGATATGCGGGACGCGCAAAAGGCGGGCATTGATGGCTTTGCCATCAACTTTGGCCGCTGGGATGGCGAAAACGGCTACTACATCCGCAAAGTGGCGATGCTCTTTCAAGCAGCCAGGGAATTGGGAACAGGATTCAAGCTGTTTCTTTCGCCTGATGGGGTGACTTCGGGCAATGCCAATGTTAATGAGTCGCTTTCACCTCGTGAAGTTGTTGATGCTATGGAGCGCTATGCCAATCATCCCAACTACTGGAAATATCAGGGCCGCCCGGTGCTTTCGGCATGGCATGGTGCGGGACAAGGACCGGAATCGCTCAATGCCTGGAAAAGCGTGCTTGATCCGCTTCGTGCCAAGGGCATCAACGCTTACTTCGTACCGTTCTTTTACATCGCTTCCTACAACGAGTGCCCCGCCAATTATGATGAATTGAAGGCGAACTTCAACGGCCAAATCACCAACTCACGCGATTTCCCCGCGCATAGTGGCTGGTGGAGTCAGGTTGCCGATGGCATGTATTCTTCGGCAGTGGCTGGGCTGCCGCTTTATTCACCCAAAGGTGAGCCATCGGTGTTGGATTATGGGGAAACGCTGGCTCGGTTGATGCGCGACAATGGCAAAACATACATGGCCAGCGTGGCACCTTATTATTGGGGGCAACTTCAGGGCAACCGTGAGAATCCCAATCGGCGTTACTTCGAATACGAAGGAGGGAAGGGCCTTGAGGCCCAGTGGAACAGCGTCATCGAAAAACAAAAGCCGGACTGGGTGGAGATGTTCACCTGGAACGATTACACAGAGAGCACCTATTTTAGCCCGGTTCAAAACCTGACTCTGGGTGAGCCATCGTTGAATCCTTCCTATAAAGGCCCGGATTTCTTCCCCACACACTCTGGTTTTCTCGAACTCAACCGCTATTTCTTACAGTGGTATAAAACGGGTAAAAAACCCGCTATCGCCGAAGATAAGCTCTTCTATTTTTACCGTCGCCATCCCAAAGATGCAGTCGCCCCCGATGATGATAAGGGGCCGGTCGCGGTGCGTCATGGCGCAGTGGAAGATTCCCTCTATATCACTACCCTACTCACTTCCCCAGCAGAGTTACGTGTTGTTTCAGGCGGACAGAAAAAGGTTGTGCCACTGCCCAAAGGGATGATTCACACCAGCATTCCGTTCCAGGCTGGAACGCAGCATTTCGAGTTATGGCGCGGCAAGAATCTAGTGATTCAAACCGATGGAGCGCCAATTCAAGCAACGACCACCAATTACAATTTCCATTTGAATAGTGGTTTTGTGAGTGCCAAACCCTATCCCGACGTGGTTATTACCGCAGTGAAAGCACAGGCACAGGAAGCCCAGAACGGCTCTTACACATTGAGCGCAACAATACAGAACATTGGTCGCGCCAGCGTGCCCGCCAATTCTAATATTCGCGTTGAATTTGTCGTCGAACACGAAGAGGATTCTCGGACATTTGTGTCGAACTCATGGAGTAAATCGCTGCCAAAAGGCGAGCCAATCACACTGGAAATACCAGTTGGGATGTGGAAACCAACACCAGCGAGCTATCGCGTTTGGGCGAGGGTTTACACGGAGAAAAATATTATTGAGGCCAATGATTGGAATAATACAGGCACAACAGGGAGCAGCATTTTGGTTAATGTTGCGCCGTGAGTCTGGAAAAACCAGCCAGGATGAAGATTTTCAATTACTTTCTTATCATCATCCTGGCTTTTCTCATGATTGCTTCTGCCCACGCAACTCCTGCTTTCAACGACTTTCATCGGCGTGCCGAAGCGGGCGAAAACCTCAACATCGTGTTCTTCGGAGCGAGTCTGACCTGGGGAGCCAACGCTTCAGACCCGCTTAGCACCTCGTATCGCGCCAACGTAGCGCGGCGTTTTGAGGCGAAGTATCCGCGTGCCCACTTCCACTTTTACGATGCCGCTATTGGTGGCACTAATTCGCAACTGGGGGTCTTTCGCTTGCAGCGCGATGTATTGCGCCATAAACCCGATTTGGTTTTCCTCGACTTTTCGGCCAATGACGACATCTCTACTACCGACGTGGAGACTCTGTCTTCCTATGAATCACTGGTAAGGCGAATTATTCTCGATGGGAATTGCCCGTTAGTTCAGGTGATCTTTCCATTTCGCGGCGACATTGGCCCCGGAGCGATGGCGAAGATGAAACGCCGTGATGCCCACCTCGCTATTTCACGGGCTTATAATACGGCTGTAGGCGATGCGATTGCGCTTATCAATGAGAGGGTGGGCAACGGCAGTTCTAAAATTGATGAGTTGTGGCCCATTGATGCCGGGCATCCCGGTGATAGGGGCTATGCGGCGTTCGCGGATGCAGCCTGGAGTGGCTATCTCGATGGGGTTTCTCGTCACCTCAACTGTCACGCTCCCACCGAAATGCTTTACAGGGCGACTTATATGAGTTGGGCGCGCGTTCAGTTGTCTGCTGTGGGCGAAATGCCATCGGGATGGAGTACGGGTATCGCAAATCGAACTTCGGCCTACTTCGATTTTCTGATGTCCCGTTGGCTGGAAGGTGTGATGGTCGCTTCGAATTCTGGTGTTAGCGCTGAGCCAGAGCGTTTCAAAGCAAAATTTCGGGGCACGATGGTCATGCTGCTGGGCGAATGCACGCTGAAAAGCGGCAAGTACCGCACTTATATAGATGAGCAACTGGTCGGCGAATATGCTCCGGGGGCTTTTGCCAAAATCATCAACGGTAACGGGCATCATGTGCAATTGGTAGCAGTGGGACTTGATGCAAAGAGAGAACACAGCATAGAAATCGAACCGATTTTTGATGGGGATCAAGAACAAGAGTTGAGGTTGGAAAGCATTTGCGTGGCAGGGGGCGAGGCAAGTGTTTGGTGGTAGAGCGGCGCAAGGAATATCGCCGGGTAATTTGGAGAGCGAGGGGCATCTTCGAGCGGCGAGTGGTCGCCGAATGAGGGTTATGAAGGGTATGAGGATTACCTGGGTTTGTTGGGCGAGGGTATGGTTTGGCGTGAAGACTTATGGGAAAGATGAAAAGTCTGAAGATCGCGCTTGTTTTGTTTGGGTCGGTGGCCTGTCCGTTGATTACGCCCGTGTGGGCGCAAGTCGATGGAGTGGAAGGGGGCGGAGTGGTGCCGGGGGTTGAGGTTTTGCAGCAGCGAGGTTTCGATTTGTTGCGAGGGAAGCGGGTGGGACTGGTGACAAATCAGACCGGGCGCGACCGCGCCGGGGTGGCAACGATTGATATTTTGCGGCGGGCGCTGGGGGTGAAACTGGTGGCGCTTTATGCTCCTGAACATGGGATTCGGGGACAAGTCACGGCAGGGGCTGGGGTGAAGAATGGGCGCGATGCAGTCAGTGGGTTGCCTGTTTACTCGCTGTATGGGGCGACTCGGCAGCCTACGGCGGCGATGCTAAAGGGAGTACAGACGCTTGTCTTCGATATGCAGGATGTAGGTTCGCGGTCTTATACCTTCCTCGCGACTTTGGAAAAGTGTCGGCTGGCTTGTGCGGCTCATGGGGTTTCGCTGGTGGTTCTGGATCGGCCTAACCCTCTGGGGCGGGGTGTCGAGGGGAATGTCCCTCAGAAGTTTTCGTTCGTGTGCCCGTTTCCCCTGCCCTACAGGTATGGGCTGACGATTGGGGAAGTTGCACGCTGGCTGAATGGACGTGCGTCGAAAAAGTGTCAGTTGAGCGTAGTGCCGCTACAGAACTATCAGGGGCAAACGTTTGGATATAGTGGGCTTTCGTGGACTCGCAGCAGCCCCAATATTCCGCGCGCCAATTCGGCTTTTTTCTATGCGGCAACGGGGATTATCGGAGAACTACCGACTGTTTCAGTGGGCATCGGGACGCCGTGGCCGTTCGAAGTGGTGGGCGCGCCGGGAGTCGATGCTCATGCATTGGCAGCGCGACTGAATGCTCGTCGCTTGGCGGGGTGGAATTTTCGGGCCGCGAGTTGGACGCCATCGAAAGGAGCATATGCAAGGAAGCTGTGTCAGGGGGTATATATCGAGTTGGCCGATGAACGAGTGGCTCAGGGGACGCGATTGAACTTCGAGATTTTCGCGGCACTGCGTCAGGTAGCACCGAAAATCTCGTTCTTTGGGTCGTCGAGTCGCAATACGATGTTCGACGCGGTGTGTGGGACTTCGGAGATTCGGCGGTTGATGCAGCACGGGCAGAGTGCTGATTCGGTGTGGAATGTTTGGAATCGGGGAGCTGCTGCGTTCAAACAACAGTCGCGCAAGTTTTGGTTGTATGGGTGAGTCGATCAGGGACTAGTATCCGTATGGTTAGTGGATGGATTCTCGGTCGCGGAGGCTGAGACCTTGTTTTTGGCGGCGGGTTTTCTGGATTTCAGCGAGTATGGAAAGGGCGATTTCGTCGGGAGTTTCGGCTCCGATGTCCAGGCCGATGGGGGAATGGAGTTTCTCTAGGTTGGCAGCGGACAGCTGCACAGGAGGAAACAGGGTGTGTGCGGACATTTTTTCCAGCAGTTCGATGGCTCGGCGGCGCGGCCCCAGAATGCCGACGTAGCGGGCGGGCGAGGGGAGCAACAGTTTCAGCAACTCCAAATCGTAGAGGAAGTTGTGTGTCATGATCACGCACGCTGTATCGGGCGTAATTTCGAGATGGTGTTCGAGTTGTTCCAGCGGGTAGTAACTGGAGGGCAACAATGGTTTGCGAGCGGGCGAAGGGGCGCGGTTATCGAATGTTTGGACTTCGAAGCCGACGAGGCGCGCCATAGAATGGAGGGGAACAACATCCTGCCCCGCGCCGAAAAGTAGGAGGCGTTGGGGCGGTTCGAGGTGTTGCACGAAAACGCCGCTAGTGCGAGGGGCCGAGGGGCGAGACAAGTGCGTGCCGAGCTGATCGCCCTCGTAGGCGACTTCGACGGTGTTACCAACGGCGAACCAACTTAGATTGTCGGCGGGTTCGATGAGGATTTTTACGACGCCCCGACAACCGAGTCCCAGGCCAAAAACGATGTCTTCGGGCGAGGTGGTATCGTAGCAGGCCACAGTGGCGCGGCCCGAATCCATGACGTTGTGGGCATGTGCCCATAGGTCGGCATCCAGGCAACCACCATTAATCATTCCAGCACTGTGCCCGTTTTCAGAAAGCAGCATTCGCGCGCCGGGACGACGATAGGCCGAGCCTTTTACTTCGACAACGGTCGCGATGGCGGTGCGCTTCGACTGAAGTCGCGACTCGCGCCACAAATTCCAAATGGCTTCGATTTCGTGCATAGTTGCTTAATAGAGGTAGGACAATGGAAGGCGTGACAAGGCCGCTGCCGCCCCTTTTTGAACATTGACGCTGCTTTCGTTAGTGGCCCCCTACAGGGAAAAATCACAACCCAAATCATGTGGATTGGCCGATAACGTAAGTGTTAATGTTCAAAATGGGGTGGGCATCATTGCATTGTGCTAACGGATGATTTTCAAATACTTTCTGCCAATAATTTGTCGGGCGTTATGGGCAAATCGCGGATGCGTTTTCCGGTGGCGTGGAAAACGGCGTTGGCGATGGCCGCTGGAATACCGACCATGCCCAGTTCGCCCATGCCTTTGACACCGAGCGGGTTGACTATTTTGTCGTCCTCTTCGACAAATAGGGTTTCGATTTCGTGGATGTCAGCGTTGACGGGCACGTGGTAATGCTGAAGATTGGGATTCATGATTCGCCCATGACGATGATCCACTTCGGTTGCCTCGTGCAACGCCATACCAATGCCCCACACAACACCACCAATTTCCTGACTGTGCGAGGTCTTGGGGTTCATGATTTTGCCACAGGCGGTGACTTCGATGACACGTGTAACTTTAATTGTCCCAACAGCGGGGTCAATTTTGACTTCCACGAACTGAGCGCCGTGGGCGCCAGTGGCGTAGTTCTGGCGTTCCGGCGAGGGGCGCGAGGTATAGAGGTCTTCGAGGACAGTGACATTATTACGGCGCATCAAATCGAAAATATCGACGGAGCCTGTCGAGCCATCCTTGAAGCACAGCTTCCCTTCCAGCAGTTCGGTGTCTTCCAATTTAGCCGTTTTAAAAACAGAATTGGTGTCTTTGTTGGCGAGGTCGATCAACTTCTGGCGAATATTTTGGGCGGCTCCGTAAATGGCAGAGCCAACGCTGGCCGTGGTGAAAGAACCTCCCTGCACTGGAGCTGTCGGGAAATTCGAGTCGCCGAGTTCGAACTTGACCTTATCGGTATCCAAACCCATATGCTCGGCGGTAATCAAGGTCATCACCGTATAGGTTCCCGGCCCGATGTCGGCGGTGGCGCTAGTGACATAGGCGGTGCCATCAACTTTCAAGGCTACTTTGGCGGAAGCTGGTACTTGCATAGCGCCCCAGACACCAGTGGCCATGCCCCAACCAACGAGTAGACGCCCATCACGCATGGAGCGCGGCTCGAAGGAGCGATCTTTCCAGCCAAATTTCTCTGCACCTAGATGGTAGCATTCGCGCAGGGCCTTGCTGGAATAGGGTTTTCCACTGTCAGGCTCGGTATCGGTGAAGTTGATGAGCCGTAATTCGAGCGGGTCGATTTTGAGTTCGTAAGCCAGTTCATCCATCGCACATTCGAGGGCGAACATTCCTGATACCGCACCGGGGGCACGCATGGCACAAGGAGGAGGCATATCGGTTTTCACCGGCCTTTGTATGGAAAGGGCATTCGGACAAGCGTAAATGTTTCGAGGATGGCTAGTTGTATTTTCGACCCAATCTTGAATCGTGGACGAGTTGTTGCGCGAGTCGTGCATGAAAGCCATCAACTTTCCATCACGCCCTGCCGCAAGAGACACTTTTTGCCATGTATGGGAACGGTATCCGTGCCCGGTGAACATTTGAGTTCGGGTGTAGACCACCTTTACGGGGCGTTTGACAACTCGCGCAGCAGTTGCCGTTAGCGCGGGATAGTAGTTGGGGGCGAGCGAAGAGCCAAAAGCTCCGCCGACGAAGGGCGAAGTGACACGGACGTTTTCGGCGGGTATCTGAAAAACTCCGGCCAGGTGGTCGCGAACCATGGAAACGCCTTGCGTTTTATCGAAGACCGTCAACTTGTCGCCTTCCCAGAACGCAATGGCGGCGTGCGGCTCCATCGGGTTGTGGTGTTCGATAGGAATGGTGTACTCGGCCTCGATCTTCACGGGAGCGGCTTCGAAAGCGGCGGCTGGATTGCCTCTGGTGCGCGCGCCTTGTTGGCCGGGCACTTGATCTAAGGCACCGATCAAATCGGTCATCGGCTTTTCTTCTTTATATGTAGCCTTGACAAGTCGGGCGGCAAAGCGCGCTTGCTCGAAGGTTTCGGCAACCACAAGAGCAATGGGTTGCATATTAAAGAAGATTTGGGCGGAATCTAAAGCGCGAAATCCGCCCCGACGTGGGCCACCACCATTTTGCCCACTGGAGGGCCTGGGGTAGTTTTCGTGGGTGAGAATGTGAACAACGCCGGGCGCTCGACTGGCCTCTGTGGTGTCGATGGAAGTGATAGTCCCTTTGGCGATGGTACTTGTCACAATGACCCCATAGGTCAGGTTGGGGACTTTAAATTCCGCCGCGTATTTCGCCTTGCCAGTGACTTTAGCAACGCCATCGACGCGGCTCATTTCCTTTCCGATATATTTAGCCATTTTTTGTTGCCCCCTTAGGCCACTTCTCCCGACATCGCCCGTTGTAGGGCAAGCACAATGGCGCGTTTGCCAAGTTCGACTTTATAACCGTTGTGTTGTAGCGGCTTGGCATCGCGAAGTGCCGCTTCGGCAGCGGCTTCAAATGTTTCCTGAGTGGCAGGTTTCCCAATCAGAAGGCGTTCGGCTTCGGTGGAGCGCCACGGTTTGTGGGCGACTCCGCCCAAAACGATACGAGCGCGCTTGATGTTGTTGCCGCGCGTTTCGAGCGCGGCAGCTACGGCGACGAGAGCGAAGGCATAAGAGGCACGGTCGCGCACCTTTAAATAGTAGGATTTAGCAGCGAAATTGTTCTTCGGAATTTCGATGGCGATGATGAGTTCGCCGTGTTCGAGATTGTTGTCTTTGCTGGGGTTATCGCCGGGTAAGCGGTGAAAATCCTGAATGGGTATGGTGCGGTCGCGCCCATTTGTGCCGCGAACACGGACAACCGCTTCCAGGGCATAGAGCGCGTTCGCCATATCGCCGGGATAGGTCGCCACGCACTGATCGCTATAACCGAGAATGGCGTGAATGCGGTTAAGTCCTTCGAGGGCGCCACAACCACTGCCTGCTTCGCGCTTGTTGCACGGCATGGCGGTGTCATAGAAATATTGACAACGGGTACGCTGCATCAAGTTGCCGCCATTGGTGGCCATGTTGCGCAATTGCGGCGAGGCGCCCGCGAGAATTGCCATCGAGAGAAGGGGGTAATTTTGCCGAATGAGCGGGTGATTGGCGGTATCGGCATTTTTGGCGAGGGCGCCGAGGGAAACGCCGCTGGAGGTGGCCCGGATTTGCGACAGATTCAGATTGGTGAGATCGACCAGTTCAGAGGGGCGCTCGACATATTCCTTCATTAAGTCGATCAAGTTGGTACCGCCCGCCAAGAACTTGGCAGTTGGATTGGCCGAGGCAGTGCGAACCGCCGCAGTGGCGTCTTTGGCCGTTGAATATTTAAACGATTTCATTGTGGCGAACCTCCATCTTGCCTTCAGGGTTCATTGCAAGAGCAATTCTTTCCTCGCTGACGAACCCCCATGTTTGCGCAGTTCGATTGCCCGACTGGACTTCGCGTATGGCTGCGACGATTCCTGGATAGGCACCACAACGGCAGATGTTGCCACTCATGCGTTCTTTGATTTCATTTTCAGAGAGGGTGAGGTTGCGGCTTCGTTCGCGCACATCGGGGGTGACATGGCTGGCATCGCCGTTTTTGGCCTCCTGTAGCAGCGCCACCGCCGAACAGATTTGACCCGGCGTGCAGTAACCACACTGGAAGCCATCGTGCTTGATGAACGCGGCCTGCATAGGATGCAGTTCGTTGCCTTTCGCGAGTCCTTCGATGGTAGTTACTTCCTTTCCGTCACAGGTGGCAGCCAGAGTGAGACAAGACAGGACACGCCGCCCATCGACCATGACGGTACAGGCGCCGCACTGGCCCTGATCGCAGCCTTTCTTTGTGCCCGTCAGGGCCAGGTTTTCTCGCAAGGCATCCAGCAGGACAGTGCGCGAGTCGACATCAATTCGCTGGCGGGCGCCATTGATCTTCACCAAAATGCGAACCGCATTTTCGAATTTGGCCGGAGTTTGCGAAGCGTAAACAGCGTCGGGAGATGGGGCGAGAGCAGCGAGAGCTTCTTCCTGCGCCAGCAGCCCAAAGGCGAAAGTGCCCAAGATGGCGGCCATACTTTGGCCCAGAAACTCGCGCCGTGTAGAACCAAAGAGGCCGAGGTCACCTAACAATTGTTCTTCGTCGGGACTCAGGGGGATTTCTTCAGCGCCGAGAGGTGAGTTAGCCTCGTTCAAATTCAATTCTTCTGGTTCAAATTTATCGTCCATAATTCTCCTTGAAGGTGGTATGCCAGCAAAATTAGATTCGCGCTACTTTTTAAAGACTTCGCGCGCGATAGTGACGGCGGAAATGGCTCTGGGCCAGCCCGTGTAGAAGGCGAGATGGGTCATAACTTCGGCGAGTTCGGCTTCGGTGACGCCATTAGCTTTGGCAAGAGCCAAATGGCTCCTTAGTTGAGTTTCGTTACCATTGGCTATCAGCGAGGCGACAGTGACAAGACTGCGGTCACGCGGGGAAAGGCCGGGGCGTTTCCAGACATCGCCGAGCAGTACTTCGTCCGTCAATTCCGCCAACTTTGGCGCTAAATCGCCCATCAATTGTTGGGCGCGAGTGGGGCCATTTGGCCTGGTTTCGTTGTTCACAGTTTTGGCTGCCTGGGGAGAAGTAAGCACTTTTCCGTATTGTTCGTCGCTGACTTTTTCGAGCCATTCGACCGATTTACCGTTCAGTTGCTCCGCGATGGCGAAGTGGGTCATTGCCGTAGTTGGGGCGGCGCCGTGCCAGTGTTTCTGGCCGGGCGGAATCCAGACAACATCGCCAGGATGTACTTCTTCGATGGGATCGCCCCAGCGTTGGACACGGCCAATACCAGTGGTGATGATGAGGGTTTGACCGAGTGGATGGGTGTGCCAGTTGGTACGGGCGCCCGCTTCAAATGAGACTTTGGCTCCCCCGGCACGGCCCGGCTCTTTGGCGCGGAAGGAGGTGTCGAGAGTGACCTGACCAGTGAAATTTGCGGAGGGGGCTTTTTGGGCGGGCTGAGAGCCACTTCGTGTAATGGTTATCGCTTGCTGTGCGTGGGCATTTACTGAGGCAAATACGAGGAGTGATAGAGTCGTCGCGGCGAACAGTTTCAAAAGATTACCTCCGACATGGTGTTGGATGGTTTGAGAGTATGTTAAGTGGTGACGTTAGCGATATTAAAAATTATGTCGCATTTTTGGAGTGGATAGGAGTCATGGTATTACTAACAGCTCTCCCTTAAAATATTTTATAAGTTGTCGAAAGAAAGTTGATTGGACAATTGGAGAAAATTATTGAACAATTCTCCAACTCTTCCCCGAAAACTGGCAACTGGGCGCGCTCGAAGGCTAATATAAATTAAATGGACCACAAGCAAAGCGAACGAGAGGCTCAACGGGATCAAATTAATCGGGATGAGATGATAGAGCGTTTATCTCACGCACTTCCCGAAGATGGGTTCAGTGAGCCGCTTTCGGGACTTCGTATTACCCGCGTCTCCTCGCCTTCTGGCCCAGTGTGTGGTTCATCAATTCCTTCGTTTTGCATCATCGCTCAGGGACGCAAAGAGGTATCGGTGGGCGAGAAAAGCTATTACTACGACCCGTCCACTTTTCTGCTGCCGACTGTGGCGCTCCCCATCGTGAGCCGAGTTCTGGATGGGTCCAAAGCGCAGCCGTACCTGGGAATACGCCTCAATATAGAACCCATGATTGTTGGTTCGATCATGATCGAGATGGGGCAGTTGTCGGCGGGAACTCAGGATGGAGCTAAGGCAATCGCAGTTAGCACGCTGGATTCGACTCTGCTGGATGCTGTTACCAGATTGATAAGGTTGGTGGATTCTCCGGTCGAGGCGCGACTACTACAACCTCTGGTAACACGGGAAATCGTGTGTCATCTACTCATGGGAGAGCAAGGCGACCGACTGCGCCATATGACTGTACCGAGCGCACACACCCATCGTATCGCTCAGGCTGTAGAAAAGATTTTTCGCGAATTTAATAAACCGCTGCACGTTGAAGAGATGGCTAAGCAAATCGGGATGAGCGTGTCAGGCTTTCACCACCACTTCAAGGCCGTTACGGCGTTGAGTCCGTTGCAATTTCAAAAACAACTTCGACTTCGCGAGGCGCAGCGCCTGATGTTGAACGAGGAGTTTGATGCCGCCTCGGCGGGTTATCGCGTGGGATACGACGATGCCTCGCACTTCAGCCGCGAGTACAAGCGCTTTTTTGGCGTGCCTCCGATGCGCGATGTGGAACGATTGCGCGAGGCGCTTGAAGTGAATAGTGATTTTTGAGGGCGCAAGTAAAAATCACACGTTAAACGATAGTGGTGGGGATATGAAAGTGAAAGACGCGCCTCGGCGCGTCTTTGCGAAGAGGTTGCTTTTATTAGAATGCGGCTTCTATTGTTAGCGGTTCGCGGTATGGGCCTCGGACGATGTTGCCTTTGATTTCCTGCGAATCTTTGAGCATGTTGTAGATGGGGCAACTGCTTTCGACGGCTTGCTGGAGCTGCTCAATGGTTTCCTTCGATTCAGGTGAACCAATGTGGACACGGTAGCGGATATTTTCAAATTTTGGAGGGGTTTCGATGCTGCCGATTCGCCGTGTCAAGGTGCCTTCGACTTCTAGCTCCAAAGAGTCCAAATCGACTCCCCGATTCGTGGCTTGAATTTCGAAGATATGGGTCAGGCAGGTGATCATGACACCGAGGATGTGTTCCTCGGCGACGGGACCGAGGTTGTGCCCGGCCAGATACCGAGGATTGTCATGGATCATCTGGAAGTTACTGGTATCGGTGCGAATATGTCGAATGCCAGTTGCACCCTCCACTTTTATGTGGGCGCGTAAAGGTGGTTCGCCGCCGCCTCTCCTCGTCGGGGTTGTGGGTCTGGTCGGGGGTAGTTTGGCTGCTGCTCGCTTGCCGTCCAAAAAGTCGCGGAGGCCGGGAAGTGCATTGCCGCGATCTTTGGGGGTTTGGGTATAAATCAATTGACCGTGTTCGATGTTCTGGCTTTGGCTGACCAAATTGAGAACCGGGGATACGCGCTCGACAGTGCGGCGCAGGTCTTCGAGTTGGGCATCGGAAGCAGGAGAAACGATGTAGGCGGTGTAGGTTAAGGCGCGCGGATAGGTCACTCCGCGTCCTCCGGTGGCCGAAGGGGCGGCTCCGGGTCTGCTGGTGAAAACGACCTCCAACTCATCGAGCGGGATGCCTTTGATTGCAGCCTGAGTTAAAAAGTCCTGTGCGACTGCACTACCGAGAACACCCACTACTGAGGGCCATGATCCGGCGCCCAAATTGTATTCGCCGACATCAGGGGTGCCATCGCTGAGGAATTGAAAGTTGCGGATACGCAAATGCCGGATGCCAGTGCGGCCTTCGGCGACGACACTCGCGGAGAATTTCAAGGGCTGTGCTTGCTCAGGCTGTTTGTTCGCCAAAAGCAGCGCGGACTTAAGGCGGGCCAGATAATCGCGGAGGGAGTCGTTCTTATAACCAGTGGTGGCTTGTGCCCAATCCTGCGTTGTATGGGTTGCTTGTGCGAGAAGTGGCTGGGAATGTATTGCTAACAATCCCAATGTTAACGAGCTGAAGGCAACGATATTTTTAATGTGGTGGTTTGGGCTTTGCATTTTTCTCTTTCTTACTATGTGGGAGAGTATCAGGCTGCGACTTGGGGAGCAATCTCATGCTGGAGAGAACCGAGTAGTTCATTGACTCGTTCCAGTTCTTCGCGGAGGCCGAAGATAATCATGTCAAGCGAACTGGGGAGAAAGAGACTTGAACGCGATGCGCGAAATTGTCCATAGCTTTCCTGAAGTTGCTGAGTGGACAACGTTGTCAGTCGGGTTTTGAGTTGCTGTTGTTTGGCTTGCAACAGCGACAGTTCCCGATTCAATTGTTGCGTTGTGGCGAGGGAATTGAGCGAAGTCAGGCTTTGTGAGGATGGCATACAGAAATGGGGAGCCAACGAATAGGGCTATAAGGATTCAGAGAGGCCCCGACCAGATTTGAACTGGTGTAAACGGATTTGCAGTCCGGTACCTAACCACTCGGTCACGGGGCCATATGGATTGATGGGATAGACCAAAGCCAATATTCTCAGCATTGGGCCTTGTGAGCGAACAAACAAAAACACCCACAGACGGGGGCCGATGGGTGGAAAACGTTGGAGGAATTTGAGTCGAGTGAGCTTTAACGCCTTGAACTACTTCCCCACGCCACCGGCATCATACAGAGACAACACTGCACGATTGGAGAGAAGGCGGGCAAGAAAGAACGACTCATCAGCGGAATCATCGCCAGAAGCGACTTGATGGATTTAAATATGGCCTAATTTTCTACCCGCGTCAAGTTAAATTTTCTTCAAATCGGTATTTTTCGCATATAAATCTACCTAGAAGGTAGATTTATATGCGAAAAATAAATTTAACGACGTGCAATGGCGGCGATGAAAGTGGAGAGGTCGCGGTTGAAGCGCTGTGGCTCTTCGAGGAATGGCGCATGGCCAGAAGCGGCGTAGAGCTTGCTTTGGATGCGCGGATTGATAGCGGATGCTCGTGCGATGGTGGGTTTCGCTTGCACCAGTGCGTCGTGGGCACCATAAATTAGCAATACGGGCACCTTGGCTTTACTTAGCCCGCTGGAGGCGGCGACTGTCATCGCTTGAACGGAGCGTTGCATGGGCCACGAGGCGATGGGGGCGTTGGCAAACAGAATTTCGAAGGTGGAGGCGGTTGGCTTCTTGTAGAAGCAGAGACCAAGGAAGGTGCGAATAGCCTCAAGGTGGGTGCGTAAATCGGGCGAATTGAGGTCGCGGTAAACCGCAGGGTGAGGCACTATCTGTTCGGGTTTGAGTTCGATTACACCATCGACATAGACAGCCCCGGCGATGCGGCTATCTCCAAAGAGGGCCAGGTAGTTCGAGATAACGGTGCCGCCTAACGACCATCCAACGAGAACAGGTTTACGGGCGTGCGATACCTTGATAACAGCTGCCAGGTCGTTAGCCCAACGGCGCCCATCGGTGTATGCCTCGGCACTACTTGGTTTGCTGGAGAGTCCGTGACCACGCAGGTCGTAGGTGATGAGGCGATATTTTTGGAGCTGGGGGCTTTTTAATTGCGCATCCCAGTTGAGGTGACTGCCAAGCAGACCGTGAATGAAAATAATCGGTGTGCCGTCGAGCTTACCGGACTCTTGCACAGCGATGGTAACTCCGTCGGGCGCGGTGGTTGTATAGCTTTTTTGCGCAGCGGATGCAGTGAGAGACGCTATGAGTAGCGCCCCTGTAAGAGCCAGTGCGCTAAAGGCGCGATGGAATAGTGGTGTGGACATGGTCGTGACTCCGAAGTGGAGAAGTGACCACAGTGTCGAACCCTGACATTGGTGTGAGGGTCAAGCCCAAATAGTGTTAACTTTTTCTATATGGAGAAAGCCCTGCTTCAAGGCTCACTAACTATTGGCGCACTGGCACGCGAAACCGGAGCGAGCGTACGCTCGCTCCGCCACTACGATCAACACGGACTGCTAGCATCAGCGCGCAACGGCAAAGGCTACCGGACTTTTCCACCTGAGGCTGTCACACAAGTCAGGCAGATACAACGCATGATTGCGACTGGTTTCAGCCTGTCCGAAATCCAAGCTTTTCCCGACTGTATGCTTTTGATCGAAGGCGCCGCTTCCTGTAGCGAAACCACCGATATGCAACGCAAACGTTTGGTCTCCATCGAGAATCAGATAGCCGACCTTGAACGGCGACGCGCACGATTGCTGAAGACTTTAGTTGAAGGGGTCGTACCTCCACTGGATTAATGAGGCCAATCACACAAACGTCGACGGGGGTTGTGCCAAATGGGGATTAGGTTCGCAATGCTCATAAACCTCTGGTACAACACAACTTCTCTTGAAATGTTCTCGCAATGGTTGGTTGATTAACTAGGAGCCTACCGCAACTAATATTCCCATGAATAAGATTATTCCTTTGGCTTTCGCGCTTGTTCTGCCATCAATCGCTTATACGACACCGCTTTCGGCGGCTCCAGCGACTACCCCTGCGCCGACGATTGATCCTGCCGCAGTGGCTCTTTTAAATGATTCGGCCAAGGCTTACGCAGAATTGAGTGGCCTTTCGATGAACTACACGAGCTTCGAGCAGAAAGGCCAGAAGTCATCAAACCTCAAGGGCACGATCTCTTACTCTGGCGCCGATAAAGCCAACGTTACCATCAAGGGCGATGACAGCATGGTCTTCAACATGACGGATGGTAAAAAGCTTTACACGCAAGTTGACGCCACGACTGTTCAGGGAACTGCCGTTAACAATGGGGTGGCGCGCGCGATGGTGCTTGCTCGCATTCCAACAGCCGCGAGTGTTCCCCTACCCGCTCTGATTGGTGGCAATAGCCCACTGTCTCTCGAATTCATGAAATGGCAGAGCGCTCAGCTGTTGCCTTCCAATGGCGTGAAGTTGATCGCAGCTCCCGGCGGCCCAGCGCTTACCTTCGACCTGTACTTTGACCCAAGCAGCAAGCTACTGCGCCGCGTCGAATTTGCGTCGGAGAATGAAGGAGTGAAGCGGACAAACATCACGATATTGAGCAACGTGGAAGCAAATCCTGCTTTTGCATCCGATAGCTTCACCTTCACCGCTGGAAATGGGATGAAAGAAGTGAGCGAGTTGCCGATGTTCGACCCGCGATTGCAAGTGGGGGCTTCTCCATTCGAGTTGATGGGCAAAGACTTGAGCGGCAAAGCGCATTCGTGGAAGCAGTACGCCGGGAAGGTTGTGCTGCTTGATTTCTGGGCGACATGGTGCGGGCCTTGCGTGGGCGAATTGCCCAACGTGCTGAAAAACTATAAGACCTACCACCCCAAGGGTATGGAGATTATCGGGGTTTCTCTGGACAACGATAAAAAGGCGCTCACGGACTTCCTCAAGACGCGCGACCTCAAATATACCAACCTCTACGATGGCAAAGGTTGGGGCAATGTGGATGCGAAAAATTATGGTGTGCGCGGCGTTCCGTTCACGCTGCTTATCGGCAAAGACGGGAAAATTGCGGCGGTTAACCCGCGCGGCGAAAAACTCGAACCCGCTCTCATCAAGGCTTTGGGCCAGTCTTAAATATTGGGTTAGTTTTTGGGAAAGGCGCTCCTATGCAGGGGCGCCTTTTTGCATTTGTATTAGTGGGGCTACGGCTCTTTTCCTATGTCATCTTCACTGATTTCGGCCTTCAATCCGAGTTACTGCTGTGGGGTGCGGATGCGCTTGGAGGAAACCCATTCGTCCCAACTGGAATCATCTTCGATGTAGTGAATGAAGTAGACGCCGTTATCGACTTTTAACACTTTGGCGGCGTACCAATCGCCCTGCCATTTGACTTCAACTGCGTTGCCAACGGCAAACTGTAGCTTGGCATTGAGCGCTGGTTGGGAAGAAAGTAACTGGATTTGGTTGGCATCATCGGCGTTGAACCACTCGTCGTCTTCGTCGTAGCCGATGTAATCGACGAGCAGTTGGCCCAGTTTGGTGGCGACAACGCGCGCGGCGTACCAGACGCCATTTTGTTTGGCCTTCACACGTTGTCCAATGGGAGCGCAGGGTCTAGGTTTGGAAACGGCGAGTACCGTTGCAGCGAGGAAACCGCCCGAAAGCGCGAAGGCGGAGTGCTGTTCTTCGGCGATAGCCATGTCATCGTGGGCGTGAACCGCGAGTTCGCCGACGCTAATCATGCCATCGGCGTTGGCGTCGATGAAGGGCGCACCATTGAGAGCATCGAGCAGACACTCAGAGAAGGTCCAATGGCCCGTCGAGGTTTCGCGTGCCGACGACGAGGTGAGACAGGCATATTGGATGCGCCCGCGATTGCGTTTGACGGTTTCGGCCAGGAAGCCGGAATAGCAGCAATCGGCGGTTAAAATGGCGCGCCCCCCTTTGAAGTAGCGGTCGATGGTCGCGGTGATGGAATTAACCGACCATCCCCCAATCTTTTCGTCGGCGGTATCGTAGGCGGCGAAGAAGGCATCGGGGTTGGTTTTGCTTTCGCTGCGGTAACCGTGGCCTTGATAATAGAAAAACAGGGTGTCTCCGGGGGCGGCTTTTTGGAGCAGGAATTTAAAGACGGTTTGAATCGAGCGCAAAGACACGACCTTGTCTTTGCAATAAACGATGTGGTTATTGGGCACGCCGTGCCCGCGAAAGAACTGGATTAGCTGGTCATCGCGCCGATTTTCTGTGGGAAAAGAGCCGAACATCTCCTTGTGCTGGAATTGCACGAGGCTGGCAGCGAAAACCCAGGTACGACTTGGTTGCCAGCCCAGCGGCGCGGCCTCAACGTGCGTAGAGAAACAACCTAATGCCAACACGAAAAGGAGAATGGCAGAAAGAGCGCCGCGAAAGTTGAGGGAGCGAGACATTGCGGTAGTGTCATGCATCGTTTTGGCTCCGAGGCGATGTTGATTGCGCAAATTGGGTCTATCGGTACGCATTTCGGCATTCGTTAGTTTCTGCCTCGCAATTTACTCGGCGGATTTGGTGGCAGGGACTATGGTGATTTCTGCCATCGAACCATGATCTTCGGCGGAGTGGTCGTGGACTATGACGAATTTCATATAGCGTGCGTTGATGGTTTTGGGAAGTCGAATGGTTTGGAGCGTTGGTTCGTTGGGCAGATTTCCGGTTAGCAGTGGTTTGCCGAAAGTCCCGTCTTCGCTGAAATATAGTTCGTACTGGCGGGGGCGTCCGTTAACGAAATCGCTTCGGGGGGTGACTTGAACGGCCTGAATCGCTTGAGAGGTCGCCATGTCAATAATCAGGGAATGGGGAGCCTGAGCCATTTGCGGCCTGTACTGCGTATGCCAAAAGGTATCGACATCGCCATCGATGGCGTTAGCTGGGTTGCCTTCGGTGGGATCGAAGCTACTGGCGGTTGCTTTCCAGCGGCTGGTATCGACAAATGGGTCGATGGGGATGATACCGCCGAAGGTTTGTTTGCCCTGTATTGTGTCGCGGACGTGTAGCAAGCCTCCCTCGTTGAGGGCGAAGGGGTTGGTGTAGGAACTCCATTTTTTGCCATCCAATGAGTAGGTGATGGGGGCACCACCAGCATCAAGCGAGATTAATCCTTTTTTATCGCGTGTAGCTAAGACGGGCCAAGGTCGAGTATTTGAGATGGTGGAACGCGCGGACTCTGTCAAATCGTTAACGTTCGAGGGCAGCAAACGTAGGCCATAGGAGAACGTGGTGGCATCGGAGTAGACGAGATATGGCGGCAAGGGGCGCGGGCCGCAGGTGGCAGTTCCTGCACCCAGTGTTTTGGAGGCGAGGCATAACACAGTTGCGTCCGAAGCAGGCAAATCAATCGCGTAATCGAGATTTTCTAGCTGCTCGTCGCGGTACGGCAGGGCCGAGAATTGGAGCAAATCGCCTTCAGATTTTGCAAGCAGGGTCGGCATGTTGGCGCCACGCAATGCCATCCAACTGGCATCCTCGTGGTTGCCGCACTCCATGGGGCGGGCGTAAGGCGTCATCTGCCCCGCAACGGTGCTGGCGTAGTGACCGATGTCGGAGCCGCGTTTGCGGTCGGAGTAGTTTTCCATCGGCCCGCGTGCCAGATAGTCGAGGTTACTTAGTTTCTTATCGAGCAGCATTCGCACGCCAACTCGACCTAAGACGATTTTTTGCCCCTGCGGCATCACGGCGTTATCGACCACAATCGAACCATCGCCAGAAATGGTGTAACTGAAGGCATGAGTAACGGAGAAGCCTTCCTGACCGCTGTATTGGATGGTGCCCGTAACTCGCGCTTGAGTGGGTGAGACCTGAGTTGCAGCGAAGGAGAGAAGTTTTTGGGTCAGGGACTTAAGACCCATCGAATCCCAATGGCCGGAAGCGTATTCGTCTTCGTGGCGATGGGGAGCGCGCCACAGGTGCAATTTGGGACCGCCGCCGGGTAACAAGATGTTGTTGCCAGAATGAGCGAGTCGGGTTATTTGTCCAGTCGAACGGCTGAAGACGACCTCGAAGTTGGCGCCGCGCACTGAGACGGGGCCAACGTTGCCGTCGGCTGCGATCTGGACGGGAGGTAGTTTGGAGATGTCCAGAGGAACGGGGGCAAGCGTTGGCATTTCCATCTGGGCGTGCGCGACTTCGTAGCCGGACTTCTGCCACAACGCATCTTTACCTAGAGCCAGAGAGATATTGAGATGGTAGCGCGCTCCCGGTTGAGGTTGGAAGGCTTTGATAGGCAATGTGAGCGTGGTTTCTTGTTGGGGGGCAAGATACAAAGTTGGCAAGGCACCACGCTGCAATTGCTTGCCGTCTTCGGTGAGCGACCAAGAGCCTTTGAACGCATCCAGATTGGTGAAGGCGTATTTGTTCTTGATTTTGATTTGGCCTCTGGCGAGGTCGAGGGGAGCAAAACCAACCCATTGGTAGACGCGCTTCACTTCGGGGAAATGCGGCTTGGGGGTGCGATCAGAAAAGACAACGCCTTTGTGGATGTAGCCATCGTTGGGCACATCGCCGAAGCCGCCACCGTAGGCTAAGAATTGGCGCTTCGGGTCGCGGCGGTTCCAGATGCCCTGATCTTCCCATTCCCAGATGGCACCACCAAGAATGGAGGGGTATTTGTCGAAGACATCGTTGTAGTCGCCGAGTCCGCCCATAGAATTGAACATGGCGTGTGCGTATTCGCACATGTAGTAGGGTTTGGTGAGCGTGTCGTTTTTAGCGTTGGCTTCGACATCGGCAACCGCCGTGTACATCTGAGAATCAATGCTGGCGGGGTTGTTTTTGCCGATGCCAAATGCCTCATAGTGGGTGGGGCGCGTTGGGTCCATGCTACGCACCATCTTCTCGGCGGCATACAGGTTAGGGCCGTTGCTACTTTCGTTACCTAGCGACCAAATGATGACAGAGGGGTTGTTTTTGAAATTCTCGACGTTGGCGACGCTGCGGTCGATGATGGCCTTTTCGGCGCGCGGTTCGCGGCTCAATTCATGGTAACCGTGGAACTCCAAATTGGCCTCAGCCATGATATAGAGGCCGTACTCATCACAGAGTTCGTACCAGCGCGGGTCGTCGGAGTAGTGACAGGTGCGGACGTGGTTGCAGTTCGCTTCTTTGAGTCGCACGATGTCTTGAATCATGCGTTGCTCCGAGATGTAGTGTCCGGTGTCGGGCCAGTTCTCGTGACGGTTGGCGCCCTTGAGTTTGATGGGCACGCCGTTGACGCAGAATGTGCGCCCCTTGATTTCTATTTCACGAAATCCGACGCGGTGAGAGATGAGTTCGGAGGTTTTGGCGGCATCGGAAAGGCTCAGAACCGCAGTGTAGAGGGTGGGGGTTTCAGCCGTCCATTTGGACGGATTCGCGATTGAGAGCGAAAGCGTGACTTCCTTTTCTTCCCCAGCGGCCAGAGCTGGAACAGCGACTTGAAGTGGGCGATTGACTTTGGTTTTGCCTGAAGGACTGTAGAGGTCGAGGGATAAAGTGCGCGCAGCGACTGGCTGGTCGGAAAAGTTGTGGATTTTAGCGGAGGCGCGCAGCGTTGCGCTGCGGTATAACTCGCCCAAGTCGGTGGTGATGCGAAAATCACGGATATGGACGACGGGGGCCGACCACAGCGTCACGTTGCGGAATATGCCTGACATACGCCACATATCCTGATCTTCCAGATAGGAGCCAGTGCTGTAGCTATAGACCTCGGCGGCCAGGGTATTGGCCCCCGCATGGAGATAAGGAGTGATGTCGAACTCGGCGGCGTTGCGAGAGTTGGTACTGTAGCCGACCCGTTCGCCGTTGATCCACAGGTAAAACGCCGAATCGACACCATCGAAATTGAGAAAAGTGCGGCGACCTTTCCAGTTGGCGGGAATTTCGAATTGGCGCCGATAGCTTCCAACGGGATTACGAGCTTCGTAAGCAGTCCAATCGCGTGGAGGCTCGCCCATGACGTGTGGCCAATCACGTTTGAAGGTGTAGCCGAGGTTACGGTAAATGGGGGTGCCGTAGCCCTGCATTTGCCAGTTGGAGGGGACGGGAATGGTTTTCCACTTACTGTCGTCGAAATCGGGCTTATAGAAATCGACGGGACGCGCTTCGGGACGGGGGACGTAATTGAATTTCCACTGGCCGTTTAGCGAACGCGCGAACGAGGAACCCTGACGATTCGCGTTGAGTGCCTCGGTGATATTGGCATAAGGCATGAGCGTGGCGTGCCAGGGCTGTTTATTGATGCCCAGCACTTGCTCGTCTTCGATTTCGGGTGGTAGATCGGTAGGATCGGCGTTCGCTATGTGAGACATCGCTGCGAGCGAGAAGAGTACAGCCAGAAAAAATTTATTCATCGAATCAGCGCGGTATAGGCCTAGTGTTGACAATTCGATTATTCGGCTGGGAAGTATTTAGTGTCTCGCTCGTTGAACTGAAGGAATCTCTCGTCATATTCCCTTAACCTCCTCACCACGAGAGGAGCCGCGAGCCAAGAGGGAGGAGTCTGGAACGAGCAAGGTTTTTGCTGCATAGGCAACGCAATGTCTCTCAAAATATATGACTAGTTAGGCTTGCCAGGCGGGGACGGCTTTGGCTAGTTTCCACATCATCAGGTCGAGTGCCAGGTCGATGCCTTTGGTACGGGTGTTGGCGAAGGCGGCCCAGCAGAGGCCGCTGGCGGTTCGCACTAAAATAGTGCTGGTGCCGGGGAGGCTGCCGTTGTGCCACCAGTTGGGGCGACTGTTGACGCACCAACCACAGGCATAGTTAGCATTGGCGGCGGTGGGAGTAGTCATAGTTCGTATAGATTTTGCGCGCAGAATTTGAGGGGAAGTCTCGAAGCCATCTACTCTGGTGGCGAAGCGCACGAGGTCGGTAGGAGTCGCGAGCCAACCGCCGTGGGAATCCATACGGCTGATATTCATATTGGGGGAATAAGGATTCTCGCCGTTTTGCCCCAAATAACGCACTTCGTTTGGCGCTTGCTCGTTTGTGGCAAGACGCATATCGCGGATGCTGCAACGGGAGAGAACAGATTTTTTGACAGCTTCGATGTAGGACTTGCGGGAGAACTTTTCGATGATGCGGCCCAAAACACAGTAACCGAAGTTGGAATATTCGTAGTGAACTCCCGGTTCATATTGCAGAGGCTTGTTGAGTAGAGTCCACTCGATCAATTGCCGATGGTTCATGTTGGGGTTAGAGAACATGGGGTCACCAGCGCTATTGCCCCACCCGCCCGCTGTATGGGTGAGAAGATGGTGAAGGGTGATGCGGCGGACATTAGCGGGCGATGCCTTGCCATAATCGTCACCCAGATAGCCGCCGGGGCCAAAGATACGGTGGTCAAGCTCCAAATCTCCAGACTCAATCAGAGAGAAAATCGCAGTGGAGGTGATGGGCTTAGTGACGCTGGCGATACGGAAAAGATGGTTCGCAGTCAGTTTTTCTGCGGGGCGTTTGGCATCGGGAGTGCCAAAGGCGCCCTGATAGACGAGCGACGCATGGCGAGTTACCGCGACGGAGAGGCCTGGAACACCAAAGTCCTGCATGAACTGTTTGGTAATGGCGGCGATAGCGGCCTGCTCGCTTTTAGAAAGTTTGGCCTCGGCGGCCTGAGCAACGTCCAAGTCGGAGAGAGCAGTCAAGACGGAAGGCAATGCGCTGGCAGCAGCTGTGGTAGCCAAACTGGTGAGGAAATTACGCCGAGTTACCATTGGTATCAGAGGCCATTTTAGCAGGAGCCACATGAACAGTACGAAGAACCCACGTCACAGTCCCGGCCAAAGCATCACGGACAAGTTCCCAACAGTCGGAGAGAAGAATCCGTCACCCGATATTTTGGATTGGAAATTGGAAGTCGTTGGGTTGGTGAAGCGGCCTTTGACCTTTTCGTGGGAGGAGTTTTCGGAGTTACCAAAGCGGGAAGGCCAGTGGGATACGATTTGCGTCACGGGTTGGACGCGACTGGATGATAAGTGGGGAGGGGTGGGACTAGCGGAGATTCTGGGACTGGCGGAGCCGCTGGCCGAAGCCCGTTTCGTGCGTTTTGTGGCCTACTCGACGCGCGACCATGACACCTCGCTGCCGCTGGAATATGCCAATGAGCATGTAATTCTGGCGACGGAGTTGAATGGTGAGCCTTTGAGCCAGAAACGTGGTGGGCCAGTGCGTTCGGTTTGCGGCGGAAAATATTTTTACAAGAGCCTGAAGTGGGTGCGCCGCATCGAGTTGTTGGCGGAGGATAAGTTGGGGTACTGGGAGGAGGTGTCGTCGTACCATAATAACGCGGACCCGTGGAAGAATGAACGCTACTCGTCGCGTCCGATGGCGACCGACGAGTTTGCGGAGCGGGTGGGCAAACGTGACTTTAGCGACGCCTTCGCGGTTCGAGATGAGCAGTTCAAGCAGCTGAACGGAGTTGACCTGAGCGGAGGCCGTTTTGAGCGGGCACAAATCAAGGGATGCCCGCTACATTATGTGGTGTGGACGGGAGCCAATTGCAGCGGGGCCAATTTTACGCTGTGCAATTTCGCGGGTGCTGACTTGAGGGATGCCATTTTAGTGGGGGCTGACTTAGAGGGGGCGAACCTTCAGAATGCCGATTTGAGGGGAGCAGATTTACGCGGGGCGTCGTTGACAGCCGCCAAATTTGTGCGCGGGGAGCATTCGGCGAAAATCGAAGGGGCGCGTTTTCTGCGAAGTGACATTGAGAACGAGGGATTGAGCAGCAAGGAGCAGGCGTTTTTGTTGGCTCCCGAACAGGGAGCGATTATTGAGTAGGCAGACGCAAAGATGAACGGATTCACCCTGCCAGGCATGTTTTTTAATTATAATGAAATGGGTAAAACCTTATGGGCCATCTCAGTAAAGCCGAACTCAAGCGCAAGCTCAGGGATAAAGCGGGATTGACTCCCGAACGACATATTCTGTTGTGTATGGGGCCTAACTGTCAGCCTGATGTGGGGAGCAAATCGTGGCGCTGTCTGGGCAAACAATTCAAGGAACAGGCCGAAGAGGGGCACCAATTTCATCGCACTCAGGTTCAGTGCTTTTCGTTGTGTCGTAGTGGGCCTATCGCGCTTGTGTATCCCGAAGGCACTTACTACCATGATGTCACGCCCGAAGTGTGTGAGCGGATTGTCGATGAACACTTGCGGAATGGAAATGTTGTTACGGACTTTGCATTTGCGCAAGTGCCACTGGCTTCTTCGGAACAGGATGAGTGATGGAATTCTTCTGGGGTGGGGTTTTGGCGGGGGTGATAGGGCATTAGAGGTTTTGGCTCTCATCCGGCCTTCGGCCACCTTCTCCCGCAAGCGGTAGAAGGGCTGAATTCATATAATCTCTCGTTTTTGGCCCCTCCTAACCTCCCCACTGCGTGGAGAGGGACCACTCACCGAATTCATATGGGGTGAGCTTTTTGTGAATGAAACGAGCAGTTTTTGGGGAGTGCCCCTCCTACTCTTCATCCGCGATGGAGAGGTTAGAGGAATTGAGGTGTATGGATGCCACCGAGTACAAACTCGGTGGCATCTGGTTGCGGGATGGTTAATTGGCTTCTTTTGTCAGGGTGACGGGGCCGATTAAGCCGGAGGGAAGTAGTTTGGAGGTGGCGGTGTATGGACTCCATGTTGTGCGGGTGGAACGCATACCTTCGGGCAGAGCGGCATCTCCGATGAGGCGGTTAGGCCAGAGATTGGCGACGGTGATTTCGAGTTGGTTTGCGCCCGGTTTCAGTTTTCCGGTTACGTTCACTCGCCACGGCGCACACCAAACGAAACCGATGTCGTTGCCGTTGAGGCGCACTTTGGCGAGGTTTTTCACGTTGCCCAAGTCGAGGTACGTGCGCTCGGAGCTTGCTTTGGGAGCGTTGAAGGTTTTACGATAGACGGCTTTGCCTGAGTAGAAGCGAATACCTTTATCGGTGTTCTGGCTCCAATCGCTCAACTTAGGGAAAGTGGTGTTGGCGGGGCCGCACCATTTGGGGTCGAATGACACCTGCCAGGGGCCGCTTAACTCCATAACTTTTTTGGCAGCGGGAAAATTCGGGCTTTGGGCGATTTTTGCGCCCACCCTCATGGGTTTGAAGATGACGAACCACGATTGGGCCGCTTCAAATTTGATTGGAATGGTGGTTTGTGCGCCTTTCATCTGGAACTGCGTCAGGAGGCGGTGTTCGCCAGTTACGGGGTTCCATAGTTCGGGTTGTTTTCCGCTGACCCGGAAAGTGCAGTTTGCTGTAACGGCTGTCTCTTCGCGGTTGGCGATAAAGTAGATTTCCTCATCGCCGTCGCGACGGTGGATGTAGCGGATGGGGCCATCGGAGGCGAAATCGACCGGGACTTTCATGGAGGCCAGAGCATTGGCGGCGATGCTGAAATCGCCGTACTGCTGGGGCGCGGTGTTGGGATTGAGGTTCCATGGCCCCATCGTCAAACCGCCCATAGAGAGCGCTGCAACCCACTGCGTCGCGTTGGGGGTGGTGGCGCTTTGCCATGTCTTATCGGTAGGAATATTGACCACTCGGCCATCGTAGTAGGTGAGGCGCAGGTTGCCAATGAGTCCGGCGGGGTTAAGCGAATCGCTGCCGTCGTCGGATTTGCCGTTTTCGGCCATCATGTCGATGATGTTCTGGCCGTTCTTCAGTTTGGAAGTGACATCAGCCGACCAGATTTGGTGATAGTCGTCGCCTTTAAGAGCAGTGCTTTTGTTGACGGCGACTTCGACGCTGTTATCGGCAGTGGCGAAGACCTGAGCGGAGGCGATTTGAGATACATCTTCGATGGTGAAGGCGCGTTGGAAGTAGCGTTTGCCAGCGGGGGCGCCGCTGGCGGGGCGGCCTTCGGGGAACCAAATCCACTGCGCAGGGCTTAGACCAGATGGGCGCTCTTGCGACAGGTCGTCGGCGCCTTTATGCCAGATGACGCGGCCTTTGCCAAATTGATGTTCGGTGACTTTCAAGCCGTCGCAATCGCCCCACATTTCGGCGGCGAGTTGGCGGACTTTGGCGTCGCTACGCTCGAAACCGGAGAGGCTGGGCGACTTGGCGGGGCGAGGGCCGATAACTGTGGCGCCCGCTTTGACGAGGTCGGAAACCTTCTGTAGCAATTCGGGGGTTATGGTGTCGCGTTCGGGCAGAACCAGAACGCGGTAGTTGGTGCCATCGGGCAAAGTGAGCCGACCATCTTTCACGGTCATGTTCCCCAACAGGTTTTCGGGGGCGATGGCGTCGAAGCTGTAGCCGAGGCGCTCTGGGGGGTTGTTCTTGGTGGCGCTTTTGGGGGCACGGAAAACCTGTGGCGCTCCTTCGGCGATGAGATAACAGACATCGGAAACGGGCAATCCCTGTCGGAGCAGGTATTGGCTACGGGACAAATAGCGGTGATAGCCCAACGACAAGTCCCACCATGTCTGGGTGCGCTCCCACTGGATGCCGTAGCCGCCCATAGTCATACCAGGGAACTGGGTTAAAGTGGGTTGGTGTTGGTAGCGGTGGAAAACGATGCGGTTGATGCCCTCGGTGAGCGCCCAATCGCCGAGGCTTTTGATGCTGGCGGGATGGGCTAACCAACGGGCACTGCCTCCCGAAGTGAAGGATTCGGCACCGACGATTTTCTTTCCGTTGGTGTGGGCGCTGGAGGCCGCTTCGGTGATGCTGAAATTGGTTTCGGGGGGTGGGTCGTAGGCCCAGAACTCACCCATCGGGACATCGGCGGCGCCGCCCAGACTAACATCGGAGCCGACGACTTTATCGTAGGGTTCGATTGAAAGACCGAAGCCGTGTTTGTGGCCCAGAGTACGGAAATAGGCGACGTGGTTTTCGGTGAGCAATTCCGAACAGGTCTGGCGCCAATCCCAGAGGAAGCGCTCGGTTTTCTCGGTGCTGTCGATGATGAGGCCGCTTAAAGCTGGCAGGAGGTTGACGGCATCGTAGCCGCGCCGCTTCTTGAACTCGCCCAGAAAAGCGGGAGTCCAGTTTTGAACGCCGACTTCCCAACTGTCGATATGGAGCATGTTCCAGCCGTAGTCGGGGGAGATTTTGCGGGGGCCAACGGTTTTCATCAGCGTGCCGACGTAGGAATTGAAATGGGCATCAAAACCAGCTCTGGAGAATTTGTCGCTCTCCATGCCGATGCCCGCTTCGGGGGCGGGGAAGGTGGAGTTGCCGTTGTTGGTGGCACCAACGCGAATGATCGTCCAGTTGCCAGCGGGAACAGCCCAGTTCAAACGGCCAGTCGAGTCCATTTTGGAGGTGAGGTCAACGATTTTGCTGGAATCGACGGCTTCGTCTGTAGGGGTCGCGGGGTACTGCGAATAAGAGGGGAGGAAGGCGGGAGCGCCATGAACGGCTGGGCCACGGTCGATGAAGGTTTTCTGGTTGAAGTTGGGAAGACGCGCGTCGCCAGTGGGCGTAGGAAAGGCTAAAACACGGATGTCCTGATAGAAGTCGCTCATGCGAGAGCGGTTTTCTGGGCGGGGGACGACAGCATCGAAGTTGGTGGGGCCTTTGACATCGAGCGTCGAGTAGGTCGTGATTTGCATGGAGAGGGGGGCCTTTACCCAGGGGCCTCCACTACCCGTCCAGCCAGGACCACCATTGAGGGTGATTGAAAGGCCGAGACGCTCGGATTCTTTGACGACATGCTTCCAGAGTTGCTGCCATTCGGGGCTCATGAACTTGACGGGGCCACGCGGAATGCCGACGTTGCCTTCCATGAAGATGACGCCACCAATGCCCGCTGCCTTCATGGCTTCGAGGTCGGCGGTGATGCCTTCGCGGCTGAAATTGCCGTCCATAACGAACCAATAAACCCACGGACGGGATGAGGCCGGGGGCGTCACGAAGTTTTGTTCGAGATTGGCGGGAGTTGGGGCCTGAGCGAAGGCGGTATTAATAGCGGGGGCTTCAATGAGAGCCGCTGTCATCAACAGACCATGCATCAAGTATTTACGGGTCGGGTGTGTGATTGTACCGAGTCGTGCTTTTTCAATCATTGCAAAAGTGACTGCCAGTAAAGCCGCTTCTGAAAGACTAAAAATATCATTTCCGCGCGAGAATTTGGCGTTTTCTGCGCTTTCAAAGCGGCGGACTCGATTTACATGCTCAAAAAGTCCATTCCGAAGTTGGATTTTCAATTCTCACCTCGTCAGGAGGTTGAGGCTATTCCGTGTAGCTTCGCGGCACTTGGCGCAAGACAGGCGCCCAATTTAACGATGCGGCGCGAGTTTTATAGCACTGGCGATACGACGGGGACGCACTTACACATCGACTTTTGCGCGCTGTATGTCGTCAAGGGCGGGCGTGGCACCCATCTAATAGATGAGGTGCCTTTTGGCATTGCACGCGGCGACGTGTACCTTTTGCCGCCAGCCACGAGGCATTCTTACAACAGCTACCAAGAGCTTGAAATCGACGCTTTTTACTTTCCGCTGGAACTGTGGACGGATGAGGAACTGCGCGCACTGCGCGAGGTATCGGGATTCTGGCAACTGTTTCTGGAAAGCAAATCGCGAAGGCTTCATTTGCGGCCAGAGATGCATCGCCAAGTCGAGGGGGCTATCAAGGAGATGCGCGAGGAAGCCATCAAAAATGAGCGCGCTACCCCACTGTTGCTGCGCGCACTGCTGTTTCGACTGTTAATTACGCTGGCGCGAAGCGGAGGGTTAGAGACGGGGGTTAGCGAATCGAGTCCGAACGAGACTCCGTCCAGCAGCGACTCGAAACTGGCGGATTTGCTGGCATGGTGCGAGGCGAACGTGGAGCGCGAAATTTCGGTCGCGCAATTGGCGGGACGGATGTTTTTATCGAGCGCGCATTTCGCCCGCCTCTGGAAACGCGAAATCGGTATGCCCCCGGCGGCCTATTTACGGCGCCTGAAACTGGAACGTGCGAGGGACTTGCTGGAAAATTCCAGCCAGAGCGTGGCGCATATCGCCCGTGCAGTTGGTTTCGAGAGCGCCGCGCATTTTTCCCGCTCCTTTCGCACTCATTATGGGGTGTCGCCGCTGCAATTTCGGCGTAGCATTCCTAGCAAGGTCAGGTAGTTATCAAGTGGATGGTGTCAGTCGGGGGATGATTTGAGCAGGTGGGAGCGGCGGGCGAAGGCGGCCAGTTCGAGGCGGTCGTTTACATCCAGCTTGCGGAAGATGGAGGTCAGATGGTTTTGCACGGTCTTTTCGCTGACCCTCATCCTGCTCGCGATAGCTTTGTTTTTCAAGCCCTCGCCAATAAGCCCAATGACTTCGAGTTCACGTGTAGTAAGCGTAGCTAACCCATTGGTGGCTTCATCTTCTGGGGCTGGGTCGCTGGCGAATGGGTTCAAATCGAAGCATGTATCGAACCACAGATGGCCCGCGTGAACACGTTCGATGGCTTGCAATAGCACTTCGGGAGGCTCTTCCTTGCGCACGACTCCCTGCGCCCCCTGCGCCATTGCCTGCGCGTGCAAAGAGGCATCAGGGGCGCCAGTGAGCATCAGAATGCGCGTTTGCGGTGAGCGCGCACGCAACGCGGCGATGTATTCGATGCTGGATTGATTGGATAAAAAGATGTCGAGCAGCACCACATCGGGGCGCTCTTGTGCCACTAAAGCCAAAGCCCCCTGGCAATTCTCGGCTTCGGCGACAACTTTGAGGTGTGGGTAGCCCGATAGCAACAGACGAAGAGCCGCGCGCATCATCAGGTGATCTTCTACTAGTAGCAAGCGAATTGATTCCATAATGGCACACTCACTCCCACCACGAAGATGTTCCCACGCGGTGTACAATTCGCCTTCTATGAAACCAATACCTCCCCACTATGGGCAATTTCGAGGTTGATAACAGCAACGCCTGTCCCCCACCCATCCACCTCACCAATTTTCTTTGGCTTCATAGACCACCTCGCCCTCGTCGTTTTTGGAATCATTGCGGGCAGCAACAGGCTCGAATACCCGTTCGGCGCAACATTTTGTGAGTGTAAGCGGAACCAACGATCTCACTCATTTATGACAGACGGAGAATGGCATCGCAGCTTCTCCGGCCATTTCGGCATGGAGAAACTGCGATGAATTTACCATATAACGACTCCCCTTAAAAGCGCTGGCTCGCCGAAAAACTGTATTTCCAAGAGGATACTCAGGGGATCTCTTTTCTCTGGGCCAAGGCGATAACTTGCTCGGCGCTGAGGGCACCATCATAGATACGAAAATCATCTACTTTGCCGTTCAGGTATGGGTCGTTGGGATATTGCGAACGGCCAATCCAGTTTTGGTTAGTGTTGCCAATCTGGAAGGGCGGAAAATCCATGGCGGGGTTAGCCCCCACCGCGACACCGTTAACATACAGAGTTCCCACACGCCCCGATAGAGTCACGGCGACGTGAACCCATTGATTGGTTGGCAATGGGATGTTGCCATCAATTCCCTGCTCGTTGTAGCCGTAGACAGTGCTGGTTGCAAAGCGCACGTTACCCTGTGAGTTTTTGGGAGACAGGAACAGGTAGCGCCCCCGGTCATCGCCGAAGTCGAAAATACGCGCCCAAGCTTTGTTATCGCCCAGATACACCCATGCAGTAACCGAGAAATCGGCGAGGTCGCTGACCACCGCTTCGGGCAACGAGACATAGGCATCTCGCCCGTTCAAAGCGATGGCGTTGCCACTATTGCCCGCCTGCCATGTCGCGCCACCATTCAACTTTCCGGGGCGCGCATCCTTGAGGGCATCGGATGCTTTGCTTCCGCCGGTTTCGTCGAATTTCAGCTGGGTTCGCAGCACGGCGCCCGTCGAAACGCGCACTTCATTGGAAGGCGCTGTTTCCTTGCTGCCCCGAACAGCAGTGACAACGTAAAAGTAAGTCCCCGGTTTTAGATTTTGGTCGGAATAGGTGAGCGGGGCTTTCAAATCGGAGGCAACCGTCGTGTAAGGGCCGCTAGTTTTGGTGGCTCGCTTGATAATGTAGGATGTGGCATCTGCAGCCCCCCACCACGAAAACACAATTGCAGCACCGCTTTTGCGGGCAGTGAAGCCAACAGGTGTGGGGTTTTGATATTGCGGGTCGAGAACGGCTGTCAGGGTGCCGAAACCCAATTGGTCGTAGCCCCCCGAATTGGGGCCGTAATCGCCACCGCCGCCTTCGGGGCGCACCTTATCGACAAACTGCGTGCTGTAAGGGGCAGCGATGCCCTTACGATTGACATAGTGGTTGACGATCATTTCCCAACCGGGGCGAACGCTGCCTCGGCCATTTTCAGAAATGACGGTTTGCTCCTGTCGGTCGCCGCGTTGCCCGGTGCCCCATGCATAGGGCTGATAGGGCGCATCGAGGCCGAGGTTGTATTTGGCGACGTATTCGGCTCCGGCCAGGAGGCGGTTATTATCGTAGCCGTAAAGGTCGTCGCCCTGATTCCAGGCGGCCTCGCAAAGCGGGCCAATCAAGGCGATACCAAGGGTGTTGTGGCCCTGATCGCGTCCCGATTCCTGCCACTGACCCAGATAGCCGGGGTGGATGTAGTAGACGGCCTTATCCATCGCGCCGTTGCCCTTGCCAGTTTTGAAGTAGGTGTTGGCTTCGTCGTAGATGTCGCGGCGGTCGCATAGAACACCAATGGCTTGCATGGAGGTCATGTTGCATAAATCCCAGTTGGCCCAGTAGTTAGTAATGGCAGCAGTGTTGTGCTGGATGAGGAAATCGTGGTTCATGGGGTAGAAGACGGTGAGCATCATGTTCTGAAAGCGCTCGAAATCTTCTTTGGCCCAAGCGGGATAAGACCTCATAATCTCGGCGGCGTTGGCGATCTCATAACCATAGATGCCCGCTGCTAAGAAGCGGTCGCTGTTGCCCGTGACTTGCTTAAGCATTGCTGACCACGCATTCAAGATAGCGATGGACTTATCGGCATAGGCGGTGTCGCCAGTCACTTTCCAGCGCAGTGCCAGTTGATAGGCAGCTGCAACATCGTTAAAGAACGTGGCGTAGTTCTGCCCCGGCACGGCGCCACGAATGACTTGTTCAGAGGGGCGAGGATTCCAACTCAATTGCGCGTGCGGGTTGGCGAGCAGACGATTCCAGCCATCCAACCAGGGCTGCTGTTTAGCAGCGACTTTGGCGCGCATTCGCGCGAAGTCGGACTCGGTGTGCAAAAGACCGGGGTGGACAAAGGCTTTGGTTTGAGGGGGCGTTTGTTGTGTATCCGCAATCGCTACGGGCAGGGCGCCATTTTGCTGGGCCTGTGCGGGAAGCCCAAGCATGAGAAGTCCGGCTCCTAGCAATGCAGATAATCTGGTGCGCTTGTTCGGTTGGGTCAGGGTTTGGAGTGTCATCGGTTCGCTGGCAATCGTCGCTAATATCTTCAGTTGGGGTCGGCGGCGTTGGTCAAATATTGATATTTCACGTTGGCATAGAAGCTGGCCGCAGTGGGTTCGTTGTAGGTCGAGAGCTTGACGGACTTGGCATGTCCATCGGCGTAGAGGGTGACGATGGTTTCCAGATGGCGCTCTTGAAATACGCTGAATGTGCGTGGGATGGCAGTGCCATTATAGGAATTATTTGTTGCCACGTCACACCATTGAGGCGTGTACCAACCTCCATTGGAGTCGGCGAGGAAAACGGTGGTCGCGGGTGAGCCGATAACTGCCATCGAAACGGCTTTTATGCCGCCCGCACCAATGTTGGTGCTGATAGGGCCATGTTTGTCGATGGTGTCGGCCCATCCACAGGCGTTGACGCCATAACTGCTGTTGTCGTTGGTGGCGGCGGGCACAGTGGCACTGGTATCGCTGGGGCAGCGAAAGACTTGATAGCTCTTGATGTAGGGTTGCATGGTGTGCATCCATGCGCCGGAGTTGGCACCGACGGGTGCTGCCCCGGTTTGGTTAAACGGCATCATTTCGTCGTAGTCCTGTGTGTATTGCATGAGGCCGAGGCCGATATTTTTGAGGTTGCTGATGCAGGAGGAGCGGCGGGCGTTCTCTCTGGCCCTCGCGAAAACCGGAAAGAGAATCGCGGCCAGAATGGCGATAATCGCGATGACAACCAGAAGCTCGATAAGGGTGAAGGCTTTTTTGCAATAGTTAGTTTTGAAGTTGTGCATTACATGGTGTGAAAACAGAGTATTTGGCTGCGTTGCCTCAAGAACGGGGCTTGAGGAGCGCCGACGAATCGCGGCGTGTCAGCGTGGGCAGCACCACGACGGATTGATGAGGATTGAGCGGCTGAGACTGAGTAAGCAGATCGAGTGCCGCCTGAAGCTGGGCCTCTAAGGCACCATCCACCGTTGTTAATGCGGGGTGGCACTGTTGGCTAATAGGCAGGTTGTCGTATCCGACAACGGAAACCTGATCGGGGACACGGATGCCGATATAGTTCAAGAATCCCATAAAAATGAGCGATTCATGGTCGTTCCAAACGGCAATTGCAGTCGGGGCAGCGGCTTGTTCCCAGAAACGGCGAGCATCGCTTGCGTCGCGCTTCCAAGAGTGAAACTGCTGTGACAGGATAAAGCTCAGTTGAACTGGTGTCCCCGCTTTATCGGCTTCATTTACGGCTTTTTGAATGCCCATACCGCGTGGCGAACGCATATCGAAGCCGTCGCTGCCTGTGATGGCGATACGGCGATGTCCCAGTTCGATGAGGTGCCGCGCCACGAGATAACCGCCTTTTTGCTGATCGCCCCGCACATTGGGCACCTGGAACAGTTCGTCTGCTGCGGGAGTAGCCACCAACACGACGCGCTTGCCTTCGCTTTGGAGTTGAGTCGCCAAAGGCGCCAGAGCGCGCCCGAATAGCAGATAGCCAGCGGCGTCTTCGATGGCAGGGATTACGCCCTCGCGGGGGACGAAGGGACGACAAATGAGCGAGAGGTCGGCGCCTTCAGTCAAAGGCAGCAGCACCTCAAGAGCCCTGTCGTAGAACGAATGGTCGGGTGAGGCGATAGCCACAATGGTCGGCGTGGTCTGCCTGGGTACAACACTTTTGGGTGATGCCACAAATGTCCCGGCGCCTTGACGGGTTGTGACGTAGCCATTGCGCCGCAAGTCATCCAATGCACTCAACACCGCTCGTTCCGAGGCATTGAAGCGCCGCATCAACTCGGTGCGCGTTGGAATCCGAGTTCCCGGAGCCAATGTCGCACACCATTCCTCCAAAGCGCGGGTCACACTCTGCGCGTTGGTTTTACGCTCAGGCGTGGAGGAATTTTCGGCTATCACGGGCATGGATAGATTTAATATACCCAGTTGTGTCACAACTTAAACATCTGAGGCACAATTTTATTTTTCCCCTTTAACAACTGGCCCAAATCGCTGCGTGGCTTGCCTTTAGTCAGTGAATTTGATAAGCGTGATGCGATGGATTTGAATAGAAGTTCCTCTGCGTCACAGAGGGAAGAAGGGACTCATAGTTACGAGCCGCAGTTATGCGCCATCGAAACCTTCTTGCACGCTCAAATTCCCATCACTGAAGCGATGGGGGTAAGAGTTGAGTCGTATGATACCCAACAACTCGTTTTGACGGCGCCCCTGAAGTCGAATTACAACCACCTTGGCACTGCTTTCGGCGGCAGTCTGGCGGCAATAGCCACACTGGCGGGCTACGGGTTCCTGTGGTTGGAGTTGGGCGACCCGAAGGCACACATAGTCATTCGTGACAGCGCAATTTCTTATCGGCAACCCGTGCGCGGGGATATTCGCGCGATCTGTCGCCGACCAGAGGATGCCCAACTGATGGCATTCAAGAATGGTTTCGCGCGAAGCGGGAAAGCCCGCATCGCCCTACACGTCAGCATCGAGGAAAACAATAAAGTCGCTGTTGAGTTCAAAGGCACCTTCGTCGCGATGAAGTAATGCCCTGTCATTTCAGAAGGGAGAAATTGAGCGAACCCTTGATTTCACCATCACATGTGAAATCATTGTATACTGAATAACCAGAAGTACGATGAACGCAAACTTGATTTCATTACCGACTTTACAGCAGCCGAATCATAATCATCGGGCATTTGAACAGCGGGCTACCAAAGTGGACCAACTCATCGACACCAAATGCCAATTGGTGATGGAGAGCGCGCGTCTCCAATCTTTAGTTCGCTCCCAACCAGAGCAGCAAGCAAAGTATCTGGCGCAGATAGATAGCATCGGCCAAGACATAGAAATCCTTCAGGCGCAGATAGAGCGGGAAATCGAGAACCTGCTTCAGAGCTTGAAGGCTGCCCCCACCAACTAAATAGAGAGTGAGTCAGGTGAGGCTGTTTGGCCTTGTGGGAACTGTAGCTGGCTTCGATGGGGAAAAACGTCTGTTGGAATTGCACCTTCACCCGATTGTTTTGGGTATTCTTTCCAATTGTTACGTAATCCCCAGTTTATTCGTCGAGTCATGCGTTCTTTCTCACCACACTTGCGGCTTCGGGCCGGAATTACAGGCCTCGTTGTCATTGCATCCTCCGCAATTGCCCCGCAAGCTATGGCACAGCAAATGAAGCCTCACCTAGTAACTACTCAGGTCGCGCCCGTCCGCTTTGAAAAGCATGGCGCGACCTATTTCGTTGATTTTGGCGCCGATGCTTTTGGCAATCTGCAAATCACTGTGCCTGCGGCTATGCCCGCGACGACGCTCAACATTCGGGTGGGCGAGAAGTTGGATGCGGCGGGGACCATCGACCGCAAGCCGCCGGGAAGCGTGAACTACCGCGAATTGACGATCACGACGGAACCGGGCAAAAACATCTATCAGTTGCAAATCCCCTCGAAGCGCCAGCATAGCAACCCCAAAGCCGTGCATACGCCGCCCGAAATCGGCGAAATCACGGTGTTTCGCTATGTCGAAATCGACAACGCTCCCGAAACCTTCGATGCCAAAGCGGTGCATCAACTGTGGGTTCACGCTGCGTTCGACGACAACGCCAGTTCGTTTAGAAGCTCGGATGAAACGCTCAATGCTGTGTGGGATTTGTGCAAGCACACCATGAAGGCAACCACGGCGTTTGGCGTGTATATAGATGGCGAGCGCGAGCGCATTCCGTATGAGGCCGATGCCTACATCAATCAGCTTTCGCATTTGGCCGTGGATGCCAACCCGGAAGTGGGGCGCTACACCGTCGAACATCTTTTAGAGAATCCGACATGGCCGACGGAGTGGAGTTTTCATATGCCGATGATGGCTGCCGCCGACTACGAGATGACGGGCGACAGCACGCTTTCGGCTCACAACTATGAAGCTCTGAAAAAGAAGCTGTTGATGGAAAAAGCGCGCGAAGATGGCTTGCTTCGCGCCCTCGCTATCGTGGATTGGCCGAGCGCCGAGCGCGACGGCTACAATCAAGTGGAGGGAGTGAATCATCCGGGGGCGCAATCACAGGTGGGGCCGGAGATTAACACCGTCGTCAACGCCTTCTATTACCACTCGTTGCGCAAGATGACCGAAATCGCCAAGGCGACCAAGCACGAAGCGGATGCCGAACTCTTCGAGGCGAAAGCGAAACAGATCTACGAGGTGTTCAACAGCACGTTCTTCGACAAGGCGCGCGGCGTTTATATCGACGGAGAGGGCGCAACGCACGCCTCGCTGCACGCCAATATGTTCGCGTTGGCCTTTGACCTTGTGCCGCTTGAGCATCAAAAGACGGTCGCCGATTTCGTGCAGTCGCGCGGAATGGCGTGTAGCGTGTATGGCGCTCAATATTTGCTGGAAGCACTTTATAAGGCGGGCAAAGACGATTATGCGCTGCAACTGATGACCTCGCGCAGTGACCGGAGTTGGTGGCATATGATTGAACTCGGCTCGACGATGACGCTCGAAGCCTGGGACGCCAAATACAAGCAGAACCTGACGTGGAATCACGCCTGGGGCGCGGCTCCAGGCAACATCATTTCCCGTTATGTACTGGGAGTGCGCCCATTGGAACCGGGGTACAAAAAACTTATCATCGCCCCCCAACCCGGCACTCTGGAATGGCTCGATGGCAGAGTGCCAACGGTTCAAGGGCCAGTAACCCTGAGCTACCTCCGAAATGGAGAGCATCCGCGCCTCGAAATCAGAGTTCCGATGGGGACGACTGCGCGCGTTTTGCTTCCCGTTCGAGGGGCGAACACACTCAAATCGCCTCAGGTTCTGGTTGATGGCAAGAAGACGTCAGCCGTGGTGGAGAACAATGCGCTGGCGGTTGATAGCATCAAGCAAGGGCAACACACCTTCGAGTTTTAAGCTCGACTGCCAGACACCACTGGACTACCGAACAACTCTCCCCACTAATAAAAAGGCCTTGTAGCGTATGAAGAACATAATCACTGAGTCCCGCGATGGAATGACCACAGGGAATGGCCTTGATGCTCGCTATCTCCAACCCCGAATTGGGCGACGGCGTTTTCTGGGGCATCTGGCAAGCATGGCCGGGGCTGTGGCCGTGGGAACAGGGAATCGACAGATATTGGCCGCGCCGAGCGGTGTTGACACCTCGCCGAAAAATCCAAATCGGGGCAAGGACTCTTCAGTGAATCAAGCAATCAACAGAGCCGAAGTCGTGCGGCGGCATAACCCCGAAGTGAACGCCATCAATCCCTTTGCCGCACTTTCGATTGGCAACGGCGAGTTCGCTTTCACTGCCGATGTGACGGGATTGCAGACTTTCATCGAACGGTACGAGCATGATTTCCCGCTTTGCACCGTTTCGCACTGGGGGTGGCACAGCCTGCCACTTCCGGCGGGTTCGCAGGTCAGCGATTTTCAGTACGAGAATTTCGATAGCTATGGGCGTCCGGTGCCCTACCCCACCAGTAAAAAGGGGCAAGAACCGCTGTTTAACTGGCTGCGTGAAAATCCCCATCGCTTGCATCTGGGGCGCGTGGGACTGGAAATGACCAAAGCCGATGGCACTCCCGTTGGGGCCAATGACCTGAGTAACATTCGTCAATCGCTGGACTTATGGACTGGCATCCTGAACAGCCATTTCGAGATAGAAGGCGAACCCGTAACGGTTGTCACCAGTTGCCATCCGAAGGTGGATTTGCTTTCTGTTCGGGTTGACTCGCCACTCATCGCCAAAGAGCGGTTGAAGGTAGTGATTGCCTTTCCCTATGGCTCTTCGCGTATTTCGATGGCGGAGTGGGGGCAAGCAGATAGGCATCAGACGCTACTCAAGCATGGCGCCAAAAACCGAGTCGAGTTTGAACGCCATGTCGATGAAACACGATATGTAACTAACCTCGCGTGGTCGGGACAGGCCGCAGTTACGCAAAGGAAAGCGCATGAGTTCGTCCTCGCGGGCCAAGGCAAACGAATGGAGTTCAGGGTGCTATATGCCCCCCAGCAATTCGAGGATGGGTTGCCAAGCGTCAAGCAAACGGAAAAAGCCAGTGGGGAGCATTGGAAGCAATTTTGGAATCAAGGGGGCGCCATTGATTTCGGCGGCAGCAGCGCTCCTCAAGCCCACGAATTAGAGCGGCGCGTGGTTCTGTCTCAATATCAGACCGCCCTTCATTGCGCAGGCTCGCTGCCTTCTCAAGAAACGGGTTTGCTGTTCAACAGTTGGTATGGCAAGTTCCATTTGGAGATGCACTGGTGGCACAGCGTTCATTTCGCGCAATGGGGCCGCTTCGCACTATTCCAGAAGAGCATGGCAATCTATCAGCGCTTGCTCCCGCAGGCGCGGGCCACCGCCCTGCAACAAGGTTATAAAGGCGCCCGTTGGCCGAAAATGATTGGGCCAGATGGCCGGGATTCTCCTTCTCCGGTGGGGCCGCTGCTTATCTGGCAGCAACCGCACCCGATTTACTACGCGGAGCTTTGTTATCGACAGGAGCCTTCACAAAAAACACTCGCCCAGTGGCGTGATATAGTTTTCGCATCAGCCGAGTTCATGGTCTCGTATGCGGTTTTCGATGCGGCGCGGGGGCATTATGTGTTGGGGCCGCCGCTGAAGACCGTGTCGGAGAACACACCGATAAACACGGCGATTAATCCGACTTTCGAGTTGGCTTACTGGCGCTTTGGGCTACGCATCGCTCAGGAATGGAGAGAGCGCCTTGGACTGGGACGCGATGCGGAATGGGATAAGGTGCTGCATCAACTCGCGCCTTTGCCACAAAGCGACGGATTGTATTTGTTGCAGGAAGGCATGACCGATACTTACAGCAAATGGAACTGGGAACACCCTGCCCTGGTAGGGGCGTATGGGGTGCAACCGGGCGATGGAGTTGACGCCGAAGTGATGCGGCGCACAGTGAGCAAAGTCGTGAAAGATTGGCAGTGGGAGAGGACATGGGGCTGGGATTTTCCGATGGCAGCGATGGCGGCAGCCCGCACGGGGCAACCCGAACTGGCAGTTGAGATGCTCCTGCATCCGGCGGCCCGCAACCGCTATCATCCGAACGGGCACAACTATCAACGCGAAGACCTGACCGCTTACTTGCCGGGAAATGGCGGGCTACTCGCGGCGGTCGCCATGATGGCAGCAGGTTGGAGCGGCGCCCCCACTCATCATGCGCCGGGCTTCCCCAGCGATGGAAGCTGGAAAGTGCGATTCGAGGGGTTGAAACCTTTGCTGTAATGAACACCAACCTCTCGCAGCCATCAGGGAATTAAGCCACTGAAGACGTTCTCAAAAACAGAGCATTGACGACAGGTGTCGTCAATGGCATAATATGTAACGACAACTGTCGTCAAATATTATGCGACCATCAAAATTGGGGGAGCAGGAAAGCGCCCTGCTCACGTGGGTAGCTTCTAAAGCTCCGGTTAACACGGCACAGGTGGTAAAAGGTTTCGGCGGCGAACATGATTTAGCCCGCACCACTGTTACCACTATGTTAGATCGCTTGCGGTTGAAAGGCTATTTAACCCGCAAGAAAGAAGGCAACTCGTTTGTTTACGCGCCGCGCGATGAACACCAGTCCCAACTTCGCGAAGTCGTGGGGCGCTTTGTCGAGCGTACGCTTGGTGGTTCGCTCGACCCATTCGTGGCGTATTTGAACGATGCGCAATTGAATGAAGAACAAAAGTCGCAGTTGCGCGCGCTCGTTGAGCGGCTCGATAGCGAACCACAAGACCATTCCGCCCAAGAAAACGCAGACAACACGGAGGCAAAATGAACACCTTAACTTTGGCACTAGAACGCGCCAGCCTGATTGGCGTGGCTGCGCTACTTGTGGCTTGGCTGGCCCAGAAGATTTTGGAAGCGCGTGTTCCGGCAGCGTGGCGTGTTTGGATTTGGCGCGTGGCGTTGCTCCAAACAGCACTGGCGCTATTGCCACTTTCGCCAATGCGTGTGGCCGTTTTGCCCTCCCTTACTCCTCCAAGTTCTGTAACGACGGGAGTTAGCCGCACTGCCTTCTCGGAACCCAAGAATTTGCCCGCGACTTCTAGCGGCGCGGGCAAAGCGACGTCCCCGAAGCCACCTGCTACAAACACCGTAATTGCGGCGCCGATGGAAGCTGGGAACGTGCAAACCGGGGGCGATGTCGATGCAGCAGCCGATTCTTCGCAACTCGAAGTCATCAAACTGTGGTGCTATTGGAATCAGGACAAGATATGGCTGGCTTTGCAGGGGCTTTATATCGTCGGCGTCGGTTTTCAACTCATCCGATTGATGCGCTCCTCTCGTCGTTTACGTCGCGCTTTGCGGGCGGCAGTTGGGGTCGAAGACAAGGCATATGGGCAAGGTCTTCGCAAAGTCGCGCGGCGGATGGACGTGACATCGTTGCCACGCCTTGTTCATATCAAAGGCAGTGCGCCATTTTTGGTGGGTATTTTCCGGCCCTGTATCGTGCTGCCGGAAGCCAGTGCGTTGCCACAACAGGAGTGCGAAACGATTCTCTCGCACGAGCTGGCGCACATGAAGCGCCGCGATCTGGCGTGGAATATCGCGCTGTGGGGCATTCAGGCGGCGCTTTGGTTTCATCCGCTTGTGTGGGTGTCGCGTTATTTCCTGCCACTGGAAACCGAAAGCGCGTGCGATGAAATGGTGCTGGCTTCGACTCATGTCACCCCCAGTTCGTATGGCAACCTGTTGCTGAACACGCTGAGCATGGAGCGCACGCCACTTGCAGCCGGTGTGACGGATGGTTTTTCCATGCTCAAGACGCGCTTGCTCCGTCTGAATCATGCTCCCAAAACCCCTGAAAGGGCCAGCAAAATCATCTTCGCCAGTGCGCTGGGATTGACCATAAGCATGGCGTTGCCTATTCGTCTGGTTTCGCGTTCGCAAGCGGCGCCGAATCAGATGGGGGCAGCGAAAAACGAAGATTCGGAGCAGAAAAAAGCGCTCATCGCCAAAATTGGAATCGTGCAGGGCACAGTTTTGACGCCCGATGGCAAGCCGGTGAAAGGAGCGCGTATTTCGTGGGTGAACTACAACGGCAAAACTGCGGGAGGGCGCGAGAATATTCTCGCAAGCACACAGAGCGATGCTCAGGGTAATTTTCGCTTCGAGGACTCGAAGGCTTTGTTACAGGCAAGCCTCAAATTCATCGGGCCGACTCAACAAATTCCAGCTCCGCAACTGCTTATCGAAGCGGATGGTTGGGGATGCTTCGCTGAACGCATCACCAGCAAACCTCCGACTCAGCGCGTTTTGCATCTGACGCAGCCAACCGAGTTACAGACAACTTTCTTCGACCCGCAAGGGAAACCCATTGCCAATTTGCCAGTACGCCTCAGCTTCGTCTTCTTCGAGAAGCCAGAAGGACAACCGAGCGACTTCAAATACATTCACTTCGGGGGCTTGAAGCATTTTAATGCAGTCACAGATGCCAACGGTGTGCTCCGTATGGGTGGGTTGCCTCAAGGTGGCCGCGCTCGGCTGACGATTGACGATGAGCGTTTCGCGAATCTGGAATATCAAACTTCCGAGGTTGATCTGGCTCGTCAGGCGCAAACCATCGCCAATCCTATGCGCCTTGTGGCAGGCGCGACGCTGCGCGGACGGATCACAAATGGCGAGACCGGAAAGCCCGTTGCTGCCATTGAAGTCGGGGCGCAGGGCCAAGACGCGACGAGTGGTTGGGGGGAAGCGATTAGCGATAAGGATGGCTATTACCGTATTTCGATGCTAGGCGCTGGACGCTATAACCTCGCGCTTGCATTGGACGACCAGTTGGGCGCGCAGTGGACAGCCCCAGCACAGGAGGGAGTTTCGGTATCGACAGGGAGCCAGAAGGAGAATATCGACTTCAAGCTGGAACGGGGCGTACTGATTACGGGTAATGTGGTAACTCAAGGTTCTGGTCAGCCAGTAGAAGGAGCGATGATTGGAATTTATGGCCCTGCTCATCCCAAAAGTTCGGCCTGGGTGCAGGGCGCGACCACGGCTGCAGATGGAAGTTATCAACTTCGGGTGCCAGCAGGCGACCAATATATCTATGTTTCGGGCGTTCCCGAAGGCTTCATCCGTCCCGAAGGCCAGCCGATTTCCACAATGACTCTGGGCGGGAAACATAGCACACCCTACGAGTTCACGGCAGAAGACGGGCAAGATGAGACGATTGATTGGCAATTGACAGCCCAGCCTGAGGCCCGCGATGTTCGGGTACGGGTTCTGGATGCCAACGGGCAAGTTGCCAAAGGTGCTCAAATCGAATTTAGCCCGACGGGCGCGGAAAATGGGAGTTCGACAGGTGTCCCAGAAAAACAAACGGCTGATGATGAGGGACGAGCCGTATTGGAGAATGTGCGTGGCTCGATTCAGGTATGGGCACGACTGGGACAGAATGCTACCACAGAGGCGAAAGAAGTTTTGGGCGGGCAAAACGTGACGCTGAATTTGCAACCCAATGCTCTGATCGAACTTAGGGGGAGTATTGTCGATGATGAGGGTAAACCACTGCCTAACATCAAAGTCGATCTGTTCCGCTGGACACAAAGTTCAGGAAGGCTGAATAACTCGGTGCTATCGGATGCGCAGGGTGGTTACAGTTTCGCGGGGTTATTGCCGAGCGCTACCTATTCGCTGAGTGCCAAAGCACCGGGGCATGGTCAGGGACAAGTCGAGAGATTCCAACTGAAGCCCAGCGAAACGCGCACGCAAAAAGAGTTTGTGTTGGCGAGGACACTGAGCTTCATCGAGGGTCGCGTAGTCGATGCTGACGAGAAGCCAGTGGCCGCTGCCACGGTGTGGATTTCAGGCACGAAGACGGGGTCGGTACAGGTAAAAACCGATGAGCAGGGTAATTTCCGTACAGAAGAAATCGTGCCCAACGAGAAATTGAGCTTGCTCGTGACTCTGGATAATCGGTTCGGAATGGCTAACGTTCGGTCTGGCAGTACCGGAACCGTGATAGTCGTCAAAAAGCGCTAGAGCTATGAATGCTCAATTGTTCGGAGAGGGGCTTATCAGTTCCTCTCCGAATACCGCTCGTATCTGTGGATTGGTGAGTATTTTCAATTGCCAGTAAGCGAGGGCAAACATGACCGCGCTCAAAACAAAACCCAAACCGACAGGGGCCACTCCTTTGCGACCAAAGAATTGGATGGTGCCGGGGGTAATGAGAAACAGAATGCCCAGCACAACCGTAAAGGCAAGTTCGAGCCACGTCACAAATAGCGCCCACGAAAGCGAACGGGGGTTGCGCCCCAATAATCCGATTCCGATAAAGATGGTCAGAACGCCCAAGTTAAAAGTGATTCGATGATTGAATAAAGCCAGCACTATGTCGATGGCCGCCATAACGCCGCTGATGATGAACAGGATGACGACGACTCGCAACGAAGTGGGAAGAGGATTCACGCTATGGAACGTTATCAGGACAAACGATTCAATTGCTTGCAAGCAGCAGCGCCAAATTCACAGCGACACCCAAAGCTGCCGCCTGAATAAGAGAGATGGCCCTCTTGGGTTTGCTGGTACGATAGATAAAGTAGAGAACGATGCCTACAATCGGGATAAGGAAACACACGACTTGAATCCCCAAATTCAACATGATGTGTTTGGAGGAAGCAGGGGTATTGCTTTGTGGCAAAGCATTCGCATTCACCCACGGCAAACGCGCACCGCACCCCTCGCACACCGATTTCGAATAGGGGTTTTGTTGGGCGCAGATGGCACAAGAACCAGAGTTAGAGGAGGTCACGCAGCCCTAGTGTAAAGTGAGAGCGGGCAAACGAACATAGGCATCCGCAGTAGTCAAAACGCGGATGCCTTTACTTCTCACATGGTCAACATTATCTGGGCACGAAAATATCGCCCTTCGCTGTATGGGCCGTTACTGCGTGCTGACCTTAACGTTTTGGACTTTGCCTTTGAATGGACTGGGGGCTTTGTAGTCGCCTACAGCACTGAGGGTATCTTGCCCCACGCTCATGGGGTCCTGGGGCTGGACTGCAAATAAACCTGGGGCTTTGCCCTTCGCTACAACGCTGCCATTGACCGCCAATGTCATAGCTCCGTCTTTGCGTAGATGTGCTTCGAGAGTGAATGCGCCCTTGGGACTGGTAGTGGCCTTAGCTGTGTAGAGTTTGCCAGCCTGACGGACGAAGAAAATGGGTTTGCCACCCTTCAGATAGAGTGCATAGCCGCGTTGGCCTCCGCCCTGCGCCAAGACAACGCCTGTAGATGCCGAAGATGTGGGCGTCACCTTACAAACGATAGTTAATGCCTTACCGACGAGTTGTGGGCTTTTCGCTGTGCTTGCGGGGGCAGCAACACCGTGCAGACACATGCTGCCCACAAGGGCCAACGCCGACAAAGCGGTTTGTGTATAGAAACTACTCATGGTGGAGTCGCGTAGTTTAAGGGGAGCTATTAGCTGTTGGCCGTTAGCTGTTAGCTGCCTGTGAAGCCTGAGGGAACACGCGTGAATAGAGGGAGATGCGCGCTTAGCCAGAAGTGATTTTCACTTGATCGCCGGCTTTGAGCAACGGGTTTCCGACGACGACTCTCTCTCCTGTGTTGACTCCGTCGAGGAGTTGGGTTTGGCCGCTTGCGGTCAGACCTGTATGGACGACGTGCTTTTCGGCGGATGATGTGTCGCCGCTGCCAGCAATGGCGAGGATGAATTTTTCGCTTCCGTCTTGACGGACGGCATCTTCGGGAACGGACATGGCATTGCGGACTGACTGCATGATGATTTGTCCCCGTGCGAAGGCTCCCGGTGTCAGGCGACGAGATTTGTCATCGAGCGATACGCGGACGCGGAACTGACGAGAGGCCGAGTCGGCGACGGCGATAACATCGGCGACCGTTCCATACAGGGGTTTGTCGGAAATCGAGGTCGCCATAATCTGGACGGATTGGCCGGGATGAATGTCGCGAACGCTGTTTTCATCGACCTGCGCCTCGAAGTAGACCGAATTGGTGGCAACAATGTTCATGAGCGCGTTTCCGGCGGTTGCGGCCTGACCGGGGGCGGCAGTACGGGTGTTGATTACGCCATCAATCGGCGAAACGACGCGCGTGTTGGCGAGGGCAATCTGCGCTTGACGCAGGGTTTCCTGCGCCTGTCGCACGCTGGAGCGAGCGGCTTCGATGTCTTCGCGGGCGACGGGCACATTGGCGCGGTTGGCTTTGGCTTTGGCCAGAGCGGCCTCGGCTTGATGCACGGTTTCCAATGCGATTTGAGTATCTTGCCGAGTCACCGGGATGTTAGACAAGTTGGCCTGTGAGGTGCGTAGATTCGATTGGGCAGTGGCGAGCGTGGTTTGCGCATTAACGACATCGCGCTGAGCGTTGGTGATGGTCGAGCGCTTGGCTTTGGCCTGATCGAGAGTGCTTTGGGCCTGACGTACCGATTCCTGTGCTTGACGCACCGTTTCCTGAGCCTGACGGACTTGCTCATTAGTCGAGCCTTCCTGTTTGAGCGAGAGGGCTTGTTTGGCGGCTTCGAGTTGGGCTTTATATACGTCGCGAGTGGTACGCGCCGTATCGAGTTCGGATTGAGCCGAAGCCCCAACGCGCACCAATTCTTCGGAGCGATCCATCGCCGTTTGTGCGTTAGCGAGTTGGGCTTCTAATACGCTAACATCCTGTTGAGCCTGAGCGATTTCCTGAGCGCGGGAACCGCGCTTAACCTCATCGAGCGCCGCTTGCGCGCTTTGCGCCGATGCCTGTGCGCCTTTCACAGCCGCATCATTTTGGGCGATAGAAGCCTCGACTTCTTTGCGGGTTTGCACGACAGTTTCGCGAGCCTGTGCCAGTTTGATTTGTGCGCTTTGCACCGACTGGCGCGCGGTTTCGACTTCGGCGCGTGTGGTTTGCTCCTGAGCGGGCTGCTTGAGTTGGGTCTGGCGATATTTGGCCTGAGCCGAAGCGAGATTAGCCTGTGCGTCTTGAATGCTGGTTTCGATGTCGGCACTGGTGGCGGGCAATTGCACCTGTTTTTGGCGCAGCTGCACTTGAGCGGCTTGCACAGCCGCTTCGGCAGAGCTGACCTGTGAGCGCAGTTCGTCGTCTTCAAAAGTGACTAGCAACTGCCCTTTACGAACCTGCGCGCCCTCATCGACGAAGACCTGTGCGATGCGTCCGGTGAGCTTGGCACTGAGGTCAACGCTCAGGTTGGCTTTGAGCGAACCAGTAACGGCCATAGTTTGTTGCAAAGTTCCCGTTTTCACCGTCGCGGCTTGCACAAGTTGGTAGGAGCTTGTTGTGGTCGTGGTTTTGGGAGCAGCGGCTTGCTGCTTCTGGGACAGCATTCGCCATCCCAGAAAGCCAAAGAGAACGAGAGTTCCGACAACGGCCAAGGTTTTGATGCCGCCTCCGCGCTTTTTGCCGGGTTGCGAGGGGGAGTTATCGAGGCGCGGTTGGTTGTTGATTTTGGGTTCTGGCTCGGCGACCATGGGAGCCTGCAACTGAATGATGTTTTGTGGATTGTTATTCATGGAAAAACTCCTTATTCGCCGGATGAAGGCGCAACTTGAGATGGACGGGCAAAACGGCTGGCGATGTTGGTTCGGGTGCGGCTGAGCCACTGAGCGGCATCGTCAAACAGCGAGTAGGCGACGGGTGTCGCGAGAAGAGTGAGAGCCAGAGAGAAGGTCTGGCCTCCGAAGATAACGGTTCCAATCGAGTGGTTGGTGCCGGAGCCTGTACCCTGCGAAATGAGCAGTGGAACCATGCCAGCCACGAACGCCAGAGTGGTCATGAGAATGGGGCGCAAGCGGTCGCGGTTGGCCTGAATGATGGCATCGTAGCGACTTAAGCCTTTTTCGCGGAGTTGGTTGGTGTGGTCGATTTGAAGAATCGAGTTCTTTTTCACGATGCCGAATAGCACCAAGATACCGAGCATGGAGTAGATGTTCAGGCTCTGATTGAAGAGAACCAGCGACAGCAGAGCGAAGGGAATGGTGAGTGGCAACGACAGCAGGATGGTTACGGGATGAATCCATGACTCGAACTGCGCGGCCAGAATCAGGTACATGAAGACAAAGGAGAGAAGAATGGCTGACAAGAAAGCGCCCGATGCTTTGCCCTGTTGCTTGGCCATACCCGAACTGCCAGTGGTGTAGTCGGGGCCGAGGTTCATCTTATCGACGATGGCCTGCAACTTCTGCATCACTTCGGCTTGCGAGGCGTTGCCCGTCAGGTTAGATGAGAGGGTGACTTGAGGACGCCCTCCGGTGTGTTCGATTTGCGAAGGGCCAGTGCCCGAACCGAACTTAACCACCTGCTGCAGCGGGACGGACGTGAGTGTGCTGGAAGGAACGGTCAGCAAACCGATGCCCGCTGTCCCGGTGCGGAACTGCTTCTGGGCGCGCAGATGGACTTCGTATTGTTCGCCGCCTTCGTTGTAGGTGGTGACTTCGGCGCCGCCGACGAAGTAGCGCAAGGCGCTGGCGACATCGGAGGGCGAGACATTCAACTGCGAGGCGAGGTCGCGGTCAACCTGTACCTGTAGCTCTGGTTTGCCGTTGTTGAGGCTGGTGTCGGCATCGACGACGCCGGGAACTTTCTTGAACTCGACGAGGGCTTTTTGCGATACGTCGATGAGCTTGGTGAGGCTGGGGCCGCTGATAACGAACTGGATTTGAGCGCCGTTACGTCCGCCGCCGCCGAAGGCGCTGGCTCCGCTGACGATGGCTCGCAAATCGGCACTTTTGAAGTGCGGCATAATCTCGGAGCGGACGCGCTCGACCAACTGATCTTGCGTGATGTCACGCTGGTCGAGGTCTTTCATACGAACCGTGATGGTGGCATCGTTGAGGTTGTTGTTGCTGCCCGAAGTGACGAGCGTGTAGCGGACACCAGGCATACGTCGAACCTCTTCACTCATGCGCCGCGCGATTTGCTGGGTGGCTTCCAGACTGGTTCCCAACGGCGCCGAGAAGGAGATGTTGACCTGCGACTCGTCATCAGAGGGGATGAAGTTCTTGGGCACCATGATACCGAGCGGTAAAACAGCGGCGAGGGCACCCACACAAGCAAGAACGATAACCCAACGGTGGCCCATGCTCCACTTGAGGGCCGCGACGTAGGTTTTGTCAATGAGGCCGTACAAACCTTTGGGTTGGCTGCCATGTCCACCAGTGGAGTGAGAACCCTTTGCGTGGGATTCGCTCTTTTTGGAGGGCTTGAGCATTCGGGAACACATCATCGGTGTCAGGCTGAAGGAGACCAACATCGAGATGAGAATGGCAATCGACATGGTGATGCCGAAGGAGTTCATGAAGCGCCCGACGATGCCACTCATGAAAGCGACGGGCAAGAACACAGCGACTAGCGAAAGGGTGGTCGCCAACACAGCCAGACCGATTTGTTTGGTGCCCTCGACAGCGGCTTCTCGCGGTTCAAATCCTTCCTCGTCCATGAGGCGGTGAATGTTTTCGAGAACAACGATGGCATCGTCGATAACGATACCGACTGCGAGGGTGAGGGCCAACAGGGTGATGGTGTTCAGCGTGAAACCCAGCATCCACATGAAGCCGAAAGCGGCCACGATGGAGATGGGGATGGAAACCGCCGAAATCAGGGTCGAGCGCCAGCTCATCAAGAAGATGAAGACAACGACAGTAGCCAGAAGCGAACCGACGAGGAGATGTTCTTTCACCGAGTCGACCGCCGCTTCGATGTAGCTGGAGTCGTCGCTGACAACCGTCATTTCGTAACCGGGAGGCAGAGTCTTTTCCAACTCTTTAACGCGCTCTTTGACCGAGTCGACGATGCTGAGGGTGTTTTGGCCGCTCTGCTTGCGAATGCTGATTTGAACGGCGGGCTTGCCGTTGAGTTCGGTGGAGGAGGTGGCGTCTTCGGTACCATCCTCGATTTGTGCCACGTTACCGAGTCGGATGATGCCACCGTTTTGGGTGGATTGCAGACGCACGTTCTTGAAATCGGAAACCGAAGTCAAGCGACCAGAGGCTCGGAGCGTGAGGCTGCGGGCGCCTTCCTCGACCTGACCACCAGGCACTTCAGCGTTTTGTGCTTGCAAGGCCAAGATGATGGTGTTGGTAGTAATGCCGTAGGAGCGCATCCGGTAGGGATCAAGCAGAACGTTGATCTGGCGGGCACGGCCTCCCGATACGGAAACTTCGCCGACACCACTGACGCTTTGGATTTGGTCGGATAGTGTTTTATCGGCGTACTCGGTCAGGTCGCGCAGTACCAACGAGTTGTCGCCCTTGCTGTTGGCATTCAGGTTTTTGCTGGAAAGCGCGAAGGTGATGACCGGGTTGGAGTTAGGGTCGAAGGTGGTAACGACGGGTGAATCGATGGTGTCGGGCAACTTGCCAAGGATGCCGTTGACTTTGCCACGCACTTCTTCGGCGGCGACGTTGACATCTTTGCTGAGGTCGAATTCGACACGAACCGAGGAGTTGCCCTCAACAGAGGTGGAGGTGACGGTATCGACGCCACTAATGGTACTGACGGCGTCCTCAATGGGATTGGTGATCTCTTGCTCGACGGCTTCGGCAGAACTACCCGCCGATGTCGTGGAGATGGAGACCATTGGTATATCGACGTTGGGGTTACGGTCGACCCCCATACGGGTGTAGCCTGCCACGCCAACTACCACCAGGATAAGCATCAATACCCAGGCAAAAACCGGGCGGGAGATGCAAATTTCGGAAAGCTTCTGCATTGTAAGTTCTCTTTGAAGGCACGGCGAATCAAGGAAGGCGGCTTATAATCACATATAGGACTACATAAGTACAAAACCTTCTCAATGCGCTCGTCATTAATTGCAACCGGGTCTTAACTGCCTTTGGTGGCCTTTACCTTTTTCAATTTCTTCGACTTTTTATCGTTCACTTCGGCGATTTGTTTGGCCTTTTCCATCAGTTCGCGCTCTTTCTCGGTTTCTTCTTCCATTACCTGTTTGTAGGCTTGCTGTCCCTCTTCGGTGAGGATGCCCACGGCGCTTGAAAGCTGGGCCTGAGAGTTGGCGACATCGAAGCGGGCGTTGGCGGCGTCGGTTTGCGTGGTGAGCAAAGAAACCTGCGCGTTAGTCACCTCAAGGCGGGTGCGGGCACCTGCTGTGTAAGCGGCTTGAGCGGCAACGAGAGCTTGCTGGGCTTCGAGTACGGCTTCGTTGGCATTGTTTAAACGCTCCTGAGCCGAATCGAGGGCGAGCAACTGATTATCAATGGCACTCGCGACACTCAACTCCTGATTTTTCAGGTTGGCTTTGGCTTGAGTGACCAAACCTTGAGCTTCGTAGATTTGCGACTTCGCTTTGCCCGAATCGAAGAGCGTTTGCGATGCATTTAGTCCGAGCGACAGCAGGAAACGCCCAAGGCTTCGGACTGGATTGCTTAAGGTGTTAGCGATGCTCAGCGCCACCGAGGGCTTGCGTGCGGCTTTGGCGACATCGACATCGGCCAACGCCGCGTCGATTTGAGCACGGTTGGAGGCGATGGTCGGATTGCTTTGCTCGGCCACTGTGCGCAGTTGGGAACTACTGTTCATCGTCGCTTTGGATGCGTCTTCCACCGAAAGCGGCACGCTGGGCGTGAGTGCTGTCACTTCCAGAAGGCGAACCGGGGTTTCGGGAGCGCGCCCCAGAAGCACATTAAGCGTTCCTTTGGACTGAGCGTAAGCGTTGCTGGCTTCGATTCGCGTTTGACGCGCCGTAGCTAAGTCGGTGTTAGAACTCAATACATCTAAACGCGCACCATTTCCAACTCGATAACGCTCTCCGGCAACACGACGCCGTTCGCGCACGACATCAAGGTTGTTTTGTGCCACTTCGACGAGCTGTTCGTTGCGTAAGACATCAAGGTAGGCAGTGATGGTGCTTTCGACAAGCTGCTGCTCAACTTGCAATGTTGAGGCAGCCTGTGCTTCGGCGGAAGCGAATGCCGAGCGCTTGCTGGCGCTGTTCTGCCCGCCATTATAAATGGGAATGGATACATCCAAGCCATAGGACTGGGAGCCAGCAGTGTTTATGAAAACATTAGTGCCAGTACCTGTGCCATCACCAGTGCTAATTCCGCCGCCGCCATAATAGCGGTTATAGCCCAAATTACCACTCAACGATGCCTGTATTCCTGCGTTGGCTTTGGCGGTGCGGACGCGGGATTGCGCTGCCTGAAGCGCTCCCAGAGCCGACTCGCGCTGCGGGTTGTTTTTGAGCGTTGTTACGATGGCATCAACCAAAGAAAGTGGCTCGACATCTTGGGCTTCTTTAGCGCGGGCATCGGCCAGAGGCGCTCCTTCGTTAGCGGTAGGAGCAATTTCTTCTGCTGTTCGTAGTGCAGTGGTTTCCGAATCGGGAGTTGTGGGGGGAAAGACCAGTGTGTCCGTAGTTGGCGCGGTTTGATTCGGTGTCGTGGGTGTGTTCGGTATGTCAGGAACTTGCTCGGCAGAGGCGAATGTGACTGTGGCCGAAGTTCCCATCATGGCGATAGCCATGAGAAAAGCTGAAATGCTCAGCGGGAATCCATAGATTTTGTGTTTCATGGCTCTTTTTCGAGTTGGAAAAGCTCGCTCGTGTTTTCAGGTGGAGCAGGAGCTTCTCGCAAGGCGGTCACAAAGGGATCGTCTACGGCCACGCTATCGAGCAAGCGCGCCAGATTGTTCAACAAGCTGAGTTGTTCGGCTTCGCTCATCGGGAATTCGGGCGGGCGATGGGCAACGAACATCTCGTGGACTTCTTGCCAGCGCCTACGTCCCTCTTCGGTGATGACGATGTGGGAAACGCGCCTATCGGTTGTATCAGCGACACGACGGGCCAGCCCCATCTTTTCGAGGCGGTCAACGATGCTCGTCACGGGCGTTTTGGAAACCATCAAACGCTGACTGAGTTGCGAGTGGGTTATTCCTTCGACTTCGTGCCCGATGCACCCTAGAGCAATGAACTGGTTGAACGTGAGGCCATAGCTTTCTAACATGCGGTTGGTGCGCCGAGACATTACGCTGTCGAGCAGCATAATGTGCATCATGATAGCGCCACCAACGGGCATAGGGAGATTTTGCTCCCAGCAAGGTGTTGAATAATGCACGACTTTTTTGCTGAGTTCGAGGCCACGTTCGGCATAGGTTTGCTCGGATAACACGTTTACTGGCTTGGGCATGAGACTTTTCACTCTATAGAAGCAGGATAGAAACCTTTCTGGTGCTTCAGATAAATGTATAGAGCGAAAGTCTCGCCGCGAACTCAAATTTCCACCTCTTTATGATTGTCCTAGATATGACTAAGTCGTTGTCTATAGTGCTTCTTAATGTTGCCCAAAGAAGCCTAAATCTCAATCTTAAGGGTGTTTGGCTGCCTAAATCCGTGCGAAATGGCGCCTGTCAAACCGCTTCGGGGGTGCTTTCTAGTGGGCAATTCGCCTGGAATTGGGATTGGTAATCGAGAAATGATTTCAATACCGGCGAGACATTGGCGGGATTCCACACCATCGAATGCTCATAAAGGGGGAAGTTATCGGTGAGGGGCACAAAAGCCAAACCCGCCGCCGGGAGGTGACTTGCGGAGCCAGAGAAGACCGAGATTCCGACTCCCGCCGCAACCAGAGTTAGCACGCTCTGGGCACGCGCTGTAGTCTGGGTAACCATCGGAGAATAGCCCGCCTGCTCGAAAAGCTTGACGAGAGCATCTTTTATTGACGGAGACATCAGGCTTTCCATAAAAACGAATTGCTCGGAGCGCAATTCGGCAAGGTCGAGCTTTTCTCGCGATGCCAACTCATGGTCGGCATGGAGGCACACGTACCAGGGTTCTTTGCGTATTACTCGCGAACTGAGTCCAACACCAAAGCGGCCCGGTGCAAGGCCGGGGAATGCGACATCTATATGTCGCTCTATCAGGGCCTCTGTTTGTGCGGAGGGCACCATCTCCAGAATATTAACTCGAACATCCGTGTACTCCTTGCGGTATTGAAGCAGGAGTGGGGGCACAAAATCGTAGAACAAGCCGCTCACGAAGCCGATGCGCAATTCTCCGGTCTGTCCCGCCTGTACCCGTTGTGCCGCGAGGCGTGCTTGTTCCAGATGCTGCATTATCGGCTGGACATAATCTCGATAGACCTTGCCCGCAGCAGTCAATGCGACTGAGTGGTGATCGCGAACGAAAAGCTGAACCCCCAACTCGGCTTCCAACTGTTGAATGTTCTTGCTCAAGGGGGGCTGCGAAAGCCTCAGGCGCCGTGCGGCGCGTGAAAAATTAAGTTCTTCCGCGACGGCCAAGAAGCATTCTATCTGTCGGAACTGCATGATACGAGTTTGCAGTGGTTATTCGCATTGGGAATAACCGGGACTCTGAAAAAGTATTTCCATTATCAACAAAATTGGACTAATACTGCCATTAACAGCGCGCCAACCGAGCATCAGAAAGAGAGCTTTTTGCCAGCTTATGCGCGTCAGCTGACATTGGAAGATGATAATAAAGCGATATTGATGCGGCGAACGCGAACTGTTGAGGTGATGCTGTAACGGCAAATCAAGGAAAAATCCATGAACATCAACGGAAAAGTCGCCCTCGTTACGGGGGCAAGCCAGGGAATTGGTAGGGCCATCGCACTGCGACTGGCTCGTGATGGTGCCGATATCGCCATTGTGGATGTCAAAGAAGAAAAGATGCAAGCGGTCGCCGCCGAAATCAGAGAGATTGGGCGCAAAGCGACGACATTCAAGGCGGACGTGACGAAGCGGGACGAGGTTTATGCCGCTGTCGAGCACGCCGAGAAAGAGTTGGGAGGCTTCGACATCATCGTTAATAACGCCGGAATCGCACAGGTTGAAGCTATTTTGGATGTCACGCCTGAAGAAGTCGAGAAAATTTTTCAGGTCAATGTGCAGGGTGTGTTGTGGGGCATTCAGGCCGCAGCGAAAAAATTTAAGGCGCGCGGACAGAAAGGCAAAATCATCAACGCGGCCTCCATTGCGGGACACGATGGCTTTCCACTACTGGGCATTTACTCGGCCACTAAATTTGCGGTGCGAGCCTTGACCCAGGCCTCGGCGCGGGAGTTAGCCAGTTCTGGCATCACTGTCAACGCTTATTCACCCGGCGTGGTTGGAACCGATATGTGGGTCGAAATTGATAGGCGGATGGCCGAAATCACGGGCGCGAAAATCGGCGAGAACTACGAAAAATTTGTCGGCGGCATCGCGCTAGGCCGCGCGCAAACGCCCGAAGATGTGGCGTCGTTCGTGTCCTATTTAGCCGGTCCCGATTCCGACTACATGACCGGACAGGCTCCGCTCATCGACGGCGGACTTGTCTATCGCTAAAGCTCAGTGGAGCACCAATAAGTCGGGCGCAAACTGCGCCCGACTTATTGCACATGGCCTCGATTCAGTGGATTTGGATGATGGTCAGCGATTGAGCGGAAGGCTATAAATCGCGTTTCAATCCTTGAATGCGTGCGTCCAGTCGAAGGAGCGTGGCCTAATTCGCTCGGTATTAGTGATGGCCAAGATGTCACATTCTCAGTTCATGATGCCTTGCTGAGCGCCCAAAGCGGCAGCCAACCCGGCGGGAGCTGGGCCTGTCGAGGCCCCGTTGGCGACGGTGGTATTTGCCACGTTCCACATGTTGAGAGGAACTCCACTCGCTGTCGCCTTGAGGGACTTAACGTGACCATCGGTAAACAAAAAGTTCGAGGTGCCCAGGTGATTGGTGAAACGAACTTTGTTGTTGGCAGTGCTGACGACATCAAGGTCATCGACGCCCCAAACCTCTGGTTCATCGCGCTTATAGCCGTTTTCTAGAACCAGAATCGTGGTGGCTGGAAAGTTGAGTTCGGCCTGATTACGGCCTCCTCCGGTATTGGGTCGGTTCATAGGGCGAGCGCCGCCCCAGTCAGTGCCCTCGAAATCGCCGAAGCCGTTGCAAAGGTAGGATTTGGGGATTCCACCGCTGTTGTAAACCAATTCGCGGTTGTAGGTGTTGGAGGGACAAGCGAAAAGCTGGGTGCTTTTCACATAGGGCTGGATTACTGCGTGCCAGGGAACTTCGGGGAGATTGACGCCGTTGACGTTGGCCTGTGCGATACGAGAACAGGGGAAGCGCTCATCGTAGTCCTGGGTGTACTGCATAATGCCAAGTCCGATCTGTTTGAGGTTGGACATGCAGGAAGAGCGACGGGCGTTTTCACGGGCGCGGGCAAAAACCGGAAACAGGATGGCGGCAAGAATCGCGATAATGGCGATAACCACCAACAACTCGATAAGGGTAAAGGCTTTATTGACAACAGTCGTTGACATAGATTCAAAATCAAATACGTGAATACACAACACCGCACCCCGTTACATTAGGATTTATATGCGGACTGTGATAGTCATATTTTGTCCCTGAGATAATGCCTTGCCTATGAGATTTCTAGGCAACTACTGATGTCCTTTGTCAATTTTCGGGCGTTTGCTAATTTTTATTTCGCTTTCTATTTGTGTAGCGGAGGGGGAGTAGTTGAAAAGAAAGCACTATAGCATTAGCTATAGTGCTTGAGATAAAGGCTGAGAACTACTTCGTGTTTGGCATTCTCAGGTCTGCGAAATCCATGAATTGCGTCCAGTCGTAGGCACTCAAATCATGCCCGCCACGTCGCACATGATAGCCGATGAAACCAGCGTGAAGCGGTTTTTCAAGTTCGGGGAAGGATGTTACCGTCATACCCTTTTTTCCCAGTAGTTCGTAGACCGGCGACGCGGCCACACCGCTCAGAAACTCGGATTGCGGATCGGCCCATTCATCATCAATGGCACTGGCGATGTAAACCGGGCGTGGCGCCATCAAAGCGATGAGTTGGTGTTGATCGACTGGCAATTCGTTTTCATTGCCATCAAAGGTCTTGTAAGTCGTGTTGAACCAGTAAGGGAAGGTTTTATTGATAAGCGCGATGGTTTCGCCGCGCTTACCACGCGCTAAGGCCGCGCCAGTTGAACCAGAATCGTTGGAAACGACCAATGCAAAACGAGGATCGGTGGCCCCCGCCCATAGTGCCGTTTTGCCGCCACGCGAATGCCCGACAATGGCTACGCGCTTGGCATCCACATCTTTGTCACTTTCCAGATAATCCAAAACACGACTTGCTCCCCACGCCCATGCCGCAATGGTTGCCCATGCATCGGGAGAGCGCTTTTCGTCGCCCAGGCGTGGCGGGTCGAAAAGGCCATGCACACCGTTCTTGAAGTCATCATCTTTGTCGGGGTCGAGGTCAGATACGAGAAATGCCGCCGCTACATAGCCGCGTTTGATGAGTTCTTCGGCGGGCCAGAACTCGCTTTTGTTTTCGCGCGTGGGGTCAATGTTTCTCGCGCCGCGATTACAGGCCAGCAGGAACACAGGAGACGCCGCAGTGCGATTATTGGGGGTAAAGAGGATAAGGTTGATGGTCCCCTTTCCGCCCGCGAACTCAATAGCTACTTGTTTGAGTGTCGCTGTACCTCCCATCGCGTTGGGGTCAGTGCTTTTAACAACGAAACGTAAGTCGGCTGGGCGCTCGACTGGGTTGCGGCCATAAACGTAGCGGCGAAACAGTTCCAGAATCTCGGCGCGGCGCGCGGGCCACTGCGCGGGCATGGTGACTTTCTTTCCAGAAGCCAACTGGAGAACTTCGGGGAGATAACGTTCGGAAAGCGGAATCGGAGCGGCAACAGGCTCAGGAGCGTTCTGGGCGCTGGCAGACAGCGCTGTAACCGAAAGAGTCAGCATGGTGACGAATGTTTTAGTGAGTGGCATTCTCCATCCTTAAGGGAGCTACAGGTGTACAAAACACAGAACCCGGCTTTGTACTCAAAGCCGGGTTCTTGTTGTTCTTTCTTTAAATAGAAACGCGGTCGAAGCGGGGCGCCAGTAAATGATGAACTACGAAGGCGACCACATAAGCGAGCGAGCAGAAACCGAATACCAAGGCATAGCCACCAGGCCCTGCGTCCAGCACTTTGCCGACAATAATGGGGAAGCCAATTCCACCGATAGAGCCAGCCGCACCGCCGATACCTGTGAGGGTGGCAACAGCACGCTTGGGGAACATATCAGAGACGGTGGTGTACAGCGTTGCTGACCATGCCTGGTGAGCGGCGCCAGCCAAGCCGATGATGAACACGGCGGGCCAATCTCCCACGTTTTTCACAAACGCCAAAGGAATGACCATCAGCGCAAATACAAACATAGAGGTTTTGCGGGCGCGAGTGACATTCCATCCCTGACTAACTAAGAAGCCACTGACCCAACCACCAAAGATGCTCAGGACGGTGACGATGGCATAGATGCTAACGAGCAAAACCCAGCTGTTTTTGATGTCGAGGCCACGCGTTTTCTTGAAGAAGTCAGGGAGCCATGTGAGAAAGAACCACCAAACGGGGTCGGTGAGGAACTTACCAACGATGAACGACCATGCCTGACGGTGGCGAAGCACACTCCCCCACTTCAACTTGCCTGTGCCTTCGCTGGGATCGGGGGCATCCGATTCTATGAGCAGCAGTTCGGCAGGGGATACACGCCGCGAACGTTCGGGAGTATCAAACAGAGGCCACCATAACAGCAGCCAAGCAAAACCTGCTACACCTGCAAATACGAAAGCCCAATGCCATCCCAGGGAGTACGCGATGGGAGGAACGATGGCCGGGGCGACGATGGCGCCCACGTTCGCCCCTGAGTTGAACAAGCTCGTTGCCAGAGCGCGCTCCTTCTGGGGGAACCACTGAGCCGTCGCTTTGATGGCCGAGGGGAAGTTACCGCCTTCGCCCAGACCAAGCGCGATTCGCATCCCGAAGAAGCCACCGATGCTATTGACGAAAGCGTGCCCTATGGCAGCCACACTCCAAGCCGCAATCGACACGGCATAGCCAACTTTGGTGCTGTATTTATCGACGAACCAACCAAAGAAGAACAGGCTCAGGCCGTAAGATGCCTGAAAGACCGAGTTCACCATGCCGAATTGCTCGTTGGTCCAGCCCAGTTGCTCGTCAAGGATAGGCTTGAGGAGCGAGAGAATTTGGCGGTCGATGTAGTTGATCGAGGTCGCGAAAAAGAGCAACGCGCAAATAATCCAGCGATAGTTGGTGAGCGTCGAGACTGCTGGCGCTAAAGGCGGTGTCGGTTCGGGTGGCGCTATTGGCGGTGGTGTAGTCGATTTCATGAAGGTGAAGGAGAGAACTTCTCTCCGAAACGGAGTCCCAGCATCAGGCCGCGCAACTCGGCTAAGCCGCGCATTCGTCCGATACAGGAGTAGCCGGGCGTGATGCCGACTGGCTTGGTTAGGTCATCCATCATGGTGTGGCCATGATCGGGTCGGAAGGGTAATTGCCAATCGGCACGGCCCTGAGCGCGGCGGCGGTCGCCTTCGGCCAACAGTTCGCTCACGACGGCGGGCATAGGAACTGAACCCGCCAGGTGATCGGCTTCATAAAAGGAGCCATCGGGAAGGCGCTGGGTGCTGCGAAGATGGACAGCATGAATACGAGGCGCAAAACGGCGCACCATCGCGGGCAGGTCGTTATCGGCGCGGGCGCTGAAAGAACCAGTGCAAAAGCACAGGCCGTTCGCCTCGCTAGTAGCCATTTTGAAAATGGCGTCCACATCGGGCGCAGTAGAAACAATGCGCGGCAGCCCCAGCACCGGAAAAGGTGGGTCGTCAGGATGAATGGCTAAACGAACTCCCACTTCTTCGGCCACAGGAACGACCGCTTCGAGAAAGCGCGCTAAATTAGCTCGCAGGGCAACCTCATCGACAGCAGCGTAGCGAGCGATCATGGCGCGGATGTCATCGAGCGACAAGCCCCATTTCACGCCGGGGAATACGTCGATGATGCTTTGAACGAACGCTTCGCGAGCGGGGTTATTAATGCTATTCCACCAGTCAGCAGCTTTTTGGCGATGCTGCGATGTATAGGTCGTGAAAGCTTCGGGGCGCCCTAGGGCGTACAGCTCAAAGGCCGCGAAGCGAATAGGATCAAAATGCAAGCACTCGCTGCCATCGGGCAAGACTGAGCGCATCTCGGTGCGAACCCAATCCAGCACTGGCATGAAGTTGTAAATAACGACCTGCACACCTTCGGCGGCCAAATGGCGCAGGGTGTTCTTGTAGTTATTGAACAGCGTCTTGAGGTCGCCGTGCCCGATTTTTATGTCCTCGTGTACCGGAACGGATTCCACCACCGACCAACGAAGTCCGGCGGCTTCGAGCTGGCTTTTGCGCTGCGCAATGGCCTCGCGCGTCCACAATTCGCCGTAGGGAATTTGATGGAGAGAAGTGAAGACCGCCATCGCCCCGGCCTGCCGAATAAAGGAGAGGGGGACGGGGTCAGATGGACCGAACCAACGGAAACCCTCTTCCAAAAGGTGCAGGTCGGGTGAAGTCAAATTCATGGTCAGACACCCGAAAACGCGACAAAGCCACCATCAACGGGAAGGATGCTTCCCGTGACGAACTTCGAGGCATCGGCTAATAAATAGTGGATGGCACCATGCAGTTCGTCGGCTTGGCCGAAGCGCCCGAAAGGCGTCTGATTGACAACCAGTTGGCCGCGTTCGGTGAGGGAGCCATCTTCGTTGGTGAGCAAACGTCGGTTCTGCTCGCCCAGAAAGAAACCGGGAAGAACGGCATTAACGCGCACCTTACCTTCGGTACGGCGTGCCATGTCCACCGCCAACCAACGAGTGAAATTTTCAACCCCCGCTTTAGCCGCCGAGTAGCCAACAACACGAGTGACAACGACTGGGGCTGAAACCGAGGAGTAGTTGATGATGGAGCCGCGCCCACCTTCCACCATAACAGGACCGAACACAAGCGAAGGCAAGACTGTACCATGCAGGTTCAAATCGACGACTTGCTGAAACGACTCGAAATCGAGGTCGGAGAAATCTTTTCCCGGTGCGATTGTGGCTCCGGGCATGTTGCCCCCCGCGCCGTTGAGCAAGCCATCAATGCGTCCCCACTTTTGCAGGATGGTATCGCGGGCCTGTTCCAACATGTCGCGTTGCATAACATCGGCGACGATACCAAGGCACTGAGCATCTGCTGTTTGGGCGCGACATTTCGCCAGCGCCGCGTCGACCTTCTCGGCGCTACGTCCCAGATAGACTACGCGCGCGCCCTGCCCTGCCAGATAATCGGCGGCGCTTCCGGCCAACGCGCCCGTCGCACCAGTGACGACATAAACGCGGTCGGCTAAATCAAAGAGTGTATTTTTCATGACCAACTCACCAACCAGAGCGTGAAGCATAGCTCTCACGCTCTGGTTAATAGCTCTCGGCGTGCGAACCGCCGCGCCTATTATTTGTCGAAGACTCGAACTTGGCTTAGTACCATGCCGGGGTCGAGGAAACGAATGGTGACGGTGTGGTTAGCACCATCTTTCAACTTATGAGTTGTCTGGGATGGAGCGTAGCCAGCAAGCACGTTGCGTCCCCAATCGCCAGAATATTCCAGCGTGTCGTAATCCTGAATTTGTGTGGGGCCGCCATCGACGCTAATGGAGTAGCGCAAGCCCAGGTTCTGGTTGACGCGGTGCGTCGGCAAGAAGCGGGTTTCGATTGTAGCTTGTGGAGCGGTGCTCGGGAAGGAATAGGTGATAGCAGGCGCCTTGCTTTGATTGGCGTCGGTGATGGACTTGGTCTGGAAAGGCAGAAGTGTCATCGCGCTTTTGCCCCATCCAAGGCCGTTGATTTTCTTCCACTGGCTGGGGCCGCTATTTTTGATTTGGCTGTAGGCATCGGCTTCGATGACACGAGGAGTCGGCGCTGCAACAGCAGCCCGTTTAATGACAACGGGGGCAGGCACTTTATCGCCTTCCATAACGGCAATGCGGTAGAGAGCGGTTCCGCCTTCGCGCTGTTCGACAGTAAAGGTATTTTCGCCAGCGACGAGGTCGGCATCCATAACCTTAATCCAGTTGACGAAGTTGCCTGTCACATTGTCGTTGACGGTGACTTTCTTGCCGTTCAGAGTCACGAACCACGAGTCGTGCTTGTCATCGGGAGTTTGGGTCAGGAAGTAGATGGTGCCTTTGCGCGCTTCAGGAGAGTTAAGGGTAAAGCGCGCCACATTGCCGCTGCTTTCTGTCTGCACTTCAGGTGAGGTCGCGACAATGGCATCATCGACCAGTTTCATGCTTCCGCTGAGCGTGGCACTCTTGGCATCCACTTGCAGGACAGGAGTGCCAACCTGGCCGCGAATACCAGAATCACCGGGGCGACGGAAAACACGGGCGTTGTTGGGAGCATAGTTCATCATGCGATCCCATTTGCCGCCAACAATCTCCTTGTTGTATTTCACGGAGATTTGTTGGATTTCTTCGAAGGCTTTCGTGGCAGTATCGACATCACCGCGAATCAAAGCGGTCTGCTTGATGTTCATCAGCGCAGCGCCTTTGACGGGGTAAAGCACCAACTCAAAGAAGGAGTCTTTTTTGTCGGCTGGGATTTGGTCGGAAAGCTTCTCGGCTTGCTGAACGAGAGAGCTGTAAGCAGCCAAACGAGCATCTTGCTCGGCAGGACTCATCGTCATGCGGTCGTTATGCTCCGGCTTGATCTGTGCGACCAGATGATAGTACTGCTCCAAAATGGAAGCGGTTTGCTGGGCATAAGGGGCGCCAAAGTTTTCGGTGGCAAAGTCCGCCAAATAGTTCATCGCCTTATCGACGGGGTAACTATTGATGTCGTAGGCCAAGCGCATACCGAATTCCATTTCCTTCTCGATGGGTTTAATGTCGCCCACGTTGAAGACCCAAAGGCGGTCGGCGCCATAAGCGTAAGCCTTCTGCATCTCATAAGCAGCCAAAGCCGGAGAGGTCGAACCCAACCACAAGAACGATTCAGGCGCCCCCAAATAGGAGAAGTGGTAGTAGACGCCAGCGCTTCCCGTGCGCTTTTGCTCGGCGGGGGTAGAGAGCTGGCGGATGTAGCCGTGGTTATCATCGACCCAAACCAGAGTGACATCGTCCGGGACTTTCATGCCCGCCTGATAGATTGGCAACACTTCCTTGTAAGGCACGAACACCTGTGGGACTTCATCGACTTTGGGATTGACATATTTTGCCAGCAATTCGCGTTGGTCTTTAACGACTCGCTCCAAACGTCGCACTCCATCTTCAACTGTGCCGCTCCCCTGCATACCGGTGTCGTGGATACCCCGAAGGCCGACTGTGTACGAGTTTTCGAACTGATGGTTTTCCTGAAGGCGTTTTTCCCACACACCTTTGATCAGGTCGGAGTGGGTGTCGTAGTTCCACTGGTTCTTGGGATATTTCCACTCACTGGCATTGTTGAATAGTAGCGGCTCTGGGTGCGAAGAACCCATCACGATAGCGTACCTATCCATGACCAGTTTGTTTTCGGGAATCTGGTTGAAAGCAACAGTCGCCTCGTGCATAGCAGGCCACAGATAGTTGGCCTTGAGGCGCAAAAGCAACTCACCAACCTTCTCGTAGGTTTTGGGGCCAATGGTATTGACTTCGGGTTCGTTCTTTTTAGACCACGGCAATAGGCCCCAATCTTCATCGTTGATGAAGATGCCACGGTATTTAACCGATGGCGCTTTCGACGCGAAACGAGCGCGAGGAAAGACGAGACTATCGCGATGTTGCGGTGTCACATCCGCCCACCAAACCCACGGAGAGACACCAATGGATTCGGAGACGCTAAAAGCACCATAGGCCGTGCCGCGCCGGTCACTACCAGCGATGACCAAAGCCTGTCGCACGCCGGGAAGCGGATTCTCAACAGTCGTGATGACGTAGCGCTCCCATTGCCCGCGAATGGCCGAAACATCCAATTTCTTCTGAGCCACGAGCCTATCAATCAACTGGCTTTTACCAACGGTACCGATGAAAACGGCGGTTTCTCCAGCAGCAGGTGGGGTGCTAAGGACATTGGGTTTAGCCGTTGTTACCTTCTCAATATCACCAGCCAACGCCTCGGCAGCGATTCGCACAACTGGAAAATCGGCACCATCCAGATAAATGGGGGCCGCTCCTTTCGTGGTCGCTAAGGTGAAGTCATTTGCATTCTTTTTCTGCGCAGAAACAAGCAGGGTGGCAAACGGAGATAACTTTTCCTGCGCATCCCCACAAGAGGGAAGTAAAGCAAGCGACAACAGGGCGGCCGCGCCCCAGACGTTGGGTTTAATCATAGTTTTTGTGTGACTGTTAGTTCGATGGATTTGGTGTTTGAGTACGGTGCTGGCACTTTCACTCTATAAGTTGGCGTGTATGTTGACACGAGAACTACAACAAATAGACACAAGAGAGCGAGAAGACACAACGTTTGTGTCCCCTCGCTTCTTGTAAAGGCAGGAATCAGTGAAGATGTCGTCCCTGCCGCCGTCCACAAAATTGGGACTCGAATGGGGAGATAAAGCGACGGACTTATTCGGCGGCGCGAGCAGCCTGGCAAGTACCGATTGAGCCTGGATCGTAGGCGGCCATCGTTGGCTTGTCTCCTGAAACGGAGATGGGAGTGCCCGAACCATAAACGGTAGACCAGGAATCGGGTTTGCCGTCCTGTCCCTTTTGCCACTTGACATGTCCATCGGAAAACAGCAAGTTGGCTCCTGCCAGGTGGCGGTCGGTATCGAAGTTAGACGACACCGCAAAACCGTTAACGCCGCCACCGCGAGTCGCCATACGAGCGGAACCGTTGTTACCTACCGCTGCACCAACAGTGCTTCCATCCTTTTTACCATCAATGGCCATCATAACCGATGCGGGGTTTTGTACAGTTGACAGAGAGATGCTGGCACCACTGGCGTCACCGGCGTTCGACTGAGGGCTGGAACCCAAGCAGACGTTATAAACGTAGTCGGTGTAACCTGGCTGGCGCGGCCTATCGACTGTGATTGTGGCCAATGGCGGAGCGTTTGGCTCACTTGGGCACTGAAGGAGTTGCTCGCTTTTGACATAGGGCTGGATGTTGTCAGCCCAACCGTATGGCTTACCACTCACCCAGTTGCCGACGCGATACATCGGATAGCGCTCGTCGTAGTCTTGCGAATACTGGAGCATACCCAGTCCAATCTGTTTGAGGTTGGATTGACAGGAGGAACGACGGGCATTTTCGCGGGCGCGGGCAAAAACGGGGAACAGAATAGCAGCCAAAATCGCGATGATGGCGATGACCACCAGAAGCTCTATGAGGGTGAAGCCTTTTTTAGCCTTTCCGATAACCTTCTGAGCGTTGAACACGGAGTTTGATTGAGTTTTCATATCGAAGTTTCTAAACAAGATGATTTCTAGCAAAAGATTCCAGCACTTTAATCTTCATCAATGGTGAACAAGCGATAAGCGCCACCAGCAGGGAAGTTCGCGGTGAGTTGGACGCCGCGTTGTGTCAGAGCGTCAATTTTCAATGCTTTGACGTGGCCGTCGCAAAATAGAACGGGGGTTGTCTCCAAGTGGCGCTCTGAAACACCGTAGTTGAAGGTGGTGGAGGCATTTCGATTCTGCATAACCTTCGTACTGCCCGAAGTAATGATGGTAGGATTGGCGTTGTTGGGCCTCCAGAAGAACGTGGGGTTAACGTCCTGATCGCTTACATCGGTGAGCCAGATGGTTTCCGAGGTCTGTGGAATGCGGGCGATATTGGAGGCACGGGGTGGGTACGGCTCGTTCGAGTCGTAGTAGCAGTTGTTGATGGCATAGCTGCCATAGGCATTGGTGGTGCGGGCCAGGCGATTGGAATTATAGATGCGGTTTGCCCCAGAGTCGCTGGGGCAGGTGAATAGCTGCTCACTTTTGACGTATGGGTAAATAACATCCATCCACTTAGGATCTGTCACCAGGCTGCTGGGGCCATAAGTCGCATCAGGCAAGAATTCATCGTAATCCTGCGTGTACTGCATGGTGCCCAGGCCGATTTGCTTCATGTTGCTCATGCAGGATGTTTTGCGGGCATTTTCGCGGGCACGGGCAAACACTGGGAACAAGATGGCGGCCAAAATCGCGATGATGGCTATAACTACCAACAACTCTATAAGCGTAAACCCGCGTTTAGCCTGTCCTTGAATCGAAGATTGTTGTGTGTTGTAAAAACGGTATGATTGATTTTTCATCCCACAATTTCTAAATAAATAATTTTTGAATCAACGAATAGATTTAGCGCTATCTCAAACAACTGCATCTATCGCATCATACATAAGATTTCATGTCCTTCCTTATTTGGAAGGCGCAGAGGTGGATTCTCTGCATATCAAACTGGATGTCACAATCACCGTCTGGGACGGCGAAGGTGTCTGTGGCTGAGTCAGCAACCTGACTGTCGAGCGCAGCTGCTGTTCGAAAGCTGCATCGACCGTAGTGAGGGCAGGATGAACCTGTTCGGTTTCGGGCAGATTGTCAAACCCCACCAAAGAGACATCTTGCGGCACACGTACCCCGACATAGGAGAGTAGGCTCAGCAGAGACATCGCCGCCTGATCGTTCCAGGCCACAATGGCGGTAGGGGCATTGGAACGGCGAAAGTAGTCGGCTACCATTTCTGGCGAACGGCGCCACTGCTCGAACTCTTCCTCAAAGATGTGGCTTTCTTCGACCATAACTCCCGTGCGGCGTGCCTCGGCCAAGGCTTGCTGATGTCCGCGCCAGCGCCTCATCTGGGGCCAGTCGCTTCCACCACGAAATGCGATGCGGCGGTGTCCCAAATCCAACAAATGCCGAGTAGCCAAATAACCGCCATGCTCCTGATCGCCATATACGCAGATAACATCGGGGACGGTATCGGCATAAGGCGCACCTACTAGCACAACACGGTGCCCTGCTTCCTGAAGTTGCTTGCCCAAAGGCAAGAGGGCACGGCCTAGCAACACATACCCAAGAGGGCGCTCACTTTGAGGAACGCTACTGACCTCAGGGTCGAAAAAGCGGCACACAAGAGGAAGTTCGAGGTTCTGGGTTTGCTGGAATAGCAACTCCATAGCGCGACTGAAGACCGTTTCCCCAGGAACTGCGATTGCCACTATGGTACGGCTGTTAACCACCATATCGGCGACATAACCAGAGTTATGACCAGCATCTCCCAGATGACCATTACTCTGAGCGGGATTGCGTTCGGCAACAACCGTCCCCAAACGGGGACGTGACACGATTTTTCCCTCCCGCCGCAACTCATTCAAAGCCCAACGCACCGCGCGTTCAGAAGCGTTGTAACGACGAATCAATTCCAACTGAGTGGGCAGCTGATCTCCTGGTTGTAATGAATCCGACATAGCTTCTAATACGCCCAAAAGCGATTGAGCATCCATGCGAGGCTCAGGTGTTTGTTGGGGTGCAGAAGAAGTCGATGGCATCACGGGAACATGACCATTATACCCATTATGGTCCCCATTTAAACATTATGGACCAGATTATTTTTTATTTCGGATTAACCCACGATTTGGAATTGCCATCGGCCATGTGGGAGTGCTTAAACTGCGCCACCAATCCCATTTCAGTGGTGTCAGAAGCCCTATAAGTCCAACCCCCAACCGGGATTGGAGCTGCTTCATGCCTCAGGTGCGCAATCACGCCCGCGTAGAAAGCACGTAAATTCCGCCCCTTACCCGCAGTGTTCTCAACTTAATCGGAAGCCACATAATTCCATGAACGCCAACCCAATGAACAGAAAATATCGGGCAGCCAGTGCCTCTCTCGTTTTGATTTCAGCCTTTATCCCATCGGCAGCTCATTCCCAGTCCAAAACGATGCCGACGTTCGAGCAACTGAATAACACCCACGATATTGCGCTCAGTTCATGGGGGCCTTATTCAAAGAAATATGCGGGCATTTCTCACATTCCCAATCTCAGCGATGGCGTTCGATTCGATGTCACTTTGGTTCCGGGCTACTATCGCAGCAAATCACTCGTCCCGAACGTGTTGTTTGAGTCGGGGTATGTGCCCTGGGATGTCGATAGCCACATGACCCAGTTCACCTATCGTTACGAACTGGAATGGAAAGACCAGGTCGTTGTCGATGTCACCTACACCATCGTCGATGAGGCCACAGTGCTGGTGGAAATGCGCTGCGTCAATAATACGGCACTTCCCCAGAATCTGGCCCTCAACCTGTTGGCGAACATAGTAAGCCCCGGTGTTTATCCCACAACACAAATACAAACCTCGGCGCCAAGTTTTTGGGTCAACGCCACAAGTTATAAAGACCTCGAATTGACCAAAAAATCGCCGCGCTTCAACCTGGTCACCGATGGGCAACTGCGCGGTGAGGTTCGCGGCAACGATTTTATTGATGGTAAAGCTGTTGCCGGGGGCTTTGGCTCCGAAGCGGGAGATGGCGTTGTTTACGATCTCGAAATCAACGAAGCTCAGAAAAAGGGCGATATACGGCTTTACTACCGCATGAAAAAGGACGCCAAAGTCACGTTTCGCGCCGAGGGTATCGCCAATCAAAACATCCAACTCGTTGGCACCGGTAAGTTCGAGACGGTTTCTCTGCCATATTCTTTGGATAATTCCCCCAAGCGTTCTCTTTCACTGGTTTCGGAAGGCGGCGCTGCTGTCGAACTCAATGGTTTGATTGTCGTTCCGGCGGGGGCAGCCGAGCCTCAAATCAGCGCGGCTCCAACGTTCAATATTCAGCCGAAGACTACAGAAAACGCTACCGCCAAAACCCTTCAACTGAAATACGACACGATTCCTACATTTTATGGATTGACATGGGAAGGAAAGTCGTCGGAAGTACGCGAAGTAAGAAACGATGAGTTGGATGTTTTCCTTCGGCGCGCGTCTCAAGATCACGTCAGCAAAATTTTGAACGGCAATGGCAACGGAGCCTATAGCGACATTTTCATTCGTCCCGTGGTACTGGAACCTCGCAGTGAAACCACGCTCTATGGCTTAATCGCTACTGGCACTACCGACGCCGTCACTAAACGGCTGAGCGAACTCGGCACCATCAAAGCGCAGGTCAAAGTTCAAAGGCAAAAAGCAGCAGTCCCCTCCCCTATCCTGCCACAAGGACAAAAATATGCGCTAAGCCAAAAACTACTGCGTGCCACCGTGCTGTCCGATGTGGTTTATCCGGTTTACACGCAGGGGCAATACATTCGGCATTTTACTCCCGGCAAGAACTGGGACAGCCTTTACACATGGGATTCGGGCTTCATCGCTCTGGGGCTACGCGAAATCAACACCGATTTGGCGCTTCAATGTCTCAACGCCTACACCACGCCACCGGGTAGTCAATCGGCTTTCATTCATCACGGTTCTCCGGTGCCGACGCAGATGTTCGCTTTTCTGGAACTGTGGCAAAAAACGCAGTCACCAGAGATGCTGGCGTATTTTTATCCCCGACTGGCTCAATACTACCAATTCCTGAGCGGTTCGCTGGGAAGTTCTACCACGCGAAATTTGAATTCGAATCTTATTCGGACGTGGGATTATTTTTACAATTCGGGGGGCTGGGATGATTACCCCGCACAGGTCGCGGTTCACAGGCAAAAGCTGGAACAAAGCGCGACACCCGTTATCAGCACCGCTCAGTGCATTCGAGTCGCCAAAATTTTGCGACTGGCCGCCAAGCAACTAAATCTCTCGTCGGACGTTACGAATTATGACCGGGACATCGCGATGTTTTCCGGCTCACTGCAAAAGAATTCCTGGGATGAAAATGCGGGCTATTTTAGCTATGTCTTGCACGACAAAGACAAAAACCCTTCTGGTCACTTGAAAGACTCGAACGGGCAGAATTACAATCAGGGACTCGATGGCGCTTACCCGTTGCTGTCCGGCATCTGCACACCGCAACAGGAAAAAATTCTCCTCAACAAAATCTTCTCTCCGAAACATATGTGGACTCCATCGGGCATCGGCGTAGTTGACCAGGCGGCACCTTATTATCGCGAAGATGGCTACTGGAATGGCGCAGTGTGGATGCCTCACCAGTGGTTCATGTGGAAGACAATGCTCGATTTGGGGCGCTCCGATCTGGCATTTCAAATCGCGGAGAAGGGACTGGACGTTTACAGCGGCGAAGCCAACGCCACTTACCAAACCTACGAGCATTTCCTCGCGAAGACAGGACGCGGCGCTGGCTGGCACCAGTTCTCGGCGCTGTCTACTCCGGTGCTGTCGTGGTTCTCGGCCTACTATAAGCCGGGGACAGTCACCACCGGATTTGAAATTTGGCCAGAAAAACAAGCCTTCACTTCCGACTATTCAGGCTTTCAGGCCACTCTCGCGTTTGACGACGCGACGGCTCCACACGAACGCGACTTAGTGGTGTGCCTGAACCCCGCGCATCGTTACGAAGTTACTTTCAATGGACAAAAAGTCGCGGCGAAGAGCCTTTACAGTGGCCTTTTGAATATTCACCTGCCAGCCACCAACAAGACGGGACAACTCATCATTAAAGCGACTCCAAAGTAAGAAGAACGGCGAGAGAGGCTCAGTTGGGCAAAAAAATAAGCACGCGATGAAAATGCCATCGCGTGCTTATTTGCTTACAGACTCGACCCTCATATCAAAGAGCCTTTGTAAGCGGTTCAATTGTTGCGGGCTTTATCGAGCGGAACCCGCTCCCATCCTGCACCAACGGCCCCTTTGAAACGGGGATGACGCCACACCCATGAGCGGCCCTGTTCGTCGGTTTCGACACGGAAACCAGCAACCGACTCGCGTCGTTGAGTGGAGTTAGAAACGCCAAAAGTAGTTTCCAACGGCACCCAACCAGCACCGATGGCTCCCTTAAAATGCGGATGTACATAGGTCACACCATTCTCTACTTTGAAGTCCGCCGCCTCGACGGATGAGGGTGTAGCGACAGCCATTGTCACTCCTGTAGCCACTGTTAGCAGCCTGCTTATATGCAACAACTTCATAACAATATTTCCTTAATTAAATGCCTACCAAAAAAACATGCGTGAAGCACGATTTTCCAGGCAACATATTCATGGGAATATTCTCAAGGACGCACAAAAAAACCGGCTGTTCCCGAAAGAATGCCTTTAAGTTGCCCTCTTTTGTGAAGTTGCCCGCCACCGCCACTCAACGGTGCCAAGCCCCCAACTCCTCTCTCATCAGCGATTTCAGCCTGTGGGGGTGTTCGTCGCTTTATCCTGATTTTGCGCCACAGACAGAAGCTTTGAGGTGGGCTTAGCGAAGACAAACATCTCGGTAAGCCAAATATCGCCCGAAGCGTTTGTCACAATCCCCACGCCAATGTGAGTTAGATTCGGGAACAGAATGTTGGCCTTATGCGTGGGAGAGTGCATCAGCGAGACATGGGCGTGGCGTATATCGGCATCTCCCAATTGCCGAGCCTCTCCGCCCCATGATCCATACAGATTTTCGGCCACTACAGGAGGAACTTCTGTGTAAGCAGCACGATAACGGTCGAGCGCGGTTCGCAAGCCAGAAGTTGGGGAATCATGACCGAAGAATTTCCGATCTCGCATTTCCAGCGAGTGGGCGCGGGCTACATCAGCCAAATCACTGCTATAGGTTAATGGACTCAATCCCGCTTTCAGGCGCTCGGCATTCGCCTGTTGCGCTGCGACCCGTTCCAACTCTTCGAGCTTAACATCTCCCTGCCCCACGGTCACAAGAGTAATCACTGTTACTGAGGTTGTTCCGGCTGGTGCCCCCGTTTTAGGAGAAGCAGTCGAATCTGCAATGGACGGTACAGCCAATTGCAGCAAAAACAACGCACAAACGGAAAGAAGCCAGCGGTACGACATAGACACTCCTCAACACACTCTCCAGGGATTCTTTGCTCAGCATATCGCCGCTTTATTTCGGGTACATTACTGGCGAGTAAAGCTAAGAGTCACCGCCGAATCTTGACACACCACTGGCTATTAGTGAAATATCCCTACTATCGTGAGGAGTCTGGAGCAGCTGCCCCTTTTCTATATCGTGCAGCTCGAAAAGCCACCATCCAACACCACATTCTGCCCGGTCATAAAGCTCGATGCCTTCTGGCTGGCGAGGAACACCACGGCGCCCGCCAACTCTTCGGCGACTCCGAAGCGGGCCATCGGCGTATGGTTGATGATGCTCTGGCCGCGCTGTGAATAGCTACCATCGTCATTGAAAAGCAGCTTTTTGTTTTGTTCGGCGGGGAAAAATCCCGGCGAAATGGCGTTGACACGCACGCCCTGTTGCGCCCACTCGCGGGCGAGGAACATGGTGAGATTCAATACGGCAGCTTTAGCCGCCGAATATGCCACCACACGCGAAAGCGGGATCATTCCGCTCATTGAGGCAATGTTGATGATGCTGCCCTGTCCTCGCTCGACCATTTTCTCTCCGAACACCTGCGAGGGAATCAAGGCACCTCCTGCGAGGTTTAAATCGAAAACCTCATTCCATGCTTCCAGATCGAGGGCACAGAAATCGGCACCGGGAGGTAGGGTTGCGCCGGGCTTGTTGCCGCCCGCCGCATTAACCAAAATCGAGATTTCGCCGAAGGAAGACTCGATTTCATTGCGTGTTTGCACAAGGGCCGCCTTATCGAGCGCGTCGGCGAAGAAAAAGCGAGCTTTTCCGCCCTCATGTTCGATGCGGGCTACTTTGGCATCGCCATTTTGGGCGTTGCGCCCCAAAATGGCGACGCTGGCCCCCGCTTGGGCCAGTGCCAACGCCATAGCGCCGCCAAGTTCGCCCGTGCCACCTAAAACAGCGGCGGTCTTTCCAGAGAGGTCAAAGAGTGAGTTCATGATAACGAAGTGATTCCCTTTAATCTCCCAGGAAAAGCGGCTTCAAATGGCGCTCGAACAGATTGGTAGTGACATTACGCCCCACGATGTCGGCGTTGGCGTCCAAGGCATCGAGGTAGCGGGCGCCCATTTGCGCCGCGACCTTATAACCGACATGCACCAGTTGGCGTAAGCTGGGGTTGAACGCGGGGTTGGTTGGTTCATGTCGCAAGGCAGCGACGAATTGCTCGCTCGTCCAAGCGTCAACCTCTTCTTTTGTAGGTAACTGGTCGCCTCGAACATCGATCACGCTGGCGTAAGGCGCGCACAACGCCTCCTGCTTTTCGAGAGCTTTGGCATACACCTCTTTGGCTAAAGCAAGTCCTTCTCCTCCAGCTTCGGCAAGGCCGATAATTTCTTCAAGCCAGGTAGTGCCCGCCGTTTTGATGTGCAGCCCGGCATCGAAACGCGCCAGAGCGTGTCGGATCGGCGCGTAAATCGAGAATTTGTCACTGCCAGAATGCACGCTCAATTTCAGGTTCTCAGGCAAGTCATAGACCCGAACGGCATGGGCGATAACTGCCAGATCATCGTTGAACTCACGCTCGAATTGCGCGATGTCGCCGACATAGTCCACCCCTTTATTGAAGCGGCCCGTGAACTTGGGCGCGATGGTTTGCAATGGAATGCCTTCATCGGCCAAAGCAGCCAGAATAACCAGAAGTTCGGGAGGAGTCTGGGGCGAATCGGTTTCGTCCATTGATACCTCGGTGATGAAATTCTCGGCGCCTTTTTGAGCCGCGATATGACGATAAAGTGCCCCAGCCGCTTGAACTGCGCGCAGGTATTTGGCGGCGATGCGCTCCACTTCATCGCGTGAGATTTCAAAGGGCAGTTCGATGCCGTCGATGAGCAAATTTCCGCTCAATTCGGGGTGAGACTCAACGAAGGCTTGAATCGCAGTCGGAGAAGCGGATTGAGCGATGAAATCGGCCACATCCAGGGTGAAAAAATCGCTGGTATCGAGAAAACCATCCACCGTCTCCAAACGGATGTGGTCGGCATCCACGTGAAAAGGACCTTGCCATTCCAATTCGGCGACTGCGATTTTGGCGGCAGCAAGGACGGAGGGTGGTTGTGAGCCGATGGTCGTGTGCTCTCGATGCGATTTATTCCACACGGGCGCGACTTCTACGCCCTGAGCGGCGAGCATTTGGAAGGCGCGCAATTGCGCATTCGCTTGATGGGCGAAACGGTCGCCGATGCCAAAAGAGAACTTTTCGAGATGTTTGCAGCTTTGCATGGTAGAGTGACTTCAGATTGGGGAGAAGAAAATTGATTGATTCGGCGGAGCTTTAGATTTGCACCAAATCGGCGACCTTGACTGGCATTCCCGTCGCAAACGACTGGTTGGCCGCGATGCCAGTGAGAATAGACATCGCCCCGGAGGTGTGGTCGGCAGCGCGCCCCAGAGGGTCTACTTCATCGCTTGGCTTGAAGATGTCATCCAGCAATCGTTGGTCGCCGCCGCCATGTCCTCCCTCGTCGCTCGTCACCTCGATTTGCAACGGTTTGGAATGCAGAGGGCGGATGAGAATACGTGCAGGTTCGTGGACATCAACTTCTTTGGCGTCGCGAATATCGGGCCGATTGGTGTCTTTGTCGCTGCCACTGACATAGGGGTTTTCGGTCACTTCGTACTCTAAACGGCCCTTGGTGCCGTTGAAGGCGACGCGATACCCCTCCCACGGCGAATAAGCCGTCAGGTGGTAAGTCATCGTCGCCCCACTGTTATAGCGCACCAGCACCGACATATCATCTTCGATGGAAATGCCATCGCTGAATACGCTGCGGTCGCGGATGTAGCCATCCTCGTGTTCGGCTTCGAGGTACATCTTTTTGAGTCCCTCGTTTTTGTCCAGATGCAAAGCGAAGGGGTCGCCCTCGGCGTTTGGGTTACCATGAGCGCGCTCGTAAAACTCCGTCACGCCGCGTTTCTCGGCGTTCTCGCGTCCGTAAAAACGGAGGCTCCCCATACCGAACACCGTTTGCGGGGTGCTGTCCAACCACCAGTTGACTAAGTCGAAATGGTGAGTCGATTTGTGGACCATCAATCCCCCTGAATTGGCCTTATCGCGATGCCAGCGTCGAAAATAATCGGCGCCATGCACCGTATCAAGCAGCCACTCGAAATGCACGGAAATCACTTCGCCAATGACGCCACTTTGCAACAGCTCTTTCACCTTGGAGTTACGCGGCGAGTAACGGTAGTTGAACGTCACAGTCAACTTGCGCCCGGTTCGCTTCACCGCGTCCAAAATCTGCTGGCATTTCTCGGCATCGGTGGTCATTGGCTTTTCCGAAATCACGTCACACCCCATCTCCAGAGCGCGGATGATGTAGTGATGGTGAGTGCGGTCGATAGTGGTGACAATGACGGTATCGACGCGCTGCTGGCTAATCATGCAATCGAACTCGTCGGACTTGAACGTGGGAATATCGGCGATGCCAAACCGCTCTTTGTAACGCGCGTTGTAGTAATTCATGCGCGTCTGGTTCAAATCACAAAAAGCGACGAGTTCGCCCTGCTCCGTATAGTCCTTGAGCAAGGCACTGGAAAACATCTGTGAACGGGAGCCAAGACCAACGATGGCGTAACGTTTGGGACTTTGCATGGGAATCAAAAGGTGTGGTGGCGAAAATTCGCTATGTCAAAACATCCAATCGCTCAAAAACCGGTTTATGGAAGGTGTAACAGGTTACCCCCTCCGAGGTGTACATGCCATGCCAGAGCCTTAAATAATTTCGCGTTCTTTCAACCAGGCACGGCAACGCTCAGGCCAAAGCTTCGCTTCTCGCTCGCAATGCAAGCCGTAGCCATGCCCGCCGGTTTGATAGAGCGCATATTCGTGTGGCACTCCGCTTTGCGTGAGGGCAGCGTCGTAAATTTTGCTTCCAGGCACGAAAGGGGTATCGTCTTCCGAATGCACGATGAATGTGGCAGGCACCTTATCGGACACAGGGAGTTCTGGTGCAAGCTGACCATCCTTCCCTAAATAGGCCGGATAGACCAACACCACAAAATCGGGCCGACAATCGAGTTGGTCGATTTCGTCTATCTTCTCATAAGGAGCCGTCGCGAAATTGGTGCTGAGCCGAGCGCACAGGTGGCCCCCTGCCGAAAATCCCATAGCTCCAATCTTCGCGGTATCGACGTTCCAATCTTTGGCGTGCGAACGCACCAGACGCACGGCACGCACAGCATCTTGAAAAGCGCCAGCACGATTATTCGGCACACGGTACTTCAACACTATGCCAGTGATGCCCAGCGTGTTGAGCCATGCGGCGATTTCGGTGCCCTCCTTATCGACCACCGCATAGCTGTAGCCACCACCGGGGCAGATGAGTACAGCGGGGGCCGGTTTGTCAGCAGCGGGCGCACGATAAACCGTCAACGATGGAGTGCTGATGTTGGTGACGCGGGTGAATTTGTCGTTAGCAGGCTTCACACCCTCCGGCTCATCGGCGCCTTTACCAGGCATCTGTCCTGTGGGCCAAACCGGGACAACGACGGGGTCAATCGCGGCGGGAGCTTCGGCAGCCAACACAGGCACCGCAGCACAAAGCGCGAAAGAAATAGCGACAAGGAGTTTGGAGACGCTCATGAGAGGAACGGGCGTTAATTACCCGCTGGCTTTTCGCTCGCAGCCAGCGGGCTGACTGGCAAATTGAAGCTTTCCGCCGAGTCGGGTTTAGCTGGGTCGAAGGATTTTACATCATCCGCTAACGATTTCGCGAGAGCGGGAACATTGGCTTTAATACCTTCCACAATACACCGCGCCAATTCATAGGCGCCGTAGTTGTTGAAGTGAGTATTGTCCTTGAGAGCTTCTTTCTGGCCGGGGAAGGTATTCGCCGCATAAAACACGAACGCTTTCTGCGAGGCTTCCGGCCCCATCGCCTCATAGAATTTGAGGCTCATCGCGTTCAAGTCGATGACAGGAATATTCTCTTCACTGGCCACCTGACGAGTAGCTTCGGCATAATCAGCGAGAGTCGGTTGCGGCTTGCCCTCATCACTCCAGCGGCGACGCTCCATCGAAGTAACCAGCACTGGCCTCCCCCTCATCTCTTGCACCTGCTTCACGAAGTCTCTCAATATATCTTTATAGCTGGTGAAGGCTCCAGCGTTGGGCGCCTTGTCTTTTTGGTCGTTGTGACCGAACTGGATAAAGGCGTAATCTCCGGGCTTCATGGCGCTGAGCAGCTTTTCCTGACGGCGCTGCGATTTGAAACTTTTAAGCGACAGGCCCGATTCCGCGTAATTGGCAACAGCCACTCCCGGTTTGAAGAAACGCGGCAACATCTGTCCCCACGCCGCCCAAGGCTCATCGCGCTGATCGGTGACGGTCGAATCACCCGCAAGAAACACCGTGAGAGCCTCTTCGGCAGGAGTGATTTCGACGGCGCAGATGCAAGGTCGGGGGCCGTTAAATTCGAGAGTCAGTTTCTTATCCCAGTTCAGCGAAAGCGGCGGCCCCAATTCGCGTGCGTTCAATGCCACCTCTCTTCCCTCCGCGATTTGAGGAGCGTGGACATTGACGGTGAAGGTGCGCGTCTCGAACTGCCCCGCGATGGTTCGCACTTCTTCGAGCATCAAGCGGCGCTGTTCAGCTTTGATTGTCGTGTTGGACTGCCCTGCGCCATCGCCGAGAATAACTTTGACGCTGTAGTTGCCTTCGGGCACAGCCACCGAAAACCGAAACGGTTTATCGCTGGTAAGGAAATCTCTGCGCAAGTTATCAGGCTTTCCGCGATCTTGGTTAGTCACGAGCGCCGGAGTCTCCAAACCATAGCCCGTTTCAGGGCTGTAAGTTGTGGTTGGCAGCACCTGTATGTACCCCGGCTCGACTTTGCCAGCCCCGAAATCGAATTTCCAAGACGACTTAGCGCCCGTTGCTTGCGCAGATGCGGGCTTCACTCCCTGCCCGATACTAGCCAACACCATTAAGGCGCCGAGCGCAACTGGCCCCCAAGACGGGCGCCCACAAGATTTCGCCATAGAATGTCTGTCCATCATTTCTTTGACTCGTAAATTTCGACTTCCACAATGTTGAGATTGCCTTTGGACATATTCTGCCCGCCAGTCGTGGCTGCATTCGCTTGATTTTCTACTTCGACGATGCTCCCGAAGCCATCGCGATTAACAGTCGCACCGATGAGTTCGATGCCGACGCTCTTGCCTTTGGTCGGCTTAACGGGAATGGTAACATACCCCAAACTTTGCGGCGTCTTACCACTGAAAACTTCCTGCCCATCGACCGTAATGCGAATGGGGTAACTCTTGCTACGCCAGCCCCCCAACTTAAGCGTCAGTTCGCTGACCGTAGCTGGTTGCGCCAATGTGTACTGAATCCATCCGTTGGCGAGCGCCTCGTCATTCGACCAACTGGTTTCTTCGTCGTCATCGAAGCTCAGGGCTGCTTTATCGCTATTAGCCCCAGCTTTAACGCTGGCGATACGCACGGGCTGACGCATCATCTGGATTGCTTCACCGCGCGGAGTCGCCCCTCGGCCAAGGAAGGAGGGCAAATTGGCATCAGGGAAGGTGCTAGAAACTCCGTCGCTCGCCTTCACTGGCAGGGAAGTAAGCGCGACAGTCGCTGTTTTAAGCCCATCGGCACTGGCAGTGAGGCTAATTTTGCCCGCTTGCGGCAAAGAGCGAACGATGACGCGGTTGATACCGCCTTCGACGGGTAGGCTTTTCGCGAGAATATAGTTATCTGGCCCCTGCGCGATGCCCCCACGCCACTGGGCTGGGCCAGAAAGCTGGAAGTTCACGAGGTTAAGCGCGGTGGGGCAACGGTTGCCCTGAGCATCCACCACCTCGACATCGACAAATGCCACATCGGCTCCGTCTGCCTTCAAACCACCGGGGCCAGTGCGCGGAGTTAAACGAAGAGAAGCAGGTTCGCCCGCAGTCTTTTTAACATCCTCACAGATGCGTTTACCAGCGGCATCATATCCAATCGCGCTCACGGTGCCCGCTTGCCACTGCACATCGGGGAAGGTGAATAGAAAGCGGTATTCCTGTTTACCGAAACCCTTCGATTGGCCGTTAACAAACAGTTCGACCTTGTCCGCGCTCGAAACCACGTAGACCGCTTTTTTCACGGTAGGCGCGTAATTCCAATGGCCGAGGATGTGAGCGCGCGGTTTTTCGGTATCGACCCAACCGTCCCACATCACTTGATGGGCATAGAAACCATCTTTGGGGATACGCATGGCATCGACTTCACCGCTGGTACGATAGTTCGATTCGCCGCGATGGTGGGTGTTGGAGTCAGAAAAGATGATGTTGACGCCGCCATCGTTAACCCGCGTTCCGGTGCCGGGACGCTCGCGCCAATAGTCGTACCAACGCACAATATTCTCGATGGCGTGCCTATCCTGATTGTGGTTGTAAGAGGGAGCAGGCTCGTTCTTATGCATGGGGCCATCGCCTTCTTTATGAAAGGGGGGCGAGAACTCATCCCAATACTTGCGCAAGCCTTCATCGCGCGAATATTCCATCGCCCACATCGGTTTGGCCGCGCTCTTGTTGATATACAGCATTTCACCGCCATATTCAGCGCTCTTGCTGCCCATCATATCGCGCGAACCGATGGCACGCCCACCATAGGAATCGTACTGGTCGCGGATGCCCTTCATCTGCACCATATGTTCTTCGCTGATGCCGTTGTTGCCGCACTCATAGAAAAGCACGCTGGGATTGTTGCGATTATAGATAATGGCATCGCGCATCACTTCGGTACGCAGTTCCCAGCGGCGCCCTGTAACATCGCGCTCCGAATCGCCCGCTGGCATGGCTTGCATCAAGCCGACACGGTCGCACGACTCCACATCCTGTTTGGAAGGAGTGACATGCATCCAACGCACGAGGTTAGCGTTGCTCTCGACCATCATACGGTTGCTAAAATCGCTGACCCAGGCGGGAATATTGATTCCCAGAGCGGGCCATTCGTTGGTGGTGCGCTGAGCATAACCTTTCATTTGCAGGGCGCGGTCGTTGATCTTGACCATGCCGTTAGCGAACTCGGTTTTACGAAAGCCAGTGCGCGTTTTCACCACATCGATGGCTTTCCCATCGACACGAAGAATGGTGTAGACGTTGTATAGATAGCCATATCCCCAACTCCAGAAGTTCAGCCCACGGACTCGTGCCCCGGCACTCACCGTTTTGGTTTGCCCCGCGCCCAATGTCGTTTGGGGGCCATTAATGGTTTGCACGGTCTTGCCCTGCATATCTTCCAGCACGACTTGATAACTGAAAGTTCGCGGCTGGGCCGACTCGTTTTTGACCTGCGATTCGGCTGTGATTACAGCGCTTTTTGCGGGAATGTCGAAGTCGCTCGCGTAGACGTAAACACCACTGGTTCCTAAATTGGAGTACAGAGGGAGGGTTTGATAAAGCGTGTCGGCAACGTGTAGGTAGACGTTCTTGTTAATACCACCATAGTTCGCGTAGAAGTTACGGTCATTCCACTGAAAGGTCGAGTTGGTTTCTTTCTCGTGGTAGCTCCAAGAGTTGTCGATTCTGGCAGCCAACACGTTCTCCTGAGGTGCGGGCTTCAGCTTGTCGGTGATGTCGAAACCAAACGCCATCACCCCGTTCTCGTGTCGCCCAATAAAAGCACCATTAAGGTAGAATTCGCCCGCGTGCCGTATGCCCTCAAATTCCAGGAAAACCTTCTTGCCAGCGCTATTGGCGGGCAGCTTGAAATGCTTGCGATACCACGCGATGCCAGTCGGGAGGTCGTCGATACTCACCTTAAAGGCGCTATCTTCATTCCAGGCGTAAGGGGTTGTCACCTGCTTCCAGCCAACATCATTAAAAGCGGGAGCTTCGGCGCCACTCACCTCCCCCACATTCACACGCCAACCTGAATTGAAGTTCAGTTTGGCTCGCGGGTTCGCGGGAGCCTCATAAGCAAACGCTGCCACAGACAGCGCGCAAAGCATGGCAAAGGTAAGGAGAAACCATCGGTACAGGTGCATAAATTCAACCTACAAATCACCTCGCGACACGATGAAGCACAGTGAAGGAGCTATATCAATCGGCCCCGATGCAGTTGCAACATCTCGCCACACACAAACCGGTTTATGAAATTTGAATATACCGACTATACCCACTTATCATTCTTTTTAAACCGGTTTACGGGAAATTTCCTAAAATGCACTCAGCCTCTATTATTTTCCTCATACCCGAACATGGAATTTGAAATTCTAGCCAACGGAACCTATGAGCCGGGTGCCTCTGCAAAGCGCGCCTGTGGGCCAATTTTCGATTACAGGCAAACTAATTACGCTCAACGTTTCCATGCCCTCATCTCCTGAAAACCCCCGGCCAACGATTCATGATGTCGCGGCAGCATTGGGAATGCACAAATCCACCGTCTCGCAAGGTTTATCAGGCAAAGGCACGGTGTCGGCCTCCACGCGCCAACGAATTTTGAAGGTCGCGCAGGAAATGGGCTACGAACCCAACCCTTTGGCGCAGAGGCTTGCCAACAGAGGCAGCAATAAGTTGGTCTACCTCTGCTCGTATAATCTGGACGTGGGTATCGGAACCGAAAAAATTCTTTCCATCCAGAGCAAATTAAAGCGACTGGGCTGGGAGGTGCCCATTTACTCGGTAGCCAGAGGCAACGATGAGACGCACAGGTCACAGGCCGAAGAGATAAGGGATTTGTGTCGCCAACAACCGCGCGCCATCGTTTATGCAACACATGGCGCCCACCCCTCCGCGCTGCCAGAATTGCAGCGCTACCAACAGGATGGCGGCATCGTTGTGTGCTATGATGCGCCAGTACCACTTCACTGCGACCAAGTGGTATTCGACCGTGAACACAACGCCTATCAAGCCGCACGCTACCTAATCGAACGGGGGCATACCCAATTGGGTATTAGCCTACCATTTGAAAAAGAGGTTACTTTTTCAACACAAACTAATCCTCGTATCATCGGTTTTTGTCGAGCGCTTGGCGAAGCCGGACTCGACGTGAACGACCAATGGTTTTTTAAGTGCGGAGATTATGAAAAAGGCGGACAGCAACTTGCCGCCAACTTTCTCTCACTGAAAAACCGACCGACAGGGCTTTGTGTCGTCAACGACTACTCGGCGCTGGCTTTCATGTCCGAGGTCATGGAAGCGGGGGTAAGAATTCCGCACGAGTTGAGTGTGGTCGGCCACGACAACCAACCCGTCGCCAAATATTGCCCGGTCCCGCTCACCTGTGCCGTCCAACCAGCGGAGGAAATCGCCCAATCGGTTGTCGATCTTCTGAGCGCTCGCCTCTCCGGCAACCGCGACGACGCCCAGACTCTTACCATACGAGGCGAATTAGTCGAGCGTAAAAGCGTGGCAACTCACGCCCCCTGATGTTTACCGGAAAGAAAGCGCCAGTCGGGTTGTTAGCTCTTAGGGGTAATATGAAAAGCTAATTTATTTCTCGCTTAGATCATCAAATCACCAATTCCGAGGGAATTGTGTCCGGGTGGACACAGGAGGTTTTGCCCCGGATGACGGACGTTTCATATGTCCGCTCTACTGTTCAGCTCACCTTTTAGGAAAGGTGACAGTTGCAACTATTCCTTTTTCGCGCGGCTTCAAAGTGATATTCCAACCATTCGCGGTACAGATAGAGCGACAAATGGCCAGCCCTAAACCATTGCCTCCTGTTTGAGAAGAACGCGAGGTATCTGGGCGAAAGAATGGTTCGAACCATTCTTCGAATTGGGTATCGGGGACGACTTCACAGGCGTTGTATATTTCGAATGTGGTTTCGTGAACAGACGAGTTAAGGGCGATGCAGATTTTTGTCGTCGGTATCGCATACTTGGCAGCGTTTTCGGTGAGGTTACGAAGTAGCACTTCGACATGTCCAGGAGGCGCTTCGATGATCGCATCAACTAAATGCATTTCGGGAATTAGGGCGCGATTTTCGAGGGCCGCTGTTTGCTGCGAGAGTGCGCGCTCAATCCAGAACGAAAGGTTGATTTGCTCACAGGGCGCCAAGTTCTGGCGCATCTCCAAAGCGTTCATTTGCAGTAAATCTTGGACGAGCGTGGCTAATCGCTCGGTGCCGGTGTGCAATTGCGCCAAGACTTCTTCATGCTCTAGGAGTGTTCGCGGGCGTCCTCTAGCGACCTCAATTTCACCTAAAAGAATTTGGATAGGGGTTCGCAGTTCATGGGACGCTGCTGCGTAGAAACGCGCCCGCGCCTGAGCCTCTCGCTCGATATGAATTAAAAGTTCGTTGAGTGTGCCTGTCAGATGGCGCATTTCGGCGTCGCTTGATGGGGTTTGTAGGCGAACCGACAGTCCCTGCAACTTGGAGTTTTGCGCTTGCTGTGCGAGGCGGCTGATGGGGGAAAGGGTTTGTCCGACCACGAACCACGCGAACACCGTCGTTATCGCGACTACAAATAGTCCTAAGATGGTTAGCTCATGCGAGGTGGCCCGCAACTCCTCTTCTTCGGGCGTCCATTGGTGCGCGAGAATGACTTTTTGCTCGCCAAAGGAGAGTATGCGAGAGGGCCAATGAGGGTCGTCGGAGGATGAGGGCGGGGCGATTTGCTGAGAAGCCCACAACACCTGTGAGCCTTGAACAACCCAAATGTTTACCTGGCCTCCCGAAATCTCGCCTTGTTCAGATTTCACAGCTGCCGCCAGAGAGTTGCTGTTTTTGCTTTCATCGCCAATCTCGTGATAGGCGCGTTTCTCTGCAAGGAGGAGAATTTCCTGAACACGCGCTTGGGCGCGCTGGCGTTCGAGTCGCAGGACACCATATCCAACTCCTGCCATCAACAGCGCGACCAGCAAGGCAAACAGCGCTGTCATACGGGTACGCATTGAACGGAGACCCTGCGAATTTAGGCGGATTTTCATTTCATGTTCAAACGCCCATTGGCACGCTGTTAATTAATCGGGATGGATTTCTCGAAGTGGATTTCGTTCTTTTTATCATCTTAATTGCCATTATTTTATTGAGACAATAGATATAACTTCGCCAGAGATCGCTTCGATTCGGACTCTGTATACGCGCTTATTAAAGGAGTGGATTTCCACATCGACAATCGTGTGAATGCCTTTGCTCTTAACCGCAATGCTCATGATGTCCCCGGCTTTGGCCATGCTCGCCGTGTCGATAATTTGAAGAAGGTGGGAAGGGTTTATTCCGGTAACAGTCGGCTTTACGACGGGGCTGATTTCTATTAATGCCATAACGCCACAGGTAAGGCATAAGGCAACCAGCGCCCATTGCTCCCAGAGTCCTATGCTTCGATTGCGTGACATAACAGATGGCAACTCATAAGGGCAACATTGCAGCTACCGCTCAATTATTCGAGGCCCAGGCGATAACCAATGCCTCGCAAGGTGTGGATTAAGGGAATGTATCCCCTGTCTATTTTTGCGCGCAAATACCCGATGTAAACGTCGAGGATGTTATCGTTACCCGCGAAATCGTATTGCCAGACATAGTCCAAAATCGCACTGCGCGGCATCGTTCTCCCGGCGTTGCGCATCAAAAATTCGAGAAGAGAATATTCTGTCGTAGAAAGGTGAATATATTTGCCGTCGCGGATAGCCTGACGAGTGTCGGTATTAAGAATCAGATCACCGACTTGAAGCCTCACTGTGTCCGATTGGCGGCGACGCAGCAAAGCTCGCATCCTTGCCATGACTTCGGCGACGCAAAAAGGCTTGGCAATATAATCGTCTGCCCCTGCGTCCAAACCCGCCACTTTTTCTAGCACAGTACTGCGGGCACTAATAATGACGAGTAGCGAAGAAACGCCCTCCATCCGCAATTGGCGACAGACCTTCAATCCATTTAATCCGGGCAATATCACATCGAGAATAACGATTTCAAACTGGGCGCTTTTGGCGAGGTCTAAAGCCCCCACACCACTCGGCTCAACACGGACAACATAACCACTTTCGGAACATGTCTGCGCCAAAAGGCTCGAACTGCCCGGTTCATCCTCGACAATCAATACATTCATCGAAACCTATTTCGTTCACGACTCCAATTGTGCTTTACCGAGGGCGATGCCTGTTTGATTCATTCTCAAATAGGCATCGCCCTCAGGATTGGCTTTAGTCCTTGTCGTTGGCCTCATCGTCTTTGTCTTTGGACTCGACGCCTTCGCCCTCTTTGGACTCGTCCTCATCCTCTTTGTCAGCGATTACGGACAAAACTTTAGCAGTGGATGGCGCAACGCTCACATCGTATTTCTGCCCATCAGCTGCGACAATTTCCACGCCTACTTTCGTTTGGCCTTTTTCAGATTCGACTTCAACCTGAGCAATGCTCCCTGCTTTAGCGGAACTAGCGGCATGGATAGCACGAATCAATTGGGCAGTTGGAAGGGTGACCGTGGCTTCTTCTTTGGTGTCGTCATCTGCCGTGTCAATCTTCGTTGACAAGACTTTGGCAGTAGAAGCATCGACGCTTACATCGTATTTTTTACCATCGGTCGCCAGAATTTCGACACCGACTGTTGTCTGGCCTTTCTGGTGTTCGACCTCAACTTGTGCGATGCTCCCTACTTTGGCAGAACTGGCGGCATGGATGGCCTGAACCAACTGAGTCGTGGGAAGGGTGACGTGCGGCTCCTGAGCTTTGGCAAGCGTCAAAGGTATGCTTCCAGACGCACACAGCAGGACGGCTAGAGTACCTTGTGTCCACAGGAATGCTTTTGTATCGCTTCTCATAATGTTGATGTAGCTCGCAAGAGCGCAAGCTAAACCGCAGTGTTGGCGTGGCTACCTAAGAAATGAGTAAGAACGAAATAAGAGTTTCCATATAAAGGAGAAGCGTTCAATTCGTGCCTTCTGGCTGGGCGAGACGCCGGCCAGTGAACCGCAGTTGAAAGCGCCGCATAGAGACATAAAGCGACGGGGCGAACAACAGGGTGAACAGGGTGGAAAAGCTCAATCCGCCGATAACACCGATGGCGAGGGGCTTTTGCATTTCGGCCCCCGCGCCCAATCCCAAAGCGAGCGGCACAAGCCCCAGAATCGCGGTGAGGGTAGTCATAAGAATGGGGCGAAGACGCACTCGCCCGGCCTCCTGCACAGCCTCTTCGGGACTTTGCCCGTCACGCTCAGCATTCTGGGCATGATCGAGCAACAGAATGCCGTTTTTAACCACGATGCCAACCAACATGATGGCGCCCATGAAACTCGACACGTTGAGAGGCGTGCCTGTTAGCCACAGACCAAGCGCCACACCGAACAAAGCCAGCGGCATGACACCCAAAATCGTCAATGGCGCGGTGAAACTGCCGAATTGGAATAGCATGACACCAAACACAAGCGCGATTGCCAACGCCAACACAAGCACAAGATTGGAGAACGCCTGATTCTGGCTTTGCGCCTGACCACCCAATTCATAAGTTACGCCGGGGGGTAACTTGTACGAACTCATCATTTTTGAAACGTCGGTCATGACGCTCCCCAAATCTCGGCCTTCCAACCCAGCAGTCACAGGCAAAAGGCGCCGCTGGTTTTCGCGCTGAATTTCGCTTTGGCCACCAACTTCTTGCAACGCGCCAAGCGAGGAGAGCGGCAACGAAAAGCCCAACGGCGAGGCGATTTGTAGTTGGCCGATGGCAGTGGGGTTATCTCGAAAAGCGAGAGGCAGCCTTACCCGCACGGTAACGGGGCGGTCGCCCTGCATGATTTGCGTCGGGGCATCGCCAAAGAGCGCAGAGTTCATCTGCGACGCGATAGCATCGGCGGTAAGTCCTGCCCTGCCCGCCCGCACTTCATCGACTTTCAACACATATTCGGGGCCGCTGTCAACAACGCCACTGGCAACATCTACAACACCGGAAATTTTTTCCAGATGCGCGGCCACATCTTCGGCGGCACTTCGTAGCGTTACGGGGTCTTCACTCCACAACTTGATTTCGACGGGTGACGGAGCGCCGGACAAGTCGCCGATGAGGTCTTGAAGCACCTGAATGAAGTCGGTTTGCACTCCGGGAACTTGCGAATCTATTTGCGAGCGAATATCGGAAATAACATCGAATACGGGGCGACGCTTGCCTTCTTTGAGCATGACAGCGAAGTCGCCTCTGTTCGGTTCGGTGATGGCAAATCCCAGTTCGGTTCCAGTGCGCCGCGAATAGGAGGCGACTTCGGGCGTATGGGCCAATATCTCTTCGATTTTTTGAAGCGCATGGTCGCTTTCAGTGAGCGACGTACCAGTTGGAGTGAGATAGTCGAGGATAAAAGCACCTTCATCCATTTCGGGCATAAAGCCGCTTTGAAGTTGCTGTCCCATCGCCCATGTCGAGCCAAGCAACAGCACAACAGAAACAGGCAAAATAATACGATGGCGCAGAACGAAGCGAAGCGTTCGCTCGTAGCCAGCCACCAAACGCTGAAAGATTGGGCCGCCCTCGTCGGAATGCCCCTCGCGCAGTCGCAAAAACGTAGCACACAGGCTAGGCGACAAAAATAGCGCCAACACAAGGGAAATGAGCAGGGCCAGAGAAAGCGTGATAGCGAGCGAAGAGAAGAACGCGCCCGCCACTCCCGACAGCAGCATGAGCGGCAGAAAAACCACGACGGTTGTGAGGGTCGAGGAAATCATGGGCGCCGAAATCTCGCGCGAGGCGCTTTGAGTCGCTTCTCGCGGCGTTTGCCCTGCAGCCAGATGTCGAAACACGTTTTCGACAACCACGATAGCGTCGTCAATGACCAAACCAATGCCCACAGCCAATGCCCCCAAAGTCATCAAATTGAGCGTGAGGCCCGCGAGACGCATCGCTACAAACGAAATGAAGAGCGTCGCCGGAATGATGGAAGCGGTAACTAGTGTTGCCCGCCAGTCGCCGAGGAAGAGTAGCAACACGACAACCGACAAAAACGCACCCAGAATAACCGCATCACGTACGCTGGTAACGGCATCGTTGATAAGGATCGACTGGTCGTAGAAGACACTGAGACGTGCACTGGCAGGCAACTCCTTGCGGAGCAGAGCCATCTCGGCTTTGATGCCAGCAGCCACTGCGACAGAGTTAGCGTTGGGCTGGCGAACGATGTTCAGCAGCACCGATTCGCGACCATCCGCCGTGACAACCGTGGTTCTATCTTCGGTGGAAGGATGAACGGATGCGACCTGACGAACCAGAATGGGCACTCCGGCACGGGTGGAGACGACGGTATTCTCGATACCGGGAATGTCAGTCAAGCGCCCTGAAACCAGAGCCTGATACTGCTGGTATTTGGCATCGAAGCGACCTGTGGCGCGCACGACGTTGGTTTTTGCGAGTGCATCGGATAAGTCGGCGACGCTCAGGCGCAGTGCGGCCAATCTCTGGGGGTCGGCTTCGACAGCGATTTCGGGCGCCCTTCCGCCCTGCACCACCACACGGGCCACACCTTCAACACGCGCGAGACGGGGACGCAATGTATAGGTCGCCAATTCCCACAACTGGCTTTGAGACAAGGTGTTGGATTGCAGCGACAGACCCAGCACAGGGAATACCGTAGGGGTCATGCGCTCGACGGAAACCTGTGTTCCGAGCGGGAAATTGGCGCGAATTTCGTTCAAACGCGCATTCATCAAATTTTGCGCGTCCTGCATGTTGGTGCTATCGGCGAAATCGATTGATAGTTCTGCGGCTCCACGCTGTGTTGTAGAGCGAACGCGATGGACACCTGCCACCGTAGAAGCCGCATCTTCGAGAGGACGGGTGACGCTGACTTCCATTTGCGAGGCGGGCGCATCTCCACCCTCTGCGATGACCACCAGACGCGGAAAAGTGACATCCGGCAAGATAGAAACGGGAAATGCCCCCGCAGCTAACAGACCTGCCACGCACAAAATGAGCGTCACGAAAATAAGGGCCTTCAGGTGCGAGACGGCGAAAGAGGAGAGGTTCATTTTGTGGTTTGTGTCAATTGCACTTCTGCGCCATCTTCCAGTTCGTAGCCGCCCTGAGTGATGACGACATCGCCCGGTTTTAGTCCCTTACGCACTTCGACAAAAGCGTTTGTCTTGGTCCCGACGGTCACTTCGACCTCATGGGCAACTCCTCCCTGCGCGACTAAAACGACGGTTTTTCCGCCACGCGACAGCAAAGCTGTGGGTGGGATAGTAACAGAAGCCAGACGACGCTCGACCACGATCTGCACCTTTGCCACGACGCCACTGGTGGCGTTTGCTGTCCCCGCAACACTCAAACGCACACTTTGCAATCCAGTGGTGGCATCGACAGTACCAATGCTTTCAACACGAGCATCCAGTGTTGGGCCGCCATCGAGAATCACACGCGCCATCTGACCGGGAGCGACACGAGCGGCATCGAATGGGAGCAACTGGGCGACGAAATCCAAAGCGCTCGATGAAGCGATTTCAACGACGGGAGTTGTAACATCGGCATTCTCGCCAGTGTTGAGTAGTCGCTTGACTACGGTACCATTCAAGGGCGAGCGGACTTCGGTTTGAGATACGGCGACCTGAGCCGATTGTAAATCAGCAACTTTGGCGTTTTGTGCTTCGAGTTTGGAGCGTTCATCGGCTCTTTTAGAGGCAACAGTCAGGGCGCCGCTCTGGGCGGCTCGAAGTGTCGCCTGAGCCTGAGCCACTTTGGCATCGCCGCTTTTTATCGCCGAATCGAGCGCCTCTCTCGCGGCTTGCACTCGCGAGGAACTGGCCCGTATGTCCTCGCCGCGTTGGGGAGCGGTTTGTCGAAGCGCCGACTGGGCCAACGAAAGTTGGGCCTGAGCCTGAGCCACTTTGGCATCGCCACTTTGTTTCGCAGCAGAAAGGGTATTCTGTGCGGCAGTCACTCGCAAACGGGCAGCCTCGACATCCTGCGCGACAGCGCCCGCCCGCAACAGGTCGAGGGCAGCACGCGCGCTTTCTGTACTTTGAGTAGCGACTTGCAAGGCGGTTTGGGCATCGTCGAGTTGACGACGCGCGAATAAACCTTTGTCGTAGAGCCGCTGCGAACGGGTCACTTCGATCTGGGCGCGGCTTTGTGTGGCCTGGGCACTTTCCAGAGCAGCCTGAGCCGCTGCGATTTCCTGCGGACGCGCCCCTGCGCGTGTTTTATCGTAGTCGGTTTGGGCCTGAGCGAGAGCATTTTGCGCGGCCTGAACCGAACTCTGAGCATCGGTGCGCGCAACTGTAACTCCCAACCTTGCCTGAGTAATGGCGTTGCTCAAATCGCTGGTGTTGGCGGCGAGACTGGCCTTGCGCGTATCCGAGAGAGCTTGCGTCAATGCAGCGCGCGCACTTTGAACGCTGGTGTCACGGTCGGCCTGAGCGCTTTTCAGTCCAGTTTGGGCTTGAGCCGTGGCATTTTGCGCATCCGACTGCGCGACCTGAGTGCCCAAACTGGCGCTTTGAGTGTCGGCTCCAGCTGCCCCCAGGGCAGCCTGTGCCGAACGAACAGCGGCCTGAGCCGAGCGACTATCGACAAGAGCTAATAGCTGTCCGATTTGCACACGTTCGCCTTCGCGTACGAAAACCTGTGAGAGTCGGCCCGCGCTCGCGGGAGCGATACGCGCAGAGCCGCCTTGACTGGCAACGAAAGCACCTTGAGCATCAACTAACGTTTCGACGGGGGCCAAACGCGCGCGAACAACCTTAACTGGTGCAGGAGCCGGAGTGGGGGCCTCATCTGCGCTCGCGGCGGCGGTAGCGGCGGAACTACTGGAGCGATGCCATGCGATGAACCCTAACCCGCCTACTATCAAGATACCGCCGACAATGAACGGAACAATGGGAAATTTCGATTTCGATTGGGTCATGGAGTTTTAGCTCCCAATGGAGCCGGAGCTGTATCTGCGGCAGGCGCAGCCGGGCTTAAGCTTGCGGATGAAGGCAATACGCCTCCAACACTGCGCTCTACATCGGCAAGGGCGGTATTATAAGCGGCCAATGCACGATTATAATCGGCTTGCTCGGCGCGAAAAATTGCTCGCGCATCCAGCACGTCCAGCAACGTGGAGGCGCCTTCGGCGTATCCAGTGCGGGCAAGATCGAGCAGCGTCTGGGCGCGTTGCAGGCGTCCTCCCTGGAATGATTTGACGACCTGCCCGGCGGCGTCCAAGGTTTGCAAGGCAGTCACAACTTCCAATCGTGCTGTCCGCTGCACATCGGCCAGAGTGGCGCGTTGTTCAGCCTCACCAGCACGCGCGACTGCAATCCCCTGCTTCAAACTACCAAAGTCGAAGAGGGGGAGAGAAATTCCCACACGCAGTGATGAACCCTTTACATCACCCGCACTGGGGACAATCTGGGCAACACGTGCTTCAGCGAAGAAATCGGGGCGGCGAGCGGCTTTGGCTCCCTGAATGTCGGCACTACGCGCCTCCAATGTGGCGCGAGCGCTTTGCACATCCCCTCGTCGCTGCATAGCCAATTCGTCGAGCGCAACCGCATCCAATTGCACTGGCGCAAAATTGAGCGAATCGGAAAGCTGAGGTAGCGCACCATCGGTAATTCCCGCGAGAGAAGCCAGCGTTTGCAGACGAATCTTCAAATCGGCCTCGCTTTGTACCAAAGCACTTGTGGCGCGGTCGGCTTCGGTTTGGGCGCGCAACACATCGCGGCGCGGCACATCGCCCGCTTGCTCCTGTTCGGTAGTGCCCTGCAAAAATTGTTGCGCGTCCCGTAATGTGGCGAGGGCAACCTCACGGTCACTTTGAGCGCGCTCGGCATCGAAATAAGCGCTTTTCACGGCGAAATCCAGACTGGTGCCGCTGCCCGCCAAGTCGAAAAGTGAGGCGTTACGCTCGCTCTGGGCGCTTCGAGAACGCGCAGAACGCTTGCCAGGCCCCTCAATGATTTGAGAGGCAACGACACCTTCATCGAACCCGCCTGTAGCTCCGCGCTGACCAGTGACGGTGAAAGGCTGCGCCAAAGCGAGCGTCGGGTTGGGGCGTGCTCGCGCGACTTGCAAACGAGCCTGAGCCGCCTCAACGCGCGCCTTCGCTATATCCAAAGTGGGAGCATTTTGATGAGCCAATGCCAGAGCCTCCGCAAGAGAAAGCGGCTTGGAAGCCCCCGGCTGTGTCGTCGGCTTGACTTCATCAACAGGAAGTTGGCTGACTGGCGAACCATCGGGGGCTATAGTTGGGGGAACAGTGTCTTGTGCCCGTACAGTAGAAACACACAAGAGAAAGGCAAAACTCAAAAGGATGTTATGGGTGCCCATTGGCAATTTTAGAATGCCCCTCCGACCGAAATTCCAGCCACGCGCTGTGTTGCGGAGCCAGCAATGAAAGGAAATAGCAATAGCCCATGCTTTTGCCTGAGAGCAAGCTGAGAAGTTAGGAATCCGACTGCAGCGCCCGCGATGACATCATGGGTATAGTGGCGATCTAAAGTAACTCTGGACGCCGAGATAATTGTAGCTCCTCCGTACCAAAATAGGGCTTGCCGGGGATGATAGTGCGCCTGCATGGTAGCGACTGCGAACGCTGCCGTGGAGTGCCCAGATGGAAACGATTTATAATCGGAGCCATCGGGCCGCTTTTCATGGGTGACTGTCTTCAGTGCCTCTGTGATAAGAGTTGAGGTAATTAAGGCATCAGCGGTACGAAGAGCGTGCTGTTTGCCCTCCTTGCCATCTTCAATTAAAGGCAACAGAGTTCCCGCCGCCAGGTAGACGAGACTGCCGGTACCCGACGCGAATTTCGCCCACGCAGGTTGATTTGTAGCGGAGGAAGTGGTGCGGGAAGAGAGATGTACGTGTGCTTGTTCCGCCGGGATTAAAGTTGATGGCGCAGAAGCATCAATAGAAACTGTTTGTGCCTTCGCCTCTTGGCCAAGGAGCAGCCCTGCACTCAACGCCCAACAAACAAACAAAATGACACCCTTTGTGTGAACCATAGGAGGCACGAGTGTTCAGGTCGCATCTGAGAAGAAGATAAGAACCAACTAAATATTCGTCCAGAAAAGGCCGAGGTTTTATAGGCGTTATCCACTAACTGATAACGCCGAATTTCAAATGCTTGGAAGTGACATCTGTTCTGTGAAACCTCTTATTTGGTTCTCAGAGAGTTCTTATTGGCGCACCTGAGACTCGACCTTGTGGAGAAACTCCAAACGGCGGCGGCCGATATGAAACACGCCCTTCCCAACGTGAGCAGGAAATTCAATGTCCGCGTTTTCAAAGCGTGGTTGCCAGTAGTTGCATTACTGATTCTATTCGCCGCGTTAGCCGAGGATGTCGTCGAACGCGAACAGATGAGGTTCGATGACCCGATTCTGCTGTGGTTTCATGCGCACGCAACACCCTCTTTCGACAAATTGATGCTGGCAATCACCTGGTTAGGTGGTGCTCCATTATTAGTTGCGAGTGCCTTTGTGTTAGCCGCGCTATGGAGACAGGGGAAGCGCACAGCGACAACGTTTTGGGGAATTTCTCTCGTGGGAGCGGGCGCACTCAATGTAGTTGGAAAAGTGGTCTTCCAGCGCGCCCGTCCCGATTTGTGGCTATCGATTTCGCCCGAATACGACTATGGCTTTCCAAGCGGGCACTCGATGATCTCATGTGCCTTTGTGTTGGCTTTACTCGTATTGATATGGGGAAGAAAAACCCCTATTTGGGTAAAATGGGCAGTAAGTTGCGTAGGGGTATTGTTCGCTCTGGGAGTGGGCCTGTCGCGCCTTTATCTGGGCGTGCATTATCCCAGCGATGTCATGGCGGGCTGGGCGTTATCGGGGGCATGGATTGCGGCGCTATATAAGGTAATAACTCAGCGCCGTAATTTATTTTCGTAAGTGAAGGCGTTCCTATTGTGGCTTTTGCAACTCTTGCATCGCTTGAGCGTAGCGCGTCCCGAAAATCTTTTCAGCCTCAGCGCTGAAATGCAGTTTGTCGCCCTTATGCCCCAACCCTTCGGAATCAGCGAAGCCAACTTGGGGAAAAACGGTAGAAATGTGTTTGATAGCACCGCGCACAACGTCTACATACGGGTACTTTTCCAGTGTGAGAAATTCGCCTAACTGACCAACAACGATTGGCAGATTGGGCGCCCCCAAATCTCCTCTCAGGTCATTGAACATCTGCGAAAGTCGTGTTTCATAGGTATCGGCGTTTTCCTGCTTACTAGTTTCGGCCTCTCCCTGATGCCACAGCACACCTTTGATGACACCAGCCTGCGCCACCACCTTTGCCCGGCTCACCGCTTTCTCATATAAATCGGCTCCCTTCACCCAGCGACTCAATGGTGTCCCGCCCACAGCGCAGGGCACTAATCCGATGGTGACCGTGGGGTCAGCTTTGGCCATTTCAAGGGCAAAGGAAAGCCCCGGCCCAACACCCGGCGCAATCTTCCCATCGGAGTGGAGGGGGTCTTTCGCAACTACCCACTGCCCCTCACTGTTCAGCGACAGGACATGGGGGTTATCTCCCTGCAAACCCAATGAACGTGTGTCACGTCCCACCATATTCGACTGGCCCATCAGTAGATAAATATGGAAGTTCTCCTTCGCGGGCGGCGTAACAACAATGGGCGGCGCAACAACCGCCTCAACAGCCGGAGGCGCCGTAACCGGAGCAACGGGAGCCTGCTGGCCCTGCAAGTTGGTGGTCTGCTGATTCGTCGCTTGATTGCTCATAGCCCCCTTCCGTCCCTTTTCCAGTAAAGACTCAACCGCTGGCCAGGTGACGGCCTTACTGACCGGAGCGCTGGGATGAATGCCATCGGGAACCATCTGCTGATACGTCTCCACATTTTCCTGCTGCAATCTAAGCCAGTTGGGATAATTGTCCACCAGAGGCAACTCATGTTCCCGCGCATAGCGACGATAAACCTCATAATACGCCGCGAGATTAGGCCGGTCACTGCCATATTTCTTCGGCGCCGAACGCGGTGAATCCCAGACAGCATTCATGGTTTGCAGCACGATGTCCACCTGCGGATTTTGGCCACGCAAAACCGTCACCATGTTGTCGAGGTTGGCCCGCGATTGCTCGACAGAGATGCCGTTGTTCTTGCTGGCATCGTTGATAGCGAACTCGATAAAAACTAAATCCGGCTTTGTATCCAGTACCCGCGCTTGCAAATTTTCGCGCCCCCACTTCGAGGCCATGCCAGCTTTGGCGCCGTTAACGAAAGTGACCTGATCGGGAAACTGCCTGTCGAAATACTCCTTGACAGCCTTCGCCCATTCGCCATTGATTGAAAGACTGGTGCCATAAACAAGCACCGTCTGTTTCTTTCCGGCCTGTAAATTTTTGAAAACAGTCAAGGGCAAAACTTCCTTGGTCGCATCCCCGGTTAGCACTGGCTCACGAGGCGCCGCTGTCACTATTTGTGGGGGGTGTCCTACGCCTGTTGGCAGGGGACGTTTGGAGAATGTTTGAAAATAGCTCAAACAGGTATCGCGCCACTCAATAGCGTCACGTTCCTGAATTGCCAGCTTGGCGGCGATGGCAACACGACGTTGTGGGTCGATGGTGCCGAAAAGCATGTCCCAATCCTTGCGCGCCTTTCCCGTCCAATTGACACCGCTTTGATAATGCAAACACAGCTCGTCCCACAGCGTCCGCCCCGAACGCATCTTGTAATCCCACGGCACATGGTGGAACCACAGCATGTACTCATCGGGACATGTGGCAAGCGACGCGAAACGTTCGCGGGCACCGGCTTGATACTGATTCACCATGCCGCTCCCCGTCACGGTGCGGTCAAAGCCCAACCCATTCGCGTCTGCGCGATGAAAATACGTGGCAGCATCGCGCCCCGGCTGTGGGCCATAATGATTCCCGCCCTGCATCATGTGCGTGAGTCCCAACGGCATCATATAATTCACGACCGCCTCGCGCGATTCCAGCAACAGGCGCGTCAGGACCTGAACGGTTTGGCGCTCATGGGTAAACGTCATTTCGCCCCACTCATCGGCGATTTGTCGCGAGGACATGTTGGGATTCCAGGCGAGACGGCCAAAGGCGTACCAGTTCGCCTGAGCCAAGTCCTGCCCCGTCCAATTCTGATCAGAACCTGTGTTAGCGACTCCAGCAATTCCGGTGAGCTTTTGCCCGGTGAGGGTGCCGTCTACCACTTTGACCACCGTCGAGCCTTGACCTTTGGCGTAGGTTTCCGAGTCGAGGAACTCTCGCCACATTGGAGCGAGGAAAGCGAGTTGTTTGGCTTGCCCCAGATATTCCTGCGTGATTTGCAACTCAGGCATCAGTTGCGTCTTGGTCATCACACCAAACAGAGGATGGAAAGGCTCGCGCGGCATGAAATCCAATGGCCCATTCTTCACCTGCAACAACACATTAGAGGCGAACTTACCATCGAACAGTTTTAACGCATCATACGCTTGCCCTACCCGATCAGAACCGGGCTTGGCGTCATACACAAAAGCCCGCCACATCACCACTCCTTTGTGGGGCGCGAGAGCGGCGGCAAGCATATTGGCACCATCGGCATGGGTGCGTTTGTAGGTGAGCGGCCCCGGCTGTCCCTCGCTGTTCGCCTTGATGAGGAAACCACCAAAATCAGGGATAATTTTGTAGATTTCGTCGGCTTTGGCCTTCCACCATGCGGCCACTTCTGGGGCCAGTGGGTCAGCGGTTTTCAGCCCACCGAGTTCGATGGGTGCCGAGAAACGAGCGGACAGATACACCCGCACACCATAAGGACGCAAAGCATTGGCAATAGCCGCCGTTTTGCGCAGGTATTGAGGGGTCAGGCTATCTGCACTCGCATTCACATTGTTGAGGACAGAGCCATTGATACCAATCGAGGCATTGGCACGCGCGTAATCATGCAATCGCGCATCAACCTTTTCGGGCAGCTCTTTCCAGTTCCACAAAGAGCGCCCGGCGTAACCTCGCTCGATGGAGCCGTCGAGATTATCCCAATGATTGAGGACACGCAGATTGAAACTCGGCTTCTGGGTCAAGTTCAATCGGTCAAGGGGCTGAAGGGTCTGCATCAGGCGCAGAAAGTGGAAAGTCCCATACAGCGCACCAACTTCACCTTGCGAAGCAATCACCGTTGCCGAGCGAGTCCCAATTTTCACGGAGCGAATCAGAAAGCCCTCTGTTCCAAGAGTCGCGAGTTGCGTATCGAGTTTCAGGTTTGCGATGGCAGGGCAATTCTTCGGCGTGCCGACAACAATCGCTCCATCACGAACAACGGAATTTTCCGTAGCCAGCTTATTCCCCAGCATTCCCGAACTTGCCCGCACCAGCTCTTCGCGAATAGCGACTTGTGTGGCTGAGTTCCCCGGCGCTACAACAGTAGTAAGGAGCTTTCGATACGCATCTGCTTTTTGGACGGGCAACGACTCATAGCGCAACCAGAGACGAGAACCATCATCTGCCTTAGCTTCCGCACCAACGAAAAGGCACGAGGCGAATGCAATGCAGAAAGCAAACAGAACAAGGTACTTTCGGAACGAGTGTATGGAAGCAAATGCGGACAAGGTATTCACGGTTTGTTGATGTTCGCTGGGCAGCGGATTACTTGTTTGGAAGCAGTTTCGAAATGTCTTCAATGCGTGCCTTCACGTCAAAAAGGTGGTCAGAGCCGTACCAATTCTCGAAAGAGCCATGCTCGGCTTCGGCGAGTGCAGTACGCATCTGAAGAGCCGCCGTATGTGCTGCATTCAAATGCGCGCTGCGTTCAGGGGTGCCCTGAGCATCTCGCACCGCCAGAGCCAGATTATGCGTAGTGGTATTAGTCGCCAACAGGAAGCGGGCTTGCATACGCAGGTTGTCGTTGAAGAAGGTGCGGTCCCCTGTGGGTAAACGCGCCATCAAAGCGTCGGCGCGCGCCACAACACCCGTCAGCTTTTTGATGGACTGGCCGGTGCCTTTAATAAGCGCGTCCAATTTGCTCGCAACGCCATTATCAGCGGGGACGATGTTAAAGAGGCGATTATTGGCATCGAGAGAGCCATCACTGAATATCTCTTCGGTAGAGGCTCCCGGCTTTTTCAGGTATTCCATGAGGCGCTGCATCACTCGGTTCATGCGCAAATCTTGAAAGATGTACTGGCGCTCAAATCCGGGCAAAGTGGGACGCCGCTGTTGCCAGTACGAGTCGTAGAAATCGCGATAGAGCGCGGCGACGGCAGGCGCGTTATCATCGCCAAAGTAGGTCCGGCAAAACTCCAACAGAAACTTGTCGCTGTTGTAATCCTGCATATCCCACATCATCGCGGCGTTGGCGCTGCCTTCGAGTACGAACTCGCGGATGTTGCCCATATTGACGACGGAGAACTCCAATGGGCGTGGAGCGATGCCATTGATGAAACGGAAATTGCGCTCCATCTTCCATAAACCTTCGGCCTGAGCCAGATGGGCGCCTGTCGAGGTGAACTGAAAATTCAGGTAATATCCAATAGGCTGATTGGTGGGAGGCTCAGCGTTTTGCGCGTCGGGAGCGGGAAAGTGATCTCGCCGCGCCGCCACGAAAGTCCAGATGAGATTGGGTTCGGCGGGTGGTCGCAACAATCCTGCTGCGTAGAAATCCGACATCTCGTTATAAAGCGTCGTACGCATGAGCGGTGCGGCTTCCCCGGTGGCAGTTTTGACCAGTTCGACCTGCGTCTTCATCATCTGGTCGATAACGGCGGCTCGCTCACGGTCACTTTTGGGAGCATCCTGAAACGAAGTCCAGAAAGGCTTGTCGCCGTTGCCGCGAAACCCAATCAGCCAAATTTCTTCGAGATGATTACGGCGAGCAAGGTCGATGTGCCAGCGCCAAAAAGTCTTGAGTTCTTCGACATTTTTAATGGAGAGCGCAGGTGGTTCGCGATGCTCGATTTGGCGCCAGAACTTATCCCACAAGTTGTAATCGGCACCCAGGGGATAGACATGATGGCCGACAAATGCCAGACCTCTGTCACGCGCCATCTCAACGCTGCGCTCCAGAGGGTAAGGCGCTTTCAAACTACCTTCATCGGAGCTGGAACCCTCCATACAATTAAGTTTGAGGCGTAGCATCGCCTCGTAAAGAGCATCGTAATTATCATGAGAACGCTTTTTCCAGGGGTTGAAAAGGTCGGTATCGTTGGGGAACCAGGTGCGCCAATGCACCGAAGGCGACGCGAAACGCAAATCGGTGTTGATATTGAGAGGAATAGATTTTTGAGGCAAAGGGGGTTGGGATGCCCAGAACCAGAGCGGTTTGACTCCCAAAAACTTTTCAGAGAAGGTGTAAATCGCGTACAGCGTGCCGCGCATATCGGCGCCCTGCAACACCACGCGCGTCCCATTCTGGTCGCGCTTTACGAAGACTCCATGCGCCTCACGCCCCGCAATCGCGGTTTGAGCGTCGCGTTTGGCCTCATCGCCCGCGCCGGGGCCGATGATTTCGATGAAAGTCCGACCGTTGAGACTGGCGCGGTCACCTGTGATCGGCGAAGTCGTGCCCAGCACTTTCTGAAAGTCGCGCGCCAAATCGCGAGCGGCACGTTGCACCGGGACAGCCTCAGCGGCATTCAACCAAATGGAAACTCCGGGAGTGAGAGTGATTTGTGCTGTGGGCGTTTGAGGTGCGGCCCACGCGGCAGGGGCAACGCTCGCCACAAGTAGCGTCAAAAACAGTGGCCGACGGAGTTTGAATATCATGAAGAAAGAGCCTCAAAGCACTTTCGCAGACTTCGGGGATTATGAATCCCCCAATACCCCTGGCAAGCGGGAGAAGTCGATGGCATCACAGGAATAGGATGCATTATACCCATTATGGTCCTAATTCAAACATTATGGACCAGATTATTTTGCATTCGAAATTCATGATATGAAAAGTAGGGAGAGTCGAGCTAGAAAATTAAAAGAGTAATCTGGTCCATAATGTTTGAATTAGGACCATAATGGGTATAATGGTCTCTCGAAAACCTGAATCAATATATTGGCGAGGTGTGCTAGCGACCTCAAAAGCTGAACTGCGTCCGAGGCAGTACCTCGCCAGTTAAGGCTTAGTCGCCACACCCAGCCCACTCGGTGAAAAGACACCGCCATCTATATAAGGACACGACCATTAACTCATCATCTACGATTCATTTCTCCGTGAAAGTCCGAGTTCCCCGCGTGGCGGCCCTGTTGTCGCTTGTTCTCCTGCCGAGTGTTTGCAGCGCGCAGACAAAGTTGTCGCCTTTTGCTCCAATTTCGGTTTCGAATCAACCGAAGAGCAAAGCAGATTTCCTGCTTGCCAATACAAAAGTCGCCGCTCCCATTTATGTAGATAGCGCCGATTTCCCGGTGGTGCGCTTGGCCGCTGAGGCTCTCGCAAACGACATTCAGAGCGTGACCGGAACAAAATCGAGTGTTCTGAGTAGCGCGCCAGCAGCAAGACAAAGCGCCGTCTTTGTGGGGACATTGGGCAAAAGCCGTCTGATTGACGATTTGGTGGCCCGCAAAAAGCTGGATGTCACCAGCCTTCGCGGCGGCTGGGAAACCTTCCTGATTACCACGGTCGAAAACCCAGTGCCCGGTGTGGCGCAGGGACTGGTGATTATTGGCAGCGACCGACGCGGCACAGCCTATGGCCTGTTCAGCGTATCCGAATCCATCGGTGTTTCGCCCTGGGTGTGGTGGGCCGATGTGACACCTGCGCACCGCGACTCTCTGGTTCTTTCAGCAGCAAATTATCGCTCCCAAACCCCATCCGTCAAATATCGCGGCATCTTCATTAACGATGAAGATTGGGGCATACAACCCTGGGCCTCCAAAACCTTCGAAACCGATCCCAAAGACATCGGCCCCAAAACTTACGCCAAAGTGTGCGAGTTGTTGCTGCGCCTCAAAGCCAACTATCTGTGGCCCGCGATGCATCACACGACCAAGGCTTTTAACCTGTTCCCGCAAAATAAAGTCGTCGCCGACCAATACGCCATCGTGATGGGTTCTTCGCACGCCGAACCCATGCTGCGCAACAATGTCACCGAATGGGATGGCAAAACACGGGGCGCGTTCAACTACATCACCAACCGCGATCAAGTGCTGAAATATTGGGATGAGCGTGTTCAGACAAACGCCCCCTACGAAAATGTCTACACCCTGGGAATGCGCGGCATTCACGATAGCCCGATGGAAGGCGATGGCACGACAGCCGAAAAAGTGGCGCGCCTGGAAGATATTTTCGCCCAGCAGCGGGCCATGCTCCAAAAGCACGTCAACCCAAATCCAACTTTGGTGCCGCAAGTGTTCGTGCCTTACAAGGAAGTGCTGGAACTCTATCAAAACGGCCTCAAAGTTCCCGACGACGTGACCCTCATGTGGGTGGACGATAACTTCGGCTACATTCGCCAGCTCTCCAACGCCACCGAGCAAAAGCGTAAAGGGGGTTCAGGCGTCTACTACCATTTCTCCTATCTGGGGCCACCGCAGGAATACCTGTGGCTTGGCTCCACATCTCCCGCGTTGACGGCCTATGAGATGGGAAAAGCCTATGCCTATGGAGCGGACAAGGTGTGGGTATTCAATGTGGGCGACATCAAACCCATTGAGAAGGAAATGGAGTTCGGCCTACGCCTCGCCTACGACGTGAACCGTTACCCGGTCGAAAAAGCCATGAGCTTTTTGACTGACTGGTCGACAGCGACCTTCGGGCCGGAGAACTCGAAGGAAATCGCCTCCATCCTGAAAGAGTATTATCAGCTAACAGGACAAACAAAGCCAGAGCATATCTCACGGGTTAACTTCACCGAAACCGAGCGCAAAAGGCGCCTGACAGCCTACGACGATTTGATGAAACAGGCCGAGGCACTTTACGGCAAGCTGCCACAGCGCCAGCGGGACGCTTTCTTCCAGTTAGTGTTGTATCCAGTGAAAGGTGCAGCGCTGATAGAGCAAAAGCGGGATTATTCGGTGTGGGGCGACGCGCAGAAGGCCATTGATGCCTACGACCAAATCCAGCAGATCACGGATACGTACAACACCAAAATCGCGGGCGGCAAGTGGAATAACATGATGAATTCCCGCCCGCATAATCTTTCCGTATTTGCGCGCCCCGATGCCCAGAAGCTGGCTATTGCCCCGACACCAGCCACACCGCTCTATCAACTCGAACCCAAGGATGCCCAACTGTCTGGGGCCATGAAGCAAATTTCTGGCGCCCTTGTGGGTACGGACCCCGCCCAACAAGTTGAGAACAACGGTAACACCGCAAAGTTCGTTGTCAACTCGCCTGAAGCTCAACAAGTCTCGATTTATTTCCTCGCGAACTGCCTCGATAACAAGCAAGATTCGTGGTTCGTCAAGGTGAACGACAAAAGAATCTCCACCAATGACCACTTGACTGGAAAATCGTTCGCCTGGGTCAAAATTATGGATGCCCAACTTCGCGAGGGGCCAAACGAATTGATTATCGAACAGCGCGAAGCGGGCGCAGCGGTTAAGCAAGTCGCTATTATGAAAGCGGGCACAACACCAGTTCCCGCACCAAAAAGCCCAGATTTCAGCTTCGATGCCATCGACTACAGCGCCGCCAAAAATACTCGAACCAGTCAATGGAAAAAGGTAGAAGGGTTGGGAGGTGATAAGGCTGTGATGACTTTGCTGCCTTATCAAACTCCATCTATCTCCGATAAGGATGTCGCGAAAGCTCCTTGCCTCTCCTACTCGTTTCGCGGTACTTTTTCCAAATGTACCGTTGAGCCAAGGTTCCTTCCAACACACCGAGCCAATTCCCAGACGGGATTACGCTACGCCGTTCAGGTAGACGATGGCCCCGTCCAAATTCGCGACATCGACTCACTGGAATTTTCCAGCGAGTGGGGAATCAATGTTCTAAACGGTTACGCTTCGGCGATTACGGAACACAACCTCAATGGCAAAGCCAACCACACCGTAACCATTTCCCTGCTCGATCCCGGTCTGGTGTTGAGCGAAGTGCGAGTCTTCGCTGGCCCAGCAACCAACGAAGCGACAAAACACGCTTTAAGAAAATTCCTCGAAACGTCCGGCACTATTTCTTTGGGCCTGTGCTGGATGCCCCCCCTCAGCCCTGAAACTGTCTGTCTGGTTAAGATAACAAAGCCAGGGACATAACCGACCACATGAGTCATTTCTTCAACCGAAGCAATTCATTGCCAGCAAAATATCGCATTCCACTTTCGTTTGCATTGCTAACAGTTGCCTTCTCCCCTCTCGCGGCAGCAAACGCGGCTGGACAATCTACCGCCGTTTTCAATGTCTCTGCATACGGCGCGAAGGGGGACGGGACAGCATTAAATACCACCGCCATTCAATCGGCCATTGACGCCGCAAGCAAGGCAGGAGGCGGCATTGTATATCTACCCGCTGGCAAATATTTGAGCGGAAGCCTCCACCTCAAAAGCAACGTAGAACTCCGCTTAGAGCGTGGCGCGGTATTGCAGGGCAGCACTTCGCGGGCCGACTACCCGCGTGGTAACTGGACGGCATTATTGGATGCCGATGGCCAGAAGAACATCAAACTAAGCGGTAGTGGAACCATTGATGGACAGGGATTACTTCTGGCGAAAGACGTGATGCGCCGTGCCGCTCAAGGGGAATTTGGCGCGCAGTCGGCAGAACTGAACCAGAGCCGCCTGCGGTCGCTGGAATTACCCGACGCGGAGTTCAGCCAGAAAACGCTGGGGAATCGCGCCAACGAAAGCGACCGCCCTATGATCATCAGATTGACGGGTTGTCGTAATGTCGGAGTAGCGGGTGTGACCCTGCGAAACTCATCGGGCTGGGTATCGAAATACGATAGTTGTGACGATGTTACCATCAAGGGGGTCAAAGTGGATAGCACCGTCTATTGGAACAATGATGGCTTCGACATCACCGACTGCCACAACGTAAAAATCTCTGATTGCGATATTAATTCTGCCGACGATGGCATCTGCTTGAAGTCTGGTGCGGGCGGCACATTGGGTCAGGGCGACGAACACAGCAAAAATAGCAGGGGATGTTACAACGTGAACGTTTCCAATTGCCGCGTTCGCTCCAGCGCCAGCGCATTCAAAATGGGAACGGCCTCGTTTGGCGGATTTAGAAAGATTCGCGTTTCGAATCTGACCGTCTACGACACCTATCGTTCGGCCATCGCTTTAGAGTGCGTGGACGGAGGAACCGTTGACGATGTCGTCGTTGAAAATGTAACTGCGTTTAATACAGGTTGCGCTATATTCATGCGGTTAGGGCAACGCAATACAAAAGCCCCAACCGGCGTGTTCCAGAACGTAACCATTCGAAACGTCAAAACCTGGATACCCGAAGGCAAGCCCGATGCGGGATACGGTACGCTAGTGCCTTCGGCACTGGCCCCCAACATTCTCCCATCAGCCATCGCTGGCATACCGGGGCATCCAATACGAAACGTGCGCCTGGAAAATATCCAAATCTTCCATCCAGGTGGTGGCGATTCCCAAAAAGCCAATATGACCACTGATAAGCTCGATTCCGTCCCAGAAAGGATGGGCAGCTATCCCGAAATCTCGATGTTCGGCGAATTACCCGCCTGGGGATTTTATGTTCGCCACGTCGAAGGACTACAGCTTGTCAATGTTCACTGCGCACGCAAAGCGACGGATTATCGCCCAGCAATGGTCTTCGATGATGTCCAGAATTTAAGCCTGAGCGATCTGGCGATACATCCTGAACTCAATAATCCCGACCTGTTTTTCCGAAACGTTCATAAAGCAACGTTGGGCGCGGATATAACCCAGCAAATGCTTCACTCTGGCGCAGATTCTTCCGACATCACCCGATTTAAATAATCGCCTGAACTGCTCCCTACCCTTCTACGACCGCAGGAGTTCATCCCCTTCTTAATCATCCCCACAGAGGGGAGTGTCGGGATAATTAAGGCAAGTGACTTATGGTTCGCGTCGTGCCTGCAACACTGAAACCGGGCCAAGCAATCCTGAATTGAGTAGCGGGGTTTTCGGCGTGAGCATATCGAAGCGAAACACGTCGTGGGTATTGGTCAAGCGTTTCTCTTTGGGCAAACTCAGGTCGCCGATAACACGGTTGGCCCAAAGGTTGATGACATCGACTTCCAACTGATTTTCGGTTGGCTTGACGGCATCGGTGATTTCGACTCGCCACGGATAACACCACAGCACACCAAGTTTTTTGCCGTTGAGCCGCACCTCGGCGACATCGTTGACAGTACCCAGGTCAAGGAAGAGCCTTTGGGCGCCCGCTGGCTTGTCCAAGTCGAAGGTTTTACGGTAGGTCGCTGTTCCCGAATAGAATTTTATGCCTTCCTCTGGGCGCTGAGTCCAGCTGATGAGGTCGGGGAACTGGACGTGAGCGGGGCCGCCCCAGGCGGTATCGAACGCTACGTCCCATGTGCCAGTGAGATTTTGCGACAGGGCCAAGCCGGGGAAATTCGCCGTGGATTTGCCCGTGGCAGTGGTAGAAATCGGCTTGCGGAAGATAACGAAGCACGAACCGAAGCGGTCGAACTCTAGAGGAAGCGTGGTACAGCCATTGGCCTGTGTGAATGCGGTCGCGGGGTGGGTCTTTCCGCTCACGGGGTCGAAAATTTCGGGTTGTTTACCAGAAACACGGAAGGTGAATTTGCGCGTGGTCTTCTGGTTAGTACGGTTAATCACGAAGTAGATTTCCGAATTTCCGGCAGTACGATGGATGTAATCCAAGTCGTCTGGTCGCTCTTCCTGTCCATTGAAAGTGCAGTCGGGTTTAATGCCATCGGACAGAAGAGTGGCGCGCGCCGTTTTCCCCCAGATGATGCGGCCCTTGCCGAAGCGACGCTCGGTTCGAGTTGTTCCATCGAGGTCGCCCCACAACTGCGCTGCGATTGCCCGCACTTGCACATCGCACTGCGGATAATCTTTGAGTCCGGCGGCGTTTTCGGGAGGAGCGCCGATAATAGTAGCCCCCGCACGCACTAATTCGCGAACTTTGCGAATGACTTCAACCGACATCGCCTTAGAAGGAGTTTCGGGAACGGAGAGCGACTGGTAACCACCCACCTGTCGGCTGACATCGGGCACTGGCGATACGCAGTTTTGCAACACCAGAAGTCGGTAACTCATGCCGTCGGGAAGCACGATGCGGCCATTTTTGACCGACATACGCTTGAGTAGCACCTCGGCATTCGAGTAGTCGCAGTCGTAGCCAGAACCCAGCTCTGGGACGATGTATTTGGGCGGCGCAAGGGTTGGTGGCTCCTCGCCGAGATAGAAACAAACGTCACCGACAAACTTTCCCTGTTGGAGCATGTAGGAGCAGCGCGACAGGTAACTAAAGAACGCAGGAGATTGCTCCCACCATGTGCTGTTCGGGTTGAAGTGTTGTCCCGCGCAAAATTCGTAACCGGGCTTGCCGTCCGAGGGTGGCTGGCTCGTCGCCTGATGGAGCATGAGGCGATTGATGCCCTCGCAAAAGGCGTCGTTGGCGTACGGTTTCAGTTGTGCGGGGCCAAGTGACCAGTGGGTACGGTCCCGCTCCTGCTGCGTGAATGACTCGGCTTCCGCCTGGGTTTTCCCGTAGATGTGAGCGGCAGAGGCGGTTTGTTTCAGGTTGAGTCGCAACCAGCGATCCCGATTATAGCCGTCGGGCGAATTGTAGTGTCCGTTCACCCAAAATTCACCAGCCGGCGAGTCGGCACGTCCTGAGTTCTTGAGGGCATCCTGTGGCGGAATGTTGTTCGGACCTCCGGCTTCGCTTCCCATCTCTAGCCCATTTTTGTGGCAGAGATCGGCGAAATGACCGTAGAAGTTATCGGCGATGCAGTCCTGAATCGTGCGGTCGAAGTCGGAACGGAATCGAGCGGTAACTTCATCATTGATGAGGGTTACGCCCGTTCCCGGTTTGAAACGGCCCCAAACTTTGTCATCGAGCCTAACATCCCAGGTCTGCTTATTTCCGGGGCGCTGGGCGGCAACGAAACTAATGGTGTAGGTCTTCCCCGGCACCAAACCCGTGAGTTTCTGGGATATGGCACCGTTCCCTTGAACGAAGGCTGCTTGCCCGCCCTCCACGGATTGAGGGTTATTGAAACCGCTACCATTGGCAACCAGACCTGAACCATTGAGAGATACACCGCCGAACGTCCAAGCACTGCCAGAGGGGGCATATTTATAATTCCCGACGCCGATTTGAGGAGTCTCGAAACCCAGCTCAGCTCCTGGTGGCGTGGCTCCGTCGGAGTTAATCTTCACTTTGTCGATTAAGACGGTGTTATCTCCACCAGAGAGGTTAGTACCAACGAAAGACAACGTCTGGGTGTCGGATGTAGCCGTGAAAGTCGTTTTAAGGTTCACGTGGGGAATCGCCCCCGGCAGTGCCGCCAGATAGGGCTTGATGTCGTAGCCACGATACTTGCGGAACTGGTTCGGGAAGTCCTGAGTCCAGGTCAACTTTCCGCACTCCCAACTGTCCGACCACAGATAATCCAGTCGCCCACCAGCCTGTTTAACTGCTTGCAAAATGGGGCCTCCGAGCTTACGAAAATGAAAGTCAAGCGCGGAGGAACTCAGATAGTCGATTTCATAACCATCTCCGCCTTCGAAGGTATCGCCTTCTGGGTAGGCGTGCCATTTCGACCAATATTCGCCTGTAAGGGTGTAGCCAGTTCGCAGGATCGTCCATTCGCCAGCGGGAACAGCCCACTTCAACGTCCCATCAGGTTGCATTTTGTCCGTCAGGTCGAGAACATCGGCAGGCATAATGACTCCACTGTCGGTTCGCCGAAAAGCCTGAACACAATAGTCGTGATAGTAACCATCCACGATTTGGGGTTGAGGGAGCTTTTGCGAAATGGGCTTTGGCCCTTCGATGGTGAGTGTGGACTGCACCACCTTCTTCATAGCGTTGTCCGGCGTCACCCACGGCGCTTCCATCGTCCAGCCACCAGCCGAAAAGTTGAAGCCGAATTGAATGTTGAGCCGCTTGGCCTCGCTGGTAGCGAAACGGAAGAGGTCCCACCATTCGGGACTCTGATATTTCACACCGGGCAAGGGCGCCGCACCAGCATATCCGCCAGTACAAATCATGTTGACGCCGCTGATGCCTTTGGCCTTGAACTCCTCCAGGTCACGCTTGATTCCAGCTTTATCGACGCGATTGAAAAGCCACCACCAATAAACACGCGGTTTAGCGGAGTCGGGGGGACTGACAAAGCTTTTATCGAGGCTTTGCGGGGTAACGCTTCTCGTCGTATTCTGAGCCGCGACGGGAAGCGCAAGGGCGAGAAGAGGGAGAGCGAAACTGAGTCTCACACGCGATTTCACCGTGAGCCGGGTTTGCCGAGAGAAAATAGATGCCTGTTGCAGAACGGATGTTGGAAGGGCTGTTGACATAGGTTTTTCGCAAATGTCAATTTAACCAGTGCCGCCTCCATTTTCCGTGATGGGTATCGGAAGAACTAGGATAATTCTCCGGTTTTACGAAGCCGAGACGGCGCTGTACCATAGGCTGCCTTGAAAGCACGAGCGAAGTGACTGGGGTCGGCAAATCCCGATTCGCGAGCGATATGAGTTACCGAGAGCGAAGTTGATAGCAAGAGATAATGGGCGTGTTCCAACCGAAGCCGCATTAAATATCGCCCTGGCGACAATCCAGTGGCCTCTTTGAAAACTTCCGAAAAATAGTTGGCGCTGAGGTGGGCGGTTCGGGCGATGTCGTCGATAGTAATTGGCTGCGCAAACCGTTGCTCCATGAAGGCTGTCGCACGCAAAGCGGCCCCATCAGATTCCGGCGGCCGCCTTTCGCTGGACTGTGACCGCAAGCGCTCTATCCAAACTAGAACGTCCAACAATTTTGCCTGAGCAGCCACATCATAGCCGGGTTTCTGCCCAAGTAACTCACGAGCGATGATTTGTAACTGGATTTCGAGATGTTCGTATTCGCCGCGCTGCAAAGACCATCTCGTCGGCACCTGAGAAGATAAATCGAAAATGCTAAATTGCTCCAAAACGTGTGGCCACTTGTCAAGCAATTGGGTGGCAAAGAGTACGTTGAAAATTTCCAGACTCTCCGATTGCCTGTAAGAATGCGACCACCCCAGGGGTATAGAAATGAGTTCTCCCGGAGCAAGCGCACTCACTTCATGCAAACTCCCCGTTGGAGAAAATAGCTCGTGCCTTCCCGTCCCCTTGGTTACTAAAAATAGCTCGTGAAAATCGTGGCTATGCCTGAAAGCGCCAACAGCCAGCAGGCGAAATACAGCCATCGGCACGCCCTTCACAGTAAAGATTTCGGCGCCCCGCAATTGGGATGGACTTGGACTCTGGCTCGACATGAACGTTAAGGCTTTACATTATGGTCAATTTACTCAAGTCCACTCCAGAAATCAGACATAAACGATGCCACACCAACCACACATTCCAAAAGGTTCAGAGGAGCAATTGTATCCCACTCCTCTCGCTTCCCAAGCACTGCAATTGTGCAGTCCGAAGCAGTTCATTTCATCGAGAAAATTTTGTGGAAAATCAGGTTTAGAAATTGTTTATTATGGGTATAATGGCTTTGGCATAAAGTTATAACATTCGATGCAAACCCCACCGATAGATATTCTTGACCGCACGCTCATCTTGCATCATAAGCATGAGTTGCCGTTGCACTCGCAGGTGCGACAGGCGCTGCGTGGCATCATCGACGCTCATTTCGATGATGGTCAACAATTCTGGACGGAGGGCGCCCTCATCGAAAAACTGGGGGTCTCACGCATTACTGTGCGGCGGGCCTTGGAAGACCTGCAGCGTGAGGGGGTGTTGAACCGCCAACGGGCCAAAGGCTCGTTCGTCTGCAAGAGCGATTCGGATGTGACGGTTCAATTTGCTCCCTACATCGGTATTCTAGTGCCCAATTGCAACTCGCCTTTTTTGACGGCCTTGCTTGAACAACTCGGTCTCGCAAGCACCAAGCAAAAACAGCGCGTCACAATTCATCTGTACGAACGCGGACAAAACATCGGCGAGATGCTTCATCGACTGGAACACGGCGCCGAAGAAGAGGCCCTCATTCTGCTGGGTTCGCCTTACGACATGTCTCAGGATATGTACGATGCCTTGCGCGCAAGCAATTATCGGGTGGTATGCGTCGATAGTCCGGCGCGCAACGCCCCTTTTGTCGGGGTCGATAATGAAGCGGGCATCAGGATGGGCCTCGAACATTTGCGCGATCAAGGGCACCGCCGCATCGCCTACATCGCGAACGAGTCTTCGCAACACCCCAACGTTGCCGAACGCATTCAAGTTTTCACGCAGTTGGGGCAGGAGTGGGGTATGGAAACTCAAGTGTTCAACCCCGGAACGCGCGTGTGGGAAAGCTCCTACGATGCGGCGTTGCAAGTGCTTGAGGATGTCGTAGAATGGGGGGCAACCGCCATCTTTACAGCCTCTGACGAGGGAGCCTGGGCCACGATGAAGTGGCTTCGCGAACACGGCATCGAAGTTCCCAACCAGATTTCGGTTTTGGGTTTCGATGACGCCAAGCCAAGCGCCCACACCTTCCCGGCCCTGTCTTCGGTCGCCACCCCTCCCGAACTCATCGCGCAATATACCCTCGAACTGCTCAACTCCCCCGATTTACACACGGCATTCTGGCCAAAACGCGCACTCGTGACGCCACGCCTTGTCGTGCGAGAAAGCACAACCGCAACCATAGAAACCACTGTGCCTCAAAGCACTGCTTGTTAATTTTCACTCCGATATTTCCAGGAAAACCACGCCATGCTCACCTTCAAAAACCAAACTTCCAACGCTCGCCAACACAAACTGGCTTTCACACTTATCGAGTTACTGGTAGTAATCGCGATCATCGCGATTTTGGCCGCTATCTTGTTTCCCGTCTTCGCCAGGGCCAGAGAAAACGCCCGTCGCGCATCCTGCCAGAGCAACCTCAAACAACTGGGCTTGGCCGTTATCCAGTACACCCAGGACTACGACGAGAAGTTCCCCATCAACTACAACTTTGTAACGACATCCAACCCGCCCACTATGCCACTCGGCTGGGCCGATGCGATGCATCCTTACATCAAGAGTGAGCAGATTTTCCAGTGCCCAAGCGAAATTCTCCCCCCGCCTTCGCACCCGGCCTGGGTAACGCCTTATGACCGTGCCGCCTATGGTCAGCCCAACGGCACCCCACCTTCGGGCTACACCGACTATTTCATGAGCTTCACGGTTTCGGGCGGCATTCCTCCCTTTGCTCCCGTCTCACTGGCTCAGGCATCGAATGTGTCCCTGACGATTATGATGGGGGACAGCACCGCAGGAGCCGGACGCAGCACAACCGATGGATGCGGTTATCGCGTCGTATGTGGCGCAACCGCCCCTGGACTAGCCGACTTAACCGGCTTCACCACTGCCCCACTCCCCAGCGGCTGGGTTCCGGGCGGTGCGCAACGCCACCTCGAAACAGGTAACTACCTGTTCATGGATGGTCACGTCAAAGCTATCAAAGGTGCTTCCCCAACCCGAAGCGGTTCGATTTACAACGTCAACACGCCCTTTTCAGTTTCGGGCGGCAACCCCACGTTCCGCGTCACCGAGTAAGCACAATTTTATTCTCTTAGTCTCGCACTTCAAAAACAATGTATTTTCGCATCACGGCGGCGAGTGTCCTGGGAGGCGCTTTGCTTCTGGGTACATACGCACGCGCGCAAACCCCGACCTCGCTCGCCAAACCGAAGTTCGTCCCCTCGCATCCCGATTTCCTTTATAAAAGCGGCGAAACCATCTCGCTCGCCTCGCCAATCGCAGTGCCAACTGCTCTGCGCTGGGAAGCGACCGAACTCGATGGCGCGAAGGTCGCCGAAGGCACCTTGACGCCAGCCGCGAAAACTCCGATTCAATGGACGCCAACCCAACCCGGCATTTATTATGTGCGCGTCGAGCGCACAGGAACAGGCGCCGACAAACCCGAACTCCTACAAGAACTGCGTGTCGCGGTTCTCGACCCCGATTTGCCGCGCCCGCGCTTGCAGCAAAACGACCAGGAACCTTACATAATCGGGGTTTGCGCCCACGCGGCTTCGGAAAACGGCCTCAATATCGACCGCGAAACCGCCCTCATGGGCGCGCTCAATATGCGGATGTGCCGCTACGACTTCAACTGGCATGTGGTGCAGCCCAACGGCCCCGACGAGTGGAAGTGGGATGTTTACGACCGTCTCATCGCGGCCTTCGTTCGCAACCGCGTAACACCGGAATCAATTATGGCCTATTCGACCAAATGGGGTTCGACGGGGCCAACCGACACAGCCGATTGGAGCGACTGGGCCAAGGCACCACCACGCATAGAGCCTTACACCAAGTTTTTGACCGAAACCGTCAAGCGCTATGGGCCAACTTCGCCCTATAAGCTGCGCTACTGGGAAATTTGGAACGAACCCGACATCGCGTTCTGGAAAGGAACCGCCGAACAGTACGGCGAACTTTTCGATGCCTCGATGAAGGCTATCAAAGCAGTCGATCCGAACGCGATGATTATGAATGGGGGCTTCTCGGAGACGAGGCGGCGCCCGACATTTATCTCGGACTGGTGGAAAGCCTCAAAGATACATCCCGACATCGTGGCTTTGCACTCGCACATGGACCCACAGGGACTTTACTCGGCAGATAGTCATTTCAAATCGGATGTGCCCGACTGGAAGGGCCAGATTTGGATGAATGAGGCAGGCTATTCTTCGTTTCGCGGCGGCAGTGAACGCGATCAGGCACAGTATCTTATCAAGAAAATCGCGATTTCTGCATCACTCGGTCATCGCGCCTACCTGTGGTACGATCTGCGCGATGATGGCACCGACAACAACGAAATCGAGCATAACTGGGGTCTCGTCAAACGCGATTTCCAACCCAAGGCTTCTCTTAATGCCGCCTATACCTGCACCTCGTTATTAGGTGGCAAACGCTTCGTTAAGGCTTTGCCAGTAGGCGATGGCCTTTCGGCGCTGCTATTCGAAGGGCCAGGTAAAAACGGCGTAGAGACCACGCTTGTCACCTGGGCCAACAGAAAAAACACCGTCATTCCACGTTTTCTGGTGGGCGCGAAATCAGGCACAACCACAAATCTGCTCGGTCAAAGCACAGCGGTTAATGCCAAGGGAGGCTTGCTGGGTTACACGATTTCGAGTTCGCCGCAGTTTTTCACCCTACCAGTCGCAGCCACTTCGCTCAAAGATAGCGGGCAACTGTTAGCCCTGCCAACCAGCGTCGAAGTTCCCATCGGCGCCACTGGCACGCTTTCCATCACCATCACCAACCGCTCGGCTCAACCGCTTCAAGGCACCTTGAAATTCCAAACCTCGGCTTGGAGCATTGCCCCTGCCGAAGTGCCAATTTCGCTGGCAGCCGGAGCCAAAGACACTAAAACCGTGAAAGTGACGGCGCCCAACAGTGGCCTCGCAGCCCAAACCTTGAAAATCACCCTTGCGGCCCCACAGCTGCCTCAAGCGGTTTCGGCAGAAATCAGCCTGCGCCCTGCCCTGCGTGCCCCAGCCGACAGCGGCACTCCCGGCGACTTCGCGCGATGGAAAACACCTCTCGTCGCATTAGAGCCGCGTAACCTCGTCGGATTGTTCGAGGCGACACCGATGCGCGAATTGCATTTTCAGGGGCCGAACGACTTGAACGCACAAATCTTCGTCGCCCACACCAACGACGAACTGGTGCTGGCCGTAAAAGCCAGCGACGACACCCACATCCAAAATGAAGCCATCACCGAATTGTGGAAAGGCGATTCGCTTCAGTTCGCCTTACAGGCACCGACGGGTCAGTTCTACGAATGGACGGCAGCCCTCACCAAAGAGGGGCCACGCCTGATGCAAAGCGTCTCGCCGCAAGGCCAGCCAGTCGGGCCACGCACCTTTCCGCTCTTCATAAACCGCGACGAGGCCAGCAAAACCACGTGGTACGAATTGCGTTTGCCCGCTAAATTACCGGGGCTGCGCGCCGCACTCGACGGCTCGGCCAGCATGAGCCTGTTGGTTAACGATAACGACGGGCAAGGCCGCAAAGGCTGGATAGAGTGGACGCCGGGCATCGGCCAGACCAAAGATCCACAGTCCTACCAACCCGTGTCACTTCAACCGTGACCGAAAGTGACCATCATTCGGGTCTTCACAACATGAAACTTCTTCTTTTATCACTCAGCGTGGCCCTCGCACTCCCCCTTTTAGCCGAAGACCTGAGCGAGAGCTTTGAAGGCGTGCCCCATGATTACTGGGTATGGGGCAAAGGCCGCAATTCGAGTGGTGCCGCCGAAATCTCGCCCGAAAAAGCCCGCACTGGCACCACAGCAACCAAAATCTCATTCGACTTCAAGGACGACGGCTGGATTGAGTTCTATACAACACAAGGAGCCAAAATCGAGGGTGACAGCGCCGATGTGTCGCTGTGGGCAATCGGCCTCAAAGCGGATGATTTTGCCGCTACAGCCGTGCGCTTTATAGATAAAAACGGCGAAACCTTTCAGTACGATTTCCCCGCTCTTCTCGAAGCCGCGACGGCACCGACATGGAAAGAAGCACGCGCCAAAATCGACCTGACCCAGCCAAAAATCAATTGGGGCGCGGACGCCGACGGCATTTTAGATAAGCCGATTCGCTTTTCGGGCTTTGGCCTCACCCGCAAACGGGCCACAACTGGCACTCTCTTCATCGACGACTTGAAAGTCAACGAAAACGAACCTCCGGCGCCCAAGGCCCAGTAAGGCAATGCTACCAAACTTAGCTCCTTGACTTTCTGAATTGCAGCGGGCTTTTTCCAAAGGCGCGTCGGAAGCGGTTAGAAAAATAAAAAGGATCAGCGTAGCCGATTTCCTGCGCGACCTCGGCCACGCTAAGCCCTGTCAAGCGCAGCAATTGAGTCGCGTGTTGCAAGCGCTGACGCTCGTGGAATTGCTGAGGCGACTCGCCCATGTGTGCTTTGAACAGGTGAGAAAGCCTCGACACCGAAAGGCCACAATGATTTGCGACTCCGCTCAATTCAAACGGCCTTTTCAAATTTATCGACAGGTAATCAGCCGTCCGCCTAACCCTTTCATCACTGGCGTTAACAGTAGACGTCTTTCATAAGTCGTAATCTGCTAAAGATGCGAAAAGAAGGAGTGTCTCGTCTGCGTGAGTGGGAGTTTGTGCGTTTAGTGGGTGTGAGTCGTGAGGTGTATGAGGCGATGGT